>NZ_BAABGY010000008.1:0-462547 GCF_039541815.1 Flaviaestuariibacter amylovorans
GGTACTGCACCACAATGCGGGAGAGTAGGTAGCTGCCATATTTATTAAAACAAAAAGCCTTGGCTCGAAAGAGACCCAAGGCTTTTTGCATTACAGACACCCACAAACGGTACGATACACACATCAACAGAACCCAAGATCACAATACACACAAAAGCTGGAGACACCTAAGGAACGATACGAGCCAGTAAAACAATAAGAGGCAGTTTGAATTAGTGTACGGGCTGGCCAGGCCGCCAGTGGCCTATTTCGCCCGGCGACGCCTCGCCCCGAAGCTTCGGGGGGCGGCGCAGCGAACTAGCAATGGGCTGAAAAATCTTCCCTGCATTTCATCGTCGCGTCGTCGCGTCGTTGCGCCCCCCGAAGCTTTGGGGGCGTGCTAAGGCCGGTGGCGGCCGTCCATGTCAGGATTCTCAGAAACCACAATAATCTAAACAGCCTCTAATAACCTGGAGGACCCAGAAGGCCTTCCCCACTCTTTGCCCGCTAATCACTAGTTTTGCCGCGATGAAGGCGATCTATACCACTACCTCCCTTTCCCACCTTTATAAGGTAAAAACGTTCGCCGAAACCTTTATCCCCCTCCATCCCGACGTCCGGTTTTATGTAGTACTCGTAGAACCACTGGACGCGCACACAACCGCCGCCGCTACCGCGCTTCTTCCGGAAGCCAACTTGCTTTTCCCTTCCCACCTCCCGGAAACGGAACGCGCCTCCATAAAACCCGACTACAACTTTTTCGAAGCCTGTTGCGCCTACCGTCCCTTCTTCGCCGACCTCCTCTTTAGTGCGGACTATGGCGTTGAACGCCTCATTTACATGGACAGCGACCTGCTTCAGTACGAGAGCATCGAGCCCGCCTTTGCGCACCTGCAACAGTATAACTTCCTGCTCACACCCCACACCACCGCGCCTACGCCCCTCAGCGAGGTGGAGCACGAGATCGGCATGAACCGTTGCGGCATTTACAACGCGGGCTTCATCGGCATGAAGCGAAGTCCGGAAACGGAGCGGTTCCTTCAGTGGTGGAAAGACCGGATGCGCCAACTCTGCGTGGTGGAGCTATCGCGCGGCCTCTTCGTAGACCAGATCTGGCTCAACCTGCTGCCGCTCTACTTCGAAGGCGTATTCATCGAAAAAGATCCCGGCTACAACGTGGCCTACTGGAATTTCTTCGAGCGGCCATTAGCCCGTTCCGGCAACCGGATCACGACAAAGGGTCGGCCACTGCGCTTTGTCCACTACAGCGGCCTTGTCGAGCACGACCCGTACAATATCACCCAGCATATGCGGGAATACCTGCTCCGGGATGGTAGCTTGCTCAAGGAATTATTCGACGACTACCGCTCCCGCCTCGCGCGCAACAAGGCGCTTTTCCTGCCTATGCAGCCGCCGCAGCTGCCGCCGAAGTATACCCTCTGGCAAAAAGTAAAACGTAAAGTCCGCCCGGGCAAATACCGTAACCGCATCTGACATCACCTACCCTCCGAGTTTTCCTATGCATCCCGATCCACAGATCCGCTACCATTTCGATCCGAAGCGCAAATACCCGTATTTCCTGATCCGCAACCGGCTCCTGGGAGTGGTCCGGAAATTTGCGCCCCGCCTGAGCGGCCGGCTCCTGGATTTCGGCTGCGGCGTGAAGCCCTACGAGCACCTGTTTACCGTAAACGAATATGTGGGCGTCGACTACCAGGGCGAAGGCGAAACCTGGAACAAGGAGAAAGTGGATTTTATCTATAACGGCAGGACCCTGCCTTTCCCCGACGCATCGTTCGACAGCATCTTTTCCAGTGAAGTGCTCGAACACGTCTTCAACCCGGCCGAGATCATCCCCGAGCTGCACCGGGTGCTGAAACCCGGAGGGCGCATGCTGCTCACATTTCCCTTTGCGATGCCCGAGCACGAGGAGCCGAACGACTACGCACGGTATACTTCGTTTGCCGCGGTAAGCCTGTTCCAGCAACACGGCTTCGAGGTGATGGATCTGGAAAAGACCGGCAACTATGTTGAGGCCGTGACCCAGCTCTGGATCATCTGGTTCCAGCAGGGAATCGAGAAGCGCTTCCAGCGCCGGCCGAAGCTGCAGCAGTTTCTTTCGAAGTGGGTATACCGTATGGCCAACGGAACGGCGCTCTTCTTCAGCAAACGCTACCCGGGCAACAAGCGCCTTTACCTGAACAACGTGCTCCTGCTGCAGAAGCCGGCTTCGACCTGATCTGCGATCATTGGCAGAAGCATCGGCAACGCCGGCGGTGGCGATGCTACCCGGTCGGCAAGGCTCGGCCGTACCATCCGATAAGTACACGGATAACCCTTGCCTGAGGTGCAGCGTAAGGGCCTGCCCGGGCGCATGGAAAAATGCGGCGTCTTCGAAAACATACCCTGCCTCCCGGTTGTTTTGTACCTGATCGTAAAAGCCCTCGTGTATCTACGATGCAAAGTGGTGAACGGCTGAGCAAATGTTTGTTATGTGCGACAATTGCTGTTTCTTACACGGTGGATGCGCTGAAAAACGGTTAACTTTGAAACGCTTCTTATCCTAAAATTCAAACCAAGGAAAAAACCAACTACCGCTATGACGGCCGACCAACAGATCAAGGTTGCCATCGCAGATGATCATAAGATCTTCCGGGACGGCATCAAGATGGCCCTGTCCGGAAGAAATTACATCAAGATCATCTGGGAAGCAGAAGACGGCAAAGACCTGATGCACAAGATGAAGATCAAGCAGCCCGACGTGCTCTTGATGGACATCCGTATGCCGGAGATCGACGGGGCCAACGCCATCGGGCTCATCCGCAAAGAGTTCGAGGACGTCAAGATCATCGTGCTCACGATGTACGACGACCAGGAGATGATCACCAAGATGATGGAGATGGGCGCTAACGCCTACCTCACCAAGACCACCGATCCCGACGAGATCTACGAGGCCATTCTCACCTGCATGAACGACGAGTTCTACTTCAACGACCTGGTGAACAAGGCCGTGCTGCTGAAGCTTCAATACAAGAAAAAGGTAAAGCAGTTCTACCCCAACAGCGTGCAGTTCTCCGAAAAGGAGCTCAAGATCCTGAAGTGCATCGCGCAGGACATGACCACGGAGGAGATCTCCAAGGAAGTATTCCTGAGCCCGCGCACCATCGAAACGATCCGCCAGAAGATGAAGGAAAAGGTGGGCGCGAAAACCATTGCGGGACTCGTGATGTACGCCATGCGTAACCGCCTCCTCGAGTAAGCCACAAGCCATTCTCTTGAAGAACATTAACGACGACTTTTTCTTCGGCTCCTACCGCGAGGCCTGGCGCCAGACAATACCTCCCGGGCTCACTGAGGCCGAGACCGACCTGATCATGGAAGTGTGCGCCCTCGGGCCCGGAAAGCGTGTTGCCGACCTGATGTGCGGCTACGGACGACACGCCCTCGAGTTGGCGCGCCGCGGCTGCTCCGTTACCGCGGTCGATAACTCCGAACCCTACATCGAGGAGCTGCAACGTATCGCCGACGAAGCTTCGCTGCCCGTGGCAGCGATCTGCGCACCCATCCTGGAATGGGCACCGGCCGGCTCCTACGATGCCCTTATCTGCATGGGCAACTCCTTTGCGTTCTTCAACGAATCCGACAGCCGCACCCTGCTGCGCCGCTTCGCCGACGCGCTCGTGCCCGGCGGGCAGCTCCTGATCAATACCTGGATGATCGCCGAGATCGCCTACAAGCATTTCAAGGAGCGGGAGTGGCATGAGCTGCCCGAATTCCGCTACCTGATCGCCAACCGTTTTTTGCTGGGGCCCGCCCGCATCGAATCCGAGCACATCCTGATCAATCGCGCAAACGAGGTAGAGACACTGCAGGCCGTGGATTACATCTTTACGATCCGGGAGCTGGAGGCGATGATGGCCGGGGCGGGCCTTCGGCTCGGACCCGTTTTCAGTACGCCGCGCAAGCGGCCTTTCCAGCTCGGCGACGGCCGTGCCTACCTCTTCGCCACGAAAATGTAGGGGAAAGCTCCTATTGCCCCTCCGGCAGGGGCTTCGTAGTTTTACGATAGCAAAAAGCGTAGTTGCACCGTTGCGCGTACCGGGCAAAGAGGTAGCTTTGTATCAGTTATTTTACTACTATACCAATCCTTATATGAAAAATCCTTCTGCACCCATCAAAGTGGCGATCGCCGACGATCACCACCTCTTCCGGACCGGCGTGCGCACTTCCCTGTCGACCTATAAAGACATCCAGATGGTAGCCGAGGCGGAGAACGGCATGCAACTGCTCAACCTCCTCCGGCATATCCGCCCCGACGTGGTGCTGCTCGATATCCAGATGCCGATCATGGACGGCCTCAGCACACTCCCCGAGATCAAGAAGCTTTATCCCGACGTGAAGGTCATCATGCTGTCGATGCACAACGATCACTCGATGATATCGCGTATGATGGAGCTCGGCGCCAACTCGTACCTCACCAAGGAGTCGGATTCCGAAACGATCTACCAAGCGGTGAAGACCTGCTTCAACGACGAGTTTTATTTCAACGACCTCACCAATAAGGCACTGCTGAGCCGCCTCCGGATGAAGCCCGAAGCCCGGGATATGGACCTCGACGCGCAGCTGAGCGACAAGGAGAAGACCATCCTGAAGCTGATGTGCGAGGAAAAAAGCACCCGCGAGATCGCCGAGATGGTCGAGATCTCCCCGCGCACGGTAGAGGCCATCCGCGATAAGCTCAAGGTAAAGACCGGGGCGAAATCGATGGCCGGGCTCGTGATGTACGCGGTAAAAGCAGGCATCGTGCAACAAGCATAGAAATAGCGAATAGTGAATTTCGAATACTGAATAGCGATTGAGGGATAATGAGCCGTCCGTTCCGAACGAACCCGGATGGCTATTCCCCTTACGTATAATTAATGCCGGAGGATAACTTCCGGCATTTTTCGTGCAGGCTGGCAGAATATTTTATGGAACAAGGAGAATCATTTTAGCTTTAGACCAAGGATGGCGTATATCTACCACAACGGCACTTTTCACCCCGCGGAGGCGGCGATGCTCCCGGTCAGCAACCCGGCTTTTTGCTTTGGCGAAGGACTTTTTGAAACCATGCGCCTTGGGCCTTCCGGGATCCCGTTCTGGGACCGTCATATGGAGCGGCTCCGCAGCGGCATGGAGCGGCTCGGCTGGCAGAATGGCTGGGCCCCCGAATCGTTGTACGAAGAGCTGCAGGAACTGGTGGAGCGCAACCGCTGTACGACCGCCGCACGCATCCGCCTGACGGTGTACCGGGCCGGCGACCGGGCCGAGATCGTGGGTGAGGCCCGCCCGCTGGAGCCAGCCGATGCCGTCTGGAACGAGCGGGGCTTCCAGGTAGAAGTATATCCCGATGCCCGGAAAGCCGCCGACGCCTTTTCGGCACTGAAGCTGACCAGCTACCTGCCCTACCTGCTGGCTTCGCGCCGTGCCGGCGAGCAGGGGCTCGACGAATGCCTCGTGCTCAACGCCTGGGGCAATGTGTGCGAAACGGGCCGGATGAACCTGTTTATCGTGCGGGGCAACGAGATCGCCACGCCGGCGCTTTCGGAGGGTTGCATCGACGGCGTGCTCCGCCGCTACCTGATCGAGCAGCTGGCCGCCGCCGGTACGCCCGTGCTCGAAACGACCCTGACCATGGAGGACCTGCTTGCAGCCGACGAGCTCTTCCTGACCAATGCCGTCAAAGGCATCCGCTGGGTGGAGCGCTTCCGCAACCGCACCTATAGCTCCCGCCGATCGAAGGAGCTGTATGCCGGCCTCCGGCTCTGAACTTTTTGACGGCCCGGCTGTTTCCCCGTCCATGGTACCCGTTGCCCTTTTCTGGTTTCGTCGCGACCTCCGCCTGCACGACAATGCCGGCCTTTGTGCCGCCCTGCGCAGCGGCCTTCCCATAGTGCCCGTTTTTATATTCGACCCTAAGATCCTGTCCAGCCTCGATGCCGACGACCGGCGCGTTTCCTTCATCTATTCAGCCCTGGAGGCGCTGCAGGAGCAGTTGGTAGCCGCCGGGACGACCCTGCAGGTGCTGCACGACGAGCCGCTGAAGGCCTTTGCCACCCTCTGCGGCCGCTACCACGTGGCGGCGGTGTATACCAACGAAGACTACGAGCCCTATGCCCGGCAGCGCGACGCAGCCGTAGCCGCGGAGCTCGGGCGGCAGGGCATCGCCTTTCTTTCTTTCCAGGACCAGGTGCTGCAGGCGCCGGGTGCCGTACAAAAGGAGGGAGGCGGCTATTATCAGGTGTACACGCCGTTTTACCGCCGCTGGCAGGCCCTGCTCACCGATGCCTGCCTGAAACCGCATCCTTCGGAGCAGCTGGCCGGCGCCTTTCACCGCGAGCCGGTTGGCACCTGGCCCTCGCTTGCGCAGCTGGGCTTCCGAAAGAATCCGGTGCATGCCGTATCGCCGTGCCTCCCCGCGGAAACCCTGCTGCGCTCCTACCACGACACCCGTAACCTGCCCGCCATTGCCGGCACCACCCGCCTCGGCGTGCACCTGCGCTTCGGCACGGTCAGCATCCGCGCCCTGGCCCGCCAGGCGCTGGACACGAGCGAGACCTTCCTCAAGGAGCTCGCGTGGCGCGAGTTCTTCATGCAGCTGCTGGCACAGGAGCCGCGGCTCGTGTCGGAATCGTTCCGGAAGGAGTATGATGCGATTGACTGGCGGCAGGACGAGGAAGCATTCGGGCGCTGGTGCGCCGGCACCACGGGCTACCCGTTGGTGGATGCCGGGATGCGGGAGCTGCAGGCCACCGGCTTCATGCACAACCGGGTGCGTATGGTGACGGCCTCCTTTCTGGTGAAACACCTGCTCATCGACTGGCGGCGCGGCGAAGCGCACTTTGCCCGCCTGCTGCTCGACTTCGACCTCTCCTCCAACAACGGCAACTGGCAATGGGTGGCGGGCTGCGGCTGCGATGCTGCGCCCTATTTCCGCGTCTTCAATCCGCAGCTGCAGGCGGCGCGCTTCGACCCCGACGGAGCCTATGTGCGCCAGTGGGTGCCGGAGTGGGGCACGTCGGCTTACCCCAACCCGATCGTCGATCATAAAAAGGCAGTGGCGCGTTGCGTGGCCGTCTACAAGAAAGCGCTTGCCAGGGAGCAGTTGGCCTTATTCCCATAGGCGCGGTGCGGGCGCGCCCAGATTCTCCGTATAAATGCGCGCAAAAGTGTCGATAGCCTTTTTCCCCTCCTCGCCGAGGTCCATCGTAAACTCGTTTACATACAGCTCGATGTGCTGGCGCATGACGCTTTCGTCCATGGCCTGCGCATGCTGGCGCACGTAGGGGCTGATGGCGGGGTAGTGCTGGAACGACTCGATCTGGCTCTGGCGGATGGCCGCCTCCACCTGTTTTGCGACCTCCTCTCCAAGTGAGCGGCGGATGGCGATGCAGCCCAGCGGGATGGCCGCCCCATTGTGCAGCTCCCATACTTCGCCGAGGTCGGCGACCTTGTGCAGGCCGCGTTGCTGGTAGGTAAAGCGGTTTTCATGGATGATGACGCCGAGGTCCACCCGGCCGCTCAATACCGCATCCTCGATCTCGGAGAACAGCATCGGCACGCGCTCACCCACCTTCGGGAAGGCGTGGTGGAGGAGGAAGTTGGCGGTGGTCTGCTCGCCCGGGATGGCCACGCGGCAATGCTCCACGCTCGGCAGGTCTACCAGGCTTTTGGCGATGAGCAGCGGGCCTACGCCCTTGCCCAGCGCGGCGCCGGTAGTGAGCAGGCGGTATTCGCCGCTGTTGCGGAAAAGTGCGGGGAAGCTCAGCTTCGTGATGTCAAGTTTCCCGCTTTCGGCCCACTCGTTTAGGGTTTGTACATCCTCGAGTACCGGCTCGAACTGCAGGTCGCCGCAGGCAATGCCGCCGTTGACGAGCGCGTCGAAGATGAAGGTGTCGTTCGGGCAGGGGGAGAAGCCAAGGGTCAGTTTCATGAGAGCAGGTTTGGGATGAGGTCCAATAAGGTTTCGTTCAGGTGGCTGATGCTTTCGCGGAGCTTCCAGCGGGTCTTGTCGCGCTCGCCCACGTAGTTGGAGAACGCGCGCAGCTGCACAAAAGGCAGGCCGCTCCGGAGGGCCGCGTAGTGAAAGGCGGCGCCTTCCATACTTTCCGCATCGGCACCGAGCTCCTTATAATAATACCGTGCCTGCTCCGGCGCCGTGGTGACCTGGTTGACGGAGACCGCCTTTACCAG
Source organism: Flaviaestuariibacter amylovorans (assembly GCF_039541815.1). Lineage (NCBI taxonomy): Bacteria > Pseudomonadati > Bacteroidota > Chitinophagia > Chitinophagales > Chitinophagaceae > Flaviaestuariibacter > Flaviaestuariibacter amylovorans. The sequence continues at coordinate 8,212 of NZ_BAABGY010000008.1, forward strand.
GGGCAGCTTCAGCTTCCGGAGGACTTCGCTTTCGTTTGCCAGCCACCCGTCGGCCCACGGAGCGCGGGAGGGATCACTGAAGCGTAATGCAAACGTGCTGCGGAAGCTGCCGGCCTCCCAAACGCCCTGGTCGCCGATGCAGTCGTGGCTGACCAGGCAGGTGTGGCCCAGCTCCCGGCCCGGGTCAAAGCATCCGGCGAGGCCGGCTTGGAGCAGGAGTGCCGGCGGGTTGCCGCCCAGCCGTGCAGCCAGGGAAAACGCTGTTTCCATCAGGCCCACTCCCGTGATCAGTACCTCCACGTCGCCGCCGAAGCGGGGCAGGGCATCGGCTACCGGCGCGATCTCGAAAGGGGTGGCGGCACAAAGCAGGAGTCGGGGCATAGGGCAAAAGTAGCGGGGGATCCCAGATCCATGATCGCCGATCTCAGATCGCGGATCTGTGATCTGGGTTTTTGCGCCGGAAAACAGGGGTGGGAGCGGGCCGACCCGTGAGCAGATGTCGGCGCCGGAAGCGGCCCGTACAAATAGACCAATAGACCAATACACTAGTCTATCTTTGCGAAAATTTTTCGCATCGATGGTCTATCTCACGCGTGTGGAGCATTTTAATGCAGCGCACAAGTTGTACAATCCTTCCTGGACGGCCGAAAAGAACGACGAAGTGTTCGGGAAATGTGCCAACACGAACTGGCACGGGCATAACTATGAGCTCTACGTAACGGTGAAGGGGCGCCCCAATCCCGACACCGGCTTCGTGATGGATGTAAAGCGACTCAGCGGCCTCATCAAGGAGCACGTGACCGACAAGCTCGACCACCGCAACCTCAACCTGGACGTCGACTTCCTGGAAGGGCAGTTCTGCTCAACGGAGAACCTGGCCATCGGCATCTGGAAGCAACTGGAGCCCCACCTGCCCGAAGGCGTCGTGTTGCACTGCATCAAGCTCTATGAAACGCCGCGCATCTACGTCGAGTATTTCGGCGACGAGTGCTGATCTCTATCCAAGCACAACCATTCCGGTATTCATACGTTTTATGTGCCTGTAGGGCCGCTCCCGGGTCGATATTGACCGAAAAGGAGGAACTTAGAAGCAAGACACAACCCATGGGAGAAAAAGTTTCCGTCTTCCGCCGCGAGCATTTCAATGCGGCACATCGCCTGTTCAACCCGGACTGGACCGATGCTGTGAACACACAGGTGTTCGGCAAGTGCAGCCTTCCGCATTACCACGGGCACAACTACGAGCTGGAGGTACGCGTTACCGGCGAAGTGGATCCGCGCACGGGATTCGTGATGGACATGAAAGTGCTCTCCGACATCATCCAGGAAGAGGTGCATGCCCGCTTCGATCACCGCAACCTGAACCTCGACACCACCGAGTTCCGGACGCTCAACCCGACGGCCGAGAACATCGCCATCGTGATCTACCGCCTGCTGCGTCCGCGGATCGATGCCGCCCTCGACCTGCAGCTGCGCCTTTACGAAACGCCCCGCAACTACGTGGAGTATCCCGTGGGGTGATCTTTAGATCTCAGAACTGAGATCTCGGATCTGAGATCGATTTACGTATTTATACAACCCGATATGGCTTATCATAAGAAAGAATATTACGACCAGGATGTGACCGATGGCATGATGGCAGCCTACCGCAACATCATCCAGCTTGCCGGAGAAGACGTGGAGCGCGAAGGACTCGTGAAGACGCCGGAGCGCGCCGCCAAGGCCATGCAGTACAACACGCAGGGCTACAGCCAGGACGCCGTGGCCATCCTCAATTCGGCGCGCTTCCGCGAAGACGTGAGCGAAATGGTGATCGTAAAGGACATCGAGCTGTATTCGATGTGCGAGCACCACCTGCATCCCTTCTACGGCAAGGCCCATATCGCCTATATTCCCAACGGCTACATCACCGGCCTCAGCAAGCTCGCGCGCGTCGTGGACGTGTATGCGCGCCGCCTGCAGGTACAGGAGCGCCTCACCACCCAGATCCTCGGCGCCATCCGCGAAAGCCTCAACCCGCTCGGCGTGGCCGTAGTGATCGAAGCCAAGCACCTGTGCATGATGATGCGCGGCGTGCAGAAGCAAAACTCCGTCACCAGCACCTCCGCCTTCGACGGCGAGTTCCTCGACAACCATGTGACGCGCAATGAGTTTCTCCGGCTGATTGGGGCGAAGTTGTCGTAAGGGGGTCTATTGGTTTATCCGTTTACTGGTTTATTCGTGGCTCGTTTAGACAGGTCCTTTGTGCACCGGGACTTGTGAAATTTCTCATTTTTCCGCGGTGTTTTTCACCGGGTTCGGGAGTAGCGGTTGGGTAGATTTATCCAATCGCTTTTTTATGTACCGACTTGAAGAACTGGAAGTTTATGAACTGGCATTGAAGTTCAGTAGTGATGTATGGGCGCTCGTGTCATCATGGGACACCTCGTTGCGCGAACACCCGGGCGCTCAGCTTACAGCGGCGGCCGATTCCATATCCGCGAATATCGCAGAAGGATATGGACGGTATTATGTTCGTGACAATATTAAGTTCTGTTATTATGCCCGGGGCTCCATCATGGAATGTAAAGACTGGCTGCGTAAATGTGCCTTCAGGCAACTGATCGATACCGGTGAATCCGAAAGGTTGCTGAAAAATCTGTCTACACTCCATGCCCGGCTCAATGGGTATATCAAGCGGCTGCGCAAGAACCTTCAGAGCGGGGTATTGAACAATAGCAAGTGACTTACCTTTGCCCACCTGTTCAATCCTGTTCTGCTGGTAAGTGGCTAGATGGAGGTTGCACAGTAAACGACCCGCAAATAAACCAGTAAACGAATAAACTACTAAACCACCTCCGCATGAAGCATGCTTTTGTTTTCCCCGGCCAGGGAGCGCAGTTTACGGGAATGGGCAAGTCCCATTACGAGGGAAATGCCTTTGCCAAGAAATTGTTCGAGCAGGCCAATGAGCTCCTGGGCTTCCGTATCTCCGACGTGATGTTCGAAGGCTCCGAGGAGGACCTTCGCCAGACCAATATTACGCAGCCGGCGATCTTCCTGCATTCGGTGATCGCGTTCCGCTCCATCGACGGCGCCCGTCCCGATATGGTGGCCGGCCATTCGCTGGGTGAGTTCTCGGCCCTCGTGGCCAACGGCACCCTTTCCTTTGAGGACGGACTCCGCCTGGTCAGCCTCCGCGCCGGTGCCATGCAGAAAGCCTGCGACGTGCAACCCTCCACCATGGCCGCCGTGCTGGGCCTTGCCGACGAGCAGGTAGAAGCCGTGTGCGCCCAGGTGCAGCAGGAGAGCGGCGAGGTCGTAGTGCCCGCCAACTATAACTGTCCGGGCCAGCTCGTGATCTCGGGCAGCATCCAGGGCGTGGAGCTCGCCTGCGCGGCACTCAAGGCGGCCGGAGCGAAGCGCGCGCTCGTGCTGCCGGTAGGAGGGGCTTTTCACTCTCCGCTGATGGCTCCCGCCCGCACTGAGCTCGCAAAGGCCATCGAAAACACGTACTTCAACACGCCCTCCTGCCCGGTGTACCAGAATGTGGCGGCAAAAGGCATCATCAACAAAGAAGAGATCAAGCAAAACCTCATCGACCAGCTTACGGGCGCCGTGCGCTGGACGCAATGCGTGCAGGCCATGGTAACCGACGGCGCATCGCGGTTCACCGAATGCGGCCCGGGCAAGGTGCTGCAGGGGCTTATCGGAAAGATCCATAAGGAAGCAACTGCCGAGTCGGTCGGCTGATCGCTCCTCCCGAATAAAAAAACAGGCTGCCCGGCGCAGCCTGTTTTTTTATGTCCGTTCGTGAACCGCTCGTGCAAGCCGGCCGTATTCGGGTCACCGTATTAATACGGGTGTCCTGACGCGTCTTTGCCGGAGGCGATCCGCTTTGGAGTTGGATAGTGGCCCCGTGCCCCTGAACCCGCGCGCAGGGCGGATCGTGGCTGGTTTCGATCGGATGTTGCAACGCTGATTAACGATTCGGAAGGAAACTTAAACGAGGATAAGCGGTTTTACTCTTTTTTGCGCGTACAAGTACGATCGCTGAACGTCGCATCAGCGGGATTTAATATATTGGAAGGCTAAACCCTTACACACACACACACATGAAAAAACAGTTACTCCTCCTGGGCTTCCTCGCCCTGGGCATCGGCGCACATGCCCAACGAAAGTGCGCTTCCCACGAACACCTGCAGCAACAGGTCGCACGCGACCCGCAAATGCAGAACAACCTCGAGTCGATCGAGCGCTTCACCCAGGCCAAGGCCGGCAACGTCAGCCACAGCACGCTTCGCGGGACGCCGGTCTACACCATCCCGGTGGTGGTGCACGTACTCTGGAATACCTCGGCACAGAACATCTCCGACGCACAGATCCAATCGCAGATCGACGTGCTGAACCGCGACTTCCAGCTCAATAACGCGGACACGAGCCTGGTGCCGGCCGCCTTCCGGAGCGCGGTGGCCGATTGCAAGATCTCTTTCTGCATGGCCCAGCGTACCCCTACCGGTGCCGCCACCACCGGCATTATCCGCAAGCAAACTACCAAGACCTCCTTCGACGCAGACCTGGACGACGCGAAGTCCAACAGCACCGGCGGCTCCGCTGCCTGGGACCGCAACAGTTACCTCAACCTCTGGATCGTTCCGGATATCAAATCGGGTGGCCAAAGCGGTATCCTGGGTTACGCACAGTTTCCCGGCGGCGCTGCGGCAACCGACGGCGTCGTGATCGGCTACAAATACTTCGGTACTACCGGCACCGCGGCGGCGCCCTTCAACAAGGGCCGCACGGGTACGCATGAAGTGGGCCACTGGCTTAACCTGCGCCATATCTGGGGCGACGAGAGCGCCTGCTCGCAGGACGACCTCGTAGGCGACACTCCGCTGCAGGCCGGTCAGAACTACGGCTGCCCTTCCTTCCCGAAAGTGGATGCCTGCACCAGCGGCAACGGCGTGATGTACATGAACTACATGGACTACACCGACGACGCCTGTATGTATATGTTCACCAACGGCCAGAAGACCCGCATGTACGGCGTGCTCCAGAGCGGTGGCGCCCGTGCCTCGCTCGCTTCTTCGCTGGGTTGCCAGGCTCCGAGCACGAGCACCTGTGCCGCACCTTCCGGACTTGCTTCTTCTTCCGTTAGCGCCAGCAGTGCTACCGTGAGCTGGGCAGCCGTAAGCGGTGCCGCTTCCTACACCGTGCAGTATAAAACGAGCGCCGCCACTACATGGACGACGGCCGCCAGCGCAGCCACCAGCACCTCGGTGAGCCTGACGGGACTGAGCGCCTCCACTACCTACAACTGGCAGGTACGTACGAATTGCTCTTCCTCCAGCAGTAGTTATACGGCTTCGTCCTTTACCACCACGGCTGCTACCTCGGGCTGCGGTTCCAACTACGAGCCCAATGAAAGCCTTTCCGCTGCCGCGGCAGTGCCCACGAGCACCCCGCTCTCCGCCGCTATTACCACCACTACCGACCAGGACTGGTTCAAGGTGACGCTCGCGGCGACTTCGAACTTCAACATCAGCCTGAGCGGCCTCGCCGGCGACTACGACCTCGTGCTCTACAACTCCGCAGGTACGCAGCTCGCGATCTCCGAGAACGGGGGTACCACCAGCGAATCGATCTCCCGCACCAATAACGCCGCCGGAACTTACTACGTAAAGGTGTTCGGTTATAACGGTGCCAACAGCGCTACCTGCTACAGCCTCAATATCGGTGCTACGGCGGTGGCAACTACCTGCCCTGGCACCTACGACAACAGCACGAACGGCTCTACCTCGGGCGCGGCGCAGATCCCCTTCAATACCGACATCAAGGGCACGATCGGTAGTTCTACGGACGTAGACTACTATAAGTTCGTGATCACCACAGGCGGCTCCATCACGCTTACGCTGGGCACGCTGCCGGGCGACTACGACCTGAAGCTGCTTAACAGCGCGGGCACACAGGTAGGGATCTCCCAGAACGGAGGCACTACCGGCGAAACGATCAGCTATACTGCTGCCGCCGGCACCTACTATGCGCAGGTATATGGCTACAACGGCGCCAACAGCGCGACCTGCTATACGTTGAAGGTTGCGCTCGGCACCGCCACCCGCAACGACGGCTCTGTAGTGAGCGCCACCGGAACGGTGAAGGTGCAGGCATACCCGAACCCGGCCGGCCAGGTACTCCAGCTGAATATCAGCGAAGGCATGACACGCGGCCAGCTCCGCGTGCTGGATGCCAGCGGACGTCCCGTGCTGCAGCAGCAGCTGCTGCGCAACAGCGCCACGCTTTCCGTATCGGGACTGCCCGCAGGTGTGTACCACCTCCAGGTGTTCTCCTCCGAGGGCGTACTCGTTGGGCAAACAAAGTTTGTTAAGCGATAGGGCCACCCCCGACTCCTCCCAGGGAGGGCTGGGAACGCCTAATGCATCCGGCCGCCAAATACACACACACACACACACATCCAGAAAGCAAAGAGGCCTTCCGCAGGGAAGGCCTCTTTTATTGTCAGTGTCCGGGTTGTCATCGTGCCTGGCTACCCGTGCAGTAATCGCAATTGTCGCCTGCCGACGGGCTGTTTCAGCCTTGAAGGAAGGCTCTGGCCGGTAACTTTACCAATAGACAAATAGACCTGCGCTACACCGGTATCGCGCAGTTGTACCATTCGCCGTCGAAAGCGGCCCCGTATTTCTTGTAGAAGTTGATGGCCGGCTCGTTCCATTCGAGCACCTGCCACTGGATGCCGTTGAGGCGCCGGCGGCGTGCCTCGCGGATCAGCTGGTCGAAAAGCAGTTTACCGAGGCCCTTGCCCCGCAGCTGGTCGTTTACGTAGAAGTCTTCCAGGTACATGCGCTGCCCCTTCCAGGTGGAGAAGCGGATGTAGAAGAGCGCGAAGCCTTCCACCCGCCCGTCGACCTCCGCCACGAAGGCCCACCAGACCGGCTTGTAGCCGAAGCCGCTTTGCTCGAAGTGCTCCAGCGTCACCGTCACCTCCTGCGGTGCGCGCTCATAGGTGGCGAGCTCTTGTACCAGTTCCAGTATGCGGGGGCAGTCGTCCCGCACTGCCTTGCGGATCTTGATCTCCATAGTCGGGTTCCTGTAGGTATGGACGCAAAAGTATCTCCATTTCCTGTGTGGCGCGCGAACGGATCTAATGGATTTTCAGGGCCGGTCGGCCGGAACTTTTGTTAATTCGTGGCGCCAATCACAACCGATCCACGATGAAAGAACTGCTCCTTTCTTACGCAGGCTTCAATGCCTGGGCCAACGGCCTGCTTCTCGACGTCTTGCGGCCGCTCCCGGCGGAGTTGCTCGACCGGGAACTGCCTTCGTCCTTCCCGTCGCTGCGCCGTACCGTGCTGCACCTGCTCGACGCCGAAAGCATCTGGTGGCAGCGCCTGCAGCTCCAGGAGCGCATCGTTCGGCCGAGCGAAACGTTTGAAGGCGATTTCGACAGCCTCGCCGATGCCCTCCAGTCGGTTGACCAGCAATGGCTGCAATGGGTGCAGAAAGCCAATGCCCACCAGCTGATGCACGAATTCATTTACCGCGACCTGAGGGGGCAGTCGCAGAAATCGATGGTGGCCTACGTGCTGCAACACCTCATCAACCACGGCACGTATCACCGCGGCCAGCTGGTGACCCTGCTGCGCCAGGTAGGGGTGACGACGGTGCCCAGCACCGATTTCATTGCGTGGACGAGGAAGCGGTGAGTGGGGTGCGAAGCCGTCTCCAACTTGATTCCTCCGCTTTCCATCGTGAGGCGTGAGGCGTCAGAAGTACATTCATTACTGTCGGAGAGACCCCTATTCACACCTCACGATACTGCCGGGTGACCATTATTGAGAGAGGACGTCTGATGAGGTACGCGTAAATCGGATAAGAGAGCGCAGTGCACGATCCTGTATCTTGAACCAGCAACATGGCACACCCGGAATTCGCACAAAAGCTACTGACGCTGATCCTGCAATGGGAAGCGGCGTCCATGCCCTTGCAGCCCGGCGCGTCGCCCTTCGCCATCAGCGCTGCAGAGGCCCTGATCGGGTACCGGTTCGAAGATGACTTTCGTGCCTACCTGGCCGCGGTGAACGGGTCCGGACAAGAGCTGGATGCGGAGATGTTCGCTTTCTGGTCGCTCGACGAGATCCGGGCCAACAATACGAGTGGTTATTACCCCACTGATCACGTCTGGTTTGCCGACTATTTCATGAACATTTTTTCGTACGGGTTTAGCAGGGCGGATGGAGGTATCTACATCGCCCTCGAAGGAAAGCGGGTGATCGACCGGCTCACCGGCTCCTTTGCCGGGTTCCTGGACCTGTACCTTGAAGACCCGTTCCTCCTGCAACGGTAAGCACGGTCTTTAACAACTTCCTGTTCCGGACTTCTCCTAGATTCGGGGATCTGTAGTCGATCATGAACAAGACCTTGCTCCGGTTATATGCGTTCCTGACAGCACTGATCGTGTGCAACATCCTGCTCGATTTCAGTGCGCGTCCGCTGAGCCTCTGGGGCCACTACAGCGACCGGGTGCTGCGCTGGACCTGGTTTGCGCTGACGGTTACCGTGATCACCGTTTTCTGGAAGCACAGAGCCGCGCGGGGGTATCTCGTATTGCTACTGGCCGGCTTCGGGTTGAGCATCCTGCCCATGGGCGTTCCGCTGGCGATGGCGCTACAAGCGCTTACCGACGACGGGCTGCGGCAGCGGGTGCCCGTCAACAGCGAATACCGCGTGGAGCGGAGAAGGCCGCTGTTCAACGATGTGCAGGTTCAGTTGTTCCGCCGCACCGGCATCCTGGAGCAAGAGCTCGGAGCCCGGAATTATGCAGACCTGCTGGCCTATGCGTCTGGTAAGAAGCAGTTCCTGACCACGGGCCTCAATCCCGAGTTTCCCAGGGAGCGGGATACCGACATTACCGGAGCCCGGTTTTTGCACGCCACAGAGGACTCCGTCACGATCGAATACTCAGTGCTGGGCAAGCAGGTAGTGCTGGCGCACCCGGTAAGGCGGGAAGATTAATTTTTTGAAGACAAAATGGGACCGATGCGCGTGCTGATCGCTTTACTCTGTTGCCTCTGTTCTTCCGGCCTGATGGCGCAGGAGGTGGCGCTCTTCGGCCGCGAGGGCAAAGCGGTGGCCTATATCGCTGCTGATGTCGACCGGACGATCTACCTCTGGGGCGGCGAGCCCGTGGCCTACCTGGCAGCGTCGGCCGGCGACTTCGAGATCCGGGGCTTCAACGGCCAGCACCTCGGCTGGCTGGTGAACGGAACGGTATACGACGGGAACGGCGAAGCAGTGGGCGTAACGAAGCGGGCGGCCACCTTCTTTACCGAATGGGAGCCCTACAAGCCGTTCAAAAAGGCAAAGCCCCTGAAAGGACTGCTGCGCTACCAACTGTATAAACCGTATTGGCGGACCAGCTGGTCCGATACGCCACTGGACGAGCTCCTGCGCCGCGGCATCAGCGACTAATCCGTAGAAGTACGGCACACCCGCCGGCGTACACCCGGGAAAACGCCCGTTGCCGGCTTTTTGACGGGGCAATAAACCATGAATATTTGTATATTCATTCCTGCCACCGCGCAGGTCCAGAGCACGCTGCGCGAGCTGCTTACCCCATGAAGAAATTGTTAATGAGCCTCTTGTTTCTCCTGCCGCTGATGGTGTTTGGCCAAATGGACACTCTCACCAGACTGCGCGTAGACAAGGTGTTGGCCGGCTTCAGCAACCGCTTTGCTGATATCATCAAGAAGGAGAAACTCAAAGGTGAGCCGAAGCGCATGTATGTCATGCCCGGGATCCTGGGCTTGTACGATGAGCTGGTGATCTGGAGCGATACGAGCTATATCTATTCATGCCCGGTATATCAACCGGTGGACACGACGGAGGCACTTTGCCTGGTGAATACCTGGGACTGTTATCTGGAGGAGATACTCGGTGAACAGTTTGTGCGCACCGCGAGCGACTTCAGCTTTACATCGGAAAGCGGCTGGCCGATCACCTACGATTACCAGAGCCTCCGGGTGGCCATCGGCGTATCCCGTCACGGCAATAAAGGCTACCTCACCTGGGTCGCCTTCAGCGGCACCATACCCAAGAAACGCCTGTTCACATGGCCGTTCCGCAAGAAGGGGTCCAGCTAGGGGTAGGGATTTGCCTGCCGGGGGCTGATTTATTGCGCTCGATGGCCCTTGCTTGCCGCCGCTTCGTATACTTGTAAAAATTCCGATCGCCATGGCCCTGCGTCCTATTGCCCCCGAAGAGCGCGCCCTCATCGAACACCTCCTGAAACAGGTAACGAACGGCGGCAAATACCGCATCCCCGACGAGGTGGAGCCCTATAGCGGCAGCGGCCCCGGCAGCATCCTCCTGGCACGGCGCGGCGAGCATGCCGGCGACCTGGTGGAGGCGGAGTACCGCGACAAGGACCGGCAGCCGGTGCTCATTACCCTTTCCGTCAATGAGTTCGGAGAGTTGTACGACCTCGATCTCTGGCGCTCCGATTTTGACCCGCTGCAGCAATACCCGCGGCCGGAGGACCTTTTCGGTGCGCAATAAAAGAGGTCCTGCCCTTTGCGGATACCGCCGGATCCTGCTTCCCGTGGCCATGATGACCGTAAATCTACGGCCTTCGAAATCCAGGGAAATCGGTAGATTACCACCTGCAACCAGAATACATGAGCGCCTCCAGACTGCTTATACTTACCGGCTTACTTTCCTGCTTGTGCGCCTGCGTGATGCCTACGTATCTCAGCCAGATAACGCTCAGCACGGAAAGCCGTCCGGTAGCGGATTTCCGGAGTCGTCATGTGTTGTTCGTGGGTACCGGCCCGGTAGGGTCGCAGGTTTTTCTCGGCAACCTTACCGGGGGGCTCATCACGCGGCTGAAACGGCAGGGGAAGCAGGCTGAGTTCTTCTACGCAGGGGCCGTATCGGAGGGAGCTCCCTTTCGTATAGACAGCAGCGCCAACCCGGATGTGGACACCTATGTGCTGTTCCGGGCTACCGGCGAAACAACCCTCAACATGACGAAAGAGAAGATCGTTGCCGGCGCACCGGGGATCACCCTGATCGGTTACGGGAACCAGTTTGTTCAGGACTATAACGTATCTGTATATAGCCGCAGGCATGGGCCCAGCCCTGTCTGGGAAGGTAAGCTTCATATCGACATCGATCTCGCCAACGACGCGCGCTACCGGGGCATTGCCAGCCGGCTCAGCAAAGAGCTGGCAAAAAGCAGGATCGTGCTCTGACGGGATGCGCAAATTCCGTACCTTACCAGTGAGCGGCAAAGGCTCCGGGGATCTGCAACCAGGTGCTCGTAGATATAGAAAGCAAACAACCACTGTTATGAGGTGGCTACTGATCTTACTGCCACTTTTTCTGTTTACCTCCTTTGGCGGGCTGGTGAAGCCCCGCACGATCCTTGCTGTGTTTGCGCATCCCGACGACGAGGGCGCCATTGCGCCGCTGCTCCGCAAGTACAGCCGGGAAGGGAAGGTTCATCTCATCATCGCCACCGATGGCCGGCTTGGCACGAAACCGGGCTTCCCTACGGGCGACACACTGGTGCGGCTACGCGAGTCGGAGACCGAATGCGCCTGCCGGCTGCTCGGCGTCCAGCCTCCCGTATTTCTACGCTACCCCGACGGCTTCGATACGCGCATCGGGGTAGGAAACTATTTCGGGAAGTCGAAGGAGCTGCGGGCGAAGCTTACCGAAAAGATCCGCGAGATTGATCCGGACCTCATACTCACCTTCGGCCCCGACGGCGATACAGGTCATTCCGACCACCGCATGATCAGCAATCTCTGCACGGAGATCATCCTCAAAGAAGGCTGGGTGAAGCGCTACCCGCTGTATTACCTGGGCTGGACCAGGCGAGACGACGACAAATTCAACGGGCTGCTCGGGCTCAACACGGTGGATACGAATTACCTGAACGTAACGATCCGCTATTCCGACCGCGACGAACAGGAGGCACTGCGGGCGGTGCATTGCTACAAAAGCCAGTTGTCGCAGGAAGAGATGGCGCTCTGGATCAAGGTGGAGCAGGGAGATCCGGCCAACCTGTTCCGCTTCCGCCAACTGACGGTGCCGTCGGCCCGCAAGGAGGAGTTTTGATCGGTTCACACAAGCGCCAAAAAGGCCCCGATGCTGTCGGGGCCTTTTTGCGTTCATGGGTTTACACTGCCGGTCAGAACAGGAAATCCCTCCGGTGCATGTTCCACCGTATTCCTACGGTGCCGATGAAGGTGCCGGAGCCGGCCGTGCCGCCGATATTGCCGAAGGGCGTCGTCTGGTGCCGGTACACGCCATTGCCTTCCACGAAGAGGTTGGGCCGGAGCTGGTACGACACGAGCAGGCTTGCCAGCGCCACCTGCGTGCGGTAGCCGCCGCCTACGTTGAAGCCGTAGTCGGCCGTGCGGCGCGGCACCCCGTTGAAGGGAGTCGCCGGGTCGAACTGGCGGTTGGGCAAGAAGATGTTGGCGCCGTTGGCCGACATGCCGGTGTCGCGGCCCTGGTAGTAATACATCATACGGCCCTGCAGCAGCCACTTGGGTGCCGGCTGGTAGCGCGCCGTGCCGATGAACTCCTGGAAGTTGGCGCCGAGCGGGTGCGCCAGCGGCTGGTTGTAGTGCGTATAGTTGGCCACCGAGTCGGCATGCGAGTAGGTGAAGGGCCGCACGCGGTTGGCCTCCAGCTGCAGGTCGAGGTTGCGGATGCCGAAGGCATCGATGTACTTGGCGCCGAGTTGCCAGCCAAACTTGTTGGCCCACCAGCCCTTGTTGCTCTTCAGCTCCGAGAGCTTGAACTCGTCGAGCAACAGCTGCCCGTACACCTGGAAGCGCTTCGCTATGTTGGCTTTGACGTCGAGGCCCGCCACCGAGTTGTCGAAGGAGCCGTTCTGCTGCTCGATGGAGCGGTAAAAGATCACCGGCACGAGGTAGCCGAACTCGAAGTGGTTGGTGCGCCCGAACACGACTCCTTCAAAAAGGCCGATGTTGAGCCACTTCGTCACCTGCAGGTCGAGGTGGTGCATGGCCGCGTATTTCTTCGGCTGCAGCTTGTCGGCATTGAGGCGGTTGGCCGAGTTGAGCTCCATGAACAGGTTCTGGTAGTGGAACTTCCAGATGCGTGTGTTGAGGCGCAGGAAGGTCGTGGGTGCCGAGAAGTCGCTGAGGAACAGCGAGCGGGTGCCGTTGCCGATGAAGTTCTTGTCGTAGCCGAACGTGATGTCGATGGCCTTGGCCGCATTGAAGGTAATGTACCCGCGTGCGTCGAAGTAGTCGACACCGCCGGCGCCTTTGAAGTCTTTGTAGAAGCCGGCGCCCGGCACGGCCCGGCGCTCCAGCGTAAAGCCCTGCACATACGAAGGGTTGCGCTCCTGGTTGTCGGTGACGTAGGCGGCGAAGCCGATCTTGTCGGCGATGCGGCCGCGGAGTGCGATGCCGCGCGTGTTCTGGAACAGGTGCTGCTCATTGTCCTGCTCCTTCGACACCGTGTATTGGAACACCGGGTTCACCGCGAGGAAGAAGTTGGGCTCGTGCACCTCGTACAGGTTGGCGGGCGACTCGTAGAAGTGCTTCGCGATGGCACGCCGGCTGCGGAAGCGCTCCCGGTCGCCGGTGGCCCACTCGAGGTTGCTGATGTTGGCGAGGTACAGGTTGTACTTGTCCACGCGGGTAAGGAGCGCCGTATCCACGCGGTTGAGCGCCGGGATGTACTGCTTGCGCGAGAAGGGCTGCACCTTGGAGAAGTTGAGCACGGAGTCGTGCCCCGCCTTGATCTCCAGGCGCTCGAGGAGGTGTTGTTCATGGGCGCCTTGCGGCAGGTAGGTGGTCTGTGCGCCCGCAAAGGCGGGCAGCAGGAGCGCCGCTACCTTGAGCAGGCTTTGTTTATATTGCATGCATTCGGTTTAAAGAGGAACAATGCTACAAAATTACCTGATAAAGAACGTACAGGTCGTCAACGAGGGCCGGATCGAAGCCAGGGACGTGCTTTTGCGCGACGGGCGCATCGCGCGCATCGCCCCGCAGATCGGTGAGCCGGGCTTTGCCGTGGCCGAGATCAACGGCGAGGGCCTGCACCTGCTGCCCGGCGCCATCGACGACCAGGTCCATTTCCGCGAGCCGGGCCTCACCCACAAGGCCACGATCGGGTCGGAGGCCCGCGCGGCCGTTGCGGGCGGCGTCACCTCGTTCATGGAGATGCCCAACACGCAGCCGCCCGTGTTCACGCAGGAGCTGCTCGAAGACAAATATGCCATCGCCGCGCAAAGCTCGCTGGCGAATTATTCGTTTTACATGGGTACCTCCAACGACAACGTCGACGAGGTGCTGCGTACCAACGAGAAGAAGGCGGACGTATGCGGGGTGAAGATCTTTATGGGCGCGTCCACCGGCAACCTGCTCGTCGACAACTACCTCACCATCGGCCGCATCTTTGCCGACAGCGAGCTGCTCATCGCCACGCACTGCGAGGAGGAGCCGATCATCAAGGCCAACTACGCCCGGATCAAAGAAGAGAAGGGCCGGCTGGAAGCAGCCGACCACCCGCTCGTCCGCGACGAGGAGGCTTGCTTCGAATCCTCGTTCAAGGCGGTGCAGCTCGCCATGAAGCACAACAGCCGCCTGCACATCCTCCACATCACCACCGAGAACGAGCTGCGCCTCTTTACGAATATGCTGCCGCTTTCGGAGAAGCGCATCACCTCCGAGGTATGCGTGCACCACCTGCACTTCACGGCCGATGATTATGCAAAGCACGGGCACGACATCAAGTGCAACCCGGCCATCAAGGCGCCGCATCACCGCGAAGCCCTGTGGCAGGCCCTGCTCGACGACCGCCTCGATGTGATCGCCACCGACCATGCGCCGCACCTGCGCTCCGAAAAGGAGGGCGACTACGAGCACGCGCATGCCGGCCTGCCGCTGGTGCAGCACCCGCTGCTGCTGATGCTGCACTACGTGAAGGAAGGGCGCATCCCGCTCGAGAAAGTGGTGCAGAAGATGAGCCATGCCGTTGCCGATTGCTTTCAGATTGCCGGGCGGGGCTATATCCGCGAGGGCTATTGGGCCGACCTCGTGCTCGTGGACCTGGCCGGAAAAACGGAAGTGACGCGGGATAGCCTTCACTATAAATGTGGCTGGAGCCCGCTCGAAGGCAGCATCTTCCCCGCTCGGATCGAAGCTACCTTCATTAACGGTCACCGCGCGTATGCAAACGGTGCCTTCGATGCATCTCAGCAGGGGATGCGGCTGCGCTTCGCGCGGTGAGAGAAGGAACGCAGATGACACGGATCTTTTACGATTATCGCGGATATTACAACTCATATCTGCGCATATCGTATTCATCATATAGATCTGCGTTCTTTCTCTCCGGTCGCGCCCTATAACACACGAACATGCAAATCGACAAGATCACCTTATCCGACCTCGCCATCTTTCATACGGAAGAAGAGTTCTCCGTGTTTCACCGGCTCAATCTCACCAAGACGGGCGTGGGCAAGGAGTGGCTGCGCCGCTTTTTCCTGCAGCCGCACGACAGCATCGAGAAGATCGAAGGCACGCAAACGATCCTACGCACGCTGATCTCGAAAGGGAAGGAGTGGCCCGAGTACATCACTAATGGTACGGTGCTGATGATGGACCGTTTCTTCGATTACGAGCTCGACGAGGTGCCGGCGCCCGACAACCGGGTCACCGCGTTCGCCTACCGGATGTTTCATAGCCACGACTACTCGCTGATCCGTTTTTCGATCCGGCACTTCGCCGATTTCTACCGGGGGCTCAAGCAGCTTGCGGGGTTGCTGGGCGGGGGACAACTGCCGAAGCAGATCGCGTACTGCGTGGACCGGATCGAGTCGGCCCTGCGCGAGGAGCCGCTGGCACGGCTGGCGGAGTTGAAGCCCGGAAAGGACCCCGGGCTCTTCCAGAACCTGTACTTCGCACACTACCTCCGTGGGGCCTATAAGGGCAAGACGCTCGAGCTCGTCGACATCTTCGGGCGGCTGGAAGCGTGGAATTCAATGGCCCAGGCGGTGGTCAAGTTCAACCTGCGCTTTCCTACCGTCACCGACGATCCGCAGCCGCGGCTCTATGCGCGCGGGCTGTACCACGTGCTGCTGCCCACACCGATCCCCTACGACCTGGTGATGGACCGCGAGCAGAACTTCGTGTTCCTGACCGGCGCCAACATGGCCGGCAAGAGTACCCTCATCCGCGCCGTAGGCTCGTCGGTGTACCTGGCCCACCTCGGGATGGGCGTGCCGGCGCAGGAAATGGAGCTTACCCTCTTCGACGGGCTGCTGTCGAACATCAACGTAGAAGACAATATCGCCAAGGGCGAGAGTTACTTCTTCAACGAGGTGCAGCGGGTCAAGAACACGATCGTCAAGATCAACGACGGCCGGAAATGGCTGGTGCTGATCGACGAGCTGTTCAAGGGCACCAACGTGCAGGATGCGATGAAATGCTCTACGGCCGTGATCCGGGGACTTATCAAGATGCGCAACTCCCTCTTCATCGTGTCGACCCACCTCTACGAGATCGCCGGTGAGCTGAAGCCCTTTTCCAACATCGCGTTCAAATACTTCGAGACCGAGGTGCACGACGACCAGCTCTCTTTCTCCTACCAACTCCGCGACGGCGTATCCAACGACCGCATCGGGTACGTGATTCTCCGGAGGGAAAAGGTAGTAGAATTGTTGGAGGGGCTGGGGAGATGAGGAATGTGCTAATAGGGTAAGGTGCTGATGGGGTAATAAAGGTTTTGGAGGTCCCGACGAGGCAAAGCCTGTCGGGATGCCGGCCAGAGCGCCGGCATTTTAAGGGTTTTAGAGGTTGGAACCCACCAGCCCACGGCTTCAGGCGTGGGTTTTCGATCGATCACTAGCCCATAGCTTCAGCCAGGGGGTGAAGAAATCAGCGGCGGGGAACAATGCGACATATTTGTGGTCATCCCGTAGTGAAGCCTCAGGATTAACACATTAGCATATTACCCCATTAGCACATTATCCTACCTTCCGCTCATGTTTCGCAAGCTATTTCTCGCAACGTCATTCGTTGCCGCAGCAGCTGCCGCGCAGGCGCAGGACATCGACGTACAGCACTACCGGTTTCATCTCAAGCTCTCCGACAGCAGCGACCGCATCGAGGGCGAGGCCCGGATGGAGATCCTGTTCCCGAAGGAAACAAGTGCCTTCAGTCTTGATCTAGTAGGTCCGAAAGGCAGCAAGGGCATGACCGTTACGGAAGTGGGTTCGTATGCAAACCAGAAGTGGCGGCAGGAGGGCGACAAGATCCGCTTCGAGTTCGATGCGCCGGTCAATGCCGGGCAGAAGCATACGTTCCTGGTGAAGTACCGGGGCATACCGGCCGACGGCCTCATCATCTCGAAAAACAAGCACGGGGAGCGCACTTTCTTTGCCGACAACTGGCCCAACCGGGCGCACCACTGGATCCCATGCAACGACCGCCCCGACGACAAGGCTACCTTCGAGTTCATCGTAACGGCCCCTTCGAAGTACCAGGTGATCAGCAATGGCGAGTTGGTGAACCGGGAAATCAAGATGACCGCCAACGGTCCTTCAGGACACGTGGAGCTTACGCCGCTGGTCACGCACTGGCGCTGCGATGTTGCCTTGCCCACCAAGGTGATGGTGATCGGCGCAGCCCGCTTTGCCGTGAAGACCTTTGCCGACAGCCCGGCCGGCATCCCGGTGAGCGCCTGGGTGTACCCGCAGGACAGCACGAAGGGCTTTTACGACTACGCGCTCGCACCTTCGATTGTGAAGTTCTTCTCGGAGTACATCGCGCCGTTCCCGTATAGTAAGCTCGCCAACGTACAGTCGAAGACCATCTTCGGCGGCATGGAGAACGCTTCGGCCATCTTCTATGCGGAGGAGAGCGTTACCGGCGACCGCAAGTGGGAAGACGTCATCGCACACGAGATCGCTCACCAGTGGTTCGGCGACATGGCGTCCGAGAAAAGCTTCGCGCACCTGTGGCTGAGTGAGGGCTTTGCGACGTACCTGACGAACATCTATTTCGAAAAGAAGTACGGCGCCGATGCACTGCGTAAGCGCCTCGAGGCCGACCGCAAACAGGTGCTCGACTTTGTGAAATCGAGCAAGAGCCCGGTAGTGGATTCCACCAGCAACCTCATGTCACTGCTCAATGCTAATTCCTACCAGAAGGGCGGCTGGGTGCTGCATATGCTGCGGCAGGAGGTAGGTGATGCAGCGTTTCAAAAGATCATAAAGGCCTATTACAACAAGTATAAAGGCGGCAATGCCGAGACCCGCGACCTGCAGGCCATTGCAGAATCGGTGAGCAGCCGGGAGCTCGGTTATTTCTTTGACCAATGGCTGTACCGCCCCGGCGTGCCGCGGCTCCGGTTCGAAGAAAAGCGGGACGAAGACGGACTCAAGCTCAAAATCTACCAGGAAGGGCTGGTCTATCGCCTCAACCTCGAAGTGGAACTCGAAGTCGGCGGACGAAAGGAGCGACATGTTGTACGGATCACGGGCCCCGAAACGGAATTCAAGCGCAAGGGCAACGTCACCGGCAAGCTCGTGATCGACCCCGATGCGAGCCTATTGTTCGAGCAGGTAAAATGACGCCCATCAAAACATAGTGAAAAAGCCCCCCGACGGTACCGTAGGGGGGCTTTTTCTATAAATCTGACATTCCAGATCTCAGATCTGAGATCAGACTAGCATGGTCACCGGGTTCTCGAGGTATTTCTTGAAGGTCTGGAGGAAGCCCGCACCCACGGCGCCGTCTACGGAGCGGTGGTCGCAGGAGAGGGTCACCTTCATGACATTGCTCACGCCGAAGCCATCGCCTTTACGGACCACCACTTCCTTGATGCGGCCTACGGCCAGGATAGCGGAGTCGGGCGGGTTGATGATGGCGGTGAACTCGTCGATGTCCATCATGCCGAGGTTGGAGATGGTGAAGGTGTTGCCGGTGAATTCATTGGGCTGCAGCTTCTTGCTCTTGGCCTTGCCGGCGAGCTCCTTGGCCTCGGCCGAGATCTGG
Source organism: Flaviaestuariibacter amylovorans (assembly GCF_039541815.1). Classification (NCBI taxonomy): domain Bacteria; kingdom Pseudomonadati; phylum Bacteroidota; class Chitinophagia; order Chitinophagales; family Chitinophagaceae; genus Flaviaestuariibacter; species Flaviaestuariibacter amylovorans. The sequence goes on from NZ_BAABGY010000008.1 coordinate 27,252, forward strand.
GAGAGGGTCTTCTGGTCGGCGAAGCGGATCACCGGAACGATGAGGCCGTCTTCGATGGCCACGGCCATGCCGATGTGCACGTGCTGGTAGGTACGGATGAAATCGCCCATCCAGGAGGAGTTGACGGCGGGGTGGGCGCGGAGCGCGAGGGCCACGGCCTTGATCACCATATCGTTGAAGGAGATCTTGACGGGGCTCACCTCGTTCATGGAAGCGCGGGCCTCCATGGCCTTGTCCATGTTGATCTCCATCGTGAGGTAGAAGTGCGGGGCGCTGAACTTCGACTCGCCGAGGCGCTTGGCGATCACCTTGCGCATTTGCGATACGTTGGTGTCGTTGTAGCCTTCCTGGCCGTTCGCTACGAAAGCGGGGGCCGACTTGGCTGCCGGGGCTGCGGCCTGCTGGGCAGCGGCCGGCGCGGCTTGCTGCTGCTGTTGCTGCGGCTTGAAGTTGTCGATATCGCTCTTGGTGATGCGGCCGCCGTCGCCGGAGCCGGGCACCTGGGAGAGGTCGATGCCTTTTTCCTTCGCCATGGCCTTGGCCAGGGGAGAAGCCTTTACACGGCCATCGCTATTGGTAGCCGCGGCAGCAGGAGCGGACTCGGCCTTTACTTCCGTGTTCCCTGTTCCTTGTTCCTTATTCGATTGTTCTCCGCCAGCGGCCGGAGCGCTTCCGCCTTTCGACGCCGCCACGATCGCATCCACGTCTACTTTGCCTTGCTCGCCGATGATGCAGAGCAGGTCGTTGACGGCGATCTTGGCGCCGGGCTGCGCACCCTGGTAGAGGAGCGTGCCGTTCTTATAGGATTCGAGCTCCATGGTGGCCTTGTCGGTCTCGATATCGGCCAGCACTTCGCCCTTCTTCACGGCGTCGCCCACTTTCTTGTGCCAGGAGGCGATGACGCCCTCGGTCATCGTATCGGACAGGCGGGGCATCAGCACCACTTCTTCCATTTTGGAGAGGTCCATAGAAGAACCACCACCCTGGGCAGGGGCGGGTGCAGCGGCAGGTGCCGGAGCGGCTTCGGCCTTTACTTCCGTGTTCCCTGTTCCTTGTTCCTTGTTCTGCTGTTCAGCGCCACCGCCACCGGCGGTAAGCGACGAGATATCTTCGCCCGGCGCACCAATGATGCACAGCAGGTCATCCACCTGGATCTTGCCGCCCTTGTCGGCGCCCAGCTTCAGCAGGGTGCCGTCTTTGTACGACTCGAGCTCCATAGTGGCTTTATCGGTCTCAATTTCCGCAAGGATCTCCCCTTTCTTCACCGTATCGCCCACCTTCTTATGCCAGGCGGCGATCACGCCTTCGGTCATCGTGTCGCTCAGTCGGGGCATTTTGATCACTTCAGCCATCGGTATACTTTGATTTTAGGGGCCGAAAATAACGCAAATACAGGGAATGTGCTAATGGGGTAATGGGGTAATGGGAGAATAGGATATCAGACAGTGCAGATTGCTTTTTGGGCGCGGACCCGCCTGGTCCTTATTTAGTTCATGTAAAAATCTACCTCATTCCGGGATCGGGCATTTCCCCATCACCCCATTCTCCCATCACCCCATCCGTTTTACTGCGCGTACACCACGTATTTCTCCCGGAACCATTCCTCCTCGAAGAGGCTGGAGATCTCGATCATGCGGGGACGGCCTTTGGCGCCGCTCTCGTTCAGCTCAGCGGCGAGGTCGCCGCCCTTGAGGCACACAAGGCCCGATTTGTAGACGGTTTCGCCGCCCTCTTCCTCCACGCGGAACTCGGTCTTGCGGAGCAGGGGGCGGCTCCAGCGCAGGAGGTCGCCGAGCGGCGCTACGGCGCGGGAAACGGCAAAGTCGAACTTCCGGCCCTTGATGTCCTCGGCACGGGTATGCTGGGTGGTCACATTGTCGAGGCCGACGGCCTCTTTGACGGCGTCGATGATCTTGAGTTTCTTGCCAATGGAGTCGACCAGGTGGAATTTCACGTTCGGGAAGAAGATCGCCAGGGGCACGCCGGGAAAGCCGCCGCCGGTGCCGATGTCGACGAGCTCGAGGCCGTTGCGGAAGGGAATGGTGGCCGCGATGGCGAGCGAGTGCAGGACATGCTTCTCGTACAGCGACTCGATGTCTTTCCGGGAAATGACGTTGATCTTGCTGTTCCAGTCGGTATAGAGCGCTTCGAGCGCTTGGAACTGGGAGAGCTGCTTTTCGGAGAAGTCGGAGAAATACTTGAGGAGAATGTCGGCCCCCTGTCCCCCCAAGGGGGCACTTAGGTCGGGCTGTCCTTTGTCGGTGGAGTCGGTCATACAGGAGCAAAGCTAGGGAACAATAGAACAGGGAATAAGGAACGGGGAAGGCAGAATAAGGTGAAGAAGGGATTTTTTACCGCTAAGAAGCTAAGTGGCTAAGGTATTCGCTAAGGAGAGAACGTTTTTCGTCTATTGGTTTATTGGTAAAGCGTCGTTGCAGTGCAGCCTGCCTTATCGTGCTAGCAGATCTTACATGTCGGCACATCGGTAATGGAAACCTGGAACCGTGGAAAGGGACATCCGCGCTCATCGTATCAAATCAGTAACATCCGCGTTCCTTCTCTTCCTTGGCCATCTTCTCTCAAACGCCCAAATGAACAAGAGGAGCGCTTGGCCCTATTGTTCTCTTGATTAGCACATCAGCACATTAACCCATTAGCACATTAATTCCAGGTCTTCTTCGGCTTCTTCCACACCGCCGGGGCGAAGATGAGGTAATAAAAGAAAAGCCAGAGGTCCCAGAAGAGGAACATCGGGAAGAGGTCGTCTTCGCCGAGGCGCTTCATGGCTTTGCGCCACACGAGGCCGATGGTGAGGAGCCGCAATGCGAGGGGGATGAGCGCCAGCCGCCAGTCGTATACGATCGCCGCAGCGGCGAAGAGCGGGTAAAACAGGAAGTAGGAGGTCGTATACAGCCCGAGGAGCCACTGGTGGCCGCGGCGGTAGTATTTGCCGGTGGAGTAGTGGCGGTTCTTCTGGCGCATCCAGTCCTTCCAGGTCGTTTTGGGGCGCGAGAGGGTAAAGGCATCGGGGTCGAGTACCACGGTGGTGTTGGCGGCGGAGGCTACCTTGTTGATAAAGAGGTCGTCGTCGCCGGAGGGGATGTGGTTGATGGCCGAGAAGCCCTTGTTGCGGAAGAAGAGGCCCTTGCGGTAGGCGAGGTTGCGGCCCACGCCCATATAGGGCTTACCGGCGAGGGCGTAGCCGAGGTATTGCAGCGCGGTGTGGAAGGTTTCGAAGCGGATGGCCTTGTTGAGAAAGCCCGGGAGCTTCTGGTAGGCGCCGTAGCCGAGCACCACCTCGATGCCGTCGCGGAAGGCGTCCTGCATCTTATAGATCCAGTGCTCGGAGGCGGGCACGCAGTCGGCATCGGTGAGGAGCAGCACCTCGTGCTTCGCCTCCTTGATGCCGATGGAGAGGGGGTACTTTTTGCCGGCGATCAGCTTGGCTTCCTGCTGCAGCTCCACGATGTTGAGGAAGCGGAACGTTTTCTGGAACTCCTCGAGGATATAGCGGGAGTCGTCCACCGAGTTGTCGTTGACCACCACCACCTCGTGGGTGCTGCGGTAGTCCTGCACGAGCACACCGGGCAGGTTGCGGGCGAGGTTCTCGTCCTCGTCGCGCGCGCAGATCACCACCGACACGGGGTGCTGCCGCGAGGCCTCCTTCGCGGGCGGTTTCCAGGCGCCCACGTGGCGGAAGAAGTAGCCGTAATAGAAGATTTGGATCGCCGCCACCACACAAAACGCGACGAATAGCACCAGTCCCCAACTCATAAGCATGCCGCGAAGATAAAGCCCCCTGTCCCCCCAAGGGGGCACTCAGGCCGGAATTTTCTCATTTTTTTGCGGTGTTTTCCTCTTGCAGTGCGGGTTTCAGCAGATGACTTTTGTCTTATGAAACCTGAGCATCCTGACAGATCATATAACCGGTTCGGTTATCAATGGGCAGACCCTCGGCTTTATGCGCGCTTGAAAGAACGTGCGCGCCAGCAACTGCTTTTCCCGACACCTGCCGAAACGCTTCTTTGGAATGAATTGAAAGGAGCACAATTGGAAGGGTGGCGTTTCCGGCGGCAGCATATCATCAAGGTATATATCGCCGACTTCGTTTGCCTTCCTAAAAACCTGGTGGTTGAAGTGGATGGCCTCGTTCACCAATTACCGGAAATTCAAATTAGTGACGCGGAACGCACGGTGGATCTGAATTCTTTAGGTTTCACGGTGATCCGGTTCCGAAATGAGGAAGTTGAGCAGGATCTGCCCGGCGTGCTGGCCCGGATCCGGCAAAAGCTAAAGGAGCTTCCGGGTATCGAAAAGCGCCGGATAAATGACTGAACCCCAGTCGAAAGGAATCTGCAACCTAAGTGCCCCCTTGGGGGGACAGGGGGCCTATCTTTGCGTCCTCTATGGCCGCACTCTCCTTCTTACTCCATACCACCGATCCGCACTCCGCCGCCCGCGCCGGCACCATCACCACCGATCACGGGCAGATACAGACACCCATCTTCATGCCCGTGGGCACCGTCGGTTCCGTGAAGGCGCTCTCGCAGCAGCAGCTGAAGTCGGAGGTCGACCCGCACATCATCCTGGGCAATACCTACCACCTGTACCTGCGCCCGGGCATGGACACGATGGAAGCAGCCGGCGGCCTCCACCGCTTTATGAACTGGGACCGCCCCATCCTTACCGACTCGGGCGGCTACCAGGTGTTCTCGCTCGCCGGTACCCGCAAGATCACCGAGGAAGGCGTCACCTTCCGCTCGCATATCGACGGGTCGAAACACCTGTTCAGCCCCGAGCGGGTGATGGACATCGAGCGCTCCATCGGCGCCGACATCATGATGGCCTTCGACGAGTGCCCGCCCGCGCAGAGCGAATACAAGTACGCCCTCAACTCCATGAACCTCACACACCGCTGGCTCGACCGCTGCGTGGAGCGCTTCAGCAGCACCCCGGATAAATACGGGCACACGCAAAACCTCTTCCCGATCGTGCAGGGCGCCGTTTATCATGATCTTCGTAAGGCCTCCTGTGAATACATCGCATCGAAGGGCGCGACAGGCAATGCCATTGGTGGCCTGTCGGTAGGGGAGCCCGAGCCGGTGATGTACGAGATCGCGGCCCTCTGCTGCGCCCACCTGCCCAAAGACAAGCCCCGCTACCTCATGGGGGTGGGCACGCCCTGGAACATCCTCGAGAACATCGCGCTCGGCGTGGATATGTTCGACTGCGTGATGCCCACCCGCAACGGCCGCAACGCGATGCTGTTCACCACGAAGGGCGTCATCAACATCGATAACAAAAAGTGGGAGCGCGACTTCTCGCCGATCGACGACGGGCTCGACTGCGAAACGTCGAATTACTACAGCAAAGCCTACCTCCGGCACCTGTTCAAATCGAAGGAGTACCTGAGCCTCACGATCGCTTCGGTCCAGAACCTTGCCTTTTACCTGTGGCTTGTACGCGAGGCGCGCAAGCATATCCTCGCTGGCGATTTCAAAAGCTGGAAGGACGAAATGGTGCCGGTGCTGAAAACGCGTCTTTGAGGAGTTTTTGATTTGTTGGTTGTAACTCAGGCGATGCCTCGAGCAGGCACTGGACTTACCGGACCAGGAGCAGCATGACGGTGACGATTCCCGCCACGAGCTGCAGGGCCAGCAACCGGCTATAAAAACGAAGAGGGAGGTACTCCTTGCCCAGCCCTCTCTTTAACACCCACAGGCATACAAAGAGCAACAGCGCCGGCAGCCCGATGAAGACGTTGCTATAAAACCAGCCGTAGAGCAGGAGCGCGAACAGGACCTCCAAGCCCGGATGGACCCGTTGCCACCAGGGTTCGGTAGCCGTGCACGCGAGCGCGAGCAGCGAAACCAGGGTGGCCACCCAAAGTAGCAGGCGCAGGACCCAGGCGGCGAGCCGGAGCCGCCATGCGGCCAAGGGTTTGCTGCCCGGGTTTACGGGTGATCCTTCCATGAATCGCGCGATTGATCCTATTGGACGATCCGTGTCGCCACCACCGGGTTGGCAAAGGCGTCAAGCGCCGCGATCCGCGTGCTGAGATCCTGGGCCCACGCAGCGGTGATGCCGCCGGCCTCATAGGTGTTCTCCTTGTCGAAGCGGTCGTGCTCGGCTTCCTCGGCCTTCATGGCGTCGTCGAACATCTTCCGCGCCTGCTGCATGTTGCGCGCCTTCTTGATGTCGCGCCGCAGCATGCGGGCATAGAGCTCGCAGATGTCGAAATGTCCCTGCTCGTGGGCCAGCGTTACCGAGTCGGTACGGTCGCGCATCCAGGAGGAGTTGCGCTTCATGCCGGCACGAATGTCGAACATGGTCTTGTCGGGCTGGGTGGCGAGGCTGATGTCGATGCTTTTGTTGATGGAGCCCCGGCGGTGGCTGCGCGCTCCCGTGGCGCTGGTGGTAACGGCCGTATCGGAGGCCTTGGGCGTGCCATTGAAATCGGAGAATGAAAGGCGTTGGTCGGCGCGCCAGAAAAGGCGGTCGTCGGAGGAGTTCTGCGCATGGCCGGAGAGCGCGGCGCCGAATGCGAGGGCAAACAGGAGCTTTCTCATAATCGTGGTGTTAGCAAAGGCCACCGTACTGGTAACCCGGGTTTTGCCGAAGATAGGTATTTCCGGCGGTCCGCTGCGTGGCGCGATGCCGTAGAAGTACGGCGTGGGAGGTTGCCTCGGCGGGTTGCCGCCCCGTTGCCCTACTGATACCGCTCAATGAGCTTGTACCCCAGGCCCCTGATGGTGAGGATCTCCACCGACTTGTCGGCATCCAGGTAGTTGCGCAGCCGGTTGATATACACGTTCATGGTTTTGCTGTTGAAGATATTGTCGCTGCCCCATAGCTCCGCCAGCAGCACCTGCCGGTCTACAACGGTCGATTTTGCCTCGCACAGCCGTTTCAGTAGTTCTACTTCCTTATACGAAAGCTGGTACCGGTGCGCATCATTGGCCAGTTCCTGCGTGGACGCGTTGAGGCTGAAGGTGCCCAGCTTATAGATCTGCTGTGCGGCGCCCGTAGCCTGCCCCGCCACCCGCGCGAAAGACCGGATCCGCGCGATCAGCTCCTCCATCACGAAGGGCTTCCGGATAAAGTCATTGCAGCCCAGGTCGAAGGCCTTGACGAGGTCCTCGGTAAGCGGCTTGGCCGTCAGCATGATGATCGGCACCTCTTTGTTGACGGCCCTGATCTGCCGCACGGCGCTGAACCCGTCGCTGCCGGGCATCATGATGTCGATGATGACGATCCTGGGATCCAGGGTGGTGAATAAGCGGTAGCCGTCGTCGCCGTTCGCAGCGTAGGAGACGTCGAAGCCATACAGCGAAAGGGTGTCTTTCAGGATCTGGCAAAGTTCCACCTGGTCTTCAATCAATAAAAGCGGTATCATGCGTTCCTGGGTAGGGTTATGGTAAATTCTGTTCCGGACTGCGGCTTCGAGTGCACCGTTATGGTACCCGAATGCTTCTTAATGATGCTGCTGACATAATACAAGCCGAGCCCGAAGCCCTTTACGGCGTGGGCATCGCCTTGTGGCACGCGGAAGAACTTTTCGAATATGTTCTTCAGAAACTGCGGCGGTATGCCCATGCCGTTGTCGCGTATCCGGATGACGCAGTCGCGGTCCTTCTCAGCAAGATCGATCTCAATATCCACAGCATCGTGGGAATACTTGACGGCATTGTCTATAATGTTATGAAAGGCGGTTTCGAGATGGAGCCGGTCGCCGGGTATCACGATGGGCCCCTCGCCCGTGAGGCGGAAGTGCGTGGGCTTTGCCTGCAGCACCGTGTGGCTTTGCACGAGGTCGCCGAAAAGGCGGTGCAGGTCGATCGGCTCTTTCTTCAACGTAAAGCCCGCGAGGTCCTGTACTGCAGATTCGAGGATCCGCTCCACGAATTCGTTGAGCAGGTGCAGCTGTCGCTTGCTGGTCTGGAGGTAGAAGGAGGTGCGCTCCGTAGGTGCGATGTGGTGCCCGAGTGCGTCGAGGCCCGCCGAGGCGATCGTGATCGGCGTTTTCATCTCGTGGGTGATGTTGTTGATGAAGTCCGTCTTGACCTCGTTGATCCTTTTTTGCCGCCGGATGGTCTTGTACACGAAGAGGAGGGCTCCATTGCTGATGGCCAGTATAAATACGAATGCGAGCATCGGCCAGAGCAGATCGTCCCAATAGAATGCGCGGTCGTATTTGAATTCGGCGAAGAGCAGGGAGTTGGGCGAAAAGAAGATGCGCACGGGACGGGTGGCATAGTCGTATTCCTTTCTTCGTTTGCCGCCCCAGGGATCCCGGCTTTGCGAAGCGCCGTTTCTGGCGGCAGCCACCGATAGCGTATCAAGCCGGTGCTCCGAGCGCACGTTGCCGGAATCAAGCGCCCTGCGGTACAGGCGGTCGAAGAAGGCAAGGTCCAGTGATTGGAAGCTCGACCGGTCGAGGATCGGTTCCAGGGCACTCGGCTCTACCCTCCGCGCATGGATCGGGGAGAGGGGCGCGCTTATGTCCAGATGCTGGGTGTCGCGCCGTGCCACCCGGATCTCTTTGGCGGAATACACCACAAATGCGTGCCTCGGCTTTGATGCGCTGTCCATTCCCTTCAGCTTATGGTATTGCGTGAGCGTAGAGAGCAGGGCGCTCGTGCAGGCGATGTTGAACTTTGCCTTTGTATCCGCAAAGCGCTCGACGATCAGGTAGATGCCCACCGCATTGAAAAAAAGAAAAAAGAGGAAAATGAAAAAGGTGGCAACCCGCGCAGAAGTTTTCATCCGGTGCAATTGAGTGGGGTAAGATACAGTGTATGGGAGCACATTACCAACCATTATTACACGAGCGACACCAGAAGTCGTCTCTCCATCGAGCCCTCCGATTTCCATCGTGACGCCTCACGACATCGCAGGGAGACCGTTATTTAAAGAAAGCTTCTGAAATCCTGGAAGCCAGTTCCGGTCGCTGTCTCCGCACGCCGGCCGTCCTTCAATCAGCGATCCTTTGGCCCTGCGGCAGACCACCTATCCTACATTTATTTTCATTTATCTTAATTAAGGTGGGTTAGCCATCGCTTCGCATAGCACACCCTTGTTTTGTTCTTCCGCAACACATCAAAACGCATCTCACATATGAAGAACAAAATGGTCTGCAACAAAGGGTTACTACTGGTATGTTTTCTCGCTTTTTTTCTCTGCGGCAATGCGCAGGAGTTTACCGTCAAAGGCAAGCTGGTAGACAGCGCCTCGACGAAGCCGGTCGCTTTTGCGACGGTCAATTTCCAGGAGCCCGTCAAGAAGATCTCCCGGACGGTGCTTTCGGATGCGGGCGGCTCGTATCAAAGCAGCCTGCCTCCCGGTCAGTATGTGCTGCGCATCACGCACAGCAGCTTCCGGAAGAAGGGCCGGCCCTTCAAAGTGGAAGGCAAGGAGGTAGACCTCGGCACGACGCCGCTGGTGCCCTTGGTGAAGAGCCTGGCCGAGGTCACCGTTACGGCGCGGAAGCCGCTGGTGGAGCAGCAGGCCGACCGGTTGATCTATAACGTGGAAGAAGATCCGGCCGCACAATCGGAGTCGGCCAGCGACCTCCTGCGGAAGACACCCTATGTGAACGTGGACGGCGACGGCACGATCCAGGTGAACGGGCAGGCGAATTTCCGGGTGTTGCTTGATGGGCGGGAGACTGCCCTGTTCTCCCAGAATGTAAAGGAGGCGCTGAAGGCCTTCCCGGGCGCCAGCATCGCACGCATCGAGGTCATCACGTCGCCTTCGGCCAAGTACGATGCGGAAGGCGTGGGCGGCATCATCAACATCATCACCAAAAAGAAGCTTGCCGGCTACAGCGGTACGGTGAACGCCAGCAGGAACGCCATCGGCCACCGGTCGGCCGGGCTGAACGTGAGCCTGAAGACCGGCAAGCTGGGCGTGTCGGGCATCTACAGCCTCAACGGAAACAACAACTTCCGTACGTACATGCGTTCGGTAACAACGCCCCGTCAGCCGGTCGCCTTCAGCAGGAGGGAAGTGAACGGGCCGCGGGTGGCCGACTTTTTCTTTCACCAGGGTAACCTCGAGCTGAGCTACGACCTCGACAGTACAAATACGGTGGTGGCGTATGGCAATATGGGCCGCCACCGCAACGAGTTCGCGAACGACCAGAACATCTACACCCTGTTCGCCAACGGCAACTCCGACAGCAGCCCCTTTCCCCTGCACACAACGATGACGATGCCCACGTACGGCTTTGGAACCGACTTTATCCGCAAGTATAAAAAGAAGCCCCAGAAGGAGCTCAGCTTCCGCTTCAATGCAGTGTTCAATACCAACCGCTCGCTCACCAACAGCCAGCAGGAGTTCGGCGCGTCGGAGCGGTTCATCCAGAACGACAACGAGGCGTTCAACCGGGAGTATACGCTGCAGCTGGATTACACCGAGCCGCTGAGCAAGACGGCCCGCCTGGAAACAGGGATCAAGACGATCCTGCGCGAGGCCTATTCGGATTTCGAAAGCCAGGTGAAGTTTGATAAGGGGAGCCCCTACCAGGTAGACCCGGCCAACAGCGAGCGGTTCTCCTACGACCAGGACGTCTATGGCGGGTATGTGACCCTCAACAAGGCGATCGGTACGTTCAATGCCCGCACGGGACTGCGGGTGGAGCATACCGAGGTCCGCGGCGATTTCACCACCACGCAAACGGCGGTACGGCAGTCGTACACCAACTTCATCCCCAACGTGCTGCTCAGCAAGCAGTTCAGCAAGACCATGAACTCCAACTTCACGTATTCGCTGCGCCTCGGCCGGCCTTCGATCAACAACCTGAACCCGTTCGTGAACAACAGCGATTCGCTGTTCCGCAGCTACGGCAACCCGAACCTCGGCCCCCAGTATACCCATAGCTTCGCCTGGCAGAACCGCTTCTTCAAAGGCAAGAAGTTCCTCTCTATCCAGACGGGCTACAACTTCGCGAACAACCTCATCATCCAGAACCCGACCTTCGACGCGGCCACGGGTATCACCTCGGTCACCGGTGCCAATGCGGGGCAGCTCCGCGAGTTTACCCTCGGCTTTGTGTCGAACCTGCCGGTGGGCCCCAGGTGGAACATCGCGCTCAATGCCACCGGCCGCTTTGCCAAGGTGCGCAACCGGCTGCAGACCGCCTGGACCGGGTCTACCGCGGGCAACGTCAACGCCAACATCACCTGGAAGGCTTCGCCGCTCTTCACGATCACGTCCAACGGCGGTTATTTCATGCCCCTGCGGATGCCCAATACGACGTTCCCCGACAACTATTTCTATGGCTTCAACTTCATTCAAAAGCTGCTGAAGGAAAAGCTCACCGTTACGGCAAGCGCCACTAATTTCTTCGAGGGGGAGCGGCGGATGCGCTCCTTCACCGAAACCGCGAGCTTCTACACAGAGAATGTGAACTACGCGCCGTTCCGGAACTTCGGGCTGGCAGTGGCCTACAGCTTCGGCAAGCTGAAGGAAAACGTGTCGAAGAAGAAGGGTGTGGAGAACGACGACCAGGTGCAATAAGGATCAGACGTGCTGACCCGGCCGCAATTGGTTTACCGGCCCCTCTTTGCGAGGGGCTTTTTTCGTAGCGATACAACACCCGCTCCCCCGTGCATGGGGGCGGGTCGGGCCTTTTGGCGGAGCATTGGCTCCCCTGTTTCCCGGTGACCCTCCTGCGACGGAAAATCGAAGTTGCCCCAATGCAAATGCGCGTTGTCGGCATGTGGGCCAAGGTAGCGCAACTGGTCGCACCCGATCATAAATCGTTGCTCCGCGGTTTCTTCTACCGGAGGTGATGGCCGGTCGAGGGTGATCGTACACCGGTCGCCTTTCTCGTATCGCGTATAGATCCCGTAGTAATGAAGCGGGTCGTCCTTGTCGGGCCAGACCGTAAAGCGCTGTAACACGGGGTGGTCGGGTCCGCAGATGCAGTGGTCGGGGACGTCGAGTACCGCCCTTCCCGCGGAGTCTGTATTCACTTTTTCTTTGCTGAACGAACCCGAGCACGAGTAGCTCACCTGCGCGTTTCGTGCCGGTGCGCCGTCGCGGTAGCGGACCGGGACCTGCATTTGGCGGGATTCCGGGTCGCCCGAAGCATACATCTCCGTTACAACCTGGTATTGTCCCCGCCTGTAACGCAGGATCAGCGTGTCGCCGCGGGTAGTCCAGGCGCCCAGGTATTGGAACCAGAACCAGCAACTCGAGGATCGCATGTCGTTGAAGTAAAAGGTTCCGTCCGCCAACAGGTCTAGGGTGACGCAGTTTTCGCGCCGGCCGGCGCGTCCGGGTTGCGTATAGTCGCCGGCAGGCAGCTGCGCCTGCGCGTGCCGCGAGGAAAGGAGCAGGAGCGTGAAGAGCAGGATCCGCATGGGTTTTGGTGGGCGTTCGGCGCCGGTTCACCAACGCCGCCCCTATTGAAAAATTGTGTCGGGCTCCCGTACCGCCCTGACTTTCGCTTCCTATCTTGTAGGTGTGTCGCCCGTGCTTACCCCAAAAAGTCTCCGCAGCATGGCCCTGCATTACTGGGTCCTGGTGGTGCTGCTTGCCGGCTGGGTGGTGTACCGCGAGGGCGTGCGCGACCGCGATGCCCGTATTTCTACGACCGGCGTGGTGGCGCAGCAGCTCGTGGTGCGCGACGGGAGCGCACAGCGGCAGCGGCCCCTGTTCCGCTACGCGGTGGGCGCCGATACCTTCCATTCGGTGGCGCCCAATTCGGACCAGCCCGCAGGCGCGCGGGTGGTGCTGCTCGTGAACCCGGACTACGAATGGGACATCGAAGTGTACGACCACCGCTTCTGGATCGCCCGCGGCTTTTCGTCTTTTCCCGTGCTCCTGTTCGGCGGACTCGCCTTTACGGTGCTGCTCCTGCATGCACGCATGCTCGCGCGGCGGGAGGCGCTGCTGGAGCGGTATGGCGAGGAAGGGGATGTTGAATATTGAATAGCGAACAGGGAATATCGAGTGTCGAACAGGGAATAAGGAACAGGGAATAAGGAACACGGAATAAAGAACAGGGAACAAGAGAATATTGAATGGTGAAGTGACGTCCTGCACCGCTCTGCCGGGCAGCGTCAAGATGATCGGCAAATTATTAGAGAAGGAACGCACCCCGAAGCTTCGGGGGGTACGGATTCGATCGGAATGACGCAGATGATCGTTTACAGTCAGTTTGTTTCCGCGGTCGTAGTGCCCCTGCTGGTGAGCTCTTTTGGTACGATACGGTATACTGCTCAGAAACGACTTCTTACCAATAGGCGAATTGACCAATAGACATTCTTCCCTGCTGCGCGGATCGTACCCAGGATCCTTTCGTTGCGACGGTATCCCTGGTCGGTTTCAGATATGCAGCATCCGCGCTCATCGAATCAATCATCTACCCCGAAGCTTTGGGGCCGCGTGCTTGCTCTTTCCGCGGACGACGAAGCCTTCGCTAAAGCTTAGGTGTGCGGAGCACCCGCTCACCTGCTCACCTGCTCACCCGCTCACTTCTCTTTAATAAAGCCCACGATCGTCTCGATCACCTTCGGGGCCACGGGGAGCTTGGGGTTGCTATAGGCTTTCACATTCTCCTGCGGATCGTCGGAGGCCACCAGCTTCAGCACGTGGTTCATCTGCGGGATCAGCTCGAGGCGGGCTTTGGGCTGTGCGGCCTTCAGCGCGGTGCCGTTTTCCTCATCCACCTGCAGGTCGTTGCCGCCCTGGATGATCAGCACGGGCACGCTGAGCGCGGCGATGAGCGTGCGCGGATCGTGGCGGAACCAGGAGATCATATAAGGCTGCACGCTGGGGCGGAACAAGGACGCAAGTTGGGGGTGTACGTCGGGCACTTCCTTACCGGCCTTCAGGCTGTCGAGCACCGGGAAGACCAGGTCCTGCACTACGGGCGGCTGGTTTTCGAGCTGCTTGCGGATAATGAGGTCGGCGGGCAGGCCGGCGCCGGCGAGCGACACGTAGCCTTTTGCCGCCGGTGCGATGTTGAGGCCGATGAGTGCGCCTTCGCTGTGCCCGATCACGTAGACGCCGGAGAAGCGCGGGTCTGTCTGCAGGAGGGTCATCCAGCCGCGCGCGTCGGCGATATAGGTCTCGAAGCGCAGCTCCGACTCGGTCTTCATCGCGTCCTTGCTCGCGGCGATCCCGCGCTTGTCGAAGCGGAGCGAGGCGATGCCGTTTGCAGCGAGGCCCTGCGCCAGGTACAGCAGCGAGTTGTTCTTGCCGGCTACCATCGGCGTGTTGCCGTCGCGGTCGGTAGGGCCGGAGCCGGCGATGATCAGCGCTACGGGCACCGGGCCTTTAGCGCCTTCGGGCAGCAGCAGACTGCCGTGCAGGGTGCCGGTAGCAGTAGTCAGCGTGATGGCGGTGCCGGTGCTGTCGGCTGCCTGCGCGGCGATGCAGACGACGAGGGCCATGAGGGCGAAGAGGATCCGTTTCATGTTGGTTGCAGGTTTAGGATGCGAAGCTATCACCGGTGCCTGCCGTTAGCCAATCTGTTTGACGAGACGGGCGATTGTGGATGTAAACTATTGTTTCATAGCGTAGGCGGGTCCGTAGTCGGAGACTACGGACAACGGTGTTTCATAGTTAGGAGTATTGGTGACGCGGAGTCATTGCGAGGCAGATCGACGCCGGAGGCGTACAGCAACGTCCCGAAGCTTCGGGACGTTGTGCGCGAAATGACCGCGATGCGCAACGAACCACTGCGTTATAAGCGACCCTTACTAATAGACAAATAGACCAATATACAAATTGACTACCTGTAGATCGTCCCATACCGCTCGTCGTCGAGCACCGGGCCCCATTGCTGGATGAGGCGTTTGTAGGCTTTGCCCACCGGAAGGATGTTGCGGTCGAGGTCGAAGAGGCCCACAGGGTGTACGTGGTTCTGCTCCTCGCGCAGCGCCACGTGCCAGTCCATCTGGTGGGTGAGGCTGTACCAGGTGAAGCCGAGGATGGGCACGCCGTCCTGCTTGAGGCGGTGCAGGTTGGCCCACTGCCGCCACAGCCAGTCGTCGGAGTCGTGGGCGCGGTTCGTTTCGGTGTGCATCATGGGCAGCTTGTACCGGTTGTAATACTGGTGGGCGATGACGTAGTAGCCAAAGATGTCGCCGGCGGCCTGCCAGGTGCCATTGGGCATCACGAGGTGCTCGTTGGTGGCGTAGTAGTCGGTGCCCATCACGCAGCGGGCCTTCACCTGGTTCTGCTCGAACCAGCGGATCTCCTCGCGCGTCATGCCGTTCTCGAGCAGGTATTCGAACATCACCACGCGGATCGGGTAGCCGTAGGTAAGGTCGAGGGCCAGGAAGCGCTTCTGGTTGAGGAAGTTGGCGAGGCCCTGCACCTCGGGGCGGATGGGGTGAAAGTATTCCGACGACTCGCTCTGGATGAAGGTGGCGTTGGGCTGCACCTGCAGGATGGCGTGCATGGCGAGCACGTTGGCCTGGCAGAGGTGCTTGATCGCCGTCACGAAGGCGCGGTCGGAGGAGAGGCGCTCGTTCCACCAGCCGTACTGTGCGGAAAACATGGCGGTGATGAAGATCTCGTTCACCGGCGTATAGAGGTCGAGGTCGGGGTAGCGCTCCGCGAAGGCGCGGGCATACTCGGCAAAGTGCTTCGGGAAGTCGGGGTTCTGGAAGTTGCCGAGCCAGTCGGGCACCCCGAAATGACAGAGGTCCACGATGGGGGTGATGCCGAGTGCGCGCATCTTGGCGAGTGCCTCGTCGCTGTACGACCAGTCGTACTGCCCCGGCGCCGTGTGCGTCTTGTAGTAGGGCGGTCCCCAGCGGAGGAAGTCGATGCAGGTATCCTTGCAGAGGTGGAAGTCGAGCTCCATATTCTGGTAGTGGCGGCACTTTTCCATCTGGTCGATGCGCACGGTGCGCCCGTCGGGGCCCACGATGGTAGGGTAGGAGTTCTCGATGCCGGTGCTGAACATGAATTTATGGCCGATCATAACAATGCCTTTCGTTTGGAATCTGGTGTCGGGAGGGGAGGGCGCAACTTCCAAGCCAGAGACGAAGGGTTCAGGAGGTTTAGAAAGGTTTAGGAGGTTGGCTGACGCCGCTGACGACCGGTTTTCGGTTGGACTATGTCCGTGGTCAAACGCTGCCGCGCATCGCGCAACCTTCTAAACCCCCTAAACCTTCTAAACCTCCTAAACCTCCTAAACCTCCTAAACCTTTCTAAACCTTTCCCCGCCCAGCGGGCGTTCACCGAAAATCCGGTTACTTTGCTCCCCTACGGATGAAAAAGCTGGAGTGGTACATATTGAAGCAGCTGCTGCTGACCTTCCTGACCTGCATGCTGATCTTTACGGTCATCGCGGTGGCTGTGGATTCTTCGGAGAAGACCGACGACTTCGTGAACTCGGGACTTACCACGAGCCAGATCATCAAGCAGTATTACATCGGCTTCGTCCCGTATATCTGGGGGATGCTTTACCCGCTGTTCGTGTTCATCGCCGTCATCTACTTCACGTCCAAGATGGCGATGCGCTCCGAGATCATCGCCATCTTCGCCACCGGCACCACCTACAACCGCTGGCTGCGCATTTACCTGGTGGGCGGGCTCTTCTTCGCCGCCGTCCTGTGGGTGGCCACCGCCTTCTGGATCCCGAAGGCCAACGACCTGCGCGCCACCTTCCAGGCCCGGTATATCGACAACCCCTCGGCCGCCGAGGTGCAGCGCGGCAGCTCGGTGTACCTGCGCACCGACTCCAACACTTATATCGGCATGCGGTACTACGATACGTCGGGCAAGATGGGGAACAACTTCTTCCTGAACCGCCTCAAGGGCCGGGAGCTCGTGTTCAACCTGCGGGCCGATATGATCGCGTGGGATACGGCACAACGCAAGTGGAAGCTCACCAACGTGGTGGAACGCACCGTGGGTCCCCGCGGTGAAGTGATGCAGGAGCGGCCCGAGCAGTTCATCAACCTCAACCTGCAGCCCGCCGACCTCCGGCACGACAACTACCTCAAAGACAAGCTCACGACGCCCGACCTGGAGCGGTATATCAAGGCCGAGGAGCTGCGCGGCAACGAGGGCGTCAACACGCTCAAGGTGGAGAAGTACCGGCGCACCGCCACCTGCGTATCGGTGCTCATCATGACCCTGATCGGGGCCGTGCTGGCCGGCCGTAAAACGCGCGGCGGCTCCGGTGTGCACCTCGCGCTCGGCATCATCATCGCGGCGGTGTTCATCATGTTCGACCGCTTCTCTACGGTATTCTCCGTTAAAGGCAACCTGCATCCCTTCATCGCCGCCTGGATCCCCAACGTCATCTTTTCCTTCGTGGCCATCTACCTGTACCGCAAGGCGCCGAAGTGACCTCACCCCCGGCCCCTCTCCGGGGGAGAGGGGTGACTCTGTTGAACGGAACTCCAATAGGATGCCTTTCCAACGTTGACCAATTGTAAAAGCCCCGACATCACTGACGTCGGGGCTTTGTATGCGGAAAAAAAGAGATTGATTCAGGCAAATACAGGCATCGACGCGGTATTATCTGATGTCTTTGAATTTGTAAATGCGTCGCACAGATCCCCTGCCTGTTGTATCAGTAAACGGGCGTGCGACCCGCTTTCAAAACCGCCGCAATACGGTAGTTCACGTCACTCACCCCCGGCCCCTCTCCCCCGGAGAGGGGCCGGGGGTAAGGTCACCGTCCCAGCACCCGCCCGCTGTACAGCAGCCCGTTTTCGTCGCGGAGCACGAGGAGGTAGAACCCGGTGACCGGAGGAAGCGTCAGCGTGAGCTGCTGTTGCTGCCGGTAGCTTCCGGAGAACAATACCTGGCCGCTCATCGTCAGCAGTTGCGCCTGCACGCGGGGCAGGGGCTTCCGCAGGTCTACGTAAAGGCGGTTGCCCGACTGGCGGAGGCGGATGCCCTGCGGGTTCGCTTCCGGCGTTCCGATAGCGGTACCCACCTGTACGCCGTTGCCCGTGAATACGGAGAAGGGCGAGAAGGACGTGATGCCGCTTTCGCTGCGGGTATAGGGATCCGACCCGGTGGCGGCGCCTGCCGTGCCGAGCTGCCAGGCGCCGTTGCGGTAGTGGCCCACCTGGCTCCCCGCGCGGTTGAAGCCGGCCAGTTCCTGCGCCGCATTCCACTGCAGGCTCACCGTTACGTCGGAGCCGCCCGGGGTGCCTTCGCCCAGCATCCAGGTGCTGTTGACCACGTTGCCCACGAAGTTGCTGCCGGTGGCCGATTCGCCCGAATAGGAAGGGCTCACACCGGGCTGCACCCGGGCGCGGAAGGCGTCGGTGGTGCCGGCGTTGGTGAGCGTTGCGGGGTTGAAGTGCGTGGCCGTGCCGATCGGAAAGGTCACCGCGCCGCTGCGTCCGCTGGGGCCGAGCCCCTCCTGCACGAGCGAGCCGGTGCCGTTGGTAACGATGTACGCGGAGGGGCCTGCGCCGGTGATCGCAGAAGTGTTGCCGGTAAGCGTCAGGTTTTGATCGTTCGCCAGCACGCGGGCGCCCGGGGCAAGGTCGAGGCTGCTGCCTACCGAAAGCGGGGCATTGAGCGCCGCGATGCCGGCCACGTGGAGGCGGGCTGCGCTGAAGGCGCCGCCGATGCGCACCGTGTCGGAGCCCATACCGCGGAAGACCGTGACGCCGGCGCCGGTGCTGCTGCCCCCGGCGATGCCGCGGGCGATAAAGAGGGTGTCGGTAATAGCGGCCAGTGAAATACTGCTGCCCGCACCGAGTACCAGCTGCCCGGCATAGGCGCGGTTGGCGGATACTTCGGCAGTAAGCCCGGCGGGCAGGTAGGCGGTGTCGGTGAAGCCGGGGGGCATACCGCTGTTCCAGTTGGCGGAGTCGCGCCAGCGGCCACCGGCTATGGAGCCGTTGAAGGTCATGTCGCCGAGGTAGCGGAACAGGTGCTTGCCGGCGCTGTTGGAGGCGAAAAAGTAGAGGTAGCCGTTGAGCTCGAAGTAGCCGAAGGGGCTGCTGCTGCCGGAGCCGGGATACACGTCGAGCGCACGGGCCGTATTGGCAGCGGTGCCGTCGGAGCGCCAGGGCTCGGCATCGAAGATGGCGGCCGGCGGGCGGGCCTGCATCCAGGCGGCGCCCTTGTAGCTATACAGCTGGCCGGCCTGGCTGAGGTTGTCGATCACTTTTCTTGTTCCGGCCGCCGTTCCGTCGGAAGTGTAGAGCGTGGTGGTGTTGTCGAGCCAATAGATGCGGTTGCCCCTGGCGCTGGCACCGGCGATGGTCTGGCTCGAGAGCGCGGTGCTGTTGAGCTGGATCGTGCCGGCCGTAGTGCCGTCGGTGCGCCAGACATACTTCGAGCGCTCCGAAGGGAAGTAGAGGTAGCGGTCGTCCTGGATGAAGTTGAGGTCGGTGCGGAAGCCGCCGGAGCCCGTGAAGGCGTTGTTGCCCGCGATTGTTTCCTTCAGCAGTTGGGTGCCCGCAGGCGTGCCGTCGGTATACCAGACCTCTGCGCCGCTGTTGCCGTCGTTGGCCCAGAAATACATTTTGCCGCGGTACAGGCCCGCCGAGAATTCCGCAATGGATTGCGCGGTGGTGTTGATACGGGTAAGGATCTCCGTGCCGCCTGCGGTGCCGTCGGTCTTCCAAAGCTGGTAGGAGGCGGCAGTGCCGTCGGTAGCGAAGAAGCAAACCACGCTGCCCACCTTGCAGAAGCCGCTCGGGTTGCTGTTGGCCGTGCCGGGGTTGACGTCTTTGACCATCGCGGTGCCGGATGCGGTGCCGTCGGATTTCCAGAGCTCGTTGCCCGATGCCGCGTCGAAGCCGCCGAAATAGATCGTGTTGCCGCTGATGCTGTAGTTCACCGAAGACAGCGCATCGCTGTAATAGGTGCCCGTCTGCAGCGTGGAGCCCGTGGCCGGGAAGGCTTTGAGGAGGACGGTGCCGGCGGCCGTGCCGTCGGTACGCCACAAGCGGCGTTCGTAATTCACGACCAGGGGAGGAAAGGAGACGATCGTGGACTTCATCGTGGTCACGTACACGAAGTCCTGTGCGGGATAGACCCCGTCCACGCCGCCCACATCGCCGAGGTCCTTCACCACGACGGTACCTGCGGCCGTGCCGTCTGTAACGGCAAGGATCGCCTGGGTCGACGAGCCCTTTCCGGCGTAGAAGACCTTGCCGTTCCACGGGCGTTGCTTATTGACCAGCGCATCGGACTCGGGCTCGAGCGTCGTGCTGGAAACGCTTTTTATCAACACGGGGTTTTGGGCGGAGGCGGGCAGGGCTGAGGCAAGTGAGAGAGCGAGCAGGTAGCAAAAGCGCATCGGCTATGGTTTAAGCGGCCAAAGCTACCGGCCGCGGACACCCGGAAAAATACCGTTGGGGCGGTATATCCCGGCCCTGCCTGCTTGCCCTTCACTGCTGATACATCCCGATTCACGATTGACGCTTCACGATTCACGATATTCTTCGGCCATCCCCTAACTTTAGGGCGCTTAATCAAAACCCTCTCCTCACATATAAGAAAATAGCTACCAAATGGGTATCATCAAAGACAGGTTCAAGGAAAAGGCAGATGCCGTAGGCGGCGAGATCAAGGATCTTATCAAGGAACACGGCACCAAGGTCATCGGCGAGGTGCAGCTGGCGCAGGTCTTCCAGGGCATGCGCGGCATCACCGGCCTCGTTACGGAAACATCGCTCCTCGACGCACAGGACGGTATCCGCTTCCGCGGCTACTCGATCCCCGAGCTCCAGGAAAAGCTGCCCAAGTACGAAGGCGGCTCCGAGCCCCTGCCCGAAGGCCTGTTCTACCTCATGCTGGTAGGGGAGCTGCCTACCGAGGAAGACGTGCAGCACCTCACCGCCACCTGGCAGCGCCGCAGCCATGTGCCGAACCACGTATTCGCCACCATCGAGGCCCTGCCCGCCACCACCCACCCCATGACGCAGTTCGTGGTGGGCGTGATGGCCCTGCAGACCGAAAGCCAGTTTGCGAAGCGCTATGCCGCCGGTATGAGCAAGAAGGACTACTGGGAAGCCGTGTTCGACGACTCCATGGACCTCATCGCCCGCCTGCCCCGCATCGCGGCTTATATCTACCGCCGCAAGTACAAGAACGGCGACCACATCCAGCCCAACGGCCTGCTCGACTGGTCGGGCAACTTCGCCCACATGATGGGCTACAGCGACGATTCCTTCAAGGAGCTGATGCGCCTGTACATGACCATCCATGCCGACCACGAAGGCGGCAACGTATCGGCCCACACCACGCACCTCGTAGGCTCTGCCCTGTCGGATCCCTACCTGAGCTATGCCGCCGGCATGAACGGCCTCGCCGGCCCGCTGCACGGCCTCGCCAACCAGGAAGTGATCAAGTGGATCTTCGAGATGCGCGAGGAGCTGAATACGGAAGCACCTACGGGCGAGCAGATCGCCGAGTACGTGAAGAAGACCCTCGCTGCCGGCAAGGTGGTGCCGGGCTACGGCCACGCCGTGCTCCGCAAGACCGACCCGCGCTTTACCGCCCAGATGGAGTTCGGCAAGAAGCACATGCCCAACGACCCGCTGGTGCAAACGGTCTGGAACATCTATGAAACGGTGCCCCCGATCCTGCAGAGCCTCGGCAAGATCAAGAACCCCTGGCCCAACGTGGACGCCCATTCCGGCGCCCTGCTGGTGCACTACGGCATGGTGGAGTACGAGTTCTATACGGTGCTCTTTGCCGTGAGCCGTTCCCTCGGCGTGCTGGCCTCCCTCTGCTGGGACCGCGCCCTCAACTTCCCGCTCGAGCGCCCGAAGTCGGTGACCACCGACCTGGTGAAGAAGTGGCTGAAGGGAGAAGACGAGGTATGGGAATAGGCCCCCTGTCCCGGCCCCCTGTCCCCCGAAGGGGGAACTTAGGTGGACTATTCATTTATTACTCTGACTTGTCTCAAAGTTGTTTATACGAAAGCCCCGACTCCGTCGGGGCTTTCTACTTTAAATGCGCAATGCTCAATTCTCGAAGGGACGTTACTAGAAATTGAATGTTGAACATTGGATATTGAGCATTATACAGACAGGCCGCAGCGAAGCTGCGGCCTGTGTCAATTTTATAAAAAGTGATTGCTATCGTAAGAAAAATATCGACCTAAGTTCCCCCTTTGGGGGACAGGGGGGCTTTAAAAAAAGTTGTCGAGTGCCTTCAGTGAGATCGGCTTTTCCCAGATCGTGAGCTTCGCCGAGTCCAGGTCCGGGGGGATGGTGGGGCGGAAGGCCGAGATGAGGTGATAGTGAATGGCGGGGTGCTTCCGGTAGAAGTCGGGAAGCTTGTCCCACCCGAGGCCGTCGGGCAGGTTGTAGTCGATGAACAAATAGTCGGGCGTGATCTCCTCGAGACGATGGACGCCGTCGGCCAGGGTATGCGCGATGTGTACCTCGTAGTTCTTCCTAAGGAAGTAAGATTTCATCAGCAGGCATAAATCCACCTCGTCATCAATGATCAACACCTTCTTCCTCATTACCATATGCTTAGATCCATTCGTTTAATGTCTATAATTTTTATACCAATCTAGCTGAAAATTAAAGATTTCCGGCTCCCGAACATCCGATCGCCTTATTTTTTTCGGGCTTTCGGTCCGTTTGCACTTGTGGAAGTGCTGGTACGATTATTTAAACCGGACAGTGAGCACCGTATTCGTCACTTTTTAAATAACCAACGTATGACTTCGAAATCCAAAATGGTCCTCGGCCTGATCGGCGCCGCCGCTGCCGGGGTGGCACTCGGCCTCCTGCTCGCTCCCGAGAAGGGCACCGACCTGCGCGAGCGTATCGGCAAAACGGCCGGTGGCTGGGGCGACCAGCTGACCGATCTCTTCGCGAATGCGAAGGGCGAATTGCAGAACCTTACCCGCAAGGGCAGCAAGACCGCCTCGGACGCTGCCGATCAATTCAACAGCTAAACATCCGTAGGAACAGGCGCACCGCGCCTGTTCCTTTCTTTATAAACGCCGACAGCTTATGGAAGCCCTCAAAGAAGATATCAAGACGAAAGCGGGATCGCTCACGCAGAGTGTCAGCGATTACCTGGACACCTATTACAAGCTGGCGTTAGTGACGCTCACGCAAAAGGCCACCAACGTGACCGCCGGACTCGTGGCCGGCCTGTCGGCCTTTTTCCTGCTGATCTTTACCCTGTTCTTTCTCGGCATGGGCCTCGCCTGGTGGATCGGAAGCCTGATCAATAGCACGGCCGGAGGTTTCTTTATCGTGGGCGGATTCTTCGTGCTCCTCATCGTGCTGATCGTGGTCCTGCGCAAGAAGATCGTATTCCCCATCCTGAAAAAAGCCATCCTCAAAAAGATCTATGAGTAAGAAAATTGCGAGCTACGACGAGCTGCTCGAGGAGAAGGCCCGCCTCCAGGAACTCCTGGGCCTGCAGAAGCAAGCCATCAATGCCTCCCTGGGATCCCTCCAGGAAGGCGTCCGCCCCGTTACCAACGGCGTGCTGGTGATGACCCGCGTGCTCGCCCGCATCGGCCGGCGCAACCGCCCCACCTCGCCGCTCCTCAACGTGGGCCTCGACATCGGGGTCGACATGGTGCTGCGCCGCTGGATCCTCCGCAAGGCCGGCTGGTTCTCCCGCACCTTCGTGCCGCTTGCCGCCTCCACGCTGCTCGCCCGCTACCTCAATAGCGAGAAGGAAACGGAGCTGGTCAAGAAGCTCAAGAAGTTTTTCAGCAAGCAGGCTGAGCCCGACGGCGCGCCGCCCGACATGGCCACGACGGAGCCCGACGAAAGCAACCGCTGACGCCGCTTCCTGCAACCGCATACAGACCGCCCGGCACCCGCCGCGCGGTCTTTTTTATGTACCCGTTTCCCATTGCCGATTCCCGCTCACGCGCTCACTTGCTCACCCGCTCACTTGCTCACTTGCTCACGCGCTCACCCGCCTGGTACCCTTTTTTCTCTGCTCTCTTCAAAGACACATTTATGGACAACAGACCCCTGACGAATCACATGGGGCTCCCCAACGAGCCCGGATACAGCAATCCCGCGGACCTGACGCCCCGCCGCGAAGGCGGCGACGACTCGCTGGCCGAGGCCAACCCCACCGACCCGCGCAACGACGAGAAGGTGCTTGACAAGCGCGCGCCCTCGGAGCGCATCCAGGGCCCGGGCGACGCCGGCGCCAACAGCGCGCCCGACTACAGCGAGGACAGCGACTCTTCGCGGTGACGCCCCCTGTCCCCCCAAGGGGGCACTTAGGTCGAACTTGCTTCAAAAATTTCGCGTACCCTCCCATTGCGAGAGTGCATAAAGGCCCGGATCTGAAACCGGGCCTTTTCTTTTGCCGATAAGATGTGCGGAAGTAATAATAAAAAAGCGAATCACTATGTGATCCGCTTTTTTATACCTAGCGCTTTAGATGATTTGCTAGTGAGAGGTCTGTTCGACCTAAGTGCCCCCTTGGGGGGACAGGGGGGCGGGGCCTAGTCGACCCGGCGGAAGCCACCAGCGATGAGGCTGAGGACGAACAGTACCAGGAAGATGAAGAAAAGGATCTTGGCAATGGAGGCAGCACCGGCGGCAATACCACCGAAGCCGAAGATAGCGGCGATGATCGCTACTACCAGAAAGATGACTGTCCAACGTAACATAACAATAGGTTTTAGGAGTTAATAAATTTTCTACTCCTATCAATTCGAGAATGGTGCCAAAAAGCGTTTTAAGACCGTTCATTATTATCCCCGCGAGCGCACCGAAGTGGGGAAATGACGCCCCGCCGTCCGGAGCTCTGCCATTGCTCCGGTTTGAGCCGGCGTTGGTACGGTTTTCCCTGCACCGGGGGTATTCATCATTACCGCTATGTCAACCCTCAATGTATCCCCGAACCTGTCCGGCACCGGCTTCCCGGCGGGCATGAGCGCGCCCCAGGCACCCGCCCCTATCCCTGCTACCCCCGGTGGCGAGCGCCGGCGCTTCGACCCCTCGTCGAGCCACCCGGCAGGATCGTACCCGGTACCGTCGTTCTTCGACTACCGCGTACAGGCCCGCAGCACCGAAGTGCTGTAAGCCCGGCCAGGAGGAGCGCAAGTTGCACGTAACCAGGAGGTTACGTTTTTTATTTCCGGCCGTTAGCTCATCGGTTTGGGGTGGAAATTCTACAGTTTTGGGCTCTACGGCCGCGCTTTATTGAAGAGTTCCAAACCCGGCAATAAATCATAATCTTTAAGTGGTTGAAAATCAACGTTTTTGAAACTGCTGTGATTTTGGTTCCACACTTGCCGTAAGAACGGGGTACGCCAAAATCTCCCACATGATCAATCAGCGTTTAGCCCAGAAGCAGCGGCTCAAGATCCTGCCCCAGCAGATCCAGTTGCTGAACTTCTTCCACCTCAATACGCTGGAACTCGAACAGCGCATCTTGCAGGAACTGGAAGAGAACCCGTTATTAGACGATCAGAAAAACGAGCTCGATGAAAGCATCGACAAGTACAGCAAGGACAGCGTGCAGGATTACCAGGATTGGGAAGAGTACGGTTACAACGACGTCCCGGATTACAAGACCGAATATGCCAACTACCTCGGCGACGAGAAGCTTCCCGAGCGCCCTATCACCAGCGGCTTCGACTTCCGCCCGCTGCTGAAGGAGCAGTTCAAGGTAGCGTCCGACGACGAGCGCGCCATCTGGCTCGCCGAATTCATCATCGACTCGCTCAACGACCATGGCCTGCTGGAGCAGGACCTCGAGCACCTTGCCGAGGACATTTCCTTCAAGCAGGGCAAATGGGTAGAGCCCGAGGAGATCGACGTCGTGCTGCAGCAGATCCAGACGCTGGAGCCCGTAGGCGTCGGCGCCCGCTCCATCCGCGAGTGCCTCCTCATCCAGCTGCGCCGCTTCAATCAGAAGCGCCCCGACGTGAAGATGGCCGTGCGCCTCCTGGAGCACCACTTCACCGACCTCCACAACCGCAACATGGACAAGATCCGCCACCAGCTCAAGATCGACGAGGAAGAACTCAAGATCGTGCTGCAGCTCATCGCCACGCTCAAGATGAAGCCGGTGTGCGAGCAGGAGGACTCCATCGTCGTGAACAAGAACATCCTTCCCGACTTCCTTATTACCCAGGTAGGCGACCAGCTCGACGTATCGCTGTACCGCAACCGCTCCGAAAGCCTCTCCATCAATACCACCTGGAAGCAGCTCGCCGAAGGCACCCAGCAGGTGAACACCGACAAGAGCGCGCTTCAGTATATGAAGAACAAGCTGCAGTCGGCCCAATGGTTCATCAACGCCGTGCAGCAGCGCGAGGCCACCATGCTCAAGATCATGAAGGCCATTGTGCACCTGCAGTACGAATACTTCCTCACCGGCGACATCAACCTGCTGAAGCCGATGATCCTGAAGAACGTGGCGGAGATGGTAGGCGTGGACATTTCCACCGTATCGCGCATCACCTGCAACAAATACGTGGAGACCCCGTTCGGACTCCTGTTGCTGAAAGACCTCTTCACCGAGGGCATTGCTAACGCCAAGGGACAAGTGATTTCCAACAAAGTGATCCAGAGCGCCATCGAGGATGTGATCGAAGGCGAGGACAAGCACAACCCCTACACCGACCAGCAACTCGTGAATATCCTTGCCCAGCGCGGGTTTTCCGTTGCCCGCCGCACGGTGGCCAAGTACCGCGAGCAACTCCAGATCCCGGTTTCCCATGTCCGTGGCCTCTGGGCGTAAACTCAGGCATAACTTTTTTTATCTTCGAAACAGATTCGCCCTTAACCACATTAGAACCTAAACGTTATAACAACCCACTCATGCAAAAAATTCTGATCGTTGACGATGACCGGGATATGTGCCTCCTCCTGAAGCGCTTCCTTACCCGCCACAATTTTGAAGTGCTGGAATCGTACAGCGGTAAAAAGGCCCTCGAGCTGCTCGAGACCGTTGAGCCCGACCTCGTGATGTGCGACTTCCGCCTCGAGGACATGGAAGGCAACGTGCTGCTCGGCAAGATCAAGGAAATTTACCCGCAGGTCCCCGTGATCATCATCACCGGTTACAGCGACATCAAGATCGCCGTGGAAGTGATGAAGATGGGTGCCTACGACTACATCACGAAGCCCCTTTTCCCCGACGAGATCCTGGTCACGATCAAGAAGGCCCTCGAAGCGGCCTCCTCGCAGGATACCGGCGCCGTGCACCAGCCGCAGCGCGTTTCCGCTCCCTCGGCCCCGTCGGCACCCACCGGCGGCACCCCGCTCACGAGCCGCCCCGCCACCGGCGGCACCGGCACCGTTACGGCGGCACCGGCCCAGCTCGTACACTCCGGCGACTACATCTTCGGCGACACGCCGGTGTTCCGCCAGCTGCTGCAGCAGATCGACCTCGTGGGCCCCACCAACTACTCCGTGATCATCTACGGCGAGAGCGGCTCCGGTAAGGAAGCCATCGCCCAGGAGATCCACAAGCGCTCGAAGCGCAAGCACAAGCCCTTTATCGCCATCGACTGCGGTGCGCTTTCGAAGGAGCTTGCCGGCTCCGAGCTGTTCGGTCATGAGAAAGGCTCCTTCACGGGCGCCCTCAACCAGAAGACCGGCTCGCTGGAGCTTGCCAACGGCGGCACCATCTTCCTCGATGAGGTGGCCAACCTGGGCTACGACATCCAGGTATCGCTGCTACGCGTGGTGCAGGAGCGCAAGATCCGCCGCGTGGGCGGCACCAAGGACATCGAGCTCGACGTGCGCATCATCGTGGCCTCCAACGAGAAGCTGTGGGATGCCGCCCGCAAGGGTAAGTTCCGCGAGGACCTCTACCATCGCTTCAACGAGTTCTCCATCGACGTGCCGCCGCTGCGCCAGCGTCCGGACGACATCATGCTCTTCGCCCAGCACTTCCTGAGCGTCACCAACAGCGAGCTCGGAAAGAACATCCGCGGCTTCTCGGCCGAGGTGGAGCAGATCTTCCGCAACTACGTGTGGTACGGTAACCTCCGTGAGCTGAAGAACGTGATCAAGCGCGCCACCCTCCTGAGCGACGGCGAGGCCATCGAAGCCTCCTCGCTGCCCTTCGAGATCTCGCATTACGACAAGCTCCAGTTCGACAAGGCACCCGCAGCCGCCGAGCCCGCAGCGCCCGCCTTCGTGCCGGTGATGCCTTCGCGCCCTGCCGAGGACTCGTTCGAGACGGCCCGCCCCGTAGGTGACGGCACCCTCAAGAGCGCTTCCATCGATGCCGAGTACGACATGATCCTGAAGGCCCTCAAGAAGGTGAACTTCAACAAGAGCAAGGCGGCCAAGCTGCTCAACATCGACCGCAAGACGCTGTACAACAAGATGAAGCAATACCAGGAGCTCAATAACCAGTAAGCCGATGACCTCATTGCCCATGCCTTTAGCCGGCCCTCCGCGCCCTGCCGCGGAGGGCGGCGAATGGGCCGACCTGAACCGTGTGCTGTCGACCGTGCTGGCGACCACACCGGAGGGCCCCGAAGCCTCGATCCGCTGCGAAGCGCTGCCGATGGCCCAGGGAACTGCCGACGACTGGCATTGCCTGCTCCGGGCACTGGTGCAACTGGCCTTCGGGCTGCCGTCGGAAGAACGCCGCCGCTACCTGCACATCCAGTGTCAGGAAGAGCGCGATCCCGCCGCCGGCGCCACCTGGTTCCTGTTGTCGCTGCACGTGAACGTGCGCCCGCCCGGGTCCGCCGATGCGCTGCTGAACGACCTTGCACACCATTGCGGGGGGCTCAGCGCCCGCCTCAGCGTTCAGGCCCATTCACCCACTCATTCCTTGTTCCAGATCCATTTCGCTGGAAAGAATCATTAAGATGCCCCATTTCGAAAAGCCAACGATCCGCATCCTCATCATCGACGACGATGAGGACGATTATTTCATCACCTCCGAGTACCTCCGCCAGATCGAGGAGTACCAGCTGGTCATCAACTGGGCCTACAAGTTTACCGATGCCATCGAGCACGTGAAGCAGCGGAAGTTCGATCTCTACTTTGTAGACTACCGCCTCGGCGCCAAGACCGGCCTCGATTTCCTGAAGGAGGCCATCCGCCTCGGCTGCGAGGAGCCCATCGTGCTGCTCACGGGCAAGGGCAACAAGGAGATCGACATCGAAGCGATGCAGGTAGGCGCCACCGACTACCTCGTGAAAACCGACCTCAATGCCGACAAGCTGGAGCGCTGCATCCGCTATGCCCTGGAGCGCACGTCCTACCTCAAGGCCCTGCGCGCCAACGAGCGCAAGTACCGCAGCATCTTCGAGCTGTCGAAGGACGCGGTGTTCATTGCCGACGATGCGCTCTATTTCAAAGACGTGAACGCCGCCACCTCCGAGCTGCTTGGCTTTGGTCCGGAGGAGCTGCAGCAACGCAGTGTGTACGACCTTATCGCCGATGAAGAAGACAAGATGCGCCTGCGGCGCGTGCTGGACGAAGAGGGCGAGGTGAACGACCTCGAGCTCGAGATGACCACGCATTCGGGCGAGCGCCGCATCTTCATCTTCACCCTCACGGCTCCCGTTGATCCGGCGGAGGCCAGCGGCTATTACCAGGGCCTCATGCACGACATCACCAACCTGCGGCGCGCGGAGAAGGCCAACCTGATGGTGGAAAAGCTCGGTGCCACCGGCCGCCTGGTGCGCACGCTCGCTCACGAGGTACGCAACCCGCTCAACAACATCAACATGTCGGTGGAGCAGCTCGTGGGCGACCAGCTCAGCGACGAGGCTTCGCTCTTCCTCGATATCATCCAGCGCAACTCCAAGCGTATCGGCGACCTCATTACCGAGTTGCTGGATACGAGCCGTCCCACGGACCTCGTTTTCGAGCGCTCGACGCTGCAGTCGGTGATGGATGAAAGCATCCAGGAGGCCCTCGACCGCATCACCCTGCAGCATATCTCGCTGAAGGTCCGCTATGCCGAAGAGGCCTGCTACTTCAACGCCAACAAGGAAAAGCTCAAGATCGCCTTCCTAAATATCATCATCAACGCGGTGGAGGCGATGCCGAACGATGGCAGCGGTGCGCTCGAGATCGTGGTGGCATCGGACGACGACGGGCGTCATGTGGCGACGATCCGCGACAATGGCTGCGGCATTTCCGAAGAGAATATCTCACGGCTGTTTGAGCCTTACTATACGTCGAAGCGCAACGGCATGGGCCTTGGCCTCGCCGCCACGCTCAACATCCTGCAGGCGCACAAGGCCCAGATCGACGTCACGTCGGTGGTGGGCACGGGCACTACCTTCGTCATCTCTTTCCCGGCAGCTTAAGCAATGTGCTGATGTGCTAATGAGTTAATGTGCTAAACAATTCCGGTTACGGGTAATAAGAAAAGAAGAGCGCAGGTAAGACCTGCGCTCTTCTTTTTTGTCCATATCGACTATACGTTCCGTGCATCGCATTAGCACATTACATACGCACCGTTTTACTGTTCATATAGTACAACATGCTCCCTACGGCCGGGATGGCCACGACGAGGATCTGCCAGAACACCCGGCTTTGGGAGGCGAGGTTTTGCTGGCGGAACACATCGGTGATGCCCCAGATCCAGTGTATGGCGCCGAGGCCGACGGCAATATACCAGATGATGTTGCCGCTCTCGGATCCGTTCCGGTAAAGCCCGATACCGATGAAGAGGAGCAGGATGCTGACCAAGCCCAGGATAAAGTTCGGGTGGGTCATTTGTTTTGCTTGTGAGGTCTCTTTCATAATCGTCTGTTTTAAAGCCGGCCCTGAGAGCGGCACCTTACTCCGGTTACCGGCCGAAATTCTGTGCCATTTATCATCTCGAGAACGAAAAAAGTGCACCGTCGGGGTGCTTCCCGCGGGCAATAAGCCCGGCGATGATGCGGGCCCCGAGTACACTGAAGAGGATGCCGTTGCCACCGAAACCCAGGGAGTAATAGGTGTTCGGTTGCTCCGGAACCGACCCGATATACGGCAGCCCGTCGGCAGTACCGGCGAAGAGGCCTGCCCAGCTTTGCTCTGCCGTCACGGGCACACCGGGCGCAATTTTGCCAAAGGCGGCCAGGATGGCCCGGGTCTTGGCCGGCAGCCCGCTCGCATAACGCCGCCCGTCGTAGCGGACGTCTTTACCCCCGATGAGCAGGCGCCCGCCCGCCGCGCTCCGGCTGTATAAATACGGACGGGCGGTTTCCCACAGCAGGTGGTCCTGCCAGGGAGGAGGCTCCGGCAGCGGGTGGGTAACGAGGGCATAGGTGACGAACAGTTCCTCCACGGCCTTCGGCAGATAGCGCTGCGACTCGTAGCCGCAGGCGATCACGAGCTTGCGGGCGCGCACGCGGTGGCCTCCGGAGGTCCGTACTTCGATGCCGGACCGGTGATGTTCGATCGATACTGCTTCCGTATCCTCGTGTACCGCGCTGCCCCGCTCGGTAACGCAGTGCAGCAGCCGGTGTGCGAGCGCGTACGCATCGATCTGCCCGGCGCGCCGGCTCCACAGGGCGGCGGGCTTTTCGAGGCCGAAGCGGTGGGCCAGTTCGTCACCGTCGAGCCACTCCACGTCGAAGCCGAGGGCGCGCCGAAGACGAAATTCTTCGCGGAGCGGCTGCACGTGCGTCTGGTAGCTCGCCAGCTGCAGGCTGTGTTTCGGTTCGAAGAGCTTCGCGGCGCCGGCATCGGCGCAGACGGTGCGCAGGAGGTCGATCGCTTCGTAGCAAAGGCGGTAGCTGCGTTCGGCATCGGCTGTTCCCACCCGATGTGCGAGTTCGTGGAGCGGTGTGTCGATCTCGTATTGCAACAGCGACGTGGAGGCCGCGGTGCTGCCCGTGGCGGCCCGGCGCTTGTCGAGCAACAGGCAGGGAATGCCCGCGCCGGTGAGCTCCCAGGCCGTGAGCGCGGCGGAGATACCTGTGCCGAGGATCAGTACTTCTACGGAGCGATCGCCGTCCAGCGCCGGGTAGGCCGCCGGCCGGCCATATTGCGCGAGCGAGAAGGTATAGGGGCTGTGGAGTTGCAAGGGGGTCGTTAAGGGTTAAGGGCGGGCATCCGGCTGCGGACGTCCCATGGGTGTTTCCGGAGTGTAACGAACGATCCGCTCAAAGGTTGCCCGCAACCCTCGTGAGCCCTCCTTAACCTTCGTATTACCCCATCACCCCATTATCCCATTCCCCCATTATCCCATTCCCCCATTCAACTCAGGTATCCAGGTGCGACTGCGGGACCTCGCGGGATTCTTTCTTGATGATGAACACGGCGGTGTCTTTGGGGCGGATGCCGGAGCCGGCCTGTAGTGCGTACATCTTGGTGAACTCGGCGCCGAAGTAGAGGATCAGCGCGCTGTAGTAGACCCAGGTAAGCAGGATGATGATGGAGGCCGCGGCGCCGTAGGTAATGTCGAAGTTGGAGCGCGCGAGGTAGTAGCCGATGCCGAACTTCCCGAGCAGGAAGAGCAGCGCGGTGATGAGCGCGCCGATCAGCGCATCCTTCCAAGAGATGATCGCATCGGGCAGCACCTTGAAGATGACGGCAAAGAGCCCGGTGATGACCACGAGGATAATGCCCTGGTTGATCCAGGCGATGACGTGTACGCTGAATTCGGGCATGAAGCGCGGCAGGCGGTCGGAGAGCAGGTTGAGCAGCGCATTCACGATCAGCGACACGAGCAGCAGGAAGCCGAGGCCCACCACGAGCGAGAAAGAAAGGAGCCGGTTGGTGAGGAACTTGAGCCAGCTCTTTTTGGGCTTTGCCCGCACCGACCAGATATAGTTGATCGAATCCTGCATCTCGGTAAAGACGCCGGTGGCGCCCACGATGAGGATGACGCCGCCGATGATGGCGCCCGTGGTGGAAGCCTGCGTTTGCTGGATGTTCTTGATGATCTCCTGGATCTGCAGGGCGGCCTCGTTGCCCACGAGCCCGTTGATCTGGCCGTAAATGCGGCCCTGGGCGGCCTCGCGCCCAAAGAAGATGCCGGCAAGCGAGATAACGATGATGAGCAGCGGACCAAGGGCAAAAATGGTGTAATAGCTCAGCGACGCACTCAGCTTGAAAGCATTGTCGTTCACGAAGCCAAGCCCTGCCCGTTGGAACAGGATCAGGAACAATCGGATCTTTTTTATCACGGCACTCCAGATACGCATATGGGCTTCTTCTACAACTGCTGCCCGGCGGATACCGGTGCTTGGGGAAAATCGTACCCATACTGATGGGCTGTCGGCCTTAAAAATAGGAAAATCCGCTTCGGGCAGGCATCACCGGGGGTGGCAAAAATTTTTTATCAGTAGCGGAGTGACGGGGGCGTTTCTTTTCTGCACCTTGTTGCTTCAATCCGATCCAAGATTCTCACATATACACGGTCCATTCTATCAGCAAGGCTGCAGTCTCCACTGTGGCCATTTTTTTTGCGTGCTGGTGCCGGGCGGAGGTGATCATCCGGGAAGCTGCGCGGCGCCTTCGGCCGCGAGGTCGCTGAGGGCGGCTGCACAGCGCGTGCAGGCATCGGCGCAGGCGGCAAAGGCGGCTTCGCCGTAGCGGGCGCAGCATTCGGCGCATTCAGCGCAAACACCCACGCAAAGGAGGGCCAGCGCCGGCACCTGGGCAAAGCCGCATTGTAAGGCCTGCAGCGTACCAAGGCAGAGCGTCGCGCACTCGTCGAGTACCTGCAGCGTGCGCGTAGAGTAGGTCACCGGCGCGCCGTCGAGGAGGCGGCGGAGTTGCATGCATTCGCTCCAGGCGGAGACGCAGGGGCCGAGGTAGGTGCTGAAGTGGAGCATGGCTTAGGAATGACTGCCTTTTTTCGGGAGGGTACCGAACTGCTGGATGAAGTCCGACACATAGGGATCCGCGTTGGGGCCGTAGGCATCGGTCAGTGTTCCTTTGACGCCGTCGGAGGTTTCGAGCACGTAGATCACGGCTTCGTCTTCCGGCGAGGAGGGACCTTCGAAGCGGTAGAAGTTGACCACCTTCACGTCGGCGGGCGCCCAGGATTTCTCGTCGTTGCCGGGAGCCTGCAGGCCCTGCGCGGTCACGCGGAAGTCCTCGGTATAGCCATCGTGCTGCAGCTTGTTGAGCAGGCTCGAAAGGCTTTGCATGTAGGGCTGGCTGTTCTCTTCGTTCACGTTCATAGATGGGTGGGCTTTAGTGGATCCCTGAAAAAGTTTTGCCACCGGCAGTGCAGCAAGGTCATCCGCGTTGCTGAGGCGGCGCTTCCCCAAAAGCGGCAGCCGGCCAGGGGCCGGCTGCCGGGGTCTTCGTTTCGAAAATCAGCTTACTGGCCCTTCGGCTTCAGGGGCAGCGGACCCTCTCCCGTTTGCGGACCGCGGTTGTCGGTCTTGTTGCCCGTGTCCGTCGTCACGTCGTAGGAGCCGGGAGCGTTGCGGCGGGAATCCGTCGTGATCGCCGTGTCAAGCTTGTCTGTTTTTGCGCTGTCGTTGCGCGCGTTGTCGCTCGCGCTGTTGCCATCGTTGTTGCAGGCGGTCATCGAGAGCGATGCGGCTAGTAGGGTTGCCAAAAAGATGCGCTTCATCCGTTCTGTTTTTGGTGAACGAAAGCCACCTGGCGGGGAGGCGCAGGTGCTGCTTCCGGGTGATTGCTTACTGAGCGGCGCGGGCCGTGTCGCGGAGGCGCTTTACCTCGTCGTGGGCCACACGCAGCTGTGTCTTCTGACGCACCACGAGGTCGCGGAGCGAAGGCTCGAGCTGCTCGTCGGTGTTGAGGGCCAGGTCGTATGCCTTTTGCGCGGCGTCTTCGCCGAACTCGCAGTTCTCCAGCACCGCCTTGCGGTCGTGGCCGGTAACGGCGGCCTTGAGGTCCATCCATACCCGGTAGATCTTGCCCGAGTTGGTGGTGCCGTCGGTGGCCTCGCCGCCGAGGCGGTTCACTTCGGTGGTGAGTTCCTGGGCGTACTGGCGGCTTTCCTGGGCATAGCGCACGAAGAGCGGGCGCAGGTCCTCGGTCTCGTCCTTCAACTCGTCGATGGCCTTTTCATAGCCGACGATCCGGTCATGATTGATCCGGATCAGGTCGTTGAGGATGCCGGTGATTTTTTCGTTATTAGGCATATGGTTCATTTTACGGAACCGGTTAAAAAATCGTACCTGACGAACGCACGCGCAGGGCTCATCTGCCGAAAAGCACGACGATGGTATGAAAATTTTGTCGGGCAGAAGATACACTAACCCTAAACCAGATTACATGGCTAAGTATTCCAAAGGTGCCGGCGCAAAGGTCAAGGAGGCCATGCACGAGCGCAAGGAGGGCACCCTCAAGAGCGGCCGCAGCGGCAAGAAGGTGACCTCCCGCAAGCAGGCGATCGCCATCGGTCTTTCCGAGGCCCGCGAAAGCGGCGCAAAGGTGCCTGCCAAGAAAAGCAGCGGCGGCGGTCGTACCGCGTCGAAGGGCGCTTCCAAAGGTGCATCGAAGAGTGCTTCGAAGAGCGGCTCTGGAACAGCCTCCAAGGGAGCTTCCGGGACCGCTTCGAAGGCGGCTCCCAGGAAGGCGGCGGCAAAGTCAGCATCGGGCTCACGCGGCGCTTCAAAAGGGCGCACGAAAGAGGAGCCGCGCAAGCAAAGCCGCAGCGGCGCCAAGGGTGCATCCAAGGGAGCTTCCAAGGGTGCATCAAAGAGTAGCGGCGGTGCTTCCAAGTCCGCCCCCAGAAAGGCCGCTTCGAAGGGTGCTTCGAAATCCTCCGGCGGCTCCACCTCCCGCTCCTCCGGCGGCGCTTCCAAAGGCGCCGCGCGCAAGTCTGCTGCCGGCGGTACTTCCGTGAGCCGTGCCCGTGGCTCCAACGCCAAAGGCGCCTCCAAGCGCGGACTCGCCTCCGCCTCCGAGCGCACCCGCACTGAGGTGGCCCGCAAGGGTGGAAAAGCCAGTAAGAAGTAATGTGCTAATGAGTTAATGTGCTGATGTGCTGATCGCTGGCACAACGCGCGTTTTTTCCAGGATACAATCAGACAATAAAGCCGCAGGTATTCACCAGCGGCTTTATTTATTAGCAAATTACCTCATTAGCACATTAGCACATTAAACGAGCTCTTTCAGGATCTTCATGAGCACGCGCTCCTCACTGGTGAGGCCGGTGAGCTGGTCGGGCGTTTCGATGTCCTCGAGCTGCTTCAGGTAGCGGTCGAGGCTTTGCTCCTCGTAGAGGCGGATGATGCCGGGATGCACGTAGTATTTCTTGCACACGGCGCGGGTGTTGCCCAGCTTGTGGCTCACATCGTCGAGCGCCGACAGCACGTTCTTCTTCAGGTCGGCCTCGGTAGCCGCGGCCTCCATGGCTTTGAACGCGCGCAGCACGTTGAGGGTGCCGGCCCAGGTGCGGAAGTCCTTTGCCGTGAAATCGCCGCCGGTGGCGTCTTTGATGTATTGATTGACGGCGCCCGAGTCGATGCTCCTGCGCGAGCCGTCGGCGCAATAGTATTGAAACAGCTCCTTGCCCGGGATGTCGCGGCAGGCCTTCACGGCCCGTGCGAGGCGCCGGCTCCGGAGCGAGATGTCGTGGTCGATGCCTTTCTTCCCGGTAAAGGAAAAGCGCAGCTTGTCGCCTTCGATGGTGACGTGCTTGTCTTTGAGCGTCGTGAGTCCGTAGGAGCCGTTCTGCTTTTCGTAGTCGGCATTGCCCACGCGGATATAGGTGCGCTCCATCAGCGAGATCACCGTGGCGAGCACCTTCGCCTCACAGAGCTCCTTGCGCGCCAGGTCTTCCTCGAGCTGCAGGCGGAGCGAGGGGAGGAGCTTGCCGAATTCGTAGAGGCGGTGAAACTTCGTTTCGTTGCGGAGCTCCTGCCAGTGCGTGTGGTAGCGGTACTGCTTGCGCCCGCGCAGGTCGTAGCCCGTAGCCTGGATGTGGCCGTTGGGCTTCGCGCAGATCCAGACCTCGGTCCAGGCGGGCGGGATGGCGAGCTTGCGGATCCGCTCGAGGTGCCTGGCGTCGGTCACCGCTTTGCCGTCGAGCTCGTAGGCGAACCCCTTTCCTTTCTTCACGCGGCGCATGCCTTTCATCGTGTCGTTCACATACACGAGGTCGGCGGCGCGCGCCGCCCCCTCCGGGTCGCGGTCGAGTTCAAGAAAATCTTTGTGTGTTAGCGGGCTTACCAGTTCCATAGGATGCTTTTTCGTTTCGTTTGATCCGCTCTTCTCTCCGTTTGCGGTAATAGTCCGACTTGGCATCGTGCACGTCGTCGGCATCGTCCACCGAATGCGAGGTATGCAGGTCATCGCTGCTCTTGGCGAGCCGGGCGAGCTTTACGTAGAATTTCTTCAGTACGTCGAGCTCCTGCTGGCTGAGGTCCTCCACATCGATGAGGCGGTTGGAGGCACGCTCCTCGCAGGCAATGAGCTCGTTGAGCTTCAGCTGCAGCGCCAGCGAGTCCTTGTTCTGCGACTGCTGGATCAGGAACACCATCAGGAAGGTAACGATGGTGGTGCCCGTGTTGATCACGAGCTGCCAGGTATCGGAGAATCCGAACAGCGGACCGGTAACGGCCCAGGCGAAGATGGTGGCGAGCGCAAGGAGAAAGGCCATAGGAGTGCCGCTGGCGCGCGTCACGCCGGAGGCGAAGTGCTCGAAGCGCCGTCGCACGCCGCGCTTGTTGTTCCGGAGGATGTCCACCTCCTTCTGCAATTCTGAATTCGTGGGCATAGATGACTCTTTTCACTTTACTAACGAAAAGGCAGGCCAGAAATGTGGATAACTCATTCCGGGGCGTTAAAGCGGGTAATTACGATCCCGAACGGGCCTGGGTAACGGCGCGTCAGGATGCGCCTCCGGTTAAGCAACGAACAGGGAATAAGGAACAGGGAACAGGGAACAAGGAAATAGAGCGGACTCCTGCAAAAGCAAAGTCCCGGCATTGCCGGGACCTTGTTGGTAGGTACAGGTTCTGTCTTGCCTGTTCCTTATTCCTTGTTCACTTGTTCGCTCAGTCTTCCGACTCCTGGCTGGCGCTGATGTTGATGCCGGAAACAGCCAGCTCGGTGAGGAGCTCGTCGGTCTGTTTTTCCTCTTCGAGGGTTTCGGCGAGCAGCGTGGCCACTTCGTTCTCACCGAGGGTCTTGGCAAGCTGCACGAGCGAGCCGTAGGCGGCGATCTCGTAGTGCTCCACCTTCTGGGCGCAGATGATGAGGGCGGCGTCGCGCACGTTGGAGCCTTTGGGCGTATCCTCGATGCCTTGCTGCGCTTCCTGCACGAGGCCTTCCATGGCTTCGCACTTCTTGGCGCGGGCGGCCTCGCCCATCATTTCAAATACTTCTTCTACACGGCCGATCTGCTCCTCGGTTTGGGCGAGGTGCGTCTCGAAGGCGTTGGCGAGCTCGGGGTTCGTAGCTGCTTTGCGCAGCTTGGGGAGCGCCTTGGTGAGGTGCTTCTCGGCCCAGTAGATGTCGCGCAGCTCCTCGATGAACAGCTCACGGAGCAGGGATGCCTCGTCGAAGGAGGCCGCTCCGCCGCGGTTGGCGGAACGCGAGTTGGAGGCGGCTGCCGCCTTCTTGGGAGCAGCTTTGGCCGGCGCCGCTTTCTTGGCGGCAGCTTTTGCCGGAGCGGATTTCTTGGTGGCCGTCTTGGAGGCGGACCTTGTATTCTTTGCCATAATCAAAAGGGGATTTTGCCGGCAAGGGCTCAAAAAATCAGGCCACCGGGAGGGCAGGCGGCGGGCGGTTGGCGAAGCGCTGCTGTGGCCGATTTTCCCCAATGGATGAGGTGCCCTGCGGCCGCGTCAGGCGAAATTTTTATGGTATCCTATTTGGAGCGCTATCCGGGAGTCGGTACCGATTCTGAAAACAAAACACTGTGTATGCCACTAAATCAACACAATCCTCAACAGCTTCAATTCCTCCAGGAAAAGATCCGGACCATCGGTAGCGCGATCTTCTTTAACCAGAGCGACGCGGTGCTGAAGCTGCCTACCTCGGTGGTGACCAACTTCAAGGTCGATGATTACGGGTATGTATGGTTCTTCATGAAGAAGCCGAACCAGGACATCCGCCAGTTCGAGCAGGATTTCCCTGTGCGCCTCGACTACTTCCGCAAGGGCGTCGACTGCTTCCTGCAGGTTCAGGGCAAGGGCTGGGTCGTAACGGATCCCGAAGAAATGTATGCCTTCCTCGAGATGAACGAGGACATCAACCCGCAGGTCTTCCAGGATATGGTGCTGGTGAAGGTAAAGATGCAGAAGGCCGAGTTCTACGAGACCGCTGCCCGCACGCAAAGCTGGTGGCAGCATGCCTGGAACACGATGACGACGCTGTTCCGCCCCAACAACGTGGGCTCCAACACGTTCTTCCCGGCCTCCTAACCTCATTCAAATCCATTGCCTATGGCTGCAGCGGCCGCACGACCTATCTGGTCGGGTACCATCTCTTTCGGGCTGGTCAACATCCCTGTTAAGTTACTCTCCGCCGTACAGTCGGAGGAGTTGCCCCTGCACATGCTCTCCCGCAAAGACATGGCGCCCATCAAGTACGCGCGCATCGACAGTAAAACGGGCGAGGAGGTGGACTGGAAAGACATCGTCAAGGCATACGAATACGCCAAGGGCAAATACGTGCCGGTGGAAGAGGAGGACTTCGAGAAGGCCTCGCCGCAAAAGTCGAAGTCCATCGACATCGTGCAATTCGTGAAGGCCGAGGAGATCGACCCTATTTATTTTGAAAAACCCTATTATATCCTGCCGGCAAAGGGCGGTGAGAAAACGTACCGCCTGCTGGTGAAAGCCCTCGAGGAAGCCGGCACCGTCGGCATCGCCGAGTTCATGCTCCGCAACCGCGAGCACGTATGCGCGATCAAGCCGTATAAAGGCGTGCTGATGCTCGACCAGATGCGCTACCAGGACGAGATCCGCGAGGTGCCCGCCGTAGACGCCGGACGCGTGGCGGAGAAGGAATTGCAGCTCGCACTGAAGCTCATTGAGCACCTCACCGAGACCTTCGACCCCGCGGCATTCAAAGACGATTACATCGCGTCGCTCAAGAAAGTGATCAAGGCCAAAGCGGCCGGTAAGCACATACGCATCGCCGAGCCCGAGGAGCGCAGCGCCACCGTGAAGGACCTCATGGAAGTGCTCAGGCAAAGCCTCGAAGGCAAAAAGAAGAAGCGCGCGTAGGGAGGTTTATTGGTCTATTGGTTTATTTGTAATGGGTCGCCTGAAGGCGGCCTTTTTTATTTCTGTGTAGTGACGTTTCACTTCGTCTACTATTAGCTCGTGGGTTAAACGCATGATTCGGGTTTCAGCCGTCGAATTGGAGCTGGGTTAGTGACCGGCATCATAAGTAACGCAAAGGCGCGGAGGCATTTTCGGAACGCAAAGG
Source organism: Flaviaestuariibacter amylovorans (assembly GCF_039541815.1). Taxonomy (NCBI): domain Bacteria; kingdom Pseudomonadati; phylum Bacteroidota; class Chitinophagia; order Chitinophagales; family Chitinophagaceae; genus Flaviaestuariibacter; species Flaviaestuariibacter amylovorans. Next base: position 67,442 of record NZ_BAABGY010000008.1, read on the forward strand.
GGGCAAAGGCCGCTACGTAGCGCGTCTCCGTGCGGTCACTTCCTTTTCTATCCATGCTCCTGCTTTCCGTAGGCAAAGCGTCCCGCTGATGCGGGACATGCGCGGAGGCAGTCTCAACCGTTTTTATATTTCTTTGATGCGGAGTTGTATGCAAACTCTGATGTGGAGGAATGGTCACTACATGGTCGGAGTGCCTCCGCGCATGTTCCGGCCTGCCGGGACGCTCCGCCTACGACCGGCAGGCGCGCCGGAGGAGCACGGAGGGAATGCACTTTATTAGGCTACGTGGCGGCCTTTGCACCCTTCACGTTCCCATACCTCTTGGCGCCTTCGCGTTTCGACCTGATCCAAAGGCTGCCGAATTCAATCCCCCGTACCCCCGGTGCCCAATCATTGCTGCGTCCCTTCTTTCTTGATTGATCCACTTTCCCAGGCTGACCGGCTAACCAGCCATCGCTCGAAACAGCTTTTCGGTGCAGGCGGAATGGCGAAGGTCAAGTTCCCTCTTCGGGGAGAGGGGGCCGGCACGACTCTTTTGTTGAAGTAGGCATGGGTCTGAAAGAGTATAACAACAAGCGACACTTCAACGAAACGCCGGAGCCGGCGGGAAAGTCCAAGGCCTCGAAGGGCGCGCTGCGCTTCGTGGTGCAGAAGCACGACGCGTCGAGCCTGCACTACGATTTCCGCCTTGAGCTGGACGGCGTGCTGCTTAGCTGGGCCGTCCCGAAAGGGCCCTCGCTCAACCCCGCCGACCGGCGCCTCGCCATGCACGTGGAAGATCATCCGTTTGACTACCGCAACTTCGAGGGCGTGATCCCGGAAGGCAATTATGGTGCGGGCACGGTGATCGTGTGGGACGAAGGCACCTATGCCCCCGCTGGCGGTACCGATGCAAGCCGCAAGGAGCAGGATGCGGAACTGCGCCGCCAGTACGAGGCCGGTAGCATGAAGTTCATACTGCAGGGGGAGAAGCTCAAAGGCACCTACTCGCTGCGGCGCATGAAAGATGAGCGCGCCTGGCTGCTGCTGAAGGGCAAGGACGCCGATGCATCCACCGACGACGTTACGCTGCAGGACCGCTCGGTGAAGACGGGCCGTAGTATTACGGAAGTGGCGCTTGCCCACGGGGCGAAGCCTAATCACCCGGAAGCAACCGGAAAGAAGTCTGCAAGGAAGCCGGCGCCTGCGAAAGCGGCGGCGCCAGCAAAAGCGCCCGCAAAGAAAGCGGCGCCGAAGGCAGCCCGCAGGCAGGCCGCCATTCCGTTTAAAAAGATCGTGGGCGATGCCTGGACGCTGGCCCGCGAAACGGCCATGCCGCAGCTGGTGACACCGATGCTGGCCACGCTCGTGGACGCACCCTTCAGCGACCCCGGCTGGATCTACGAGATCAAGTGGGACGGCTACCGCGCCGTAGGCTACGTGCAGGGAGGCGAAGCGGAGCTCATTTCGCGCAACCTGAAGCCATTCACCGAAAAGTATACACCGGTGGCGAAAGCACTCGGGCAACTTCCGTTCGACGCGGTGTTCGACGGCGAGATCGTGGCCGTGGACGAGCGGGGGCTGGGCAATTTTCAATTGCTGCAGAACTGGCAGAATTCGCCCGTATCGCTCCGCTACTACATCTTCGACCTGCTCTGGATCAACGGCCATGATGTGACGGCGCTCCCGCTCCTCCAGCGCAAGGCGCTCCTGAAGGCCCTGCTGCCGGCAAACGACGACGTGCTTTTCTACAGCGATCATGTGGAAGGCAAGGGCGACGCCTTCTTCAAAGCGGCGCTGAAGCAGGGCCTCGAGGGCATCATGGGCAAGAAGGGTGACAGCATTTATACGGTAGGGCAGCGCACGCCCGACTGGCTCAAGATCAAGGTGAACCAGCGGCAGGAAGTAGTGATTGCGGGCTTCACCCAGCCGCGTAACAGCCGTAAGTTCTTCGGCGCCATCCTGCTCGGGGCCCACGTCGACGGCAAGCTCGTGTACGTGGGGCATTCGGGATCCGGCTTCAACCGGAAAAGCCTCGAGGACCTCCATAGCAAGATGCTGCCGCTGGCTACGGACGACTGTCCCTTCGAGAAATGCCCGAAAGCGAACATGCCCGTAACCTGGGTGCAGCCGAAGCTTGTATGCGAGATCAAGTTCACCGAGTGGACCCGTGAGGGCATCGCCCGGCATCCCATCTTCATGGGCCTGCGTACCGACAAGAAAGCGAAAGACGTCATCATCGAAAAAAGCAAAACCGTACAGAGCATGATTAAGAAAGCCGCGCCCGGGAAGGCTGCCTCGAAAGCGGCGAAGAAGGCCGCGCCGAAAAAGGCCGCTGCCCCGAAAGCATCCTCCGGCACTAAAAAAACAGCTGCCGCTAAGGAGCCCAAAAGCACTGGAAAGCAACTCTCTGAAAGTGATGGAGGGGGGCCTTCGCTCACGCTCAACAAGCACCTCATCACCTTCACGAACCTGGACAAACCCTACTGGAAGGCCGAGGGCCTGGTGAAGCGCGACCTGGTGAATTATTACCTCCGCATGGCACCCTATATCCTGCCCTACCTCAAGGGCCGCCCGCAATCGCTGCACCGGCACCCCAACGGCGTGGGCGGCGCGCACTTCTTCCAGAAAGACATGGAGGGCAAGATCCCGGACTGGATCCCGCTGCACACCGACTTCAGCGAGTCCACGGCAAAGGAAGTGCACTACATGATCTGCAACGACGAAGCAACGCTGACCTATATGGCGAACCTCGGGTGCATCGAGCTGCATCCTTGGCACTCGCGCGCCGAAAGCTGGCAGCAGCCCGACTGGTGCCTCATCGACCTCGATCCCGAGGGCATCTCCTTCGAGCAGGTGATCGACTGCGCGCAGGTGGTGCGGCAGGTGGTGGAAAGCATCGGCGCCACCTGCTGCGTGAAGACTTCGGGCTCCACGGGGATCCATATTTACATCCCGCTCGGCGGCAAGTATTCCTTCGAGCAGAGCCGGCAGCTGGCCGAGCTGATCGTGGCGATGGTGCACGCCGAGCTGCCCGGTACCACGAGCCTCGAGCGGAGCCCTTCGAAGCGCAAGAACCGCATCTACCTCGACTTCCTGCAAAACAGCGAAACACAGACGGCCGCCGCGCCCTATTCACTGCGCCCGAAGCCCGGCGCGCCGGTGAGTACGCCGCTGCATTGGGACGAGGTAAAGAGGGGGCTTACCCCACAGACCTGGCACATGAACAATATCCTGGAGCGGGTGCAGTCGGAGGGCGATCTCTTCAAGCCGGTGCTCGGCAAGGGCATCGACCTGGCGAAGGTGCTGAAGAAGCTGGATGCCATACGCTAGCACGCAAAGGGCACTGCGTATCTTCGTACCATGACGTTTCGCCGCTGCGGCTGGCTCCTTGTGGGTTGCCTCGCCTGCATCCTTGCTTCCTGTAATTCCGGCCGGCCCGGAGAGAAAAAGAAGGGCCTTGCTTCCTACCTCTATTCGATTTCCGACAACGAGGACAAGGGGATCAAGGAGATCATCAGCGTGTACGGCGGCGAGTGCGAATACGGCTTTGCAAAGTCATCTTCCGGCGCCCCTGCGGAGCGCAATACGTTCTGGATCGAGGTGCGTAAGAGCGCGGCCATCGAAAGCTCACGGGCCGGAGCAGACCTCATCTCCTCGAACATCGCCTTTCTTTTTTACCGCAACCTGAAGGAGGAGCGCGACAAGTACACCGGCATCAAGGTAAAGATCGTTGGCACGGGTGATAAGGTCCTGGAAGCGGTCTATCCCGTGCCGGACCTGAAGCTGGCCCTTGCGCGTTTCGGCGTGGTGAACGAGGTCGTGGCGCTGCTCGATAAGCAGGACTACAAAGCGTTCGGGGAGCGGGTGGATCTGGATACCAGCTTTTTCAATGTTCCGGCCGGTGAGGGCAAGGCCACGTTCCTGGAGAAGGTCACCGGGCAGGAGCGCCAACTGGGTGCGGTGAAGGAGTTGCTTCCTTATGGTTTCCGTCTCTTCGAATCTCCCGGTCCGGGTGGCGGCAGCGTGCTGTATTTCGCGGCGCTGGTGTTCCGCGAGAACGGGAAGAAGCACCCGTTGAGCACCGTCGTCAGTACCGATCCTTCCGATAACAGGATCCATTTTTTCAACTACAATTTTTAACCCGCGGAACCCCACGACCATGGCCCTTACCCTCCTTCATCCCAGTGCAGCCTCCATCGTCAACCCGGATTTCCGGATCGAAACCTGGGCCGACGATTGCCAGTTCACCGAAGGGCCGGTGTGGAACCCGAAAGGCTACTACCTGTTCAGCGATATCCCGGCAAACGTGATCTACCGCATTGAGACGGCGGGTGCGAAGTCCGTATTTATGCGGGAGAGCGGCTGTACGCTTGCCGACCGCAGCGCGCTTTCCGCGCAACCCGGGTCCAACGGGCTTGCGTACGGTCCGGACGGACGGCTCTACATCTGCCAGCACGGCAACGGGGCCGTTGCCACCTGGGACGGGCGGGTGCTGGAACCGTTTATCAGCACTCCCAACGACAAGCCCTTCAACAGTCCGAACGACATCGTGGTGGACCGCGGCGGCACCGTCTTCTTCAGCGATCCGCCCTATGGGTTGAAGGACCAGCAGCTCCGTCCCGACCTGCGGCAGGCGGAGGCGGCATTCTACTGCTGGCGCGACGGGCTGCTCAATGCCTTTTGCCTCGAGTTCCGCTATCCCAACGGCCTTTGTCTTTCCCCGGACCAAAAGACGCTGTATTGCGGCTCCAGTAAATCTACGGAGCGCCGGTTGCTGGAGTACGATGCATCTACCTTGCAGCTGCGCCGGGTGCTGGCCGAAGAGAACTGCGACGGCCTCAAGTGCGATCCTTCCGGGAACCTGTGGCTCTGTACGAAGCAGGGAATTCTTTTGCTGAGCGCGGAAGGGGAGCGGCTGGCGCAGATCGCGCTGGATACGGTGCCCGCCAATTGCTGCTGGGGCGGCCCGGAGGGGCGCGACCTGTTTATCACGGCGGAGACGAAGGTGTATCATATCAAGGGGCTGCTGCTCTGAGCTCGCGCCGGCTATAAAAAAGACGTCCCGGCCGTAAGCCAGGACGCCTGTGCACTTCGTTTCCTGCGCCGGCATTACCCGGGTCAGGTTCAATGGGTATGTTCTCAGGTTGATTGAAGCAACCACCCCAAAGTGCATCATGAATAGAGCATAGAAAATGCCAGAATGAAGGCATTCAAAAGGACTAAGTATTTTTACCGCTAAGGAAAGAAGGGGCTAAGGTATTCGCTAAGAATATTGAAAGCATCGCTTGCGGTAATGTGCGATCGTTTAGGATCGTGGCTAACAAAGCGTATGCTTTAGCTAGGCAGATCACCGTCATAATATAAAAAGGCCGCGCGTCAGCGCGGCCTTACACTTGGCGAATACCTTAGCCGCTTATTTTCTTAGCGGTAGGCATCTCTTCTTTCCTTCCAACTGCCTTATCCGTTTACAATCTCGCCGCCGTTGGGATGCAACACCTGCCCGGTGAAGTAGGCGCCGTCTTCCGATGCGAGGAAGAGGTAGGCAGGGGCAACGTCGGCGGGCTCACCGGCGCGGCCCAGGGGCACGTCGGAGCCGAACTCGGCTACTTTCTTGCCTTTGAAGGAGCCGGCGATGAGCGGCGTCCAGATGGGGCCGGGTGCCACCGCGTTGACGCGGATGCCCTTGGAGGCGAGGTTCTGCGACAGGGCCCGGGTGAAGCTCAGGATGGCGCCCTTCGTGCTCGAATAGTCGATGAGCGAGCCGGAGCCGCGGTAGGCCGTTACCGAGGTGGTGTTGATGATGCTGGCGCCCTTTTTCATCACGCCAAGGGCCGCCTTGCTGATCCAGAACATGGAGAAAATATTGGTCTCGAAGGTCTCCTTCAACTGCGCGGTGGTGATGTCGGTGAGCGATTTCTGCTCGGTTTGCGTGGCCGCATTGTTGACGAGGATGTCGAGGCGCCCGAGCTTTTTGACGGTGTCGGTCACGATCTTTTCGCAGTAGCGCTCCTTGCGGATATCGCCGGGGAGCAGCAGGCACCGGCGGCCGAATTCTTCTTCAACGGCGCGGCGCACCACTTCGGCATCGGGTTGCTCCTCGGGCAGGTAGGAGATGGCGATATCGGCACCGTGGTGGGCGAAGAGCAGGGCCACGGCGCGGCCGATACCGGAGTCGCCGCCGGTGATGAGGGCCACCTTGCCCATCAGCTTTTGTACGGGCTGTGCCTTGATGTCCTTCGGGTGCGGCTTCATTTTCTCTTCGAGTCCGGGCATGGGCTGTGTCTGGCGCGGGCGGACCTTTTTGGCGTCTCCTCCTTTTTGCATAGAAAAAAATTTCCGGGAGCGACAAAATTTTTGTGCCGTGAAATATTTGGTTCCCTATATTTGCACCCCGGCCGGGGCTAACACCCTGACCGACAGTTCTTAAAACAATCCTGGGGGACTAGCTCAGCTGGCTAGAGCGCTTGCATGGCATGCAAGAGGTCATCGGTTCGACTCCGTTGTCCTCCACATTACCGGACAGACTCAAGTTTTTGAAGATCTGTCCGGTTTTTTTATGTCCAGAACCCGCGTCCATGGCGAGTATCAGCCGAAGGACCTCGTTCACGCGTGCGGTTCGACATTCATTTTTGTCAAAATGAAGCTTTTCCGGAAAAATCGAACCGAGGATGTCCTTTTTCTGTCCCATATCCGCCTTCCTGTATAGCGCCGGCAGGTTCTCTACAAGGGTCAATCCCTTTTTTAAGAGTTCTTGATACGGACTCCGCTCGGAGGCTTGGGCCGATAGTTCCGCTTGAAGCTTTTCCCGGTCGGCCTTGAAGCGCAACTGCATCCGGTTAAACGTTTCGGCATTTACTTTTCGATCCACATAGTCGTCTTCGAGGTTCCGGAACCGCTCATCGTTTTTCCGGAGGTCCTCCTCGATCTTTTCTTTCGGACGCACCTTCTCGGAGCCCTTTGTTTTGAGCAGTTGTGCGAGCATCATCTTAAAGAGTGTAGCTGCATTTTTGTTGAGCTTGATTTCTCCTAAAATGGTTTCTACCTGCTCATGCACGCTGGATGTTCTAAGGCGCACCGCGTGGCAATGATTGCAGTGGTAGTAGGCATGATGGCCATTTCTACCCTTCGAAGCGCTGCCGGTAAGCGGGTTGCCGCAGTTGCCGCACAGAATCGCACCGCGGAGCGGAAACTCGGGCCGGGCGGACTTGGCCTTTACAAACCCCCTTTCCTGCAGCCGTCCCTCAAGAGAGGCCTGCACCTTGGAAAAAAGCTCTGTGCTGATCAGACCCTCATGGAGTCCGTTGATCCAATAGCTGGAATGGTCCTCTGCTTTGACGCGCACCTCGCCTATGTAAACACGGTTGCGGAGCAGGTCGGAGAACGTAGACCGGGAGAAGTATTTGCCCTTCTTTTTGATCAGCTCACGAACTTCCGCCTGTGTCTTTCCCCGTGCGATCAAGCCAAAAGCTTCCCGTACAAGTTCCGCAGATGGCCCGGGCTCGATCCGCGGCTTCCCCTTCTCGTCCCAACACCGTTGGTAGCCGAAAGGCGGTACGCCCAGCCAGCGTCCTTCTTTTTTGGCGGCGCGTACCCCCGTGGTAATCTTGATGGAGCGTCTGCGATTATCAATATCCGGCAGCGACAAATACACCGCAAGGATCATTTGGTTTTCCGGAATCGAGAGGTCCAAGGGTTGCTCAATGGCCTGCACTTCGACGCCATAGCCCCTCAACTTTTCGATCATGGCAAAGGACTCTGTCAGGTTCCGGGAGAACCGGCACCAGGTGGTGACCAGCAGCAGGTCGACCTTGCCTTTGTTTGTCTTTATGAAGTGCAGCAGCTTTTTGAACTCAGGACGGTTGAAGTTCTTGGCAGAGTGATCTTCCCGGTAGGTCTGTACAATGACGTGCCCTTCTTTGTCGCAAAAAGCCCGAAGCGCCTCCTCCTGATTTTGAAGGCTATAGCCTTTGGCCTGTTCATCGGAGCTTACCCGGGTTGCCAGAATCACTCGTTTCATGTTTTTGTTCGTTTTTCTCGTTCAAGAAAATATCACAATTGATTTCGGCCAGTTGCCACAGTATGGTGGCAATCCGCGCTACCTCGCCCTCGCTAAAAGGAAGTTCTGCGCTTTTGTTCAAGACACGCATGCAGGTTGTTAGGTCCAACATCGGTATCGGTGTTGCGGCCCTGCGTCCTGTAGCTCAGGTACGTGGGCGGTGTGACCATGGACCCTGGGATGTCCGGTATCCTTATTCTGTTCATAGCTTATGTTTTTGCGTCTTTTTAGCCGAGACAGGCTTGCCGTTCTCTGTTACAATCTCAATGTTCTCATAGCCGCCGGCGAGGATGAATTCTTTTAATCGGGCTTCGCCGTTTATTTTAAGTTCCTGGGTGATGTCCATTCTATCCATCTTGCCGTTGCTTTTGAAGTAAACAGTTACCGATCTCGGTGTTCCCTTTCGAAGCAACCCGATAAGCTTCCGTTCCTCTTTAGAGTATACTGTGTCGGTGAGTTTCTCCTGGATGTAACTTTTTGAAAGAAATTTCCCCACTATAGTGTTGACACAGAGCGAAATATGCGCAGATCGCTTTACCTCCTTGATTAAGAGGTTGCCAGGGATGGTTAGGTCCGTATCCTCTTCGCAGGGAACGTGATTGCCATCTTTGTTTATGAGCACATGAAGGGGGCGTCTGCGAATCAGAACGAACATGATGTATTGCAGGAGGTAGCTTGTCTTAAACTGAGCTAGCTCGTCCTTCTTTTCTTCAATAAGGTCCAACATGGTTTTTGCCTGCAAGGCAGTAATGCCCAATTGGGACTGGAGGGCATATAGGATTTGATCCGGATTTCGGTCTATCTGCTCATGTAGCATATCCAGACCGGAGGTGTCAAAGAGGGCTTGCTTTAAGTTGCTTATAGCTTTTTTTCCCATACCTAAGTCTCGGAGTTCCTTCACCATACCAAGCCATACAAGATCTATGAACGAAAATTTGCGCCGTCCCTTTTCATCGTCTTGATCAGGGAGCAAACTGTGTTCACCTTCTTTCCAGTAATTCAAGATCCTCGCATGGTTGTCGATAAAATTCAATGCCTCCGAAGAATAATCCTTTTGATAGAGCAGTGAACAGAATGTCAAGTGGTCCTCTTCGGCCACATCAAAAATTGGATCTTTCTTTCCTTGTTGCATAAATAAAAAGTCCGTTTCTAAATTACGTCTTTGTAAAAATAGCACTTAAATTTACAAATACGTAAAATAATACTTTATAGCCGTATCTACCCGTATATACGGGTAGATACGGCTATAAAGTACAAAACTAGCCTACCATGAAAACCGCAAAGAACTATAAGAAGACTTGTCTTTTTTGTGACCGCTCTTTCGAATCAAATAGAAGAACAGCAAGATATTGCTGCGACCGGCATGGCTCTCTTTACCGACAATCGCGCCGGGAGCAAAATATGATCTCTGTAACACAGGACCGAAAAGTTGTATTTGAAAGCAACTCGATAGATAAGCTCAGATTACAACTTGATCTTTGGGATAAGTGGATCATGAGTTTTCAGGAAAAAGTAGTTCTGGAAGTACGCGAACGTTTTGAGAGGCACAATACGGCGCTTACGACAGCTTTTGATTCAGCCGATTGGCGAGGCGGCTTTAGAAGGAGGTGTATGGTTGATGCATCGACGCTGAACTTACAATTTGGATACAATGGCGAGTTTCCAATTGCGAACGGGTTGCTTTTTGTGGGTGAATTTGTGTTGGAGTGTGCGCCCATTGAGGGCTTTTACTGGATTACGCCGCTTTATTACTTTATAATGAACGAGGCGACCTTAAAATCCATTCGATTTGTCCCGCGGCAAAATTTAGTTCATTCGATCCAAATTCCGGATAAGCCTGTTTAGCTCCAGATGATTGGCTCTTGTCTGGTATAGAATTTCAAGGGTCGATTTTAGAATTGAGGTGATCTCTCGCTGTTCCGGTCGCGTGGCGGTTAGTCCGCGGAGCACTTTTTCAATTTTTTGGTCTAGTTCTTCAATGAATTTCTCAGGGTACATCAAATTTGCATTTTGTAGTAAATATTCCTTGAGCTTGAAGTGGGGCCATTTTTCTACTTCTGGCACCTTGCCAGCGAAGTCTCGAACATGGCCTTACTTCTAATTTGATGCCGCATAGTTTGGAAAAGAAGAGGCGATTCATATTTGAATCGCCTCTGTTGCTCAATTTTTTATTGCCATTGTACAGTGAATCTAAGTCCGTTCGACCCACTGAAAGTCGTGGGGTAGGAGTCGGATTCTTCGGTGCCATTATTATACAGGGACGGAATAAAGGAGGTGAAGTATAGTTTGCTGTCTGAAAACGTTCCCGTCTTCCAAAGTTCTATATTATAGGTAGCAGACAAATTGTTTAGTGCCGGACCAGCAATATTGTAAGACAGTGGCACTGAAGCCGGGTTGATTGAGGTGTTTGCCGACTGCCAAAGTGTTGTGCCTGCCGCGCTGGTGATCTTGAAATACCCGGTAAAGGTGCTGGTCTGACTTTGAACGGAAGTCACCTTTAACCCGATGATCTTGACTGCAGTATGGGCCGGCAGTATCGTAATGCTTTGGATGGCGCTATGAGATTTTGAACCGGATCCGGCAGCGAGCCGTACCGTATAGGTTCCTGCAGCGGCATAACGGTGCTGCGGCTCCCGCGTTCCAGAGGTGCCACCGTCTCCGAATGTCCAGTAATAGTCGTTGGCGTTAGTACTCGAATTTGAGAACTTGAGTGTCGCAGGGGCATGCAGGTTACTTGCGATAGCGGAATAAGTAAAAGAAGCGATAGGATCAGGGGAGTTGTCACTGCCTTTTTTCGAGCAAGCGAAGAGGAAAAGGAGTGCGGCAAAAGAGGCGGGGGCTGCCAGATGGCTTTTTTGAAAGAACATAGTTTGGTCGTTTGGGATTCTTCCTGCCCCCGGGGAAGAGTGTTTAAATGAACAGCGTGGAGACATACACTTACCCGCTCCCAGGCCGACCAAGGCCTATACACAGAATAAGGACGCTCCACGCCTTTCGGGTGGCCAACGCTGCCGGTATTCTGTGTAGTTCTGCCTTTGATTTGGTCGTTCGGGAGCAGATAGCGTAACGCGGCTAATATGTTACTAAGCCAAAAGTAAATGTTTCTTTCAATGAAAAGGATCAGTTGATAGTGTATTTCCAGGCATTGGTATGTTTAATTCGCGAACTCAGTTTTGCAATATGATGTGCGGAGAGAACCCGTTTTTTTGGAAAGTTTGATGGGAATCCCACAGTGCTTTGGCAGAAAAAAGCAGTTAAGCAGGTGGTGCAACACCATGGCCATGGCCAAGTGGAGGTGGAACTTTGAGGTGTATGGAAAAGATACACATCACCCTGACCGCCTTTTTTCACCGGGGCAAGGAGCGGATCGGCGTGCCGGTGCCGCGGGAGCGCAGAGACCTGGAGGCGCTAATCCGGGGGCTGAGGGATGCCGCCTGGAGCCGGACACGGGGTTGCTGGTACCTGCCCCTGAGTCAACTGCACTACGATATCATCAGGCGGGCGCTGGCGCCCTATGTGCACCTCGATATCACCGTGCTGCGCAGCTACCTTGAGGAGCGTAAAGCGGTTCTAGCGGTATCCGGCGTAGTAGAGCGCCCTAAACGGCAGGCCGGGGAGTTGCAGTCCCGGCCGCTTTCCGAGGAAAACCTCGAAGCGTTCAACCGCTTCCGGAACCTGCTTCAGCTCCGGGGCTACAGTCCGAGCACGCAGCGTACGTATTGCAGCGAGTTCCACTACCTGCTCCGTATTCTGGGGGCAACACCCGTAGCGGGCATGACCCGGGAGCTGGTACATAGCTACCTGTTGCTGCTCTTGCAGGAAAAGCAGTATTCCGAGGCGCACCTGCACACGGCGATCAACACGCTTAAGTTCTTTTTTGAGCAGGTGGAGGGCCGGGAGCGGGAATTTTATGACCTGCCACGGCCAAAAAAGCCGATGACGCTGCCCGCCGTGCTGGCCAAGTCGGAGGTGCAGTCTATTATCCAGGGAGTGAAGAACCTGAACCACCGCACGCTGCTCATGACTGCCTATAGTGCCGGGTTGCGGGTCAGCGAGCTCGTAAACCTGAAGATCGTAGATATCGATTCCAAGCGGATGATGATTCATATCCATCATGGCAAGGGAAAGAAGGACCGGATGGTGGCGCTGAGCGATAAGCTCCTGGAAGTCCTGCGGCAGTATTTCCGTGAGTACCGCCCGAAGGTCTATCTTTTTGAGGGCGAGAACGGCGGTCCTTATAGCGCAAGGAGTGCGCAGGAAGTGCTGAAGGCGGCGAAGCAAGCGGCGGGCATCACTAAAAAAGGGAGCATTCACCTCTTCCGGCACAGCTTTGCGACGCACTTACTCGAGAGCGGCACCGACATCCGCTATATCCAGGACCTGCTGGGGCACTATGACCTAAAGACAACCGTGCGGTATACCCATGTGGCCAAAAAAGGCCCGAACATGGTCCGAAGCCCGCTCGACGACTTGGATCTGAATCTATAATAACGTGGCAACAAAAGAAACGCAATGCCTTGCATCCGCGTTTCTCAAATAGTCGGAATCGGTTTTATTATGCGCAATCATGTTGCCCTATAAGAAAAACGCAAAGGGTTTTTGTTGAAACCGAGGTAGTTAGGAAAGTAGTGCTGATTTTGCCAGACGGGCGGAATTGCGGATATTTAAGTGTTACACGCCAGCCTACAGTCCGAAAGTAAAGTGCGATGGGGCTTCTTCCTACTTTGATACGAATAGGTTACATATTACTTCTTACGTTGTCGCTGATTGGCTGCGGTCAATCCGACTCATCCGACGGCAGCAAGCACGTTGTTTCCGATACCGTCACAAGGAGTAATAAAGAGCGCCGTATCTACAGCGACTCTTTGCTTTCATTCGACGACGCCTCTTTTTTTGGCATTCCGATAAAGGGTGCTATCAGCGAAAATGATTTTCAAAGGTATAAGGCAAACTATCGCTCTAAATGTGCTTTCAATAGTGCTCAGATGGACGTCGGATCTAACTTGTACATTATCAGTAACTGCAATGAAATTTGCGAAACATATCTAGCCGAGCCTGCGACAAATAAAAAATTGTTCTTGCCCTCAAATTTCGATCAAGGTATTATAAATCTTTTACCTTCTCCGGATTGTAAAAGACTGATAGTATTTTCCTCGTATGACATGCCCAGTTATGGAGATTTCTATGACCATAGGTCAGAACTATATTCGTTCACGATAAAGATTGAGCAAGGACTCGACGGAGTAAAGCCAGCTTCAAAAGTTTTCTCTAGAAAGTGGTCAATGGCAGATGTGACATGGGTTGACGACAGTACGGTTGCCGTAAAAGTTTACTCAAACACACAGCCCGCCGATAAAGATTACAAATACTATCTAGTCGAACTTTGAAACAGTCTTCGATGGAGACTCGCTCTTTAAGTGACCGGCCGGCGTGTAACATGGGCTGTTGCGCTATGGCCTCCGATCAGTCCAAAAGGTTGTAAATTCATTCTCGGCCACAGCGCAAAGCCCTGGTCGTTGGGCGCAAGCCTGCAGTCCTCAGGCCGGATATTTTGCGTTCGCTTCGCGCTTTTTGTGTTTTTCATCTTTCCCTACAGTTCAACGATCGTAGCGGCGACTCCAATTGAGCTCGTTACTTTAAAGGCCGGCCGCCTTTGGTGTCCTAAAGAGCTGGTCTCTGCTGCTTCAAGTTTTGGGTCAGCGAGAAAGTGCTACGGCTTAAGGCGGCCTTGCGTACCTGTTCTATTAGCTGGGTTTCAGCATCATTTCCTAAAGCGGGACGTCGGGGATAGTCTGCGTCCGATAAACGGCCAGCGCCCAACAGGGGCTGTGCCGCTATGGCCTGCGAGCTTGCGTTATAGTTCGTAGATTCGTTTTGGCCACAGCGTCAAGCCCTGTCCGTTATAGCGCTATTGCCGGCCGGTCTGTGGCTGTCCTATAGTTCCGCCGCATCAGGAGTTCGGCTGGGAGACCGTTTTCCCCGCTTGCTGCTACCCTCCGAAAGCGGGTAGATCCACCAGGAACCATCGAATCGTAAAAGGAGCTAACCGCGGGCGGCGGCGAGCGTCGAAGCTTTGCTTCAGTAGCGGAGCCGCGCCCGCGGTAGCGAAGTTCGGGACTCTTCGTCACATGGGCCGGGGTGGGGGACTGGGATTATTCCCGGAAATCCTGCTTTTTTCACCGCAGCTGCACGGTGCAAACTACAGTCCTGAAAGATCAACGGGTCCGCTTCCCAGCCGACCGCGAAGAGCCACTGCGTAAAGCCTTGTCTTGACGCAATGGCTCTTCGCTACTCCTGATGCTGGTGGCTGCTTCCGGCCGGACAACAGCGCATAACACGGGCTATTGCGCTAGCCTCGGTCGTTTATAATAAATATCTTCACGAAAGCAGACCGGCCAGCGCAAAGCCCTGGTATGTTGGGCGCAAGCCTGCAGTCCTCTAGTCTGGATATTTTTCGTTCGCTTCGCGCTTTTGTGTTTTTCATCTTTTCCTACAGTTCGACGATCGTAGCGACGACTCCAATTGAGCTCGTTACTTTAAGGGCCGGCCGCTTTTGGTGTCCTAAAGAACCAAGTCTACTCCGCTTTAGGATTTCGGTCAGCCTGTAGGTGCACGGGCCTAAGGTGGCCTGGCGTACACCATCGATCGAGTTCTGGCTCAGCGATATTTCCTAAAGCACGAAGTCGGGGACAGGCTGCGTCCGATAAACGGCCGTGCGCCCAACAGGGGCTGTGCCGCTATGGCCTGCGATCATTCGTTATAGTTCGTAGATTCGTTCTTGGCCACAGCGTCAAGCCCTGGTCGTTGGGCGCAAGCTGCATTCATCTAATTCGAAGCTATGGGTAGCCATTTGTTTTTACGTGACAGGAACGGGCGTGCGGTGAAGGACGTTGCAAAAGAATTGGCGCAGACTAATGGGCCCTTGGAAGTCATCTATTTGCTTCGTCAGCACTTTCCAGAGCTTTCCTTAATTGAAGCGAAGGAACTAATGATCATCGCAACAACGGAATTTGGATCGCTCGAAGAGTATCAAGCTAATCTATTCGGGTCGCTAGATGATGAAGCTTCCAACGATGGGCCCACTATGGAAGGGGACAAATAAGTTCACATATGCTTAATCCCACAAATAGCTTCGCCTGCGCATAACATTTGCTTTTCCATACCACCATATCTTATGTCAAGAAGTATACATATTGCCAAACGAAATTTCCAAGGGCTCTCTAAGAAAGAGCTCGACGAACAAGCGACAGACCCATATTCAGAGTTGTCTCAGTGGGCAAGAAAGTCGGAGACTAAGAAAACTGCCCGCGCATTTCGGCGAATCCAGAGATCTGATTTCGCAACTGGTAACAATAGCGATTGAATGGTAGGAGCTAATTTTGTTCTCAACCATGAAATTCACGGAAGGCACTTTTGTTTCTAGGAGGACGCGACTCTTCCAACTAGCCCGCCTGCGCCCAACATGGGCTGTTGCGCTATGGCCTCTCGACATTCGTTATAGTTCGTAATTTTATTCCCGGCCACAGCGCAAAGCCCTGGTCGTTAGCGGCTATTTGTTTTGTTCCAGACGTCGTTTAAAGTGTAAAAATGGGAGGTTTGTTTCTTCTTTTAATATTATTCCCGCTGGCTGCAGTCGTAGTAATATCATTAGGAGTTTCAAGAGGCCGGCCATATAGGAAGGTGGTGGTTGGCTTTTGGCTCAGTGTTTTAGCGGTTTTATTTATTAGTATTATTTTTCGGATAGTTTCAGCAAAAAAGGAGCTTGAGAAGGAAGATTTTTACGGAGAATACGTCATAGATCGCAATTATTTTCCAGGCAAACAAGCAGACTGGCAGTATGAAAAGTTTAAGCTAGAAATCAAGGAGAATGATTCTCTTTACTTCTATGTGTTGGAAGGAGGGAGCGTAGTAAAAACCTTTCGTGGTACCATTACGACAGTAAGACCTTATAACTCGGATCGATTGAAAATACAGATGGAAGCGCCAACGCATCATGTTTTGGCAAGGAACCCGACAATCTATCGTACTGCTTGGAGCTTCTATTTGGTGTTTTACTCTCCTAGATTTCAAAATGTTTATTTTAGAAAAGGGCGTTGGAAACCGCTCGGTGGGACTTGACAAAGTTGGCGGTTTGGATATAATATAATACATACATGCATCAGGGCCAGACTCCGGGGACAAAACAAACAGCCGCTAACATGGGCTATTGCGCTATGGCCGGTCGTTCGAACTAAAATCATTTCCTAACTTTAGGCCACAGCGCAAAGCCCTGGTCGTTGGCCGCAACCTCCAGTCTGAAGTGGCCGAGAGTTCATGCTCCGCGATCATAACGCTGCTTTTCGCACCATTCCTAAAGTTCTACTTTTCGGCCGCCAGCTTCGTAGACAAGTTCGACGAACCGAGACGCCACCACCCGACTTCTTCGATTGTTTCTGCGAAAGACTTTGCTGCCAACTTCTACGACGGCTGCGCGGCCTTGTTCGCATTTAGTTCGCGGCACCAATGCGGGGACGGCTTCCGGATTTGCTTCGCGACGCCGGCGCAGCTGCGGGTCAGGAAATGGCGGCTTGGCTAAATCTTCGTAGCTCGGAGCGTGAAAGCACGAGCCACTCTGATCGATCTGGTGGTTTCTGTGTCTTAAAGGCCGGCTGCGGCCAACATGGGCTATTGCGCTAGGCTCGGTCGTTTATAGTTAATATCTTTCCTAAAGCACTTCGCCCAGCGCAAAGCCCTGGTCGTTAGCGGCAAGCCTGCAGTCCTCTATGGAAGAACTTGAGAGAATAGAACTAATGTTCGACAGCTTGCTCTTTCAGATTTCGAAAGGGCTAACCCACGAGAAATTGGAACAGGGTTATCGTTGGGATTCCTTCCAGCAGGTAGGCCAATGGAAACTTCGGTTCGGGTTCAAGTTTAACGTTTATTCAAATGACCATCTCATTGACGGTAAGCCTCATTTCCATTTCGATCATCCAGGTGACGGTATTTTTTGCAAGGTCGACTTTGATGGGAATGTGCTCGAGTCAAAGGGTGGGAAGAGCGTCCCAGATAAAGTGCTAAAAGAACTCGACTACTTTCTTTACAAGCAGGGAGGCAAAGTGCTACTAAATGACCTGTGGGTACGACTCAATCCTACACTTGGGCCGGCCTGCCGCTAACATGGGCTGTTGCGCTAGCCCCGGTCGCTTCAGTTCAAATCTTTTCCTAAATTCATGGGGCCAGCGCAAAGCCCTGGTCGTTATGCGCCACCTGCCTTCCTTGAGAGGAAGTTTGGCCAGCCTCACTAAAGTAGCTTCGGTTTTTCGGATCATTTCCTCAGTTCGACTATCGCGCCGACTGCTTCGTAGGCAGCTTCGACGTAAGTTTGGCGCCGCCCGCTTTCCGCTTCGCATTGAGCGTTTAGCTGAATACTTTGTCGATAGCTTCCATAACGGCTTCGCGCGGCCTCATCGCAAGAGTAGTTTGTCGTGACCGGGACGCGATAGCTTGCGAAAGGGCTTCGTCGCAGCCGGACGAGGCCGCGCTAACAGAGCGGGCGGCTGGGGCACAGCTCCATAGCGGCAGTCGTGACGGGACCATTCCTTTTGACCGATTAGCTGGTTCTTCCATCCTAAAGTCCGGCGGCGCATAACATGGGCTATTGCGCTACTCGCCGCTGCACCGCTTCCTAAAGTGCTATAAATGTCCGAAAGCACTAACTTCATTACTGCGGCGGCAGCGCAAAGCCCTGTCCGTTATGCGCTATTACAGTCGTTTAAATTTAGGGAGTTATATACAAGACTACAGTAAATCCTAAAAGTGATCAGAACCGTGTCTTAAGTTTACAGTGTAGCCAGAGTTTGCAAATCAACAATCTCTCGCCAACTGCGATAAGTTGTAGAATAGTCGCATCCGTCGACAAGCAGTTTCAATAAATTGTCTTGGCCGACGTACATTGCACTTGTACCATCGACGCAGGTCGATTGGTTCATACGAATAATACGCCCTGCCATTACTGGTGGGGCTTTTTTGACAGTCCTTTTCCGATTTGCACTTTTGTATCGGTTCTCCTAAATTAGAGCCACAACTTATGGCTCTGAAGAATGAGATCGTCATAGTACGGGGGGTTCAGTGGATTGATAGACCCGCAAGGACTAAGGGACGTTGTAGACCTGAGCTTGCCCATTGAAAAAGCAAAAGTCTTTCTTTTAAGTTTGACAAAAAAGGAAGAGGCCAATGGATGGCGGTTATGCCTAAATATTCGGGTGGATGGTCACGAGATGATGCTGACCTGCCTGCACCCTGACAGGTATATGGGCGCGTTGTGGGATAGCGCCGACGCCAACAAGCATTTTGAGGGAGTAGCCGATGCGGTATCCTATATATTAGTGCATTGTGCGGAGTCGATTGTTTCACACCCGGGCTTTCGCGCACACTTAAAACATTAGCAACCTGGATTCTTTTGTAACGGTAGAACATAACCGTGCTCTATTTTTCATACTTTTAGAGGCCTTAGAAAAACATACCGTATTCCCAAGCTTACCCCTATATGAAAGCCGAATCCGGGCAACCGGGCGGCTTTCTTTGCTTTTTGACCGGGGTGCGTTGGGAGATGAACCGAATGACTCGTTTTAAATGCAATCAAATAGAGTATGAAGTTGATGCCGGAGTGGATTGAGATGAATGCGGAACTCGCGGACCTTTCGCGCCAGTTTGCTGACGGGGTGCGCAGCAAGCGTTCATTGTCTCAACTGAAAGAACTTAACTCAAGGATAGTCGCACTATTGCAAAAAATGAAGAAATACCGGGAGCAGTTTGGTGAGATTCTTGGCACGCAGGACCCAGGCTCCAAACTATAGCTTAAATGGCAACCGACGCCCGCAGATCCACGATCTCTTGCCACAGGTCGCTCAGTAGCCGCACGTTTGCGTTATCAGTAAGCAGTTCGGCGTATGCCGTCTCTAAAGTGCTCAATCGCGCTATCAACTCCACTTTCTCCACAAGTTTTTTGTTTAGATCCTAAATTTAATACTTCTACAAATTATTGTGTCCTAAATACACCATCTTTGCGCTATGCCTAAGGATAAGTACCGACGGTCGCCTAACCAGCCAGTGTACGTGTTTGCACTTATTTTAATTGTTCTAACATTATTGGTGTGCTTTTATTTTCTTTTCGCACACCGGTTCGGGCTATAGGGCTACTAAGTTCTATTTGATTATACGGGCTGAGATTAAATGCGGCTAACTCACAGACGGACTTTGAGACTTGCGGCTGCAATTGGTTTCATCGAAATGCAACAGAAGACCTACATTGTAGCGGAAAGATGACCCCGCCAAAACTGATACTATGTGCCGATCACAGTGCAGAAGCAAGATACTTGCTGGCGGTTATTTTCGAATCCATCAATGACTATGAGCTGATCACTTTTCGAAGCGGTCAGGAACTTCTCTTCTACCTCGGCCATAACATGCCAGGACAAATTTGCGGTGTGATACTGGACAAGGATATGCCGATGATGGACGGAGTGGAGACCCTGCTTGAGATCCGCAAGAGACCTTCGTATAAAATCACTCCCGCCATTATCTATTCAACAAATGAGAATTTAGGAGGCCGGCGCATGCCATTGAATCTGCACGGGTGGTTTTTTCAAAAGCCAAATAATCACACAGAAGCACGATTGTTCATAGAGAAAATCACCGAACTGTTCAGTTGCCCTTAAAGAAGCGAGATAAAAAGCTTTTGAGTAAAAAGGCCTTGGCGGCGGGATCTTAACCAGAATTGAATCAAACTTGATGGAAAAACTGGACAGAGGTGCAATAGATGAAAAAGAGTTTGCTTCACCGAATCGACTCTAAAAATGTGCCTTAGCGCTCATTGCTCTACAAAAGCGCGAAGGCGGGCGATTTCATTCCACAGGTCATTGAGCTCCCGCATTGAGGCTTCGTTGATTAGTAAATCGGCATACTGGTTTTCCAGAATACTTAATTGCTCCCAAGCCTCAGCAACACTCATAGAGCTGATTTAGACTACCAAGATAGTATTTTCAAAATGGGGCTTTTAGAAAAACAAGACATTTAGCTCAATTGACGGCACTATCTCCATGATAATGTTGATGAAAGTTTCTAAGCAGCTATACCAATTTTGATGTAGCTCAATCGCTTATGTGTAGTTTCTAAACATTAAGGAACTAAAATTAAACAGTCAAAGAAGGAAATATTCTTGCTTCTATTTTCCTATTTTATGGAATGTTTGCACTAAGAACGAGACAGAGTGCCGTTCCTTGTTTTATTTGTAGCGTGGAAACGAATACTTTTTGATGAGGGATACTTACCCGATCCTATTACAGCGCGCCTTTAGAAAGAGGCATGATCAAACCTAAATACTGTAAAAGAAAGAACGCCGGCTGCAGTTTGCCAATTGCTGGTCATGTAACTCAAGTTTCTACAAAATATAGTAGCGGGGGCTCTCATCGCGCTACGTCTCTTGCAGTCTTTTCAACGCCAAGCATATTCATAAACCCGAGTTATGAGCCACAAAGCTTAATGATCCTATCAGCAACAGCATTTATTTCTGCCATTGAATTGGGCTTTTGCACTAAATGGACTTTGAGGGTGGATTGTGCCTGCGTAAAGTTCCCGGCTTGGACGTTTGTGGAGTAAAGGACAACGGGAGTATGCTCGAACGCTTTCATCTGACGAATCCGCTCCAGAGACTCGATGCCCGTGAACTGAGGCATGTTTTGGTCCAAAATAATGAAACAGACGTCTGGCGATGGGTTCGTCCCCAAGAAAGTAATAAGTTCCACTCCCGATTCGAACAGCCTGAGCTCGTAGCCGGTATGCGAGAGCCAGGCTTCTTGAAGGCAGAAACGGTCGTCCTCATCGTCATCTGCGTAAAGAACAAGTTTAGCTTGCGACATAATTGAATTAGAAAGGTAAAGCTTGTTCTATTTGGATGCAACTATTTTGGGTCAGAAAAGCCGGGTGCGCACCTTTTTTCTGGTAGGCGTGTCTGAAATGGGTTACTTCTCCAGAGAGTATTCAGAAAAAGAGGAGGCAAAGATATGTGCTTCAAACTCTATGGTAGTAACCTCACGTCCTGCTTGCCGAGTTTTACTGTTAAGGTATGTGTACGCGAATCTACCTCGATATGCTGAAGTATAATCAAATCCGCGATAATCTGAGTGCTTGGAAAGTGTAGGGTCTGCCTCTCCCAGTCTAACCCGCAAAGGCCGTAAAAGGCCTGTATGCGCCTCAGACATACTTTTTCCAAGTATTTAGCACATCAGGAACAGACGTGAAATTGATTGGATTGTGGAAATCACCAAGCGGCCTGTCCGGCCTGACCTTCGTGGTGTGCGATGGCGATAGTCAATTGGGCTTCCACGTCGTGAATCCAGAGCGGTACGACAGGCGCATCGACAATCTTCCAGGCTCCTCCCGATGAGCTCCGCTCCATGTGGAAAAGATATGTTTGCTCTTTTTGATCGTTCACAGAAACATAATAGCGTTGCATTCTTCCTGCGAGGAATGGACGAAACTGGAAGTTAAGCGGAATACCAGCTACAGGTATTTTCGCGGAGAAAGGGGTCATGGTCAAGCGTTTAAGGGTACTATAGTTCGGGAAGGTATGGAAGACAGGCGACTTTCGCGTTCCAGATTGGAAGACGTCTGCGTGAGAGTGCAAAAACCTGCCCATTGATTCCGATCCAACAGCATAACCCCTGTTAAAACAGGGGTTGTAGCATTTAGTCAACTGTATTTGGCAAGGAATAAGTACGGCAGCAATACTCAAAAGTAGGGATATAGTTCGATCAACAGGTATTCCCGTTGACTCTTGATTTGGCAAAGTATTCTTTCTGAGAGCTGGGGTTATTCGGATAAATACATCATATACAACTACCGATATACTGCAAATTCGACAAGCAATGGTTACTAAGCGGACCTGTCGCCTCGCCCCTTGCACAAAAAAGCCCCCGTCGAAACGGAGGCCTCTTAACCAAAAGTGAAGACCCACCATCACTATTTTAAACGCTTATTAAGAAACTCTGCTGCTTCGCGCTGTGCCTCAGCCGCCTGCGGCAGCAATGTAGCCATACCAAAGAACTCATGGGTGACTCCTTTGAAGTCCTCATAGTCGGTTGTTACACCAGCTTGCTTAAGGCGCTCCATCAACATTTTTCCCTCATCGTGCAGCGGGTCGATCTGTGCCGTAATAACGATTGTTGGCGGAAGACCTTTCAGGTTGGCATTTACAAGCGATATGCGCGGGTCAGCCGCTTCCTGCATGTTATTTAAGTAATGCTTGGCAAACCACTCCATCATGGGTTTGTTGAGTGGCTTTGCATTGGAATAGCGCGTATAGGAGCCATTATTCATGTCGTTGTTAGCGACTGGGTACACAAGCAATTGTGCTACCGGCAACTTGATTCCATTGTCGCGGGCCATGATACTGACATTACAAGCAAGGTTGCCCCCTGCGCTTTCGCCGGCAACCGCAATCCGGTCAGGATTGCCTTTCAAAGATGCTGCGTTCTGATGCACCCACTGGTACGCGGCAAAAGCATCGTTATGTGCTGTCGGGAACTTATGCTCAGGTCCTTGCCGGTACTGCACGGAAACGACCACTGAACCGGTCTTCTCCGCCAGGGCCTGTGCTGACGGATCATATGTGTCCAGATTGGCAATCACCCAGCCACCACCGTGATAATAGACGATCATGGGGTTAGCGGCATTGCCGTTGCGGGGAGTGTATAAACGGATCGGCAGATCAGCGCCGTTGACGCTTATAGTACGGTCAGATTTATCTACCATCGGCGCTGGCATCATGATTCCGTTCTCTTTCATAACATCCATCACCGCGTTGGTAGGCGTGGGTTGCTTGCGTGCATCCTGAGGGGTGAGCGTCTCGATCGGTGGCGCACCGTAGCTCTGAAGCTTTTCAACCACTACCTGCATATTACTTGTAATATCCGGTGCCCAGGAAGGCTTTGGGCCTGCTGGGCTAAGCCGTGCTTCATTTGCCGATTATTATATTAGGAATCGAAAGTCTTCCTGGTCCCGGCGCCGATGCAAAATCTGCGCTTCTGTTCTTACAGAAAGGTGAGCATTACGACTTAATGTTACTATACACTTGCTACCGCTTCAAGCAGAAGGGAATCAGGAACTACTACTTGGGTACGAATGTTTCTCCGAAATCGTTGCACAACGCAGTGAGGCAGAAAATGCCCGACCTAATTATTACCTACCTGTGTCCGAATCAAAAATTGAACAGAGAATACTTTTTCCGTGAGAATATTGGGTCAGTCGGTGGTGATGCGGTAATCGTCTGCGCCAAAGGTTCGCAAAACAATCCTGACATTCACGTGATTCATTACTCGGAATTGACAACAGCTGAATTCGTCTAAGTTGTCAATTGCAACGTTGTCGAAACTCATTTGATGGGAAGGGCTCTTTTTGGCGAGGGTGTTGCGTGACGCCCTTGCACCCAATATCGGAATGGATTTCGCTCCCTTCTTGACAAAGCAGTGCAGGAATTGTATCGGGCGTAAAGTATTTTCGCAGGTCAACTATTGCGCATG
Source organism: Flaviaestuariibacter amylovorans (assembly GCF_039541815.1). NCBI lineage: Bacteria > Pseudomonadati > Bacteroidota > Chitinophagia > Chitinophagales > Chitinophagaceae > Flaviaestuariibacter > Flaviaestuariibacter amylovorans. Next base: position 91,037 of record NZ_BAABGY010000008.1, read on the forward strand.
GATAACAGCTTTGGCAAAAATATCATTCCCGAAAATGAGAGAGCACGTATTGATGTTCTTAGCAACCACAACCTTTTGGAAAAAGTACCGCAAGGTTATTTCAATAATCTGGCTCAGATTGTAGCTAAGACCTTTGATATGCCTATTGCCTTGGTGTCACTTGTCAAATCCGAAGAGGTAGAATTTATAGGCAATAAGGGGATGGAGGGTACCAAATCGGCGCCGCGTGGCGTCAGCCTATGTTCCCTCGCCGTTTTAGGTGATCAGCCGATTGTGTTCCCCGATGCTCTTGAGGGGCCTTGCTTGCTCGCGAACCCGCTCGTTCGGGGGGAGTTCGGACTAAGGTTTTATGCAGGGGCGCCTATTATATCACCCACCGGCGAGTCGATTGGAACCGTTTGCGTAGTCGACAAAGGAACCCGGGACTTTTCGGAGGAAGACATAAGGATGCTGCAATATTTTGCAAACGTGGCCATGAACGAGATCATCGCCCGAGTGCAAACGTTGAAGGGAACCCCAGGTGGCTAATACCTTAGGCCCCTTATCGTACTTTGGAATTACGACCTATGTTCACGCCTTCAAATCGCTCTTTTATGGTGGCAGGTAGTGACAATTAGCAATAGGTGTCTCAATTCATTCCTACAGCCACATTCACAACGCAGTCGTTCTATTCAGAAGAAACGCTGTTATCAATCAATAAGTTAGCTATATTCAAATGGGGTAATTTGGTATATAAATCCCTAATTTAATACAGTTGTTTTTCTTCGCGTTGCGCGGCTTCCAAGCAATATGCGATGAGCAAACAAAGACCGTTTTTCTTCACGCCAAATTTGCGCTCGGCATCCACGGCATTCGCCATGCTTTCAAAGTAGCGTTCTGCCCTGTCTAATTCGTCAGGAGAAAAGAGACTGAGATCGAGTTCGCCTGGAAACTTTTCATGCAACCACGGAATGACCCTTCGATTATCGATGAACAATGTGGTTTCACCATAATCTAAATGCTCGCCTTGGTCAACAAGCGCATTCAAATGAAATCCCATAAACGTGTATAAGAGAGGATGTCGCATATCGAGATTTATACTTTTTAAGCGAGTTGCGGAAATAGGTGGGTTAACCCCGTTTCCGGTTCTGATCGAGGCGGTTTTTTAATTCGTCCGCGCAGTGCTCCAGCATTTTTTCGATTAGGGGATCGATTTGGCCCGTGTGAATCGGCTTAGTCTGAAAGGTTGCATGATAGCGTCTGGCGTATTCCGCGTCTTTAGGCATGGTGGAGGTCGAAAACAGCACGACTGGCAGATCTTCATAGTCGGCCATGTTGCGTATTGCCCGTAGCGTTTGCTTGCCGTCAAGTTTGGGCATATTGATGTCGATGATCACCAGACAGGGTTTTCTTTCCCTGTCAAGATCTTGAAGGAAGTCGAGTAGCTGCTGTCCGTCCCGAAAGGAGACCAATTCTATCACATGCTCGTAACGGCTGAAAGCGTCCCGGATCAATTCATGATCGTCCAGGTCGTCATCCGCATATAGAACGAGGCTTTTGGTTGGAAGAGGCTTGGTCATAAGCTGTTGAGTGTACGCAATAAAAATATGCACAAGTCCCGTTCAAACACTGTCTTATCCTTGAATAAGTTAAGACGACAACAAAAACCATAAAATGATGATTGCCACTACAACCAGCGAAATAGCCCCGTAGAGAATTGTACGCCTGTCATCGCGCCGGTATTTGTCTTTAGCCATCGGCAGGGACTAAGAAGAAAGGCGATCAAGGCAATGATTAAGAACGTCCGCACAACCTGGCCATCAGTGACCGTCATTTTCTTCTTCGGCATTTAATGCAATGTTTGGAAACCGTGTATTGATACGTCACAAACATAAGTAAAAACGCTTAATGCTTCGCAGGGGTAACAAAGGTTATTCCCCTTCCTCCGCTTTATCATGATCGAGACCTCGTACGAAGATTTGACCAATATATGGCTGCAGAAAATCCGCGCTGTCGGACGCTGTCAGTGACGCAATCTCTCTGCGATAGGATTGATAAACGACTTCGACGTAGAAGCCGTAGAGTTGAAAGAGAATAGCATTTTGCCCTGAAACAATCCGTTTGCCCACGAAAACAGCGTCTTGATGAAGCAGCTGGAGTTTCTCTTGTTCGGAGAGTTCTAAATATTGAGCGAGGGTCGTCACCTTTTTCGTCATTCGAGCGCAATTGTTGTAAATATCAGTACGATACCCCGGACTTCCATCGTTGGGCTAGAAAGATCACCTCTTGGTCCAAGCCCTTCTATAACGTTATAACCATAAAGCGTAGACGTGAAATCAAAATAAATATTTTTTTAATCTGTACAACCGAAATAAATTGCTCCTTGTCTTAAGACTTAAAGCTTATACTCAATTAAGGCTTCACCTCAACCAAACTATGACTGAGCAACGTTATATCCTGTATGCGGATGATGATTTTGACGACCGAGAGCTTTTGCAGGATATGTTTCGGGCATACCCGGCTTTTACATTCGTTTCTTTTGCCGATGGGATGGAACTCCTTGAATTTCTTCAGAAGCGGATCGATGCTCATATCTGCCTGGTCATCCTTGACATCAATATGCCCCGGATGAGTGGCTTACAGGCGTTGGGTGCAATCCGGGAACACGACAATCTGAAAGAATTACCCGTTGTTGTGTTCACGACATCGAGCAGCCCACACGACGAAGCGGCGGTTCGTGAAAGGGGAGCGGTCATGTTCACTAAGCCACCGAATTTAGAGCGTTTGCAACAGGTCACGCAAAAAATGCTCGCCCATTCTCCTTGTGAGAAAGCGGATACGTAGAACGGTAGCGTCCTTTTTGTTGTAATAATAAACCTGTTAGACTGAAGAAGTCTCTACAGATATTTTTGCCGACAATTTCCATACACCACTAACTTATATTCGCCGACGCAGCGTGCGGCTATGCCTAACCGAACCCATATCGTTTATCTTGACGACGATCGCGATGATCTGGAGGTGATGTCTATGACATTCGCGGAGTATGCTGAGTATGAGTTAACGACCTTTACCCTTCCTTCGCTTTTCTGGAGTTTCATCAAGGCGAATGTCGATCAGATTTGCCTTGTCATTCTCGATTTCAATATGCCATTGAAGACCGGCCTTGAAGTTTTCCAGGATATGCAGGCCGATCTCGCGCTTTCGGCTATCCCGGTCGTTGTCTATACGACAACGGTCTCGCCAGTTCATGCCGATGCCATCAGCTCACTTGGAGGCGTCGCCATGCAAAAGCCGACAAGCCTTGACGAAGTCCGGCGAGCGTCGAGAGTTATTATCCGTTTCTGCCGGGGCAATGATTGACATCCCTCATTCCATCATGCAGCCATTGAGGCGCCTACCGGGTCCTTTGCCAGTTCAAGGCGCATGTCTTTTATGAGCTGCCATAACCGATTTAAAATTTGTGCATCAGGATCTTCGATGAGATGGGCGGCGTATTGCGTTTCTAATTCGCTAAGCGCGTCTGTGAGCAGCAATTGGTCCATAAGCAGGGTTGTCAGACCAATATACAGTATTCGAACGTGTATAAAGGAAACATAAAGGGCTATGGTCCCTTTTCATCGGCGAAAGCATGACTCCACGCGATCGCTGCCATAGAAAGCAGCTCGAAAGGATGGTCTCGTTACATTTCAAGAGTAAGAGACGTTAGTTTCAAGCGTTCTTGTACAATGGGAAAAAACGTTGCGGTGCCATCCCGTTACCAAACTTACTTCGCCATAGAAGGGGAATATGCTGTAGTAGGCCAGGCCAGATATCGAGCAAATCATCGCGAATTGGCATTCATCGCGACAATGAATTGAGAGCAGTACGCTTGTTTTTGCAGTAGAAAGAAGCCCCCTGACAACAGGGGGCGTCACTTGAACAATCTGCATATTTAGCAGTGTATGACTGTGCAGATTGTGAAATTAGGGAAAAGTTCCAATAGGTTTTTTCTTGATTTGAAGCATAAGCCACAACGATCAGCGAATTGTTGCACGGCAAATAACTTACTAATGCAATTTCTTGCTATCGATGGGTTACAAAATTGTCCATTAACTCGGGAGCAATACAGTAAACGTCGATCCCTGACCCGGTGCACTTTCTACCTTGATCAGACCCTTATGATTTTCTACGACCTTTTTCACGATGGTAAGCCCGACGCCCGTTCCGGCATAGCCTTCATCGCGGTGCAGCCGGGTGAACATTTTGAATATATTCTCGGACTGACTCGGTTCAAACCCAATACCGTTATCATGAACCGATAGCGCCCAGTAGCTTTGTCCATTCTCTGACACTGGGCTTGCTGTAATGTCTATTTCGGGGCAAATCCCGGGCTTGTTGTACTTGATCGCATTACCGATCAGGTTTTGAAGGAGCTGCTGAAGCTGGCGTTTGTAGCCTTGCACCGTTGGAAGTGCCGCAACTTTGATCACCGCGTTTTTTTCTGCAATACTGATCTCCAAGTCTTCTAAGAAGCTGTTTAGAAACGGTTAATCAGAATTGTTTAAGCATGGTTTTGATCATGGAGAGATGGATGATTGTTTCTGAGGACTGTGTGAGGCGCTCATAGTCTTTTGAGTTTCTTCTGTCGTTAGAGATCCAGGCGAAGGTTCTTTCCACGATCCAGCGCTTGGGCTGGTTGAAGGCGCCTTTGATCTTGGAGACGATGATGAGCAGCCATCCGTAAGTGGCCTGAGCAAAACCGATCAGCACGCCCATATAGCCTTCGTCTGCAAAGATGACCTTCAGGAGCCGGTCGCGCGCCCGCTCCAACACAAGCGGTGCGGCCAGGCGGTCCTGCAGGCCTGCAGAGTGCACCACCACACAGATCAAGAGCCCTAAGGTGTCGGTGAGGATATGCCGCTTCCGGCCTTTGACCCGCTTGCCGGCGTCAAAGCCACGGGCCTCTCCGGCGACCGATGTGGTCTTTACGCTCTGCGCGTCGATGATGGCTGCGCTGGGCTCCGCCCGCTTGCCTTTTTTTATGCGCACCCATTCTGCGAGCTTGTCATGCAAGAGGAGCAGCGTCTCATCGCGCTTCCACTTGCGGAAGTAATAGTAAACCAACTGCCAGGGAGGAAAACAGGGCGGTAGCATCCGCCACTGGCAGCCCGTCTTCACCAGGAAAAACAGGGCCTCTAAAACAAGCCGAAGGCTATACTTGCGCCGGCGTTCATCTGGCACAATTTTGCGGACCATCTCCCACTGGGAATCGGTCAGCTGACACACGCTGTTGAGCATAACTGGACATTATTTCAACAACTAAAACAGCAAACCCGATTCCCTAATTTTACTGCACAACTGCCATTTCTAAACAGCTTCTAAGACATTTCGGACTTTTTGATTCAGGTCCACGCTGTCGAAATCAGGTGGTCGTTCGGTGACGTGGGAGTAGAGCAGCAAATCGTCAATCAAATTGCGCATGCGCAAGGTTGCGTTTTCGATTCTCGCAAAGGACTGCACCTCGCGATCCTGCAATTGATCTTTCAGTTGATCTTTCAACAGGTTCGTATAAAAGATGATCTTTCGCACCGGTTCCTTCAGATCATGGGAGGCGGCATGAGCGAATTCCTCCAGGCTTTGATTGGATCGTTGGAGTTCCTTATTGGTGCTTTGCAACTTCTGATAGGCTTCAGCCAGCTCCTGTGTACGGGCCTCGACGAGACGCTCGATCTCCTGAATAGCCATCATTTTTTCGGTGATATCAAGCACGGAGCCGATAAAGCGCACCGCCTCACCCTGCTCATTGAAATACACTTTCCCCTTCGCCCGAACCCAGCGTTGAATGCCATCCTCAGCACCAATTGTCCGGTACTCTACATCATAATCGCCTCCAGGTGTCGTCCCACTGAGCAAATCGTTAATCACCGTCGTTATCCGCTCCCGATCATCCGGATGGAGGCCGTTCACAAAATCGGTCTCATACTGTACGGGGTTATTGTGACTGATCCCAAATAAGATACGACAACGCTCATCCCATATCAAACCGCCCACCTTAAGATCCATATCAAACGTTCCAAGAGCAGCCGCCTCTTTAGAAAGCCGAACCTGCTCCAGCGCTGTCGTCAATTGCTGCTGAAAAAGCTTTTGGTCGGTAATATCTGTGCCGGCACTGATATGCCCGCGAAACGCACCTTGCTCGTCGAAACGCGGCGTGCCGTAGGCCAGCAGCCATCGATATCCGCCCTCCTTGCACTGCATGCGAAATTCCTCTCTGAATGGGCCTTTTTCCGCCAGGGATTTTAGGTACCCATTTACGAAACGGCTGCGGTCCTCTGAATGAATCAGGTCAGCCCAGCCCCGTTGCAGGAAATCCTGCATCGCGCGGCCCGTCAGTTCAGTCCAGGCTTTGTTGAAATAGGTTGCGTTCCCCGTCTCGTCCGCTACGGCAATAAGCACCGGGGTGCCCTCCGCCATCGTGCGGAACATGGATTCGCTATCCGAGATCGCCTTTCGTGCCTGTGCCTGCGTGCTGTTGTCCACAACCCATACAGCGACCTTTGTGACCTTTCCGACGGCATTTTTGAGCGGCTCATAGACAAAAGTCACCGGTACCATTTCCAAAACCCCGTTACGCCGCAGCGGCACCTCCACCTCCGTAGCCCGAAAGGTGACGCCGTTTTCAATGACCCGATTCAATGCCTCTTCATAAAAAGGCCGGGCGTCAGAAAAAGTGTCCCAGTACCAATTTCCGACGATCTCATCCAAGCTCCGGCCGGCAATCTCCAAAAAGCTGTCATTGGCGATCAACCCGATTTGCGTGGCCGCATCCAGCACACAAATTCCAATCGGCGCACGGGCCACCATGTCGCGAATATCCTGCTCGCTTTCACTGAGCTGGGTCGTGATATCTTCTGCTGTATGAATGATGTAAGCCACCTGGCCCTCCACGGACAGGACAGGACGATTACTCGCACGCCAAATCTTTTTAGTGAAACTTCCATCCGACTGCATCAGGTCATATCGCTGCAAGGGCATAATGTCCACTTCGTTGGTTTCAACAACTTGCATAAACGATTGAAAAAGGTGCAGGTCTCCTTTGTGTTTGGGATCGGAGCTATTGGCCGGAAAAGCCTCAAAAACACCCATGCCGACTAAGGGCCTGCCGGCATATCCCGAATTTTTTAGATAGTCGGGGGTAGCAGCAATAATTGTAAATAGGGGCGGATCATTGCGCACGAGAATGCTATTGCCTGGCATCGCTTGAAACAAGGCTGTGTAGACATCCGCAAGATTTACAGCAGAGCTTGATAGATCGTTGGTCAACATGGGGTATGAAGATAGCAATTGACCTAGAACTAGCGGCGAAACGGACCAGTAATAGAGCCAAAATCTTATCATTGGTTTCTAAACAAAACGAACCAATGCTTGTGGCTGTTAGGTCACGACTTTACCAGACGGCAGTAGCTTCAAACGACTCGGCTTCACTTTCTCGCTAAACCTACCAAAGACATCATTCAGGGATGGGAATCGAATCTTTGCTTCAAAACAACTTTCGGCGGTTGGATCGCTGAAGATTGTCAAGGACTGAATTTTAAGCCATTCGTAGGATGGTTTTCAATCTTGCCCTACTTTCATGCGGCCCACCTACCAATATGAAGAACAACCGCAGCCTTTCTCAAGAGCGACCTGAGCATTATCGTTTTCAGCACAAGCAGAACGGAAATTTTACAGGCTATTTGCTTAACGAAAGCCAAGACTTTTATACGATCCAATTAACCTGTGCAGTCGCCGGCCTCAATGCGATCTGGCGGGATGGTGAGGTCGTCAGGTGGTCGCGCGAATGGACATCGATTATCAAGAAGGTGAACAGGCCAAAGTAGTCTAATCGTATAGGAAAATGTTTATTCGGTACCAATCGACCTAATATTCATTGTGCAAATTCCGTGAGACATCCTTTGTGCACAACTTCTTAAATAAGTTCAAAGAGGACTTTAAGACCTTTGCCTTAAGAAAATTAGCGATGGCAGAAAACTATCCTCCCGAGATCGATACGTCGCTCAATGTCTTTGACTTTAAAGGCTTTGGCCAGGCGCTTTATATTCACGCTCGACAAAGAAAATAACGCGTAGAGAATATTCGAGCCGTTTTCATCTTTCAGAAGAAGATCTTGCAAACTTCGAATATGGGGTTAAAGTCATCCCGATCACACTAGCTGAGCAGATAGCCCATAATATTGAACCATTTATGAGCCTCTTCGAATTCATCGGGACATATGGCAGTCTCGGATATCAGAGGCTTCCTTTCTACGAAGATGAACTGACCGACATCAAAATGAGCGACTTTGACTTTACGAGAAAGATTGTCACCCTCGAAGGACAATTGAAAGAAGCGGTCACCAAATGCCGCCAATTGCAAGGATTGCTCAATAACGCCAATGAGCTCATGCAGCGCGTTACCCACGAACTCCTGGAACGCGATGACCGTATTAAAGTCCTGGAAGAAGAACGCGCAAGTAGAGGTCCCCGTATGTTTATCCAAACCGGTAGTACTGCTGCTTGTAAAGCGCCCACAGCACCTGCCGGGTAGCACCTTTTTTCTTCAGTTATTTGTCGATTACGGGAAAAAGGGCGAGTAGCTGGTCGAGCTTCTGGTTGGTGGGTTTTTGCTGCGGGGCTACGATGAGGGCTTCGAGCTCGTGATCGCTGAGTCCCTCCAGGGCCTGGGGCGAGAGGCCGGTGGCGGCATAGGTAGCGAGGTGCTTCTTCAGCGTGTTGCGTGCCACACCGCACTGCTGGGCGATGCGTTGCTTGCCCCATCCCTGTTGGTAGAGGCGTAAAATCTGCCGGATCTTCGACATGGGTATTGCGTGGTTGGCCATCAGTGCTGCCCTTTTTTTGACTAAAGGTGACAGCTGCCGGTGGTTGCCGCAGATGCCCGGCTCAGAGATTAGTCACGCCCAGTAAAGGGTGGTCAGTTTGCTCCGGCGAAGGTGGTCAATTTGGTCCGGCGCGAAGTGGTCAGCTTGCTCCGGCCAAGGGTGGTCAACTTCGACCGGCGCGAGGTGGTCAATATTACTGGCGTTTGCAATTTGCTCTGCTGGATCCCGGCAAAACCGAGCATCCGGCCGAAAAGTGGGTTGATGGGGCTGTTATTGCTTTGATTCTTGCCAATACGGTGGCGGTCATACTGGAGACCGTTGAGCCGCTTTATCAAAGGAATCGGGCCTTATTTGATGGCTTTGAGCGGTTCTCGGTCGCGTTTTTCACATTGTAGTACCTGCTCCGGTTATGGACCATTACGGCAAATCCCAACTATCGGCACCCTCTATTCGGACGGTTGAAGTGGATGGCAAGTTCCGGGGCGATCGTAGACGTATTGGCGATTTTGCCCTTTTACCTGCCTTATTTGATTGGCTATGACCTTCGGTTCATCCGGTTGCTCCGGCTTACCCGGCTGCTCCGGTTTTTTAAGTTGGGACGCTATGTAGGGGCGTTCCGGATGATCCGGCAAGTATTCCGGGCGAAGAAAGAGGAGTTGATTCTGAGTCTTTCCATCACGTTGCTCCTGATTGTTGTGGCCTCCTGCATCATGTATTTTGTGGAGCATGACGCCCAGCCAACTAAATTCTCAAGTATCCCGGAAACTATGTGGTGGAGCGTGGCCACATTAACGACTGCGGGTTATGGCGATGTATACCCGGTTACCATGCTTGGAAAAACGCTGACAGCGATTATTTCGATTCTCGGAGTAGGTATGTTTGCCCTTCATGCGGGTATATTGGCTTCTGGCTTTTCGGAAAGCTGGAAGGTCAACGGGGACTTGCCCACATTGCGGTAAAGAGGTTTAGTTAATGTCGTTCCGACTGCGGGTATAGCAAATCGCTCTTCATAGGACAGATTTTTTAATCCTGCCGGAATTAAGATTACTCAGGAACCGATGCCATTAGCCAAAGGCGTTGAAAACCTCTCTTTGATACTCCGAGAGCAGCCTCGGCTGCGACTTTGGTAAGTTTCGGATTCTCAGTCCTCATCCTTCTGAGTTCTGTGATTTTTTCAATTTCCTCAATTGCTTGTATCTCTTTTTTGTGATACCTGTTTGCCTTTATGGCTATTTTAAAAGCTAAAGTTCGAGTGTCCTGAGTGACATTTGGAAAGAGGTCTAACGCAAGCTTATGACGTTCCGCATTGGTTTTTGTTCCTTTAAACTCCGGCAACGAAATGAGTTTGGTGAAGTATTCTTCAACTTCTTGCTCGTCATCTTTTTGAGTCTCTTGACTTGCCGCCTCCTCATCGTCGTCCTCGTGCTCGTCGTATGGTTGCTTGAGGAGCCGCGCCCAATCGGTTTCAAGGTAGTACACATATTGTACATTGTTCAGGATAAACGAGATTTCAAGAGACGCTGGCTCTCCATGCCGGGATTTAGCCTCTTCGATGAGTTCTAAAGTAAGATCTTCGTCTTCACAGCTTTCGGCCATTTCGTCGATCTCTTCATCGTCAAACTCCCAAATAGATTTGCTGAGATGTAGTACTTGAACATTGAAGGCATTTGCAAAGTCGATAAACTGCCGCCATTCACCGGGAGTTTCCCAATCCCATTGGGAGTAGGAAAAGTCAGAAGAAAGCAGTTCTCCATTAAAAACGTGCATGTTCTTTTCTCTGCAGTAAGCCTGAATTGCTTCCAATTCGGGCTTAAGAGCTACGATTGCAGCCATATAATAGAAATTTAGCCAGTGCTAAAGTTCCTTTTGTTCCGCTGCTCACGCGTCACTTCCGGCTTGTATAATACTCGCGATATGTTGTAATTTACACTCCGAAAAGGCATGGACACAATGGAGACCTCGAGAACACTTAATCATATTGGACGAAAAATCGTTCGTATCAGGGAACTGAGAGGAATGAAGCAGGATGCTCTCGCTAGGCTTCTAGGAGTGTCCCAACAAGCTGTTTCTCGTTTGGAGCAGAGCGAGATGGTTGATGAGGAGCGGTTGAAAGCTATCGCAGATGCATTGGGTGTCACACCTGAGGCGATCCGGCAGTTCAATGAAGAGGCACTTTTCAACAACATCCAGAACAATTCTGATACTTCCTCAAACAACTCAATTGTAAACTACCAATTTAATCCGATCGATAAGATCGTTGAACTTTACGAACGCCTTTTGCAAAGTGAGCGAGAGAAAGTAGAGATGTTACAGCAAATTATCGATAAGAAGTAATACAGTTCAAAGTGCTTCCAATATTGTGGCATTGTTGGTAATTAGCGCATATTTGGTGGCAGGTGCCCGCTGATCACATATTGGAGTTTTCCCCATTTCCAGCGATAGGTTAGGACAGTTTTTCCCGTTGATGTACTCCAGCGCTTTATGTTACATAATCCTTAGATAATCGGATTAATTACGATTATCTATTCAAATTCTGGCAGAATGTTGCTAAATTTATGTATCGAAATCGGACATTTTCCGTTTTCATGCATAGAATATGGCAATGGATTTCCAGTTTATAGAATCAATGCGACACTATGCAGAGGAGCCACTGACGCGACAAGTCGTGCTGCAACTGCTAAAAGATTACCGGCGCCCAAACGACAAAATCCACGAATTGCTAAGAGGAGGAGAATTGCTCCAAGTAAAGCGTGGCATTTATGTGCCTGGGCCCCAAGTGCCCCTCCCGCAGCCAAGGGGTGTTCTATTAGCTAACCACCTGTGGGGACCTTCCTACGTCTCACAGGAAACGGCGCTTTCACATTTGGGCTTGATTCCGGAGCGCGTTTACGAAATCAGCTCCGTGACGCTGAAAGGCGCCAAAAGCTATAAGACGCCTGTAGGCCGGTTTAGCTATGCGCATGCAGCGCTTCCGTACTACGCTTTCGGAATCCGGCGCGTTCAGCTGACACCCCGGCAAGCTGTACTCATGGCATCTCCGGAGAAAGCCGTCTGCGACAAAATCATCCTGACCAGTGGCGTCAATCTGCGTAGTGTCCGGCAAACCCTTGACTTTCTAATCGAAGACCTCCGGATCGATGTAGACCAATTGCGCGCATTGCAGCACTCCGAGATCCGGTCCTGGATCCCGGACGCGCCCAAGAGTTCAAGTCTGACGATGCTTCTTAAAACCCTCGAGCAATTATGATCAATGAATGGATTAACGAATATAACCCGAAAGGGAAGGACGAGGCTGAAGCTGCGCTCCGCGAGATCATGCAGGAAGTGGCCTTGGCCGGTTTGCAGCGCAGTGGCTTTTTCGAGGTGGCCGCCTTCTACGGCGGAACGGCCCTCCGGATCTTCCATGGGTTGGATCGTTTTTCGGAGGACCTGGATTTTTCCTTGTTGCAGCGGAATGAAGCGTTTTCACTCGAGCCCTACCTATCAGGTATCGTAACCGAGTTCGAAGGCTTGGGCATGCAGGTGAGCGTCCGGGAGAAAAAGAAGAAGGTGGCCACTGGTGTCGACTCGGCTTTTCTGAAGTCGGAAACGGTGTGGAAAGAGCTCACCTTGGATGGGGCGATTCCACAATTGGGACTGACCCTGCCGCCTGCTTTGAAGATAAAACTGGAAGTTGACCGGGAGCCGCCACTTGGCTTTTCCACCGAAGAACTTCTCCTGATCCGGCCTTTTTCTTTTTACGTGAAGTGCTTCACCCTCCCCGACTTATTCGCCGGGAAGATGCATGCGCTGCTCTTTCGCAAATGGGGTACGCGAGTCAAAGGCCGCGACTGGTACGATTTGGAATGGTATGTCAAAAAGGGCATCCCGTTGCACTTGGAGCATTTTCGACTGCGGGCCGTAGATAGCAAAGACTGGACCGAAGACATAATTTCCGAGGAACAGTTCCGGGAACTATTGACAAAGCGCATTGAATCGGTCTCATTTGCGTCCATCCGCGAGGACGTCGTTAGGTTTATTCCGGATGCAACAAAATTGGAGATATGGTCGCCGCAGTATTTCAAGGACCTTGCTAAGCGACTGAAAATTCAATAATCAAGGGTAGACTAAGCAAGAAATAGCTGTCAGAAAGTCCCTTGCGATTGTATTGGCGTGATCGGGAAGATTAACCGGACGGCTGTTTTTTGCCCGATCAGATCAGTCTAATCTACCGGGAAAAGCTCCATTTGCAATTTTATGCTCGGCCCGGTCCCCCAATGCCGGACTCCCGGTCCCCATCGGGAAAGACGCTGCGGCAATTTTTTAAATTATTGATGTTGTTTGTTTTGCAGGCGTAGGCTGCAGGACACCGGGATTCATGCCCAGAAAGACCGAAATACTGTCGGATATACGGTCGCAGCGATCGAAGTCAATGCCCGTAGCATGTCGTCGAAATGAGCTTCATTCTTATTGGAACCGTGTACCAGTACTGGACAGTCGATCATTCGGCAGGACCGGCATCATTGGATAATGAACCAACCACCAAATGAGTTCACGCACAACGCCTGGAAAAGCCGATCATTTCCCGGAATTGTTAAAGACGCTTGACACATCCCCGATCGGGTTCATTTCACCAACCGAAATCACCGGGAAGCTAATGGTCAGATATCGGGATTGTCGGATCAAACACCCACTAATTGCGGAATGAAACACCGAATCAAACGGATTCAGTCGGGAGGGTGAGTGATCTGACGTCCGATGTCAGACACTCATTTCCCGATGCTATGTGATTTCCACCGGGCGTTTATTTGCAAGGCAATAGGTGGATTCAACATCGTCCAAATGCCTACTGCCCCCATCCGGGCAAACGTGCGAAGAAGTTATTGTTAGATGTCTTGGTCGTTCGGGATTGCCCTTCGTTTTTCCCGAAAGAAATTGATGTCTTCCCGATAACTGTTTAGGATTTCCCGAAAATTGGCGGTGACTCAAAATGCAAATTGGTACAGTTGAGAATGTGCAAATTTCCAATTGTTATTGAAAGTTCAGTCCAAAGTTGACGATTTTATTAAGGCTTGGTGGAAAAAAACGTTTTTGACGTGTAAACTCTAAATTTTCATTTTTGACATCACCCGTCGCGTTGCATTTGGAGTAAACTTTTAAAGCGAGGCACTACCTAATCATCCCCCTCACGAATTATGAGTTTGTCGGAACGTCCTTGTGCATTGGGCGGGCCTTGCAAGTGCGATCATCAAGCGTAACCGGTAATTTTTGATTAACTTTTGAGTTCGGGAGCGTCGAACCGGGCGGACCTGCCTTGGCCGACCTCTCGTACCAAAACCAGCTGCCATGGCCAGAAGTTCGGCAAAGACATTGATCAACCAAGGCGAGTTTGACTTCAACTCTGCCGAGAATCAGCTTCCTCGCCAGGAACAATTCCCCTTAAATATCAAGCGGCTGGATCGCTCAGTTTCAACGGTCATTCTTCAGGATATCCAATTTTCAACCGGGTGCCTGATTGTAACCGGTTTCACCTCTCTATCCCAGATCATTGATGTTTTCGGTGGCGAATTGGGCCGCGGGAAGCACATTCGCATCATTCTGGGCTTTGAACCCCTGGTCGTAGCTCGCAAGCGTTGGAAAGCGGTACCACTCGAACAGGAAATGAAGGATTATTGGCTTGAGCAAGGATTTTCTCCCACAAAATGTGGGGCGGTAATCGAAACGATTAACCGGATTCGAGATGGTCAAATCTTGTTTAAGACAAAAGACCGGCTTCATGCAAAGCTCTACGTGACCGATACGCACGCGACCCTCGGTTCGTCGAATTTTTCAAAAAGCGGACTACAAGTTCAGAGTGAAGCAAATGTCCGTTTCGCGAAAATTGCTAAAGGGGATGTTTCCAAGGAATACCAATCAATAAATGCCATCGCCGAATATTACTTCCGCATTGGCATCGATTATTCAGAAAAAATCGTCGCTCTATTGGGTGAACTTCTTCGCGTGGTGGATTGGAAAGAGGCGCTCGCTCGCGCTGTATCGGAACTGCTCGAAAGCGATTATGTACGTGAGTACCTTAAAGTTTTCGAGAGCCCGGGCCAGCAGCGGCTTTGGCCTTCTCAAAAGCATGGAATCCACCAAGGCTTGCAGATCTTGCAGGAGCAAGGCAGCTTATTGGTGGCCGATCCGACCGGAGCCGGGAAAACACGCATGCTCAGCACATTGCAACTGGCGGTTGTAAACTGGCTCTGGACAATTGGGCGTGGAAATCGGTCTAATTCATTGGTTGTAGCGCCTCCACTGGTTTTGAACTCCAGGCGCTCAGAACAGCTACAGCTCCAAAAGCTACTCAGCGATCCGATTTCACAGGGCGTGCTCAGCATGCCCAATTCCTATCATTATAAGATTGCCAATGAAAAATTGCGCATTGCAAATGTCCTCGTGATTGACGAGGCGCACAATTATCTGAATACGTTTTCGATTCGCAGCAACGCAATCGCCCAACACGTCGCCGATTTTGTCATTCTTTCTACGGCCACCCCGATCAACAAGCGAGCTGAAGACCTGTTACGCCTGGTGGAGTTATTGGATCCGGACAACTTGGGCGATGACGAGCTGGCCGATTTTAAGCAGCTTTACACCAGTCCGAAAAAAGCACTTGAAGACGATCCGGATGTGCTCAGGAAATTGCGCTCATATATCTGGAAGTTTACCTTGCGCAGGACAAAGTCAGATTTGAACGAACTCGTGGACAGTGATCGGGCAGCCTATACAAATGTGCTTGGAGAATGTTGCCGTTACCCGGACCAGAAACATGAGGTCTATCAAACCGGCGAAACAGATGAGGACAAGCGTCTTGCGGATGAGGTTGACCGACTTGCACAAAAGCTTCAGGGTGTAATCTACCTAAGAACACTTCGCCTGCCCTTTGGCGTTTCCTGGGATGTAGATCAAAAACGCAAGTATGTTCAGCAACGTCTACGCATTGCTCAGGCGCTATCGGTCCATAGAGTTCGGGCTACGTTGCGATCTTCCAGAGCCGCTTTGATTGAGCTGATTTATGGGACGAAGCATGCTGTTTCCGAATTTCGGTTGGACATGATACCCAAGCAAACGGGCGATGTATTAAGCACAATTGATTCCCTTGAACGCACGACACCGGAGTTCCCGGAGCTCAAGGATTTTATGCCGGAGTGGTTAAAAGATCCGGAGCAATACAAGGTTGCCTGTGAAACTGAAAGGGAGATATATCGGCGTATTGCATCGTTGGCAGTTAAGATCAGTGATTCCCGGGAGCAGGGGAAAGCCGGGGTGCTGACTGGGTATATGAAGCGACACTCCTTGGTGGTTGCGTTCGACCACACCATCATCACACTTTATGTGATTGAGAAGATGCTTCAGGAACAAAAGGTGGATTGCCAGATTGCCTCAGGAGGTGGCTCGGGGCATCGCCAATCAGTGATCGACCAGCTGAAGCTGGGCTCGACGGTTCGAAACAAGATTTTCTTATGCTCGGATTCGATGTCAGAAGGGGTTAATCTGCAGGCATCAAGGGCCATGGTTATATTAGATATGCCCAGTCTGCTCCGGTTGGCAGAGCAACGAATCGGTCGCATCGATCAGATGGATAGCGATCATTCCAGGATCTTTATTTACTGGCCTAATGACAGCGAATCGTTTGCGTTAAAGGCAGACGCTCAATTAATCCGGACAACAGAGCTGACTCAAAAACTATTGGGTGCGAATATCCGGTTGCCCGATGCGTTGTATGAGCGTTTGGACCAGGTACGGTCCTTTACTGCAGCGGAAGTGATCGATGAGTTGAAAAAACTTCAAGCAGAAACAGACCAAGAATGGGACGGGGTCAACGATGCCTTTTCCGATGTGCGGCGACTGGTAAGTGGTCCAAATTCCTTAATCGACGGCGGGCAATACGATGAATTGAAAAACTCGCAGGCTTCTGTCCGGTGCAAGGTCAGCTTCGTCGGAGCACGAAGCTCCTGGTGCTTTATTGCTCTCAGGGGCCGGAAAGAACGGGTCAACCGTTGGCTTTTATCAACGACAATGAAGTGGTAATAACCTCCTTCCCGAGAATCTGCGCACTCTTGCGCAGCGAACTACGAGATGCTCAGGAGGGAAGGTTTTCACAAGAGGAACTCAACAGGTTTATTAAAGTTGTCCGGAAAAAGGAACGGGAAACGCTACCTATCCGGAGGCGCCGGGCCCTAGAAGTATCTGAATATATACTGAACTTCCAATTGAAAGAGGAGCAGTCTCCAAAAGAATCGGAAATGGAGACGGCGGTCAAGGAAACCTTCAAGTTCTTTCGGCCACTAGGAGATGAGGTTTCTGTTGATCACGAGTCCTTTTCTCGTTATTGGCTTGACCTGCTCATGCCCTATGTGCGGAAATTGCGGGAGCGCAACGGCCGAAAAAAGAAGAGGTATTTATCGCTCAACGATTTGAAGGCAAAGAAATATCAACCTCGGTTTCACCTGTCGGATTTGGAGTTTATTAAAACGCATCTGCCGCTCATTGATCCGATTGATACGCAGATTGCGGCTTGTATTGTCAGTGTTCCAAGAAATAAATAACTTAAGAGTACGCAAATGCTTGCGAATAGCGAGTTCCTATCATCCTTTTAGTGGTTAGCTGGTTCAACCCGTTGTTAATCATTTTTGTAAAGACTAATTCAAGCATTTTTATCTAATATGTATCGATAGGTCAGTTGTTTGCTATTCTTTGATGTTTTTAAACTGTCCCACACAAACAAGCGCCACAAAACATAGTCATCAGTGGAATAGCGATATGGTGATATGTTGCCTTCACCGTCGTCGAACAATGCATAAATGCGTGCTTTACTGTTTTGATCCGGATCGATCGCGATTATTGGGATAGTAAAAATTGGAGCATCAACTATGAATATCACAATATATTTCTCATCATTTAGCTTCAGTAAGAGGTTGTCAACAACTTCGTTCTTGACTTCATCACCATCGGCATCGCCAGTTAGCCTGCTCACTAGATCTTGAGAAAGGCCAAACCTTTTGATAAGTACATTATGAAACTGCTCTGTTTGTGAGTGCCTTTCTACATAAAAACGAACAAACCGCCTTAAGCCATTCCAAAAAATCTCCCCAAAGCGTTGCATTGGGAAATTGAAACGGTACGATTTTAGCCTAGAAGATTTCGCTGAAAAAGTAGCTACAATATCCTCCAGCAAAAATGGTTGAAATGAAAATGATGATGATTTATTTTGATACTCTCGGGTAATTTCTAGTGGCCTCGAGGTGATCACTGAAATATACTTTGCGCTGTCAATGTCAGTTTCGATCTGCTGCCTATTGTGATCATTAAGTTCCTGTTTAGAGAGATTGGAATTACGCTTTTGAAGTTCATCGAAGACCTCTTTAATAATGGGCTTGGGGTCACTGCCAACTAAGGTGATTTTCTCACTGATTAAGAATGAAAGGCTTTTTCGGAACTCCTCTGTAATTGTTCGATTAACCGTATGAGATAAAAGTTGTGACACATATGCTTTCAAGTTGGTTTGTCGTTTAGTGAACGCATCGGGATCATCATCCGGTTTGAATAATTCCGACTGGGGATGTTTAAGCAATTGGGAAACCAGATCGACCTGGTTTTTGAACAGTGGTCCGGATCCAAACCGTTTTTCAAATAGTAAAGCAAGAATATCAGTCACGAGTGGGCTTTTTGTAAAAAGAAATAATTTTATTAAAATTTCACTTTTTCTATAAAAAATAGTAATTTTACGATAGTAATTGTCCGTTTCACGCTGTAAAAGTAATCGAAGGAGGCCGGAGTGGCGAAATCGTTTAGAATCCTTGGAAATATTGTAAGTGTTTCAGATAGCATTAAACTATAAGCTGATGAGAAAGTTGGCCGCGCGGGATTTAATTGAGTTTCGCCGTAAAGCAAGTGACCGGAGTCGAAAAGCCTTTGTCGATAAACTCAAATCACCTGTGATCAAGCCTCCGGATGAAGGTGGGGGTGACTATTGGATCTCAGGATTAAGCGCTATTCGTAAATCTTATGCGTCTGATGAGATTGCATTCGCGGACGAAAAAATAGATGATCTGCGCGATAAAATTGCTGGAACAAGGCATTCGACAACCCGCAGTATGTATAACCAGAATATTAGTATTCTGGAGAGCTTTAAAGGAATTGCGAAGGAGCTCCCAAGGCCGGCGCTTAACTTAACTTTCCTAAAAAAAGCATCTAGTAAATCACTCTTGTCATTGAGCGGGTTCCAATTGGAGTCCAAACCTTGCCATGTCTTTACATTCGGCAAGAAGGGTGAGGAGGCTATTGGTGCAGTGTGTTTTGTTGCCAAGATGCGGGGATACACGCAGGCTGAAATAGTACTTATTTGTGAGCTTACACACCGATTCTTGACGCACAACTACTCGTCACGATATCCGATCGACCCCAAATACTGCTTCGTTGTTGATACAATCAACAAAACCTCGGTTCATTACGGGATGATCGGAGCTTCTGGCTGCCGTAGGGAGTTGCAGCAAACGCTACGCGAACTTAAGCGGTTCCTATGATCTACAGCGTTTGAGTTCTAGCAATTTTATTCGAGTTGTCTTCGAATGTTTTAGGGGCAATGGACATCGAGGTTTACGGCATGCAACGCTCGGGAGTTGTGGACATACCAAAAGTATTTGGATCGGCTTTCCCCTTTCTCCACTCAGCAGGGGATCGAAGGCACTAAATTCAAGCGTGTGCAAGTTATGCTCGATGATGAAGAGGGGAAAGCTTACCGCCATTTTTCCTACAATAGGTATCTCGGTTTGAATCAACCTGGCAAAGCTGCGTAGGATGCGCATGGGTGCCGATAATACAAAGGCGCGGAGCCGACGTCTGTTCTACGTTTTGTTGTTCAAGGGCTAAGAAAGATCTAGCGGCTGTCCTTTTTGCGTCGGATTTCATAGCTGCAAGGAAAGCAATTTCAGCGTAGAACATTTTTGCTTCCCAAGATATCCATAGTGTTTGCGGCATTATTTCACGATATAGCTTTATTTAACCACAGTATCGAGATTCAGTTATTGACCTTCTAAGAATTTCGTCCTTATACGATGTACCTCAACTCTTCCTACAAATTCCCTGTACTAGATTTTGTTGTAGTAGACAATTATTAGTGGAAAACTAAAAAGATAAGCTTTCAGTGGCTAAAATAATTAGTAATTTGCGCATATTGAATTGATTTAAAATTTTGTCTATTAGTCGGAGATTATTCTAACAGAACAATTTGATGGTTGGAGAAGAGAGCGTTAATAGACTAACCCGATGGCTGATTTTATCTGACAAGGCGGTAGAGTATTCATACAGTCATCCATAATAGGATCATTTGAATGGCGCTAACGCTTTTTTGTGTTCTATGCTAAAACTATTGCTAAAGAGACGCACCTTTCTGCGATAATTTGACCCAAATCAGAACGCTGGCCAAATCGATAGGTGCTTTTCCCGTCTTCGGTTAATATATTGGTTTGGCATGGACCAATTGCAGAAGACCGTGAAGTGAAACAATATCAAAGGCATGAATACTAACGATAATTTCAAAGAGTTTGCAGAGGAAAACCTCAAATCAATTCCACACCCTACTCGTAATTCAGGATTTGATCTGCCGCAGGTTTCGAGCTTATGCGACCTTCTTTATTGTTTCTTGAATTTCGAATGCGATGAGCCTTCCCTGCTAAGGTTGAAGCAAAATTTTGAAAGCAACTTCTGCAAAGTTTACCTTTTGGATCGTTTGGAGCTTCCAAGTGCAATCGAGGGTCTAGCTACTACATTTGAGTCTTTCTTAAGAAAGTTAGCTTACATAAAGTATCCTTTTGAGCTTTGGCAAGGAAACGAAGATTATAAAGGAATTGCAAAATGCACTCTATACGATCTTATTGTCGGAAAGCTTCCG
Organism: Flaviaestuariibacter amylovorans; assembly: GCF_039541815.1. NCBI lineage: Bacteria > Pseudomonadati > Bacteroidota > Chitinophagia > Chitinophagales > Chitinophagaceae > Flaviaestuariibacter > Flaviaestuariibacter amylovorans. Next base: position 111,787 of record NZ_BAABGY010000008.1, read on the forward strand.
CCGAAAGATCCCAAAAGCAATCTGCCAGATTTAGATTTCCCTGCCCCATTGGTTAGCGGATCAGGAGTATCAAAAGCTATTCTAGATTTTGTTAGAGGTGAGTTGCGAAATGCTGTCCATAGTGCACGCAATTATAATCGAACACAACTCATTCAGTATTCTAATCTTGTACTTGGAGCTTACCTTATAGCTGTTTACGACAACAAGAAGTTCCTGCAACTAAAGTTTTTTCCTGAATTCAATTATTTAGAAGGTATTGTACGGAGTAAAGAATATAATAAGGTTCACAAAAACTACATTGACTTACTTGGAAAGGAAGAGATACTAGATTATGATGCGATAGCTATCGAGCAAATGGATGGGCAAAGGCTCTTAGCAAGTTTAGAATTCACGATTGATCATAATGAAGAAGACGAGTTATTTCAGCACAGACAAAGATCAGAAATTGCGAGGGTTGATTCAGTAGTCAACATCGCAAAGGATACCGATAGATTCTTTGTAATTGGCGAGCCTGGTTCTGGGAAGACTACAACTCTACAAAAGATCCTTTTTGATAGCGCTAGAAATTTTTTGGCATCACAGCCAAACTCACATCTTCCAATCTATATAAAAGCAAGTTCATATTCTGAAAACAAATCATTCAAGCAGCTAATTGAAGATGAAGTTCAATTCGCATTATTTGATGAATTGGAAAAAAAATATCCGTTATTAATCTTAATAGATGGACTAAACGAAATAGAGGACGCCTATAAGCGACGTGCGTTCACAGAGTTAAAATGGATGTTAGAAAAGCATTCAAAAGCTCATTTCATACTTTCTTCAAGAACTTTTGGATTCAATAATGATTGGGGCTTACAAATATTTGAATTAAAGCGCTTTAACGAGAGCCAGATAAAGCAACTTATTATCAAAGTGAGCGGAGATGAAAAAGGGGATGAATTATGGCTTCAAGTGGAAGGGAACCGCCAAATATTGGAACTTGCGCATAACCCTCTTATGCTGATGATGATAATTGCCGTTTCATCAAAAAGTGGTAACAAGATTCCTCCAAATAAAGGCATACTCTATCAACTATTCAACGACACCATATTAGCACGAGAGAAGCGTTTTTACAAAACGGATGTAAATACAAAGAAGGATGTGCTCTCATATCTAGCTTTCTGGATGCGAAGCAATGGGATATTCAAAAGTGTTCATAAAGCCAAAGCAAAAATCCTTATCCAGGAGAAGCTCTTGGCGATTAACCACTCGGTTGGCGCCAATGAACTCCTTTATGAGCTGTCTGATAACAATTTTTTTATTGATAAAGGGGATGATCTTGAGTTCTACCATGAAACGCATCAGGAGTACTTCGTAGCCTTGGAAATAAAAAACCAATTCTTTTCTACAAACAACTTTCACTTTGATTACAGTGATCCTCGGTGGTTCGAGCCTCTTTTAATTTGCAGTGATCTGTTCAGCCAAGAATCTGACCTATTACGATTTTTCGAGATTATCTATGTCGGTGACAAAAACGCTTCATGCAAACCATTCGCAGCGTTAACAGCCGATGATGTCAATCCGCGGTTTTATGTCGCCTGTAAGGTTGCTTATAATTTGAAAGAGCTACATCCTTCAATTTACAAGACCGCTGAAAGATACCTTTTAAACTATTTTGCATTCTGGTCTTTGAAAGGTGGGAAAAACAAAGAAGTGATTCCCTTCAACGATTTACTAAAAGCCACAGCTGCTTTATCAAGCGCGATGGTTTTCGATAAGCTCTTCTTGAAGCTAGAGTATCTCTTTTCGTGGCTTCAAAACTCCAAGATTGATAGTCGTGAGGTTGAAAGTCTTCCCGAGGCGGATAAATCTCTACTTCATTCACAATGTCAGGTTTTTGTCAACCACCTCAATGACTTTCCACTTTTGTATGGAGTGTTAACACGACATGAAGCATATTTTATGGAAATGCATGCTTTGTCTCGTTCGGTTTATTATAACATACAATTATTCACACGATATCTTATCAAGAATGTTCCAATAAATCAATTAGTTCAGACTTTTCGGGAAACCTATAATAGAGAAATTTTATTTCAAATTGGAAAAAGCGATTTAGATTTTTTTCTTGAGAACTACGTATTTGTAAGTGAATTTGAAAAGGAAGAGGTTTTTGAATTCATCATTCAATATCATTTAAGCAATAAAGTAGGGCTAGAATACCTCTTCTCATACCTTGTTGATAGCGCTGGTTCACTAAGCACTCGAGCTTATGTTCTAAAAAATTTACTTCAAGAAATGATGGATCAAGATGTTCTTTTCCAAACGTTGAAAAAGCTTTATCAAAAGAGTGACCCAGTGCTTTCAGAAAAAGAGATTTTAGCTCTATTAAACCGATATCCAACATCTTTTCTTGAGCGCTTCAATTTAGAATCTTTGTTCAAAGCCCCAGCAATCCAGGTTCAAGGCATAAAAGCATTCGTACGGCATAAAGACGAGCAAAATCTATTTTTGGAAGTGCCAGGTAAGAGCTCAAATGATTTTAGCTCTCACCTAGGCAATATTTCATTCGATGGCCGTGCAATAAAGTTTGGTATAGCTTTGGAAGGAAAATTTTTTTTTGCGGAGAAAAAGGTAATGGTCCTTCAAGGTCCTGCGTTCCAGATTAAAGCCTGCTATAACCGATTCGGCAGAAACGGAAAAGTAAACTTATTAAGTTGGAGAAATTCGAATCAAATTAAACGGTTCAATTATCAGTATCAACAATTATTCCTTTCGAAAAATGGTGATAAGCTTCTGGTGCACTTGGATGAGGATCGAATCAAAGCAATCATTAGTATCCTCGATCGTTTCCCTGAAACACAAATTAAAATTGGATGTTACGATTTTCGCGTCAAAGGCTTTGGTACACACCACACAAGTACATTGATCAAATGTAGTCTCGACGAACTACCAGATGAGTCCGAGTTCGTTCTTCAATTCAATAAGGTCTATTTCGACTTAGAAAATCCTTTTCTATATCATAGAGATCTACTGAAAGATAGCCAGATTCTTATGCAAGCTTTAAATAGCTTGTTGAAATCGAAAACTGAAAAAACAATCGATTTTATTACACAATTGGGGATGTCTTACCTATTCCCTGAGTTGGATAATAAGCACTTTGGTGTTGTCATAAACAGCGGTTTAGAGTCGACTAAGGCTTTTAAAATTTACGATATAAATGAGAGGAAGATCCTTGATTTGCCTTTTATAGAGGAAGATCCATCTGAGAATCTTCTTAACAACGATTTAGTCGTAATAGAAAAAAACTATATTATACATCGCGTTAAAAAGGAAGACGTACCTCCAAGTCTATTTATTGAAAGCGAGATAGTTGACTTGAGTGAAGATGGGGCAGTAGGTTTCATAAGAGCAGGCGATGGATGCAAAGACTACTATTTTAGTACAGGTTTTTGTGACTTCACACCAAAGTTGGGTGACCTTGTAAAATTTATTCCTGGCATCAATTCTTCAAAAAAATATTCCGACAAACCGGCAGCTTATTGTATATCGTTTGTCTCCTTCGTAGGACGACATGCCGCAGCTATCCGATTTCACCGAAAATTTAATTATTTTGATGTTTGGCTTAAAGATTTGCAAACGGATTTGCGTTTATTTTCTAGGGTGTACGATTCGCAAGTAGTGGAGGGCTTTGATGGGCATTTACAAGAAGGAATGATCTTTTCGTATTCTATACCTGAAAAGTTTGCTAGCGTTGGTGGTACTCCGCGTGTGTATTTGCGGTCACTAGAGACTAGAAACCTTGTTTTGAATTCTGTTAAGCCATAGAAGATTCTTTAAGAACTTAACAGCTGTATTGGTCTCGTTTTGTCTTTGTCTTTTTAGATAGACCTCAAAGTCCACCAAAAGCCATTTGTTAGGTCATGTAAGTGAAGATCATCTCTTAATACTTATAGGGATGGAAGCTGCAAATTTATGCCCCAGGCTGCTTTCCCCTTAAAATGTTGTTTAAGAATGGACTATCCGGACCCGGCGCTCAAAGTAGGTATTGTGATCTTGTGACAGTTCCAAAAGCGTTGTCATTCAAGCAAAGGGCACTTGAGAGAGACTACTTGTCGCCTTTTCAAATATCGAAGGAGTTTTACAAGACTATGATCCAAGTACTCAGAAGCGCTGTAGGAGAACTCGCAAAAATATAAGGGCTGCAACTTAATTTGTTCGTCGATTGATGAATTGGCTGTACAAGCACGAAGTGAAAACTACAGAAACTCACATGATATGACTTTGTGACAACAAACACCAGCGATCCATTCAAAGCTCGATTCGGGGTGATGGTTCGCCGTCACCCGGAGTTTCAATCTTGTTGCTGATCGAATCATTCACCAAGTTCGAATAATCTGTTTTGTAGTATCAAAAAATAGAAAAGATCATCTCCAAGGTGGAGGCCGGCGAAAAGCTGTCACGAGAAAAGAGTCGGATTCATGCTTTACAAGTTTTTAGGATGCGCGATTGTAAGCTCCCCTTTTTTAGTACGTTTTATAAGTAGAATATTCTCTATGTTGTAAAGAATTGTTTGGTTGTTGATCAGCGGGCGCAGAGGAGCGGAGGCGTAACCGAAGCGGAACTGCGCCCGCTGACGGCCTCTCGGTAGCTACGCGGCGGCAGTCCTCCTAAAGAATCATGCGGCTGTTTTTCACTGTAGTCCTCGACCCAAGCATCAGGTAACTTACGTACTTCCTCCAGGCTGTCGAAGAGGTGTGCGTCCACCACGCCTTTGCGGTAGGTGCGGTTGAAGCGCTAGTTCCGGACGGGGCGGTGCGAGAGGATGGACGTGGTCGTCCCTGGAAGGACATGTGTGCTGTTAATGGTTGTTAAGTGAGTAAGTCGTTGATTAACAATAAGTCTTCTTCTAAAAGATTCGAGTTTTGTTCCCTGTTCTCCAGCTTTCGAGAAACCCTTGATTTTCAGGAGCTTGGGCTGTCATAGAGTACCGACATTTTTGTGGTTTTCGCACCAGCAGCCACATCTTCAGGAGTAGCTTATGCGCCGGAACACCAATCGGACTGTTAGTTTCATTATGAACCTTTAAAAAATAGGCCATCAAAGATTGCCTTTCGTGTGTAGTAGGTAATGTTCTCCTTTCCAACAATATTGTTATTTACGCTCACTTGAACGATACACTTAGCTGGACTAAAGCTTGAATAAAGTCTATTCCTAACCGTTACATACTCTAGCGCAATATGATAATTATTTATATTCGTTTTCATTTCCATAACCAAACTAAAACTTTGATGATTGATAAGTGCCGCATCCTGTATGATGATGATGATCCGGATGACCGGGAAATGATGCAAAGTGTTTTTCAGCCCCACCCCGCCTTCCGATTGGCGACGTTTGAGAATGGCCAGGAGCTTTTGGACTATCTGGCGAAAGTTGACGTTGCGGAAATTTGTCTGATTCAATTGGATGTCAATATGCCTAAACTTGGAGGCGTTGAGACATTAAAAGCGATCCGTCGCGATGAACGTCTTAAGAGCCTCGATGTCCTGATGCTCTCTACTTCGACCAGTCCGATAGATAAGGAGCGCGCCGCTTCCTTGCAGGCAGAACTACTTATAAACCGTTAACCTACGCTCAATTTGAAAACGTGGGCTCCCAGATCATCACCCGGTGCGAGCCTTGTCTCAAGCACTGAAAAACATACGCCCCAAATATTATCGCATTGTAGCTACGTGGTATGGTAAAGCTCAAACGACTAAAGCTAGGGCGAGTTCACGAGTAACTTTTTGGTCGTGATAGCTGCAGGAGTTGACGTTTCAACCATGGATCGAAACACTATGGCAAATCCCTAAAGAGCGCCTTGGCCGGTCACAGCTCAATCGGCTGACCAATAACGCAAAACAGTTCCACTCTCGTTATTTATTTCAATGAGTGCGCGCAGTATTCTCTTGATTCGAAGAGCTCAATCCGAAGTAACCGGGTTTAGAAATATGCACAATCCACAGCCGGAATCATGTGTTATTGATGTGACGGCAAAGATCCCAATAGGAAAATATGGCGCGAAACATAGTCGTTATTTCCGCCATCGTTTTCGGCTTTTCGAAGTATCCCTGAACACTTAATGCGTGTGCATGACGAACGGCGACTTTGCTCGCGTTCGTTGAGATGAACACAAAGGGTACCCCTTTTGAGGCGAGATAAGGATCTTCCATCACTTTACGACGCAGCTCAAAGCCACTCATGCCGGGCATATTGACGTCGGAGATAACCACATACGGCTGGTCTTCAGTTTCAGAAAGGTATTCAAGCGCTTCACTGCCATTATTGAAAAAGCGGATTTCGTTGCGCATGCCAACTACATGGATGGCATCCGTGTAAATCTCCTGATCGTCGCGATCATCTTCTATAATAACAATAGGACCTTTATTCATAGCTGTGTTTATCCACTGAAAAAATGGGGCCATTTTTATTTAATTAAATAGTAGCGACATGCTACCCCAATGCCGCCTAAATAATAACCCGCAGCCATCGCTTTGTATCTTAAAATTGATGCGTGACGCGCATATTGCCTTTGTGTGCCTTAAAGCCCTGGCCTGATAGTCGTTCGATGTCAGAATTTGGCCCCCATTGCCAGTAGTGCCGCATGACAGTTCTACCATCACTTTTTTGAGGACATTCAGCCCAAAATGATTATTCGCCGGATTTATATTCTGCTCCGCAAGTGATAACCCTATCAAAAAGCTTAAAGGACGTTTTCGCAACAGAATGCCAGGCTTGTTATAGAGCGTTATTCTTCTTTGCCTTCCTCCTTCGTTATTTTCCCTTTCCAGCCTTGCATAAGCAAATTCTCCTCTTCTCGGAGCACTCTCATGTGCTCAAGCGTTTCGCGGATGCGGCTATTTAAGTGTTGCAATTGCCTAGCAGGAACCTTCTGCCGGACGCCTTCTGCAAACTGGCGGGTCAGGTCCACCAGTTCTGCGTTCAATTCAAACCATTGCGCAATTCGGGTCATTTTATTCTGGCTTGTAATAAAATACTTTATGCTGTGTCGCTGTTCAATAATATTTCCGAGGTGCCTTTTTCGCTGCACTGGGGACGCTGCATGCCGCAGTCTAAATTTTCTCGCCTTTTTCCGGATGCGGTATCACTACCTGCAGCACCGTTCCTCCATCGTTTCCAGGGCTTAGCTCCATCCTTCCCAGATAATAGTCTACCCGGTTTTGAATATTCTTGAGCCCCAGCCCTTTCTTTACCTTCCTCTTATCGAAGCCTTTTCCATTGTCTGATAGCCGTATCTGTATGCGTGTTTTCGTCAGCTCAAGGAAGATCTCCGCTTTTGTTCCTTTCGAGTGCTTTAGAATGTTATTCATTCCTTCCTGGATGATCCGGTAGATAGCGATCTGGTCTTCCTTGAGCAGTTTGTCTGCTCTTTCAATTCCAAGCACTGAAACCGACACCTGAAGACGGTGCGTGGCATTCAGTTCATCCGCCATTTCCTGGATGCCGGCCAGCAGGCCGAGATCGGCTACTTCCGAGGGGTTAAGGGCATGGCTAATGGACCGGAGTTCTTTGATAATCTGCCCCACGGCTTTGTAACTCTTTTGAACAAGTTCCATTGAATTGGTACCTCCATCACAAGCTACCTCCAGCATCAGCTTGCACGAGGCAAGCATCTGGTTTACATTATCGTGAAGCTCTAGGGAGAGCTCTCGCCGCTCCTTCTCCTGTGTTTCGATGACCGACCGGACTAATTCGCGTTTCTGTGACTTTTCCACTTCCAGTAGCCGCTGCTGAAGGCGAACCCGTTCACTCATATCCTGAATTGCACCCAAAACTCGCGTGACACCGGTACCCTCCCTTCTGATGACCGCGCGGTCCAGGACATACTTGTAGGTGCCATCAGAGCATATATATCGGAATTCAAGTTCCCAGCCGTTTGCCTCTTCGTCGCGCAAGGCTTCGAAGTAGCTTGAGCGAATGCGATTGCGATCCGCGGGGTGAATCATCTTCAAGCGCTGCCGGATGGTTGTGGCCGGCTGCATATGGCCAAAAAGCGTTTGAAACCCTTGGCCGTTATAAATTCTTCCCTCTTTCAGGTTCCAATCGTAGACGGCGTCGGAAGTAGCCTCTTTAATAGCTCGGTATCGTTCTACCCATTCCTTAAGCTCCAGTTGAAGCGATACTTCAGAGGTAATGTCGACGCCCCAGCCGGCAATCATTCGTTGTCCATTGAGTAGAATCGGGAATTTGAACGTTTTTAAGTATTGATGACTGCCGTCTCTCAAAATGGCTTCTTCTGTTGCTGCAATCGTCTTATTCTCTTTCAATACACGCAGGTTATTGAACAGGTAATCGATTGCCATTTGATCAGGGAACAGCTCATGAATCGATCTGCCAATAGCTTCTTTCCCTAATCCATAGCTTTCCATGTATTTCGGATTCATGTAACGCATGATGCCTTCGGGATCCGTTATCCATCCCACAAGCGGTGATTGTTCCATGAATTGCTCAAAGAGGTGCTGTCGCTCTGCCGATAGCCCCTCCAATTCCTGTTGGGTTACTTTGGCGGCAGCCAGCGCTTTGGCAGCGCTGATGTCCTTGAGCAAAACCGCAATCCCAACGGTTGCGCCTTCCCTATCCTGAAGGGGAATATCCCGGCAGTGCAGCCATATGGTTGATCTATTTTGGGTGGCTACTTCGACTTCGTATTCCACTAGTTCGCCCTGTAATACTTTAGCCATAATCCGGTGCAGGGCATCGTGGCGATGATCCGGGAGGCTGTTTATCATATGATCGCCGGGCTTATAGGAGATTCCATATGCATTGTAGGCAAGGCGATGCCCGTACTCATTGAGATAACGAACCCTTAGCTCGGTATCCAACAAAAAGAAGCCGTCTCCAAGAGCTTCAAATACATTCTGGTATATCGAGATGTGGTCTAGTGAATACATAGTTAATCGATCTCCCGAACTATTCGCCTAGCATTTTATCCTTCCTTTAACTGTTCAAACACATTCGTGCTGATCTTGCTTTTCTGGCCTCAACAAGCCCGTGGGGCGTAGGGATCTGGGCGCTTTGTTGCAGGCAATTAGGTCACCTAGAATGAAAACCTATTTCTTCTCAACACTTAGAATGTCGGGTTTCCTTCAGCGCCGTGTCCCTTATCTGGAGCGCTAGGCGCCGTCCGTCTTCCAAATCCACCGGGCGCTTTAAAAGGGTGATCCCGGTACTTTGAATCCACAGCTCATCACCTTCCCGCAGCCCCGAGTCATAAATGCCGAACTTCGTTTGGCGACAATGGGGATGCTCCAAAAGACGAAACAGGAATTCTTTCCCTGTCATCATCTGGATATCATTGTTGAAAATTATCAATGCAGGGCCGAATGCCGGACCCGATAGTCCGTCAAGGTGTTGTAAAAGATCCAATGACCAACTGAAAATGCGGACCTGCGACACCCATTCGATTGCCTCGAAGTCAAGGTGCGTTAAATGTCGATTGTCAGGATCTTCGTCCAGAATGAATACTGCTATTGGCTTTTCCACCTTGTTCAACATATATCTGGCTGTATGATTTGCTCTATAGGAATGTCTCTAGCCGGTTTCCAGATCAAAACATCGAGAACAGGAAATCTTCGGTTGATGTTGGATTGTTCCTGCTCCTTTGATTGGCATTTGGATCTGGTATCCAGTGATTTATTTGTTGCATTTCTGCGATCGGTGCTTCTTCTAAGCCGTATCCTTTCTGTGAACGTGATGATATCGCATACGGCTGTCCCTTTCTGCCGAGTTTGAATGTGAGTGTCACCTTATCGTTTTCTGCAGGAATCCGACCCTCAATATCGGCATGCACTATGGCATTTAGGACAACCGAAAAGGTTGCCACACGATATTTTCCTTCGTTGCAGGCAGCATTTAGTTGCTGCTTTGTCCGGTGAGTGCTATCATCTCCCCACAACACCAGAGGGGTTGAGCAAGCGAATGCGAGCTCAAGAAGAATCAGGATCCTGCGATGCATTTTTGTGGGATTTTGCCGGTGCAAATTAGTAGGGTTACTCAGTTTATTATTTGTATTTCGACGAATTTAACGGATGAGACGCCGGCCAGGTAAGTCGTTGAAAATAAATATTTTTTTGTAGTAATAGTGCTACATGGTTATACCAGGCAAGAGCGGAATTTTGGACCTTCTTTTTTTACAAAATCTGCGCAAACCCGCGGGTCCGGGTGGAAGCGGCGCATGTATATATCATAATTTTTCTGATTCAACTTCTTGGTTTTTGGGTATAGGCTTCCGGCAACGGAAGCTTTTTTCTGCCTGCAAGTAGAAGTACCAAGGGCGTAAGTACGGCTAAAGTAGAAGGCCCCTGTCTCCAGGGGCCTCGCTTCATAGGGATAAAATGCACTGACTGGAGATAACCATGTTAGACTTTTGATAACTCCTCCAGGTTTGGAAATTTTACGGAGATTGCGGTGCTTCCTGGCTCGCTTCTTATCGAGATTTCACCTTGGATGAGGCGCAACAGGTCCCGGATGATCATGTAGCCAAAACCTTTGCCCCGGTTGTCGGTTTCTTTAGGAAGGATAGGACGGCTAAGCGATTCCGTGAGCTTACGTTGCAGGCCCTCAGGGATACCCTTTCCATTATCCCGGACCTCTAAAAGCAGCCAGTCGTCTTCCCGCGTGCACAGGAGCTCAATCCGCGTACCGCCAGAATGTAAGGAGGCATTCAATACGAGATTATAGATAATCACCTGCAATGCGTCTTTATACTGAAACACGATATCCGAGTACATCATCTCCGCATCAATTGTTTGTCCGCGGGAGCCGGCTATCGGCTCCAGCAGCGCGAGAACATGTTGTGCCACTACGGAAAGTGTAAATGCTTCAGGAGCGACCTGTATCTGCTGGTGTTGCAATTTGATCCAGTTAAGCAGGTTTACAGAGAGCAGTTCCAGTTCGAGCGATGTGTCATTAATTGAGTCGACGGCCTTTTCCCGAAGGTCAGGGTCCATAATACGTGCATTTTCCCGCATCATGGATGTCGCCTGGTGTATATAACGCAGTGGCGTAATGATATTATGCCCGATGACGGAAATCAGCCGCTCCTTTAAACTATTTGCCTCGGACAGGAGCTCCAGTTGCTCCTCCAGCTGTTTGTTTTTTTGCCCTACCTCATGCGTGCGCTGGCGAATCACATCCTCGAGTTCCTGGCTTTTGCGTTGTAATCTGTTTGTTCGCCAGCGGATGGTCATCCAGATCAGTCCCGCTACAGCAATGGCCCATAGAAATAGAAATGCCGGTTGCAGGTACCAGGGATGGTCAATTCGAAAGCTTACCTGTCGGGTGCTAAAGGCGCCGGCTTTGAAGCCAGAGAACGTACGCACCTCGAAACTGTAGCTTCCGGGCTTTAGTGAGGCAAAGCTGAAGTTGTTGAGCTGCGCAGGATCAAAAAGGTTCCAGGTTGTGTCGTTTGTACGCTCGTCAGGGTGCCTCAGGCGGTACCAGGCATACAAGTTTTCAGGCGTGCCCCAGAAAGGAAAGGTTACGGAAAAGCGCAGTGTGTTGTTTCCACTCGGCAGGTGCTCTGGAAGTTGTGCGACCACCTGGCCATTCACTTGCGTTCGTACAAGTATTATTCCCGCTGGCGCCGGCAATTGGAGCGAATCTGGGTGTAGTTGCGCCACCCCGTTCATGGTTGGAAACGAAAGAGTACCGTCCGGCAGGACAACATAGGCCGGTTGGCAGCCTCCGTTTAATTCCGTTTGCGTCAGGCCATCGTGTTCCCCCAAGTGGTGGTAATACACCGGTGACCCGGTGCGTGCGGCATCAAGAAGGGCACGCCACTCAGCGATGAAAAGCCCGTTGTTGGTACTGATATAACAGCGGCCGTTGTCATCCAGCGCCACCGCGTGAGTGAACCGAAGAAAGCCCTGCTTATCCTGCGGCAGCCGGAACACCTTGCCCCGTTCATACACGAACATACCCTCTCCATAAGTACACAGCAGCAGTGTCTCTTTCCACCTGAGAATAAATCGAATTGGTGCGCTTTCAGAAACCGGGACGGATGATAACGTTCTGCGGTCCAGATCTACGAATCGAAGCTGGTTTTCTGAGCCCAGTGCCAGAATGCCGGGTTTGTACTCGGTGGCCGCGGTGTTTTGCAGGAAATGACTTTTTGCGCCTCCCATACCAGGAAAGCGGAGTGCTTCATATAAGCTGCCGGCTGAATACCGATACACCCGGTACCCGGTTACAACATACAATGTTCCCCCAGTTTCGGCGAAAACGGTCCAGTTACTGCCGTCCAGCCGGATGGAGCTATCGACGCGCCCTGTATTCAGGTTGTAGCGGAACAGCGAATCAGAATGAGCGAAGAAAAGCTCGTTGCCGAATCGTACAAGGTGTGGTGATCCCGAGACCGGTAACGATCGGTGTTGAACAGCTTTCCCGCGTTCGTAGATAAGGCCGCTGTGACTTGCGACCTCCTGGGCGCTCAACACAGCCTGGCCATAGGTCACAAGCTTACCACTTTCTATTGATTCGGGCTGTTTGTTTAACTGGTGTACCGACTGCTTGCGCAGAAAGTAGAGCCCGTCGATGCGGTCGGCAAGAACGATCACCCCTTTATTTTTGGGCTGGCGAGCCAGGAACGGACGTGCAGTAGAAGGTAAACCATCGAAGAGCAGCGTGCCGAGAAGCAGCTGCCCCCTTTCCTGTAACGAATAGAGCTTGCCATCTTGAAAAACCATCGGTAAGTCGCCATCCGGGTTTGCCACAAACCAGCGTATGCCGCCATGGGGTAAGCCTGAAACCGGAACGGGAAGGAGCCTTTGATCACTCCAGCGCCAAAAGCCTTCCCGGCCGGCAATGAAGATTCCGCGGGCCGTTTTAAAAATTTGCCCCTCGGTTAGTTGCGGAATCAGAAGCCGTGGCCCACTCTTGCTTTTAGAATAGACACTTTTATAAACGATCGCGAGCCAGGAATCCTTACCCAGCGGCACGATGGCAGAGGGTAGAATCTGGTCGCTATTGCGGTCTATTTCCGAGAGGACGCCTCCTTCTCTGGTGAGTGCGAAGGAGCGCGTCAGCAGGGGACTCTCCGTCTTTCGGAGCCGCTTTATCTCCCCATCCCGGATGAGATAAATTAAGCCGTTATCGCAAAGTGTATAGATCCCGCCACCGCCTTCGGTTGTCTTGCCCATCTGGAAAACCCGGCCCTCGTTCAGGCCGGCGGGCTGAAGCTTTTGCCCATCCCAGCAGACAATCCCTCCTTCCGTCCCAACCCAGAGGAGTTGCGTTGAGGATTCCCATTCCAGCCCCTTAACGCCATTGGCAGGTAATCCTTGCTTGTTTGTGAAATGCTGAACTGAATAGCCGCCCTGTGCCAGCGTAAATACCGGCAGAACGAACAGTAAGATCGAAAAAATGCTTTTCAAGAATTAGGGATAAATGCTATTGATGGCGGCTTTCTCTACCAGTTCCACTACGTTGCTGACACCGACCTTTTCATATATTCGGTTTCGAAGCGTGCTCACCGTGCTCTTATGGAGATTCAGGGCAGTTGCAGCGGCGCCAATCCCCTCGCCCCGCAAAAGATAATGCAAGACTTCTAGTTCGCGGGGCGAAAGCTGCCGGAAAGGGTTTTCTTCTTTTTCTTTTTGCAGGTTAGCTGCCGGGGATTTCTCGAATAAAAAGTTCTTCAGCGTTTGTTCAATCAGGGCCTGGGGCGAGCCCTTGTGTAAGTAAAGGTTGATGCCAATTTTCTGCAAAACCGGCGCATATACATCAGCCGGGAGCATACTATAGACCATTATTTTCAAGTCGGGAAAAAGGCTTACAACATTGGGGAGCACCTCGAGGGAGTTGCCGTCTTTGAAAATCATATCCACAATGAGGTGTGTCGGAGTATACTTGCGAACGTGGGCGAGCAGTTCTTCGCAGGAAGCCGCCTCGTAGAATTTGGAGATACCGTATTTAAAGTGAAGCAGCATCTGTAGCCCGGTGCGAACAATGGTGTGATCGTCCGCCGAGAGTACCGAAAGCGCTGTTGTCTCAATCTTGCTCATCCGTTACAAAGGTGGTCTTTTCCTAGAGGCCGGTTTGTAGTACATGTGCTACAGGGGTTATTACTTAGTCGAACTAAGTTTGCATTCTACACCCCTCCTACGTCTCCGCACATAGTAAACTTCTTAGTCTTTTCCTGCCACCCTTAAATGGGTTGAACGTATCATTTTGACAAAATGGTGCGTAACGGGAATCGTGTATCTGGTACACAAAGATGGTCGATGGGCGGTATGTCAGGTGCGGTGGCTTTCAATAACCTGTAAGCAAATAAACGGTTTTATTTATATGATCCAACAAGTTCTGACGATTCTAAGCGCTTCGCGCCTGAAAACGCTCGCGACGTTCCTCCTTCTGATCGTCACCATTCAATCGACTGCCCAAACCTATATTCCGGGCAAAGTTGTACGCCCTGCGACACTGGCCGCTTCCCGCTCTGTTCTGGATCCGAATAGTGATGGCTTCGTGTCGTCAACCACCAATGGCTACTACGGCCAGGACGATGTGAGCGCATCGAACAATGAGCTGCAGTATAAGCCGATCTATCCCTTTTTCGCCGAGCCAAACTCTGACCTTCGCCGTGGCCCCGACAAGCGCTTTACCGACTATGTTCCCAGTACCATCGATAAGGCGTCCTACTATATGTATTACACCGGTTCCAACGTGCTGTTCCGGGTACGTATGGGATCGATCATTCCGGGTGCGAAGGGATATAGCTTCCTTATCGATATTGATGGGAAATTTGGGGCCAGCGGACCGCTTGCTGACCCGAACTATCTCGCTCAGACAACTGGCGTTGGCGGTAACCCTGGTTTCGAGATCGAAGTCGATCTTTTTTCCCAGGCATCGCAGACGGGTATTGCCGTTTATAATATTGATGGCAAGGACAGGCGCAACGATTTCCTCCCGGCCGTGTGGAGTGTACAGAACTGGCTGGAATACTCTCAGGTGTCCATGGCCGCTACATCCGACAACGGCGATCCCGACTATTACGTCGATTTCTATGTGCCATTCAGCGTGCTCAGCGGTATCAATTTCGCCGCGCCTACCTTACCGACAAATATTACCACCAGCACCCCCTTACGCATTATTCCCACCACGGTGATGGCCCCGCTGCCTGCGGTGGGCGGTCCGAAGTCAGACATTTATGGTCTGCCGGACAACCTTTATCCCAGCGCTAATGACGAATACATCGCAATGCTTGGCTCCATGCCCCCAATTTCCATCGGTAACTTTGCTTCAGGCGGATCGGGACAAAGCAACACGGCCTGTACGGCCCCGCCGACTATTAACAAAGTAAGCAGTGCCAGCGCTACTACGACGATATCTGGGACCTGGACGCCGAATAATACGTCGGGAGCGATTCGGACCAATGTCGTGATTACCGTGTATCGCAGCACCAACGGAGGGACTTCCTATACGGCAGTAGGAACCACAACGGTTACCGCTGCAACCCAAACTAGCACCGTTAACTGGTCGCTTTCCGGCGTTCCGGTCGCCAGCGGAAACTTGTATTATGCCACCGCACAGGCGCCTGGCGAAAGCACCTGTTATCAGAGTGCCACAACTACGGCTGCCAATTGCGCCACTCCCATTCCAGCACCAATCTTCGATGCCACCTGTAATACAGACGTTACCGCGAACGATTTCTCTAAAGGCTTTTCCTTTACCAACAAGCCCAGCACCTATTCTTCCAGTTTCGCTCATATATCGAACATCACCCGCGGCACTACTGCTGATCAAACAGCCGGCTCGGGTGTAGCGGGTACCGGAAATATCGGCAACCAGAATAACCAGACGATTTCCAATCCGTTTGCAGAGACGGGCGGTACTGCCCCGAACGTATCCTGGACCTTTTCGGCTGGATGCTCGGGAGGAGCCCCGCTCAGTTCCGGTTCCTACAGGATCTGGTACACCGACCCTAATGGATGTGCCTCCAACGTTACCACCGCATGCGTGGTCGGCTCAGGCCAAAATAAGCTTCTTGGAACCGGCAGCAGCCTGACCGTGCCGGCACTAACATCGCCCGCCAACGGCGTACTAACCAGTGCGACGACTTCCATGACGGTGAGCGCCACTCAAGGTTCTACGGTTACCTTCTTTCTCAACGGCGTGTTACAAGGGACTGCGGTGGCGGCAAATGGCGGCGTTTCGACACTGGCTATTGGTACTTTAGGCTTCGTAACCTTTACGGTTCCCGCAGGCACCCTGAGCCAAAGCGACCGTGTCCGGTTTATTTCCGAATACAATACCGGCACGCTGGCTACTTCCTATTGCGGGCGTAACTCCGACCCGATTGTCGTCAGCTGCACAACCGAAGCTCCGAACTTCACTACCAATAGCACCACCAACCTGATGCAGCCCAGCAGCCCCGGCGGTTTTATCCAGGGCACCTCTTCTTCGTTCGGCGGCACCGTGCGCATCTATAACAGCACGGCCCAGTCGACGGTACTGGGAACGGCCACCGTCGGCAGCACCGGTTCCTGGACCAGTACGGTTACTCCGGTAAGCGGACAGAGCTATGTTGCAACTGTAACGGCCACCAATGGCTGTGCCTCCGGCTATTCGCCTGCGCTGCTTTACAACAACAGCACGACACCTTCTTCGCGCTGTACCGGAGCGGGCATCAGCAGCTATACGACCAGCTACCTCAATGGCACTTCCTATACGGGAGCCGGCACTTCAGTTACCAATGGTCCCCCGGCCTCATCAACCTTTGCCATGAACGCCTTTGCGACTTCTGTTTCGGTTTCCTGGACGGGTGCGCTTCCGGGCGCCGGATTGGTAAGTCTTTATGAAGACGGCAACTTCGTGGCCTCTACCCGCGTAGCCGCCGGCGCAACGACAGCGGTATTCAGCAATGGAACAGCAACTGGTGACAACCTTGGCTTCTATACCGGTACCTCGGGCTCTACCTCACCCGGTAATGTATACTTTACCATTTCCGATACGAGCACGACTCTTCAAACCTACCTGCCGGAAACGACCTGCCCCAACGTGGGGGTAGTTACCTGCCCTGTCACGACCACCACTCCGACCCTGACAGTGGCCAACTGCCCGACTTGTACGGCTACCGGATCTTCGAGCGCGACCGTGCCCTCGGGTGGCACCGTGACGTTCAAGCTCACGAACGTAACGCCCAACACGATCTATGCCCTGCGCAGCAGCGCCGGCACATCCTACTCCAACACCTACACGGTGCCAGCCAACTTCACCGGTACTGAGATCTACCTGACCTCTTTTCCTATTACGGGCACAAGCGGTTCGACGGTAACAATCGAGGCGGTAGGCACCACGGTGATTGTTAGCAATAACGTAACGGTCTCCTGCGCGGCAACGAGCACCTCGGCTACCGTTACGCTGGGCAATGCCTCATCATTAAGCATCAATGGTTCCGTTTTCAATGATGTGGATGCTTACCCCAATATCAGCGGTACGCCTGTAAGCGCAGTGACAAATGCTGCCTTTGGCAACGCAAGCCGCCCGCTTTATGTGTACCTGGTCAACAGCTCGAACGTCATCCAGGCCGTCAGCACGGTGAGCAGCGGGGTGAACAATACGGGAAGCTATGTCTTTACCGGCCTTACGAGCGGAGCTACCTACCGGGTCATATTGGATACAGTAAGCAACCGCACCATTGGCGGAGCGCTCACAACTGCATCGGTACCGTTTGGCTGGGCGCATACCGCCGAAGGAACCAGTGGCTCTGCAGGTGATGGAACTGCGGACGGTATCATGACAATATCGAACCTGACGACTTCGCAAGTGGTTGACTTTGGCCTCAATGGCATTCCAGTTGCAAATACAGCCACCGCCACCGCCCAGGTGAACCCGGGCGGCACAACTTCAGTCACCGTCCCTGCTACCACGTTCTCGGGGTCTGATCCGCGCGATGTAAACAACACAGGCCTTGTGGAGTATATCCGCATCACTTCGTTCCCCACCAATGCTACGTCAATTACGATCACCGGAAGCGAGAAGCGGGGCGACCCATCCGGTACGGTGACTTACTATCCCAACAGCGGGGCTATCCCCTCTGGCTGTGTCTCCTGCTCCGTTTTCCCGGCCGGCGGTGTTTATGTGCCTGCGGCAAGCAGCGGCACCCCCACCAACAGCGGCGCGGTACAGGTGGATCCAACCACGGGGGCGGTCACAGTTGGCATCTCCTATGTTACCGTCGATAACGCAAACAAGGAGAGCGCTACCGCAACAGCCAGCCAGCCCTTCACAACGCTTGCGATTTCGGGTACGGTCTACAATGATTTCGATGGGCTTACCGATGGCCAGATCGACGGCGTGGTGACCAATGCTGCTGGAAAACTGCGAGTTAATGCCATCAGCGGCGGAAGCGTCGTTGGAAGCGCTATTGTAGCCGGCAACGGTACCTATAGCATTGCTGGCCTCGACGTGGGAACTTATACGTTGGTATTGGACACTACGGGAACTAACCTGAGCGCCCTGGTGCCGGCTGGGTATGCATTTAGCGGAGAGGGCGCCGGCGCGGTATCCGACGGCACTGTCAATGGCACGCAATCCGTATCGCTCACGGCCAGCAATGTCACGGCCCGAAATTTTGGGGTCAACCAGCTTCCGACAGCAGATGCCAAGTTGTATATGTTCAATCCGAATAGCAGTCTTCCTTATGTAAGCTCGGTGTCTGTTGCCAGCACCGCCAATGGAGCCAATACCTATGCGGCTCGCATCACGCTCTCGGGCTACGCGTCAAGTGGAGCAGTACCCGGGGCGCTCACCGGGCTCGACCCGGACGGCAATGAAGGCAGTGCACTAACCCTTCAGGACGCTACTACAAACACCACGGTCATCATTGATCCGGCTACTTATGCAGGCACAAGGGCAGGTAGTGCTTATAGCAACGCCATCATGCCCGAGTATGCAGGTATCCAACTGCAGCCTGGTGGTTGCCAGGGCTCCGATATCGGTAATCCGGCCTGCGCCCTTTACAATAGTACCACCGCCAAGTGGGAAATCCCGGCCTATGACCTAGGCCAACTCACGCTGCTGGTGCGTAACGGAGCTTCGGGGATAAACTTCAGCTATTCGTGGAAAGACAAGGCAGGCGGTACCGGCACCATGGCGCAGTATGCGGTTCAATTCTCTTCGCCACTCCCCGTGCACCTGCTTTCCTTCACGGGTGTTAGCCGCAACAGCGATGCCGTTCTCAACTGGGCCGCTGAAAATGAAGTTGACTTCCGGGGCTACAGTGTAGAACGCAGCTTTGACGGACGCGTATTTACCGAGGCAGGTTTCGTCAACGGCCGTAACCAGTCGTCCGTACAGCAATACCGGTTTGAGGACAATCTTATTGGGCAGCAGCATGCACGTGTCTACTACCGACTCAAGCAGGTTGACATCAATGGAGTTTTCCGATACAGCAATGTGGTTAGTCTTTCTTTCGGCGGTGTAGAATTAGTGAATGGCGTGAAGGTTAGATCCAACCCGGTACGCGGACATCTTCAACTCCTCGTTTTCAGGACGCATGCTGCACAAGGCCGGTTTATTGTTACGGATGCAGCTGGAAGGGTTGTTTTAACGGGAAATGAAACACTTTCGGCTGGCTTAACGCTGGTGACACTCTCTATTCCGGGTCTCGTTGCAAACGGATCCTATCAGGTAGTCACATTGGTGGGAGCGGAACGTTTTACCAGCCAGATCATTCTGGCTCGATAAGAAGAATATTGGTTGGTTTAGAATAAAAGAGCCCCTCTATGCAGAGGGGCTTTTCGTTATCGTGCCGAGTTGGACCTTTCGGTTGCAAAGCCTTTGAAATGGATTTGAAAGCTACCACCTCAGTAGCCGAGATTGCCTTTAATACGTTGTTTTAGTTCATCGCCACAATGAGCGAGAATTTCCTCGGCAATCATCGAGACATGTTGTGTGGAGATGGGCTTTGTGATAAAGCCTGCCTGGTGCGCCTTGGCGAACTCCGCCTCATGGGGCATGGTTGACGTGGTAAATAAAACCACCGGAATATCTTTTGTTATTTCCGAAGCTCGAATTTTCCGAAGCGTCTGTTTCCCATCCATGAGGGGCATATTGACGTCCAGGATGATCAGGCAAGGCTTGCTGTGGTTATCGTCCCAGGTGGATACATAGCTCCAGAGGGCAAAGCCGTTAGTGAACGAGACCAGTTCGATGAAGTTGTTATAGGGCCTTAAAATGTCCCTCATCATTTCCAGATCATCTAGATCGTCATCGGCATAGAGCACGAGACTTTTTGGAGGGAGCGATTTCGTCATAGCAGAGGTGTGTCTTGAGCGCCAGCTAAGGTAGCAATAAAATTGGAATGATTCCGACCCTCCGTTAACAGAGTCACACGGCTGATTGTTCATCTTTGCCATCCTGTTTACCTTCCGGAGGAAGGTCTCGGACATGAATCTGGCCTAAATAAGGAACAAGTAAATCGGTTTCGTTCGAACATCGTAATTCAACAATATCCTTTCGGTAGATTTTGTAAATGACCTCTACGTAAAATCCATAGAGTTGAAGTAGAACAGCTGTATGGCTCCCGACCGATCTTTTTCCCACATAGGCGCCATCCCGGTGAAGCAGGTCGTATTGCTGTACAACCGGGAGTTCCATAAATTCTTTAAGGCTGGTCACTTTCTTGGTCATAGTCGTAAAGCGGACAAATGTCCGGGAGTTTCTTATTCATTCCATAGATGGGCTGTAAATCACTTTATTCATATTTAGAGTGGTCCAATGTTTATTCAATTCATCCCAAAGCAGATTTGGTGTAGTCACTTTCCAGAAAGTAAAACCCTGAGTTTCTCGCCGGCGATCATTTCGTCTTAGACTGGGCGTATCCTTTTTTTTGATCGTCCAAACGGATCTCATCTTAGGTTTATTATAAACGGGAAGGAACTTTGCCCACGCGTTTGGTTGAAGGCTGCCGGCTACAGCTAAGCGCGCGGTGGATGCTTCAGCTACCACAAACAATAGCTGCAACTTTTCTTGAATCCTATCCAATTGCCTCCCGTGCTCTAGTGCAAGGGCATTTCGCCGAAAACCTGTATCAACTGCGAACAGACCACTGCCTAGTCGAATTTTTTCCCTGGAGAATGGCCTTATAGCACCCGTGCTGGCCTCGGACAAATAATCGCAGCTGAATTTCAACCACTTCGAGCTGTACATGAACGATCATACGGGCTTTACTAAGTCTCGATAGGAGTGCGCTGCCTTTGGGGAGCATTGTAACAGAGATACGTTGCTTGGTTGCCACGCCTTGCACTCTGCGCTGAATTTCTTCAACCATACCATTGCGTAATTCAATAATACAGAAGGAGCCAAGTGCGAAGCCTTGTTTATATTGTTTATGAACACTTTTGCAACTGAATTACAGTCTTGTCCAGTGGATTTTGGCTGTGACGGCTTAGAAATAGACGGAGCGAACTTCAAGAGCTGCTTTTGAATGGTAGCACCATGGGGAAATATTTCGACTTGGATCAGAGGCGATTTTGTTTAGGACTAAATATAGGTTCTAGCCTTCCTGGGCGCAGGACTGGAGTCGAACCTCACTGCCCTCATCGTCATTGCATCCTGAGATCCGCCGACGTTTGTATTCGGTTCTGATCTCAACAGGCAATTGTCAGATTGACAAGTCATTGATTAACAATAGGTCACATTTGAAACAGTTCGACATTTGTTCGCCACTCTCCACGCTTTAAAAGAGCCTCGCGGAAACGCGGGGTTTTTTTATGTCCCTACCTGAAGCTGGCTGGAGCGTACCGCTGGAAGCGGGAAGGTCATCGGTTCGACTCCGTTGTCCTCCACAACACCGGACAGACTCAAATTTTTGAAGATCTGTCCGGTTTTTTTATGTCTGGAACCCGCGTCCATGGCGAGTATCAGCCGAAGCGCTTCGTTTATACGAGCGGTTCGACATTCGTTTTTCGAAAAATGGAGCTTTTCCGGAAAAATCGAACCGAGGATATCCTTTTTCTGATGGATGTCGGCCCGGTTGTAAAGCGCAGGCAAATGCTCCAACACGGATAAACCCTTTTTCAATAGGTCTTGCATTGGGTATTGCTCCGCCGTCTGGCTTGAAAGCTCCGCCTGCAGCTTTTCCCGCTCGGTCTTCAGGCGCAGCTGCATCCGGTTAAAGGTTTCGGCGTCTACCTTACGATCAAAGTAGTCTTCCTCGATATTGCGAACGCGCTCTTCGTTTTTACGGATATCTTCTTCGATTTTCTCCTTTGGCCGCACCTTTACCGTAGACTCTTTTTTGAGCAACTGCGACAGCATCATTTTATAGAGCGTAGCCGCATTTTTAGAAAGACGGATCTCCTCTAGAATAGCCTCGACCTGCTCATGCACCGTAGAAGCTCGTAGGCGTACTTCATGACAATGATTGCAATGGTAATAGGCATGATAACCATTCCGCCCTTTTGAGGCGCTGCCGGTCAGCGGCTTTTGGCAGTTTCCGCATAAGATCGCCCCTCGTAACGGAAAATCAGGCCTTTCCGACTTTGCTTTTACAAACCCTCTGCTGATTAGCCTGCCATCTAAAGCAACTTGTGCGCGTGTAAATAGATCCGCCGACACCAACGGGACGTGAATTCCCTTTACAAAGTAGGTGCTTTTGTCCTCGTTCTTCACGCGGACCTCTCCCACATAGACCCTGTTGCGGATCAATTGCGAGAAGGTGGAGCGAGAGAAATACTTTCCGTCTTTTTTGAGCCTTTCCCGTACTTCGGCCTGCGTTTTTCCTTGCGCAACGAGGGTAAAGGCCTTCTTCACTAATTCGGCCATGGGCCCGGGTTCGATTCGGGAAGTCCCTTTTTCATCCCACACTGTTTTGTAGCCGAAAGGCGGTACGCCCAGCCAACGCCCCTCTTTCTTCGCCGAACGGACACCCGCGGTGATCTTCATTGAGCGCCGGCGGTTGTCGATATCCGGGATGGCCAGGTAAACCGAAAGCATCATCAGGTTCTCCGGTATACTTAAGTCCATTGGCTGTTCGATCGCCTGCACTTCCACGCCGAGGCGCTTCAAGCGGTCAATCATGGAAAAGGACTCCGTCAAGTTCCGTGAGAACCGACACCAGGTAGTTACAAGGAGCAGATCGATCTTGCCCTTGTTTGCTTTCAGAAACTGCAGCAGCTTTTTAAACTCGGGGCGATTGAAGTTTTTTGCAGAATGGTCCTCGCGGAATATGGCAGCAACTTCATGTCCTTCCTTTGTGCAATAGGCGTTTAATGCTTCCTCCTGATTTTGGAGGCTATAGCCTTTGGCCTGTTCATCAGAGCTCACCCGGGTTGCCAGAATCACTCGCTTCATGTGGGGTCGTTTTTTGATCGTCTAAAAAAATGGCACAGTTGATTTGCGCTAAATTCCATAGGAAGGCTGCGATTTGCTCAACTTCCTGCTCTGTATAGGGGTCCTGAGCACCTTTGTTCAGAACGCGCACGCAGGTTTTGGGGTCCAACATCGGTATCGGTGTTGCAGCCCGGCGTCCTGTGTTTCAGGTACGAGGGCGGTGCGACCATGGAACCTGGGGCTTCCAGTATCCTTATCTTGTTCATAATTTGTGCTTTTGGATCTTTTTGCAGGCGACGGGTTTCCCGTTTTCGGTAATGATTTCAATTTTCTCATAGCCGCCAGCAAGTATGATTTCAGACAGACGCGCAGCGGCATTTACTTTTAGATCGTGGGTGATCTCCACTTGCTTCATCTTTCCGTCACTCTTGAAATGGACGGTGATTGATCTTGGCATTTCACTGCGAATCAATTCCAAGATTTTGCGCTCCTCCTTCGTGTACACCTCGCTTAATATTTTTTCCTGTATGAACTCCTTTGCCAGGAAGAACCCAACGATCTTATTGATACATAAGGAGATGTGCGCGCTTCGCTTCGCATTCTTAATCAACTGGTTGCCCGGATGATCTAAATCCGTGCTTTCTTCAAATGGAACGTGACTTCCATCTTTACCAACAAGCAAATAGAGTGGACTTTTGCGGGTCAGCACATATTTGACATATATTAATAGATAAGTGCTCTGCCGGCGCAGTACTTCATCTTTGTGACTAAGCATCACCTCCAGCATTGCATTTACCTGAATGGAATTCAAGCCTAATTGCTTTTGCAATGCGTCTTTTATCTCAGCCGGATTTTGGTTGATTTGGTTATATAAAATGGAAGTACTTGAGGTGTCTAGCAAGTCGTTTTTGAGTTTGGCAATGGCTTCCTTCTCCATTCCGAAGTCGCGTAATTCTTTCACGATTCCGAGCCAGATCAGGTCCAGAAAGGAATATCTACGGCGGGCTGAATTGGTGGCATCATCAGGCAACAGATTGTAAGCCCCTACCTTCCAGTAGTGTAGAATACGCGCATGATTGTCAATAAAGCTTAAAGCTTCAGTAGCGTAGTCCTTCTGATAAAGCATTTCAGCAAGCTCTGTATACTCTTGCTCTCCCACATTCAATATGTGGTCGATTGGGCTGGCGTTCTCGCTCATTGACCAAAGTTAGCAATTTAGGCCGTTAAATTACGATATCGTAAAAATTATGCGCTTGATTCGATATTTGTAATTAAGTCGAACGGTCTTGATACAGCCGGTGGTCAAAGGGAGGTCTTTGCAAACTACTTTGTAAAAGGCCGGTGGTATCATTTCAGGAAAGGGGTTATCTTTCTCAAGCCATCATGAACGTGAAGTTCCCTAGATAATATGGGAGGCTCTGCCTTATATACTGGTTCTTGATGGGTCTGAAAGCTAGTTGAGTCGATTTGTGTTTCTGATCAACCGGTAAAGCTCTTTATGGTTTGCCCGCGTCTGTTCTAAATTCTCGAGGGTTGTCGTAAAAACCTGAATGAGGAAGCTGTCCTCAGGAGAGGTATACCGCAAGGCTCGTTTTACCTTCTCGATCTTGCTTTCCAACTCTTTTATGTAATCTTCCGGGTACATCCCTTCAATCGTTGAGATAACAAAGCTAAAACGAACAGCAACGCTCGAAGCAGAAGAGGCAGGAAAAGTCAAGGCATTGAGAAAATTCAAAATCAGAAATTCTGATGCTCTTAATCCAAAGCGGGAAGCCCCGGTGAATACACGGGGTTATTACCTATCCAACTGCAATATGGCCAAAGGCCGACAGGGCAGTAAAAGCCCGAATCGGCAAAGAATCATGACAAAAGCGACTGATGCCTTGATTTGCCGTATTTCCTACATTGTTTCCTTTGAATTAAACGACTACTTTTGAACCGAAATTATTGCTGCGTTACTATCTGGCCCTTCGAACCGACCAAATTTGATTTTCAGATAGCAGCTACAAATACGCATAAATAGCAACGGCAGCCACGTTAAGGCGTGGGGCCGCTTATTATGCGTATGCGCTCTTGGTCGGGCGCGAAGGGCTGGTAAGTTAGGTCTCACGCCGTATTTTATACCATTCCCTGCAGGGACCAGGGGAGCCTTTCAAACCGACCAAAATGTTCTTTAAACGTCTTCCGGCCCTGATTATGGGTTGTGTAGTTCTTGCCGCATCCTCATTTTCCTGTTCTAAGAAAGGGAGTACAAATGATACTCCTGTGGTTGCCGACTTCACTTTTTCCGGTGCCGGCTTTCCGCCCTCGATCGTCTCCTTTTCAAATCGATCATCCGGCGCTGTAGATTATCGCTGGGATTTCGGTGACAATTCCACGTCCACTTCCTCAAATCCGAGCCACACGTACACTACTGCTGGTACCTACACGGTTCGCTTAACTGCTACTGGAACCGGCGGAGCAAGTAGTACAACCTCAAAGTCGCTCGCAATTGCGGCGCCCACGAGCGTGAAAATTATCGGGATTAAAGTGCAGTCGATCCCCTTCACTACCACCAACGGTAATTCCTGGGATATTCTACCGAGTAGCGGCCCGGATCTGTACCCTGTCCTTGGAGATTTTAGCAATAATGTACTTTACTCACATGGCACTTATACGCCTGATGTTACTGCATCGATGCTGCCGCTTTCGTACGCCTTCGCTCCGGCTTTCCAGATTAACAATTTTGGAACTACCTACAAAGTGTGGCTATATGATCGTGATCAAACCGCGCCGAACGATGAATATGTTGGTGGTTACTCATTCAATATGAACGCTGCTGCAGCAGCCGGATATCCTTCATCGTTCACCTTGTTTACCACGGGCTCTTCCACTAGGGTTGACTTGATCTTACAGTGGCAATAATTCTCATACAAAGGCTGGTCGTAACAGGTAGCTGCTGTTCCTCCACGTTCTCTGGAACTTATTTCTCAGTGGGTAGTTAAGGACCAGTACATCCGCGTAAAGCGGCATTGTTATAGCGAAACTGTTTTGTCCGGTTTTTAACGTACAAAAGAATCCTTCAAACTAACGTTTGTTTGGTCTTATCTTCGCATTGCTTTAAAAGGCCTCGCAGAAATGTGGGGTCTTTTCATTTTTGTAAGTGCCGGCAGTGTGCCCGACCGGAAGCTGTGGCAAAGACTATACTCCCGAGTGAAAACGATACATTAGCGTTTTCTGCTCTCCCCGACATCGGGGAAACATGCAGTCGGTTTTGGCGGCGACTCCGGCGATAGCCGTAGTTTCTTTTGGGAATTGTTCGAAACAGTGAAAACAAATATCGAAACCAGATGGCGGCTATATAGGCGTTTGGCTTTCGTGCAGGTACGCTCGATACGAGTTGCGGGCTATGAACAGCTGCTCGTTGGTCAGCAAACCTGCGAGACAAGCGCTCCTCGTATCTGCCGCCGCATTCGAAACGTTTTGCTTCTGAATAAAGTCCGAAAGCAAGGCAACTGTTGGAAAGTATAAGATCGAGTATTTCACAAAACAAAGCTACTATGCTGGAAAAGGGATCAGCACGTCCGGCTTTCCACACGGCCTAATAGTTGTGGTTAAAACATCCGGGGCATTCGGGCGTGAGCAGTCTGGGTTATTATGTAAGCAGAGCGAAAATCATATATTTGAATACACAATTGTTGAGTTAGGGTTATGGATCAGCAGATTCGCTTTGAATTTGATGGTAAGCAAAGAAATGCAACGGTGCATATCAGCCTGCAGGACGACGGGTGCTATGTGTTTACAATGGTCAGAGACCCCGACCTTATCGAATGTTTCGGACCGGATATCGATTTTGAAATTGACAGAAATGGTCACTTCGTGCGGTCGTCAATTAGCAGGTCCACTGACCTTCTGCGTTTGCAGAGCGCAATCCTTAAAGCCACGCAGAAACTCCCGGAATATGATCAGCAGAGAAGCCGTCTTGAACGTACGGAATCGGAGCGCCATAAATCTGATTCAGAGAATAATCGATAAGCCGTGCAAATAAATTCAGAGGACGTAAACGCAATATGGCTGGAACTCAATGCCCGCCTGACCGACCTGAGCCGGCAACTTGCCGATGGTATTCGAAGTAAGGATCGGCGCGAAAAGCTTTCCCAACTGAACAAGGACATAAGGGCTACTGTTGAAGAGATGCAGCGGTTTCGAAAGAAGTATTTTTAAGCCCAGACAGTCACGCGGTATTTTTGGTTGTGATTACTCCTCCGGTGTCATGCAGATTGATATTGGACGCAAGTGCTACAATGTCGGTTACGGGGCTGATACATCGCCGATTCATAAATTAATGGTACAAAGGCTTGGAAAAGAAGGGAAGCATCGAGCCGGAGCGGAGATACATTATCGGGCGAATTTTTCGAATTGCCCCTCTACCATCAGGCTTCTCAGTAGCGCCGCCCGACCCGGCGATAGCAAACCTCCGATTGTGTGACTCGAAAGCACAGTCCGGATGTCATCCTGGATACCTTTAAAATGTTCGTGCATCGGGCAGGGGTTACGATGGTCGCAAGCGCGGAGCCGCAGGATGCAGGTGTGGAAGAGGGCCACGCCGTCGGTGGCTTCCACGAGCTCGATGAGCGGTTTCTCTAAAACCCCTTCGGCCAGCAGGAAGCCGCCCCGCTGGCCTTTCGAAGACACAAGTATTCCTTTTTGTGCCAGCTGCTTCAACACCTTTCGCGTGAAGTGCATCGGAACCCCCAGCTCCCGTGCGATCGCTTCCGTCTGCACCGGAGCACCCGAATCACTTGAAGTGGCGATGTAGAGTATTCCGCGGATTGCATACCCGAAAGATTTGGAGAATAGCATGTTCCCGTAAAGTTATCGTCTGAAGCTCCGGCAG
Organism: Flaviaestuariibacter amylovorans; assembly: GCF_039541815.1. Taxonomy (NCBI): domain Bacteria; kingdom Pseudomonadati; phylum Bacteroidota; class Chitinophagia; order Chitinophagales; family Chitinophagaceae; genus Flaviaestuariibacter; species Flaviaestuariibacter amylovorans. Next base: position 139,973 of record NZ_BAABGY010000008.1, read on the forward strand.
CAATTGACAAAAGTCATATCAAGGTAATACCCCCGGATGCGAAGGCCTGAAATAGGCGCCCCTGCTGCGTTTCCGGCGACGCGCACCCCTGAATCGGCGCCCGCCTGATTTCTATCACTCTTCAGTTTGACGGCACTCATCATCAGCGCTGGCGGCGGCCGATAGTTTTGAGTCTGAATCGAGATACTACTGTCTCATTAACTCAAAACTATTGCGATGAAAACGAGAAAAGTCCTGGCTGCTCTTCTGATTGTTTCGGGTATTTTGGTCGCCTGTGGCGGCGGCGGCGGCGGCAAGCAAGCCACCGGTGAAGCTCCGTCGTCCACCGAGCCAGCCCCGGCCACATCCCCGGCTGCACAAAGCGAGCTGCCCGCAGTCGACGTTAAACTGACCACACCACTCGACCAGAAGATGGTAGCCTCCGGTAAGGCAACCTATGAACTAAAGTGCCAAAGCTGTCACAAGCTAACGGATGAAAAACTGGTCGGGCCGGGCTGGAAGGGCGTCACCCAGAAGCGGAAGCCCGAATGGATCATCAACATGATTACCAACGTGGAGATCATGCTTGAGAAAGATCCGGAAGCCCAGAAGCTTCTTGAAGAGTGCCTCGTGCGTATGCCAAACCAGAACCTGTCCGGAACCGAAGCCCGCGAAGTGCTCGAATTCATGCGCAGCAACGACGGCGTGAAATAAACTACCAGCAAACGAATAAATCCCCCTATATGTCCACCAGAAGTATGATTACAGCAGGCTTTGCCGCAATTGCAGCCTTTTCGCTGCATAGCTGTAAGCCTAAAGGCGCGCAGACAGCCGTTACCGGCGATGCCGCCTCGAAAGTCTACGTTGCACCCGGTAAGTTCGACGAATTCTATAACATCGTATCCGGCGGTTTTAATGGCCAGATGTCGGTTTATGGCATTCCCTCCGGCCGGCTGTTCCGCATTATCCCGGTATTCTCGCAGTTCCCTGAAAACGGCTGGGGCTACAGCGAGGAAACAAAACCGATGCTTAATACCTCGCACGGTTTTGCTCCCTGGGACGACCTGCACCACATCGCGCTTTCGACCACCAAAGGCGAGCACGACGGCCGCTGGGCTTTCGGTAACGCCAACAACACGCCCCGCATTGCGCGGGTGAGCCTCTCCACCTTCCGCACCGAAGAGATCATCGAGATCCCGAACAGCGCGGGCAACCACTCTTCGCCGTTCATTACCGAAAACTCGGAGTATGTAGTTGCGGGTACCCGCTTTTCGGTGCCGATGGACAACCAGAACGGCGACGTTCCCATCAGCAGCTACAAGCAGAATTTCAAGGGCACCGTTTCCTTTATCAAGCTCGATACGTCGGGTCATATGAACCTGGCCTTCCAGCTGCGGCTCCCGGGCATCAACTTCGACCTGGCGCGCGCCGGCAAGGGCAAGTCAGCCGGGTGGTTCTTCTTCTCCTGCTACAATTCCGAGCAGGCCAACACCCTGCTCGAGGTGAACGCCTCGGCCAAGGATAAGGACTTTATCATGGCCGTAAACTGGAAGAAAGCCGAGGAGTATGCCCGCGCCGGCAAGGGCGTGACCGAGAACGTCCGCTATGCGCACAATGTGTACGACGAGAAGACCCACAGCGCCACTTCCACCATCAAAAACACTGTGCTGGTGCTCGATCCGAAGGACTGCCCCGATATGGTTTACTTTATTCCCTGTCCGAAGTCGCCCCACGGCTGCGACGTGAGTCCCGACGGTGAAAGCATCGTAGGATCGGGCAAGCTGGCCGCCGTGATCCCGGTATTCTCCTATGACAAGATCCAGCAGGCGATCGCCAGCAAGGCATTTGACGGTAATTACGACGGCATCCCCGTGATCAAGTACGAAGCAGCGCTCCGCGGCGAGGTGCAGAAGCCGGGCCTTGGTCCCCTGCACACCGAGTTCGACGCAAAAGGCAATGCTTATACCTCCTTCTTCGTTTCATCCGAGATCGTTAAGTGGAGCCTCAAGGACCTGAAGGTGCTCGACCGCGTCCCCACGTATTATTCGATCGGCCACCTGTCGGTACCCGGCGGCCCCACCGCCAAGCCGCACGGCAAGTATGTGATCGCCTACAACAAAATCACCAAGGACCGCTACCTGCCTACCGGCCCCGAGCTTACCCAGAGCGCGCAACTCTATTCGATCGAGGGTGATAAGATGAAGCTCCTGCTGGACTTCCCCACCACCGGCGAGCCGCACTACGCCGAGGCTATCCCCGCGGAGCTGATCATGAAGAAAAGCCGGAAGATCTACAAGATCGAAGAGAACCAGCACCCCTTCGTGGCGAAAGGAGAGGGGCAGGCAAAAGTGGAGCGGAAAGGCAACCAGGTACACGTATACATGACCTCGATCCGTTCGCACTTCACTCCCGACAACATCGAAGGCGTGCGGATGGGCGACGAAGTTTACTTCCACGTTACCAATCTCGAGCAGGACTGGGACGTTCCGCACGGCTTCGCGGTGAAAGGCGCGAACAACGCGGAGATCCTGATCATGCCCGGTGAGACCCAGACCTTGAAATGGACTCCGGATCGCGTGGGCATCTTCCCGATCTATTGCACCGACTTCTGCTCGGCGCTGCACCAGGAGATGCAAGGTTATGTACGCGTTTCGCCCGCAGGCTCCAATGTGCCGCTGACCTTCAGCACCGGAAAAACCGCACCCGCCGCACCGGAAGCCGGTGGTACCGCAGGTGTCAAAACCAAAAACTAAACTGCCGGGGGCGCCCCACGGGGCGCTCCCTTTTAAAAATGTTCGTTATGAAAAAGCTGTTATTGTTTTCGCTTGCAGGCAGCCTCCTCTTTTCGATGGTCGCCTGTTCCTCTGCCAACGAGGGTACGGAACCCCAGGTGGCCGCTGCCGGCACCGACGGGGCGGGCATTTCCGGGCAGTCGTCGGTTCAGGATGACGAGTCGCAGAAAGACGTGGTGAAGGTGGCCGCCGGTTCGAAGGACCACAGTACGTTGGTAGCCGCCGTGAAGGCGGCCGAGCTGGTCGATGCGCTCTCCAATGCCGGTCCCTTTACCGTCTTCGCACCCACCAATGCCGCCTTCGACAAGCTTCCCGCCGGAACGGTAGACGACCTGCTGAAGCCGGAGAACAAAGGCAAGCTGCAGGATATCCTTCAGTACCATGTGTACGTGGGCAGCCTGAAGACCGAGCTCATGCAGGACGGCCAGGTGCTGAACCAGGTGAATGGCGGCAATATCACCATCTCGAAAAAGGATGGGAAGGTCGTCATCAACGGAACGGCCACTGTGGTTGCCACCGTTCCTGCCTCGAACGGCGTCATCCATGTGATCGACGGCGTGCTCGTGCCCGGCAAGTAATACCGGAAAGGTGCGCTAAATCAGTCGGGTGGCCGACTCCGGTCAGCCGCCGCTTCCTTTCGTTTTTTCATTTTTGCATACGGTTCCGAAACGGCCCGCCCCGGCGGGCCGTTCTTTCAGAAGCAAAACAATCCGCCATGAATGCTAAAATGCGCCCGCTCTCCCGCCTGCTGATCGCCCTGGCCGCGTTGTCGCTCACCGCTACCTACTTTCTGCCCGTGTGGTTCATCTACCTCACGGCACCCCAATACCCGGAAGGGCTGACGATGCAGATCTGGCTGAATAAGATCACCGGCGAGGTAGACATCATCAACGGCCTCAACCATTACATCGGAATGAAGCATATCAGCGCCGAGATGTTTCCCGAGTTCCGCTTCCTCGTATATATCATGGGTGGGATCATCGGGCTGGGCCTGCTCGTGGCAGCCACCGGCCGCCGGAAGCACCTGTTCGCCTACCTGATGCTGCTCGCTGCTTCCGCCGTAGCCGCTCTCTATGATTTTTACCGCTGGGGCTACGATTACGGCCACAACCTCGATCCGAAGGCGGCCATCCAGGTGCCCGGACTGTACTACCAGCCCCCGGTAATCGGGCACAAGACACTGCTCAACTTCGATGCCTACTCTTACCCGGATGTGGGTGGCTGGGTGGTAGTGACGGCAGGACTGCTGTGCGGCGCGGTATGGGCCTGGGAACGGTTCTTCCGCCGCGACGGTGCCTCGAGACGCCAGACGGTGGCCCTGCCCAAGCCCCGCGTAGCCGCGCTTCTGGCTATGGCTGCCCTGCTGCTTACTTCCTGCTCCGTAAATCCGGAGCCCTTCCTGATCGGCCGCGACCAGTGCGCCGACTGCCGGATGACCATCGCCGACGCCCGCTTCGGGGCCGAGCTGATCACCCGCAAAGGGCACATCTACAAATTCGACGACATCCACTGCCTGCAGCAGTTCCAAAAAGCGAACGAACCCGCCGCTTCGGAAGGCCGTGTTTTCGTAGCCGATTTTAAAGAACCGGGAAAGCTCATGCCGGCCGCCGCCGCATTCGCCGTTACCGGGGCCGAATACAAGAGCCCGATGAACAGCAATATCGCCTGTTTTTCCAATGCAGCTGCTGCGGGACCTGCCGCGCGGCCGGCCTTCGAACTGATTGAAAAACGCTGACCCATGAAATGGCTTCTCACTTTCCTGCTCTTCCTTGCCGCGTCGCCGGTCTTCGCCCGCCGGATCGATGCCGGTGCCGGAAAACCAGTTGCGAGCTTGCGTGCCGCGCTGGAGCGCGCCGCCGCCGGCGACACCATCTACCTGCATCCCGGCACCTACCGCGAAGGCAATATTGTGATCCGCAAGCCCATTTCGGTTTTTGGCGTGGGCGGGCCCATCCTGGATGGTGAAGGAAAATACGAGCAGCTCACCCTTTCCGGAAACGCGATCCGGATCCGCGGTCTGCGCTTTCGCCGCACGGGATATTCGAGCATGAACGACAACGCGGCCATCGGGGTGATCGACGCGCGGAATGTATTGATCGAGGAGAACGTGATAGAAAACGGCTACTTCGCCATCCACTGCGCCAATACGCATATGGGCGTCATCCGGAAGAACGTCGTGCTGGGCAATGCCCGCACTGAACAAACCTCCGGCAATGGCATTCACCTGTGGAAGTGCAGCAATATGCTGGTGGAAAAGAACCAGGTGAGCGGCCACCGCGACGGCATCTACTTCGAGTTCGTTACCCATTCGGTGATCCGCGACAACAGCAGCCGGGGCAATATCCGTTACGGGTTGCATTTTATGTTCTCCAACAATGATACCTACCTGGACAACGACTTCGGGCTCAACGGCGCCGGCGTGGCGGTGATGTACTCCCACCATGTGTTGATGCAGGGCAACCGCTTTCAACAAAACTGGGGACCGAGCGCCTACGGGCTGCTTCTTAAGGAAATATCCGACGCCGAGATCCTGAAGAATCATTTTGCCGACAATACCGCCGCCATCCTCATGGAAAGCACCAACCGCATCCAGGTATGGGGTAATGTGTTTCGAAGCAACGGCTGGGCCCTGCGCATTTCGGCTTCCTGCAACGAGAACGCCGTGCACCACAACAATTTTTTCGCGAATACCTTCGACGTAGCCACAAACGGCAGCCTGATGCTGAACCGGTTTTACTGCAACTACTGGGACAAATACGATGGCTACGACCGCAACCGCGATGGCTATGGCGATGTGCCCTACCACCCGGTGAGCCTTTATTCGATGGTAATCGAGCAAAACCCGCAGGCCGTGATCCTGATGCGCAGCTTCATGGTGACCCTGCTGGACAAGGCGGAGAAAGCCGTGCCCAGCCTCACACCGGAGCAAATGGCGGATGATCGTCCCCTGCTAAAATCCCTACCGCTATGATTTCTGTACAACATGTGGGCAAACGCTTCCGGAAGCTGCAGGCCCTAAATGATATCGACGTTTCTTTCGAGGCCGGTCAGGTAGTGTCCCTCATCGGTCCGAACGGGTCGGGAAAGACCACGCTGATCAAGTCGATTCTCGGACTGGTGCGCCCCGACACGGGCACCATCCTGTTCAACGGTAGGCCGATCGCCACCGATGTCAACTACCGGCGCCACATTGGTTATATGCCGCAGATCGGCCGTTACCCCGACAATATGACCATCGGCCAGCTTTTCCGCATGATCCGCGATCTCCGCCGGGAGGAGACGGAACTCGATGAGGAGCTTTATTTCAGGTACAAGCTGGATACGCTGAGCGATAAATCGATGCGCTCACTTTCCGGCGGAACCCGTCAGAAGGTAAGCGCTGCGCTGGCTTTCCTGTTCAACCCGCCGGTGCTGATTCTCGACGAGCCCACGGCCGGCCTCGACCCGGTTGCCAGCGGCGTGCTGCAGGAGAAGATCATCCGAGAGAAGAACAAGGGCAAGCTGATCGTGATCACCTCGCACGTGCTCACCGATCTGGAAGAGGTGACCACCCATGTACTCTACCTGCAGGACGGCCGTGTGCAGCTGCATGAAACCTGGGAAGCGCTCCGCAAGCGCACCGGGGAGCACAAGCTCGGCCGGGCGATCGCGCGGCTGATGGAGGAGGGCACCGCGAAACACGAATTTCTTTACCTCAAAATAGCGAACTGAAGATGCTGAAGATATCCCGATACGTGCTTTATGATATTGCCCGCAACAAAGTGGTGCTGGCGTATACGCTGTTCCTGCTGCTGGTGTCGCTGGGCCTGTTCCAGGTGGAGGAAAACCCGTCGAAGGCGCTCCTCAGCCTGCTCAACATCATCCTCATCGTGGTGCCGCTGGTAAGCATGGTGTTCGCTACGATCCACTGGTATAATTCCTATGAATTCCTGGAACTGCTGCTGACACAGCCATTGGGCCGCAACAAAGTGCTGCTCAGCGAATGGGCAGGCATCGGCGGGTCGCTCACTTTTGCCTTCGTTGCCGGTGTGGGCGTACCGGTGCTCATTTACGGTGGAAGCGCCGCAGGCGTCTCCCTGCTGGTGGTCGGTGTGCTGCTCACGCTTGCCTTCACCTCGCTGGCGTTTCTGGCTTCTGTATGCAGCCGCGACAAAGCGCGGGGCATCGGTGCGGCCTTGTTGCTTTGGTTCTTTTTCGCGCTGATCTACGATGGTCTGGTGCTGCTCATCCTGTTCGCTTTTTCCGATTACCCACTCGAGGGCATCACCCTAGCCTTGTCCTGCTTCAACCCGGTTGATCTCGGACGGATCTACATCATGCTGCACCTCGATGTGAGCGCGCTGATGGGCTACACGGGTGCCGTTTATAAAGACTTTCTCGGTACCGCCGCAGGGATGGCCGTCACCCTCGGTATCCTGGCGCTCTGGGTAGTGCTGCCTCTGGCGATCGCCAACCGCATCTTCCGGCGCAAAGACCTTTGATCTCTTCACGTTAACGAAGGCGCTCTATGACCCGTTTCCGGATATTTCTCACGCTGATCGGAGCTTACCTCCTGTACAGTGGTTTTGTTTTTACAAAAGGTACCGAGACGGCCATGAAGCCGGCCCCGCACCCAACGGAGCTGGCCATGGCGGGCAAGCGGATTTTCCAGGACTATAATTGCGCCGCCTGCCACCAGGTGTACGGGCTAGGCGGCTACCTCGGACCCGATCTCACCACCGCCTGGTCGGACCCAAAGCGCGGACCCAGGTACGTCGAAGCGCTGATCCGGTCGGGCGGAAGCCGCATGCCCAACTTTCAATTCACCGACAGTCAGGTAAAAGAGCTGGTGGCCTACCTGGCTTTTATCGACGCCACTGCAGCCCATGAAACCCGCTGACACGCTGAAGCCCCCCGTACCGGTACGGCTCGTCCCGGCTTTCTTTGCCCTATCGCTTTCCTACCTGCTGCTTGGCCTGCTGTTTGGCACCGTGGGCAGCCTGCAATACGTGCTTCCCGATTTCCTGAAGGAAGCGCTTTCCTTTCAGAAAACGAGGCCGCTGCACGTTTACCTGGTCACCTCCTGGATCTTCACGGCGGCACAGGGCGCGGTCTACTATTTCCTGCCGCGCGCCGCGGGGCGGCCACTGCGCTGGCCGGCCGGCGCCTGGCTTCATTGGGCGCTGCAGCTGCTGACGTCGGCGATCATCGTCGGCTGCTTCTTCACCGGACGCTTCGGCGGGCGCGAGTACCTGGAGTTTCCTCCGGCGCTCGGCGGGCTCATCGCGCTCTCCTGGGTGCCCTTCGCCGTGAACTTTTTTGCGACGCTCCGGCCCCGGTACCGGAATGCTCCGGTGTATCATTACAGCTGGACCGTCGGGATCGTTTTCTTTTTCATCACGCTTTCGGAAAGCTACCTGTGGTTGGTCGATCATTTCTTCGATAACCCGGTGCGCGATATAACGGTGCAGTGGAAAGCCCTCGGTTCGATGGTCGGCAGCTGGAATATGCTGATCTACGGCTGCACGATGTTTGTCATGTCGCGGATCAAAGGCAATGAGGAGCTGGCCCGGTCGCGCGGTGCTTTCTTTTTCTTCTTCCTTGGATTTACCAACCTGCTGTTCAACTGGGGGCATCACACCTATGTGGTTCCCGCCGCGCCCTGGGTGCGGAACGTATCCTATATCATCAGCATGACGGAGCTCGTGCTGCTCGCGCAGTTGCTCTGGAATTTCCGGCGCTCGCTGTCCGAAGCGCAGCTTTCGTTCCGGAAGCTCACCTGCCGCCTCATTTCACTGGCCGACGGCTGGGTGCTGCTGAATCTTACGGTGGCGATCGCCATCTCGGTACCGGCGCTGAACCGGTACACGCACGGCACCCACATCACTGTAGCCCATGCCATGGGTGCGACGATCGGTATCAATACGATGCTGCTGCTCGCTTCGCTGACGTACGTGCTGCAACAGGAAAAGCCGCGCGCGCTGGCCCGCTATCTCGGTCCGTTGAAACGCGGTGTCACGCTGACGAATGGCGCGCTGCTCGTGTTCTGGATCGCTTTGGTGGGAGGCGGATTGGTAAAGATTGCCGGGCAACTGGAATCGCAATCCTTTGCCACCATCATGCAGCATTGTGCGCCGTTCTTTAAACTGTTTGCCGGCAGCGGCTTGCTGATCCTGGTGGGGCTGACTATGGTGATCTTTGGGCTGCTGGGCGTGCTTGCTGCCCGTGAAGGCCGGCCAGCAGCAACAGCACCGAAAGCGGGAGTAGGGCGCTCACGCCAGCCAGCCAACGCGCATGCCCCGCAAGCGGCCAGCCAAGCGCCGGCGCAAGTATGAGCAGCTCCGAAACGACAAAGGCGCCTGCAAATAAGGCAGCCCCGGCCTTCATCAGCCTGCCTCCCGTTATTTGCGACAACACGTATACACTCACAAACCCAAGCAATACGAGGTGTAGGTAGGCGATGACGACGCCGCGCTGCCCGGCGGCGAGCCGCGCAAGCGTCGGGTGCGCGCTGGCCAGCTGGACCAGGAGTTTAACCGCGAAAGCAACCAATGCCATTTTCTGCAGAAGCGGGTTCGGACCCGGGAGGCGGGTCGGTAGCCGGAATGCCCAGATGCATAACCCTGCCAATTGCAGTGCGGCTCCTGCAGCGCCTGCAACGTAGAATGTCGCAGACGGTTCGTGCCACAGTACCGATAGCGCAAAAGTGAGCGGCACCGCGGCGTTGATCAGCAGGAAAGTGCCACGCCGTATATGATAAAGAGGATCCATCGCTTCGGCTGCCCGCGACAGCAGCGCCAGGATCATCAGGCAGAAAGCCCCGTTGTATTGAAAATGAAGGAACCAGTAGATCGCATCGTGGTAGATCGGGCTCGTCTTGCCCGCCACCCTGCCGATCAGGGGCAGCGCAAAAGGGCCGGCGGCTGCCAGCACCAGCCAGGCGAACGACCACAAGAGAAAGCTCCGGGCGGTCGTCGGCGGGAGCCCGCGCAGCGCTTTGCAGAACAGCAGCGCCAGCCAGGCGCCCGCGCCAATCGAAGCGGTGGAGCAGAGAATGCTGGCTGCGCCGTAGCCTTGCCACGGAAAGGTGAACAGCATGCCGTATGCAGCGGCCAGCAGCAGTGCCAGCGCCCGCCGCAACGGAATCGCCGGAATAAGGTTGGTCACTTCCGGGAATGCACGGAGAACAAGCGCTGTCAGTGCCGGTTGTACCCATCCTGCAAACGCAAAATGCGAGTGTCCGTGCAGCAGGTTGCTATAGATGAATGGCGGGTTCTCCAGAAACGGGTAGGCGCGCAGCACGAGGCCCAGCGAGGCCACTACCAGCAAGTTGACCAGGGCCAACCGTAAGAGACGATCAGGATTCAGGCGGGTACCGGTGGTGCTGTTGGCTGCCGATGGAACGCGGTGCATCCTGCAAATTTCGGCCCCCGGGGACAGGTGCGCGCGCTGTTTCCGCAGGCTTCAAAGTGATTTGAATCAGTTGCGCCGGTGATGAAGGACAAATGCTTTGTGCGGAGTTAACGAGACATTTGTGTCTCAGATGAATCGTATCGTCATACCCCTGCTGATGCTCCTGCTCCTGCTGCAATCGTTCAGCAAGTGGATCATCGTTGCCGACTTCCGGCTTAATCAGGAGTACATAGCGCGGACGCTCTGCGAGAACCGCGCGCGCCCCCAGCTGAAGTGCGGAGGCAATTGCCAGCTTGCAAAGAAGATGGCGGAGGAGGGCAAAGAATCGCAACGCGGCGGGAAATTGCCCGTTGAAGATGCGCCCTATGTGACGATTGCTACGAACACGATGGATCCCTTTGTACCGGTTTCCCTGCTGGAACATCATACGCCGTATCAATCCGGTTGTCCGTCTCCCTCGTTGCGTCCTCCCTTTCACCCGCCGTCGGTGGAAATGCTTTGAGTTTTCCGTTTTTCTTCATTTAAAAGCATTTCCATGAACCGTTTTTTCCCGGCAGCGCTGCTTGGCGGCCTGCTGTGTGCCTTGCCTGCGCGCGCCTGCGATATCTGTGGCGGCGGGGTGAGCAACTACAATCCCTATCTATTTCCGCAACTTTCGAAAAGCTATATTGGCCTGGGCTATACCCATCGTTCGTTCCGTACGAAGGGTGAGAACGGCAGCTGGAGCCGCGAGCGGTACCAGACCCTGCTGCTCACCGGGCAGTACCGGTTGGGCCGCCGCCTGCAGCTGCTTGGCCTCCTTCCCTGGCAGCACAACGCCCTGGAGCAAGGCGAGGCGCGCCGCCAGGTAGCAGGGCTGGGCGATCTCTCGCTGCTGGCCCAGTACCGCCTGCTCGATCGCCCGAATGACAAAGGCATCCGCCATACCTTTCTGGCAGGCGGTGGCCTGAAGCTGGCCACCGGCCGCTTCGTGCCGGCAGGCAGCGGCAAAGCCGAAGATCAGAACCTGCAACTAGGATCCGGCAGCACCGACTTTCTACTCAACGCCTCTTACCGGCTATCGGTTCGCAAATGGCTTTTTGTGCTGACCGGATCGTATAAATACAACACGGTCAACAGCGATGGGTTCCGGTTCGGAGACATAGGAACCGGTGGTGTTATGGTCGCTTACCGCAAAGAGTGGAAGAAGTTTTCCGTTGCGCCTTATGTTCAGGCGGGCCACGAGTTCCAGTACCAGGATGCCGAACGGCAGGTGCTTCAGGCGCACTCCGGCGGCTCGTTCTGGTATACCGGCGGAGGATTCGATATCAATACCCGCGCCATCACCGTGGGGATCAACTGCCAGTGGGCCCCGTTGCAGGAGCTCGCCGGCGGCGCCATAAAGGTGCTCCCCCGCGCCGGCGTGCAGGCTTCGTTTTCATTCTGAGCAGCTTTCACCAATTCATTTTTGTATCCATCATTCAGCAACACTCAATTACACCAAACAATTTTTTTTATGAAACGTATATCCGCTTTTTTTGCCACCACCTTTACAGCCATTCTTGCGCTCAGCGCCTGTTCCAAACACGCAGGTGACCTCGAAGAGCCGCATCACCACGCCACCGATGCCGTCGTCGTTTTCGCCCGTCCCACGGCCAATGCCGTTTTCGCCAACGGCGACACGGTGCGCATCGAGGCGCAGGCGATCGCTCCCGCCACGATCCACGGCTACGAGCTTACAATTACAAAAGCCGGCGATACGACGACCATTTTCCAGGCCCGCGTACACGATCACAACGACACACTGCGGATAAACCAATTTTGGGTAAACGATCGCACCGAAGCCCAGCAGTTGGAGGCGAAAGTGAAGCTGCAGCTTGACCACGATGGGGGCAGGCTTACCCGCAGCACCGTTTTCCGCGTACTTTGACTCATCGATCTTTTTGAAAGCCATCGTCTCCCCGCGGTGGCTTTTATTTTGCCCGGCCCTTCGCACTTCATGGCATATTTTTTTAGCTTTCCGGAAGAACTATAAACCCCCGGATTATGAAGAAGATCTTTTTTGCGCTCATTGGCGGCAGTTGTTTGCTGATTGCCGCCTGCGGCTCGGGCAGCGATAATGGTGGCGATGCCAATAGCGCTGTGACGACAAACACGACGACAACAGCCGATGCCGGCAATTCCGGCGGAACGGCAGCCGCTTCTGATCCGAAAAAAGGGATCGGACCGGTATCGGAAGTGAAGCTTAACAGCCCACTCAATCAGAGCATGGTGGCGAACGGCAAACAGGTATACGACGTAAAATGCGCCTCCTGCCATAAGCTGACCGGCGAGAAGCTCGTCGGGCCCGGCTGGAAAGGCGTGACCGAGCGCCGCACTCCGGAGTGGATCATGAATTTTTCAATGAACACAGAGGAGATGCTCAACAAGGATGCGGAAGCGCAAAAGATGCTGGAAGAATGTCTGGTGCGCATGCCGAACCAGAGCCTGACCGAAACGGACGCCCGCGCCGTGCTCGAATTCATGTTTCAGAATGACGGTAAGAAATAGTGCTTTAGCGTTTGGAATAGAAAAGGCCGCTTCCGCAGCGGCCTTTCTTATTCCCTTTTGCCGGCGGGTCGTAATGCAGAAAGTGCCATAAGCAGGGATCCGGCAAGCAGCAGCGCGCTCGCCGCGAGTAGCGCCCAGTTGAAATAACCGCTGTTGGTGCCCAGAAGAATGCCCAGCCCCTGAAGTAGCAGCAGCGCTTCATTAGCCAGAACACCGGCACCGAAGACCATAATCGGAGCGCGGCGGAGGCGACTTCCGAAGGTGAAATAGCCGCGATCGACCAGCACGGCTAGGAGGTAGAAGCTAACAAAACCTAAAAATACGAGGTGCAAAAAACCGATGATCACAGGCCTGTCGCCATAAACGGCATTCCCGAGGCTTGGGATGATGGTGCCTGCCGACAGCAACACTTTTCCGGCAAACGAAAGCATGCTGAGACGCATCAGGCCACGGGCCAGCGGCGTCTCGGAAATCTTGATTCCGTGTGTCTGGCGGTACAAGCGCCATCCGGCTATGGCCGTGGCGATCAGCAGGAGCACCCCGATCGCGGCAACGCCGTAGAGCAGGCCGCTGTTCAGCCAGAGCAGCGATAGCGGGAGGGTAGGCAGTGTGGCGGCACAGAGCAGCAGCACGAAAGGGCGTGCCGCAGGGAGGGCGGCAAGTGCAGGGCGGCTTCCGAACAGGTGGGCAAACACCGCCAGCGTAAAGAAACCGTTGTATTGGAAATGCAGGAACGTGTATACCGATGTCCGGTGCAGGAGTGCGTTGGCAGAATGGTTCGCCATCATCGATCCGAGTACCACCGGGCCGATTGAAGAAGCAAGCAAAGACGATAGGGCCCAAAAATTCAACACCCGGGCACTTTTTTCTACAGTTGTTGCCCTGCCCGTGAAGAACATCGCCACGAAGACAAAATTTGAAAGGATATAGACGCTGGCGAAAAAGAGCGATGGCGCGCCGTTTCCAAACACCGGATAGGTCAGTACCATTCCGATTGCGGAGGTGTACACCGCCCAGAGAACGCGGCGCCAGCCAAGCGGTATTTTAGCCGGTGCGAAGCGTTGAATGGCCATGAGAGTGAGCAGCATAAAACCGATCCATCCTGCGAAGGCGAAATGCCCGTGCGCTCGGAGGAGATTACGGTAATCCAGGAAAGGGATCTCAAAAAGAATCTTGCAGCGCAGCGTGAATCCAATGAGGGCCACGATCGCCAGGTTCCATAAACCGAGCTGCAGCATAGGGTCTCTCCGGGTCATAGCGAGTGGGTTCTGATGTAAAGGCACATATATTGAAACATTGAGCCATCAAATGATACAAGTATGAAGTCGCATTTATCTCTGTTCGTGCTCCTTGCCGCCCTGGCCTGCAACTCCGAAAGCCGGAACGACCGGGCAGAGCCGGAGCTCAAAGATCCGCAGATCGTGCAGCCCGCAGCGGACGCCATCCCCGATTCCATGAAGATCGTCAATGACTCGACGATCGTGCCCGAAAGTACACCTGCCGGTGGGAAGGTGATTTCTCCGGAGCAGAAGCCGATCGAACAATAGCCCTGACCAGGATCAGTTGGTGTTTTCGCTGCGCTCAGCCGCTTTGGCCAGTGCCTGGGCGAACTTTGGGCCAAAGCGGCCACATGAACCAGCAAGCGGTGATTGAGAAGTTGAAGACGATCTACGATCCGGAAATCCCCGTCAATATTTATGACCTCGGTCTCATCTATGACATCCGGGTGATCGGGTCGGCGGTATACATCGTAATGACGCTGACGACCGCGGCTTGCCCGGCAGCAGCCTTTATGCCGGAGGAGGTGCGCGCCACCGTGGCAGGAGCGCCCGGTATTACTGCGGTGCACGTAGACATTGTCTACGAGCCGCGCTGGACCAATGCCCTGATGAGCGCTGCGGCGCGTGCTTCCCTAGGCTTTTCCTGAGCCGAGCTGCTGCCCCGTGCGTATGCCGACAGTAGCGATGAACCCGGTTATCACAATTCCGTTGACTACCGAAGCCCATTGCCGCGCGTGAGTAGAACCGGTGACGTCGGCTCCGATCCGGACCAGCAGGGACAGCTGCAGCACCAGGAACCACACATACAAAACCGGATGATAGATCTGCAGGCGCTTTTTCAGCACCGCCGGCAGGATCACCGGCGCATGCGAGAAAATCATCGCGAACACAAATCCGATAAAAAAGCTGTGTAGTGCCGCATCGTAACCGAAAGGCAGCCTTGCCTGGAGTACCAGAAACAGGGCGCTCAGCGGCAGCCAGCAGAAGCCGGTGAGCAGCAGCAGGGCCGAGTAGCGGTGCGCGCCCGGAAGGCGGACCGACCGGCGGGCCATGTCGAAGCGGAGGAGCCAAGCGCCGATCGCAACCAGCGCCCCCGAAAAAAGCGCAGTACCGGCGGGCGCAGGCAACAGGAGGGCGGCGGGAATGAAGCCAAGACAGATTAGCAACAGCCAGCGCTGCAGGTCGGTGCGCGGAAGGAACTTGCTCAGCTCGAGCCGCTCCGCCACGATCGTCAGCAGGAGGAAAGCGAACCACCAGCCCGCAGCAGCAGGGTAGGAGCCGGTTTGTAGTACAACAACATTCGCGGTCACGAGCGCCGTGGCGCCAACGAGGAAAACGAAGTAATGCAGTTCGCGGTGCCGTTGCAACAGCCAAGCGCAAAGCGCCGCAAAGCCGACACTGCCTGCGAGCAGCAGATATCCCGCTGCCCTGGGCAGGGCCGCAATAAAAAGAACAAGCGCCGCCGCATTCAGCAGCGGAAGAAGCCGCACCCACCATTGGCGGAAGATTACCGCGCGCTCCAGCATAATAAGCGAAGCCAGGAAGCAGTTCACCATCAGGTTGCCGTGTTGCCCTGCCGCAGCGCTCAAGGGCAATTCGAAGCCAGCGCGGCTCCAGCCCGACCAGACGGCAGCGAGCAGCGAAAAGAGAACCAGGGGTAATGCGGCAAGTACAAGCTTCATGACGACCGTTTGAGAAAGGCGATCCCGTTATCAAGATCCCGGGCAAGCTGTTGCACCGAGATGGAGGAGAACTCGCGGAGCAGCTGCTCGCGTGCGGCCTTGTAGGTGAAATGTATGGGGCAGGGTTTCGATTCCGAGCACTTCTTCAGTCCCAGCCCGCATTCGAAGAAGAGCCCGATACCGTCCACCACCCGTACGATATCGATCAGGTAGAGCGGTCCTGATTCTTCGTGCAGGTAGAAGCCGCCGGTGGGCCCTTTAGCCGAGGCGATCAGTCCCTCACGCGCCAGCAATTGCAGGATCTTGGCCGTCGTATGTTCGTTGGCTTCGATGCCTTTTGCGATTTCAAGAATGCCCGTGCGCTTTCCGTTGCGCGAGCGGGCGGCCAGGAAGACGGCCGCCCGCAGGGCGTATTTACAGGATATGGAGAGCATAGGCAATAATGGCGCAAAGATGCGGCAAATGTCAGCCCCGGAGTGACTGCTCCAGTTTGAGCGCTTTCGGGAAAAGAACGTTGTTTTCAAGGTGGATGTGCTGGTGCAAATCACCTTCCAGGTCTTCAAGTTTCCGGTAAAGCAGCGCAAAGCTGTTGCAGGTTCCCTCCGGAGGCGTGTAACCGTTGGTGAGGCTGCGAATGTTTTGCAGCAGTTCGCCCGCAGCTTCGTGATCGGCTTCCATCATCTGCACCGGCTCGCGTAGGGAGAATTGCTGGCGCAGCGGCGCCATGTCGCCGGTTGTTTGCGCCTGTACCAGTACGCGGATAAAGGGAAAGAGCACTTTTTCCTCCTTGGCGAAATGGCCGCCCAGCTCGTTGGCGAGCTCGTTCCAGGCTTCCTTCAGCTTCGTAAGCTGCGGAAAGACGCTACCATGATGTTCGTACACTTTGTTCAGGAGATTGGCAATCACCGGTGCTTCATCGTAATAGTAGCGGTGGTGTTTGTTGTAGATATAGTCGGCAAGGAAGGCAGGATCCCACCGGTCGAAATTCTCTGCCGGGGCGCCGCTACGGGCAACACCGTCAAGCTCCGCTTCCAGGGCAGCGAGGTCGAGGCCTTTTTCGGCGCAGGTCTGGCTTAGTGATTTCTTGCCGCCGCAACAAAAGTCAATGCCGTACTTGCGGAACACTTTCGCCTTCCGGAGATCTTTTGCGGCAATCTCGCCGATGGTTTCGCCCGGGGCAGCGTCGAGTTTCCGTATTTCTACCAGCCACCACTGCGGCCCATTTTCCAGGTAGGTCCAGCCGAAGACGTTGCCGCGCTCGGCGATCAGCTGGTAGTACAGGGGTTTCGGATCGTGATCGTTGCGGATGCGGAACGCGGTTCCGGGTGGCAGTTCGTCGAAGTAACGGAAGATGGTCGGATGCTTGAATCGGGGCTCAATTTCGGTTACCTCCAGGGTAAAGGTTCCTTCTGCCTGTTCTTTTAGTAATTCGGTTGTTTGCATGGTGTTTGATTTCAAAGTAAAAGTATAGGCGTACTTTTATATGAAATACTGAGTTTCATCATTCTTATACGTGACTCAGATTTATTAGGTGCCACCTTTTTTCGATTTTCTGGTTGCTGACAATTGTCATAAACTGGGCAATTGCTGATCATCATGTTCAAATGCGCGCTGGTCGATATTTGACCAATAATTGGCTGCTATGAAACGAATTCTTGTGCCCACCGACTTTTCTGCAAACGCGGACAAGGCCTTCAACTACGCCTTGGGAATTGCAAAGAGTGCATCTGCAGAGATACTTGTCCTGCATGTCTGTTCACTGCCGATCCCGGCTTATGCCGATGAGCCTGAAGACCTGAAGTTGTATAACCGGAAACAAGTGGCTCGGTTAAGAGAGCGGCTGGAAATTTATCGGAACATTGCGGCGCGGGACCAGATCGCTATCAGCACACTGCTGGTCGATGGTGAGGTTTTGGATTCAATCGTTTCCAAATCGCAGCAATATAATGTTGACCTGATTGTAATGGCGACAAGTGGGGCGGGCAGCCTGAAAACGTTCTTGTTCGGTACCCGTACAGCTGCGGTCATTGCTGCAAGCAAAATTCCGATCATCAGTGTACCAGCCACTTTCACCGGAGGTAGCCCTCGGAAGATCCTGATCGCAATGCAGGAGCGGGAATCTGTGCCACTGTTGGCTCCCGTCTTCCAATTGGGTAAATTATTTGATGCTACGGTAAAATCAGTGATTTTCTCCGATAACACCGATCCCGTGGCGGTGTATCTGGAGCATTCGAGAGAGATCGAGCGCGCGGCTGAACTCATGAGGACTTCTTACAAGATAGCCCACCTGGCTCCTGAGCACATTGTTGGTACCGGCTTTACAGATACCATAACTGATTATATTGAAGGCCATAATGTCGACCTGCTTGTGATGGTAACGCATGCCCAAGGGAATGTACCACATTTGCTTAGTTTCAGTAATACACGCGAGATGGCCCTTCGCTCAGGCATACCGTTACTTTCCATACATGCCTGATAGCGAAACTGCTGTTGTAGCGTTGGATAGCTTGAATCCGTTTTATTGAGCGCGTCGGTTGCGCGTCGAGAACTACATCTTAAGTCGGGATCGAACACTCCTGCAGGGTCGCGTTAAGAAGGCGCGACTCGCAATTGGTCCGTCAAGAACACACGGTGACAATCGATGAAGTTCGGATACTTTTCTATTTTGCCAACAAACTCCGGTATGGTGGCTCTAGTATTTTCGTTTTGAAAACTGGCCGTCCTTCACCGGCTAATAATTCTTTTTTGAAAAGCCGCCTTGCTTGATGATATGCAAATGAAAGCGCCTGTTTGTTGCATGAAAGAAGTCATTTGTTACCTCAAGCCCTTTACGTGTCCTCAGTGCGAGTAGTGGAGCTCGTGCGGGCCTGTTTTCCCCTCGTGCCAGGATTGCAGGCTGTGATAGGTCGTTTGCGCGATCTCGGTAAGCGCCTTTTCCGTGGCGAAGCCTTGGTGGGGTGTCAGGAGCACCTGGGGCATACCGAGCAGGCGGCTGAGGGTGGCATCTTCCAGGGCTGCACCGCTAAGGTCGTTGAAGAAGATCCCTTTTTCCCGCTCGTACACGTCGGCCCCGAAGGCCGCTACCTAGCCGCTGGAGAGGGCCTCGAGCAGGGCTTCGGTATCCACTAGTCCGCCGCGGGCGGTGTTGATCAGCACCACGCCGCGCTTCATGCGCGCCAGACTGGCGCTGTTGACCAGGTGCTGCGTATCCCGGTTCAGCGGAACATGGAGGGCGATCAGGTCGGCGTAGCGCAGCACCGTATTCAGATCGGCGTACTGGAGGCCGGTATCGGCTTCGAGCTTACGGTCGGGAGCCACATCAAAGGCCAGGACCGTGCATCCGAAACCGGTAAGCAGGCGGGCAAAGGTGCCGCCGATGGCGCCGGTGCCGATGACACCGACGGTAAGGCTGCCCAGCTCGCGGCCAACGAGGTGGTGGAGCGAGAAGTTTTGCAGGTGCACCTGCTGGTGTGCGAGCGGAAGCCGCCGCAGGAGCGCCAGGGCCAGCAGGAGCGCGTGTTCGGCAACCGCGGCAGGCGAATAGGCAGGCACGCGGCAGACCCGGATCCCGGCGCTTGCCGCCGCCGCGAGGTCCACGTGGTCGTAACCGGCAGAACGCAGGGCGATGTAGCGAACTCCCTCGGCGGCCAGTTTCTCCACGACACCGGCAGACGCGTCGTCTGACGTGAAAAGGCAAATGGCGTCATAGCCGCCTGCGAGGTGAGCGGTCGCTTCGGTAAGCCTGTCTTCGCAAAAAATGGCTTCGATCTCGATGGGGCAGCCGCGTTGCAAAACAGGCAGCTCATGCTTGCGGCTGCTGTAGAACAGCACGCGCATGCGTTTGTCAGAGGGCGTCATATTCGTCGATTTGTTCTTTGGTCCGGGGTAGTACCGACTTCTTGAAATGGCGTACGAGTTCCATCTGCTGCGCCAGCGTGTACTTGTCGGTCTGGGTCGTTTGAATGGAGCATCCCGGCTCTTTACGGAATACCTGCACGTTCAGCCCGTACTCGTCGTGAAAGCGTTGCTCGAGCTCGCGTACCGTCGTTGTGGAGAAGATATCCATTTCGCCTTCTTCAAGGCAGTCGCGGATCTCGCCTAGGCATAGCTGCTTGTTCAGCAGGTCCTCCTGCCGGCTGCCTTTTTTATTGCCGTGAGCCCTTTTGTAAAATTCGATGCGGAGGTCGGGGAAGGCTTCCCGGAAACGTTCTTGCAGGTCGGCGATCGTGAGGTTGTCGTGGATCGGCAGGCGCATATGCATTGGGTTTTGTTCCAGGTGCAAGATTAGGCCAGCCCGTGCCGCCGCTTTATGATCGCGATTGTATCGAAAGATGATCGTTGTCACAGGAACCGGGACGGCGGTCTGGGGCCACCGGCGCCGCATGGCTTCTTCGCCGCGCCCGAATCCACTTTTCCAGCTCCACGGCATGAAATGGGAGGGCCGCTATGGCGATGCAGGAGAGCAGCTCCCGGAGCGTCAGCGGCTGCGTGTGGAAGAGTGCGTTGGCGGCTGGCAGGTAAACGACGGCAAGCTGCAGGAGGAAGGTGCCGGCAAGTGTAAGGGTCAGCAGCGGGTTGGAAAAGAAGCCTTTCCGGTAAATGAATTCCTCATCGCTGCGGATGGCCCACACATGCCCGAGCTGCGACAGCGAGAGCACCGTGAAAACGAGGGTCTGCCAGTGCGGAAGTGCTTTCTGGAGGGCGACCGCCTGCGTGCCCAGGGTCAGGGCAGCCATCAGCAGTCCGACCCAAAGGATGTGCGCGCCGTTTCCCTGCGCGAACAGGCTTTCGCCAGCCGGGCGCGGGGGGCGCGTCATGATGTTCCTTTCGGCTTTTTCGGCCGACAGCGCGAGGCCCGGCAATCCGTCGGTAACGAGGTTGATCCAGAGCAGGTGCACGGGCAGCAACGGCATCGGCAGGCCCAGCAGCGGCGCCAGGAAGATTGTCCAGATCTCGGCCGTGTTGCAGGTCATGATGTATTTGACGAAGCGGCGGATATTGTCGTAGATCCGCCGGCCTTCGCGCACCGCCTTCACGATGGTGCTGAAGTTGTCGTCGAGCAGGATCATGTGAGCCGCTTCCTTGCTCACGTCGGTGCCGGTGATGCCCATGGCAATGCCGATGTTTGCTTTGCGCAGCGAAGGGGCGTCGTTGACGCCGTCGCCGGTCATCGCCACGTATTGCTTTCGACGCTGCAGCGCTTCCACGATGCGCAGTTTTTGGCTGGGCGAAACCCGGGCATACACCGCGATCTGCTCCACCACCGCCTCGAACTCCGGTCCGCTCCAGCCCTCGAGCTCCTTGCCGGTAACGACGCGGCCTTCGTCTTCGAGCAGGCCAATGTGGCGCGCAATGGCGGCCGCGGTCTGCGGGTGATCGCCGGTGATCATCACCGGCCGGATGCCGGCCGATTTGCAGGCGGCGATGGCTTTTGCAATACCGGGCCGCGGCGGATCGTAGAGGGCGGCGATACCGGCAAAGGCCAGTTCCGACTCCAGCATGTGTCCGCTGGCTTCCTCTGGCAGTTGCGCGATGGTTTTGAAGGCAAATGCCAGCACCCGCTTTCCTTCGGCGGCAAGACCGGCCACGCGCGCCGCGAGTTCTTCCCTGCGCGGCCCGGGCAACAGGCGCTCGCTAACCGACTCGGCCGCGCCTTTTACCAGCACCAGGTGCCCGCCGTCAAAACGGTGTACGGTCGTCATGATCTTTCGGTCCGAATCGAATGGCAGCTCCCGGACGATTGGGAATCGTTCCATCAGTAGTTCTACGGATCCTGCAGCGCCCTCTTCCCGTACGTAGCGGACGAGCGCCGTTTCAGTCGGGTCGCCCACCAGTTCGGTGCCCTGGAACTGCACCGAGTGGTTGAGGGCCATGGCCAGGTGCAGCAGCGGCATACCGGCTTCCTCGTCCAGCGGCGTCGGCACGGGCTCCGCGCCCGCCACGGTCATTTTGTTCTGGGTGAGCGTGCCGGTCTTGTCGGTGCAGATATAGGTTACGGAGCCCAGCGTTTCCACGGCGGTCAGCTTGCGCACGAGGGCCTTGCCGCGGGCAAGCTGCGCCGCGCCCCGCGAAAGCGCGATGGTGATCAGTGCCGGCAGGGCCTCGGGGATGGCGGCCACGGCAAGCGATATGGCCAGCAGCAGCATGGTCAGCGGAGCCTCCCCGCGCAGCAGGCCTACGATGAACAGTACGACGCAGATGGCCAGCACAAAGACGCTGAGATTTTTTCCGAAATCGCGCATGCGGCTTTGCAGCGGCGTTTCCGACTCGGGTGCCTGCAGGAGGCGGGCGATCTGCCCGATCTCGGTGTTCATGCCGGTAGCCACCACAAGGCCGCGACCCCGGCCGTTGGTGACCTGCGTTCCCTTGTAGGCCATGTTGAGCCGGTCGCCAAGGCTGTGCATGTCGCCGGAAAGTGCCTGCGCCGATTTCTGCACCGGTACCGACTCGCCGGTCAGGGCGGCTTCCATCACGGTCAGGGTTTGGGTCTCGAGGAGGCGGAGGTCGGCGGGAACGACGTTGCCGGCGTCCAGCAGGACAATGTCTCCGGGGACGACCGCGCGCACCGGGATCGTTTCGGGCCCTCCTTCGCGCCACACGCTGCAGGTGGGGTCGCCCATCCGGTTGAGCGCCTCCATGGCTTTCTCGGCACGGAACTGCTGCAGGAATCCGAGCAACGCGTTCAGCACGACGATCGCCAGGATGATGATGGTGTCGGTCCGGTCGCCGACGATGCCCGAGATGATGGCCGCGGCAATCAGTACGAGAGTCATGAAATCGCGCAACTGGTCGATGAAGATCGACAAGGCGCTTTTTTTCTCTTTCTGCGTCAGCTCGTTGGGGCCCGCCGTCAGCAGCCGGGCCTTCGCATCCGCGACGCGCAATCCGTCGCGCGAAGCTTTGGTGAGCTCCCGTATTTCATCAAGATTGAATAAATGCCAGTTCATGATGTTCCTGCAGTTAGGGTAAGAAGGCACGGGGAAACCGGTGTCCCGACAATAGTGTGGCCTGGAAGAATAGCGAAGGTCTGGAAACCGGCAGAGGGCAAACCTGACGCAGGTCTTGCGGCTGGCTGACAGGGGTCAGCGGTGACGGATTCCGGCGCTGGTAGCTTCGAAGCATCCCGCTTTAAATAACTATTAATGCTGACCTACCTGCTGCTCTGGTTCCCGATGCTGCTCATTGCAATCGTCAACGGAACCCTTCGCGATCTAGGATATAAGAAATGGCTGGGTGAGTTGCCCGCGCACCAGTTTTCGACGCTCACGCTGATCGTTTTCTTTGCCGTTTATATCCGTTACGTCGTGCATCACTTTCCACCGGCGTCCGAAACTCATGCCCTGATGCTGGGCCTTCTTTGGCTGGTGCTTACGCTTGCCTTCGAGTTCGGCTTCGGCCGCTACCGCGGGCATTCGTGGAATGACCTGCTCGCCGATTACAACCTGTTGCGCGGACGCCTGTGGGTGCTCATACCTGTCTGGGTCGCCATTGCGCCTTATCTCTTCTTCAAACTGATGCAACGATGAAGCAACACACGAATGCCCGGATCTCTGTTAAATTCCGTGTCCTCTTTTACATCCTTCAATCGCTGATCCTGCTCACCAGTCTCAATGCGCTTGCTGCCGGTTATTCCATGATTGTCGACCCTTCCGGTAAGAGCCTCGGTTTTCAGCCGGGGATGCTCGCGCACTCGCCCTTCGGCAATTACCTGGTTCCCGGCATTCTCCTGGCTTTTTTCGTGGGGGTCTTACCCATGGCCCTTTTCGTGCTGCTGGCTTTTCCGAGGCTGAGTGCATGCCCCCGCCTTCTCTGGTGGGGCACTCTTTGCTTCGGGGCCGGGCTTGGCCTATGGATCTTCGTTCAGGTGCTCCTGATCGGGTTTGTATTTTTCCTGCAGGCGGTGATCGCCGCAGTTGCGGTGTCGGTGATCCTCATTTGCCTCGTTCCGCCGTTTCAACACCGCTACCAGCCCGGCCGATAAGGGGCCGCAACTGGCTGGATCACACGGAGGCCGTGACTTGGAAGGTGCTTTCGAAAGCAGTCATTGAGGATTTTGTGAAAGAGTCGGGGAGGTGGTGTGCGAACCGGTTACCACTATATTTTTCGGCTTCCAGAGCAGCATTGTCAGGAATCCCCAAATGGTGATGAGGATGCCCATGTACATCGCGTTCCGGTTATCGGGTGTTTTTGCAGTAAAGGCAATATCGATGGTGGCATGAAAAACAGCACAGATCAGTACGCTTCCCTTCGATGCGTTGAACAACCAGGAAAGGAGCACGCTGCCGGTGAGCAGACTGAGGAGCCAGCCGACAGCCCCGGAAAGACCCATCTCCATATAACCCGGGCGATAGGTGAAGAGGGGCAGGTGCCAGGCGGCCCATAATATCGTCAGCACCAGGCTGGCGGACAAAGGCTTCAGGCGTGCCTGCAGACGCGGCAGCGCAAAGCCCCGCCAGCCCGCTTCCTCGCCCCACCCGAAGAACAAAAGGTTGTACAGGAAGACGGAGAGAAGACCGAAGTGCGGAAATTCCGTTGAACGGACAAGGCTCGAAAGGTCAATCGAGGTGGCGTATAGCGTGAAGGAGAGCAGTGAAGCAAGCAGGGCCAGAATGAAGGGGCTGAGCAGCGCAATGGCTAGGAGCAGGAGCGGAGTCGGGCGCCAGCAGGCATGCAGCAAGCGCAGCATGCCCCCTTTGCCCTCGAAAATGCCGATACAGAGAAAAGAGGCCAGCAAGGGTCCTAATCCGCCAAGCGCATGCTGGAGGGGGAGTGGAGTAGTTGTATTGATGCCGATCACAGGACCATAGAGCGGTAGCCAGATGATCCAGCTGAAAAGGTAGGCGGCAAGGAAGAAGACAAGGAGTTGTTTGAGGAGCATGATCACCGGGTTGTAGATTGGCTCTCTGTTGAATGAATAGCACCGGCGCTGTCGACATCGCCTGTAAGTCGCCAAAAAAAATACAAGGCAAATGCCGCCAGTATGCAAAAACTGGCCATCTTGGTGATGAGTACCGGAACGGGCAGCTCGATGCCGGCTTGCAGCTGGAAAAGGGTCTGCACGGGAAGCATGATGCCAATGACGATACAGAGCAACAGGAGCGCAGCCAACAGCACATGGGCCATCGGATTTCGCCTTCGGAGAAGCGAAAGGGCGATAAAGCAAAGCGGCACGATTATGCCCAGGTCCAGCACATAGGTGATCTCAGTGGTATAAGTTTCGATCAACGCCGGCGGCCGGCCGGATTTCAACGCCAGCAATATCTCCGGCAGCCAGGCCGCCAGAAGCGCTGCTCCGGTAATGACCAGGAAGATCGACAAGCCGCGAATGGGCAGCTTCCACTGGACCATTGACGCAAGTACGCCGGTCGGGATGCTTCGATACGTTCCAATGAGTCCGAAAAAACTGGCGGAAAAAAGCAGGATATAGACGAGGTGCAGGGAGTTGTAGGAGACACCGAAAGCGATCGATGCGCCATAATACAAGACCACAGTGAGCACTGCGATCAGGAGCATCCTGGCCTTGAGCGTCCCTTTTCTCAGGTCGCTCCCCAACGAGTATGCCAGCAGCGGGCAGCACAGGAGTAAAACAATTAAGTCGGTGCCGCGAAAGATCGGTGCCCGGAAATGGGAGTCATAAGCATAGAGTCCCTGGCCGTATAGCCTTACCATGTCGCCATATTGGTTGCGTACAATGAGCGGCCCAGGACCTCCGTCGGCAAATAATCCCACGGACGATGTCAGAAGGGCGGAAGCCAGCGCGATCAAACCGGCAAGGTGGAAGCTTTTCAGGCGCATATAAGAAATGGCGATTTTAAGGCTCTGAGATTAAATTTCAATAGCGTCTCTTGGATTTGCGGTTGCATCCGTACCGGCCTCCTCTTTGCAGGTGGCAAGGTGCGTTTTATCGCAGCCATTTTCGCCTCCACGACTTCGATTGCCTGCTGTAGCTCCGCGGCGAGGCGGGCACTCTTGCCTTTCCGTTGCTTTGCGATCTTGCGTCCTTTGTCAGTACCCATGATGAGGCCGGCAACTCCGATGGCTGCGACCAATACCGCCAGTGTGGCCAGCAGGTCTTTGTTTGATACCATAGCACTGATTTTGGAGGTGCAAGCTATCGGTGCACGGGCTGAAGGATAATGACTTGGAGTTGGAACTACTCTGACAGGCGTCAGTTTCCGTCTCCTCATACAGCGCGGTATGGCTGTATTCCGGGGATTCGCGTATGTAAAGTCACGCCGGCATCTCGGGCTACGAAGTAGGCCCGGCGGGTGCTTCTAGTAGCAGGATATACGGGCAGGTGCCTTCAATTTGTGACCAGGATCATTGCCAGTTGCGCTAATCGTCAGCATTCTTCGGCGCCGGATGCCGGAATTTTGCCTTCAAATCACGTTTATGAAAAAGATCCTCGTTCCCACCGATTTCTCCCCGAACGCAGATAAAGCCTTCGAGTATGCCCTGCAGATCGCCCGCAAGGTGGCCGGGGAGATCCTGCTCCTTCATGTGTGCACACTTCCGCTGCCCGAGTATGCCGAGCAGCCAGAAGGCATGAAAGACTACAACCGGCAGCGGGTGTCGGAGCTGTCGGCACGGCTGAATGGTTACAAGGATCTCGTGGACGGACGGGAGTGGGTGAGTATCCGGACGATGCTGGTAGATGGGGATACGGTAGATGTGATTGTTGAAAAGGCCATACAGCATGATGCGGATATGATCGTAATGGGCACGCGCGGGGCTGGCTTTTTGAAAGGAATTCTTTTCGGAACGAATACGGCCGCCGTCATGGCCGCCAGCAAGGTGCCGGTAATGGTGGTTCCGGACGCATATGAAGGGGCTGTGCCTTCCCGGATGCTTCTCGCCGTTGATCGCGACGAAAGCACCGTTCTCCTCAACCCGCTGTTTCGTCTCCGTGAGTTGTTCGGTGCGGAACTGAAGACACTGGTCTTTTCAGAGACGGGCGAACCGGCCGACGAGCTGATGGAACATGCGATGACAATCAACCGGGTAACGGAGCATTGGAGCCGCACGTTTGGCATCGCTGGCCTGCGGAGCGAGCACCTGCTGGGCGATGATTTCTGCGACACGGTCAATGCGCACCTGGAAGCAAATGACGTAAATATGCTGGCGATGGTAACGCACCGGAATCGTGGCCTGCAAAGCGCCTTCGGACGTAGCCTGACGCAGAAAATGTCCTTCTACACAAAGGTGCCGCTCCTGTCGCTGCACGCATGATGCGCCATTCCTGAATTTCTCTAATGAAAAGACCGGCATTGCCGGCTTTCCGATCTTGTCACCCTTCGTAGCGTCCAAACCAGGCATAATGCAGTTGGTTTAAGTGACGACTATGCATATTGCCGGTTTCTTTTCATAGGAGGGGAAGCTGACTCCATGAAGTTTCGAATATCCTGTTTGCGTTCGTAGGGATGAATTAAGTCCGATCGGCTCATTTTAGCGTTACTTTGTCTACATATCATGCGAAGAATCACGCTTGTTTTTCCCTCTCTGGCTGACCTTGCTGAGTGTATGTTTTATGTGGGGTAAGCCAGCCCCGCATAGCATACGAAAAGATCACCTTTACGGCCGAACTCACAGGCGATCAGATTAAGAAAGCCGCAAAATACCACGGCGTAATTGACGGTGCCACAGATTTCACCGAATAGAAAACGTTTTGCTTTAGGCCTTGGCTCTAAGGTCAGCGACAATCTGGTAGAGTCTAGTCAGTTCCTCGCTGATTTTCGCTAGCTCGGTTGCTTTTGCGCCATTCCGTAGCGCAACAGTAAACTCTTTTTGCTTTTTGATCAATAGATTTTGCATTCGCACTATCTCTCGAATGGTATCGTTTGAAGGCGTCATCACGGTATTCGTTGGTCGTGGAAAGGATGCGTAAGTTAATACGATCCAAGTGTAATGATGAGTTCGTTTTCCACCATTGGGATTTGCAGTTTTATCCTAAGTCTCAAAATCACACATCCAATAACTCTGAGATCCCGGCATCTTTTCCAAATATGCTGCTCCAGGCAGAAACAGCGTGGACAGTTTATACTACAACCAGTTCGTTGAACACTATACTCCTCGCTGATCGCCGGTTTGGAAAAACAGATGGATCGCTGCCCACCGCCCGGTGCATCTCCTACTTCGATCCTTCCACCGTGCAAATCCATTACCCGCCGAACAATGGAGAGTCCGATACCACTTCCGGAGAACCCTTCATCCGAAGCGCCCCGCTGGAAGGGGTTGAAGATGCGTTCCCGGTCTTCGGGAGCGATGCCGACGCCGTTATCCGAAACATTGATGCGCACTCTTCCGTCTGCCTGTTCCCCTTAGATCCGCACCCCAGACCGCCCTTTGACAAATTTGAGTGCGTTGCCGATCAGGTTGTGAAAGACATGCACCAACAAGGCACCGTCGGCCATGATCGAGGGTAAGGCTTGTTGGAGGACAACCGCATCTTTCTCCGCTATCTTAAGCTCCAATAGATCGAGTGCCTCACGTAATGGCGTGCCCGGATCAACCGGATGGAGCGGCAGCGGGTCTTGCAGGGAATAGAGCGGCAGCAGATAATTGATCAATGCCTGCATCCGTGCCGCCGATGCCTGCGATCGTGGTCGGACCGCGATCTTGGTCTCAGGTTTTCCCCTTCTGTGCGCAGCGCCCTTTCGGTAAACATGCACACTTTGCGCAGGGGCTCATTCAGGTTGTGCGAGGCTACCAAGACAATGCATGCAGGTTTTGATTGGCTGCCTCCAGGCGGCGCTCGGCCTCCCGGCGACGCGCGATCTCGCGTTCCAGCTCCACGTTTGTTCGCTGTTGAAAGAGTTCGGGCAGGGTCCGCATCAGATGGTATACAGTATAGCCAGGCTGATAAGGGCCGTAGCCATCCGTATGAAGACGTTAAACTGGTACATCGGCACCCAAAAAATCAGGGCATCCAGGAAGTGCGTAGTCCCGCACAACACGATAAAGGCTGCAAAGTACAGGTAGGCCCTGGTATACTTCAGCGTCGCTTCCTTGGTCGTCAGGTAATTCAGTATTAGAGCGATCTGCGCGGCTGGATCTATATCCTCAGCGAGTTGCTTATCTGGACCGCCTATTTACTGATCCCGCTGATCAAAGGCATGAACGGTTACGATTTTATCCGTTCGATGCGGAGTGAGCAACGCTTTTCGGAGCTGCCGATAGTGGTGTTCACCAGCTCGGCACAAACTTCCGATGAACTGTTCTGCGCGGACTATGGCGCCGATATGATCACAAAGCCAGGCTCCATCATGGAGAACGATTCCATGCTGGACTGGCTCCTGGCGGAAAAACTGGCCACTACTCGATATCATAAGGAATAGAGCAGTATTCCTGCGGAAGCCCTGTCACCATCAAAGCCCTTACGCTGCCCCCCGCCAGACAGTTTTAGGGCGAAAAAATCCTGACCGCATTTCGATATATTGCCTTTTTCCCTTTCGCAAAGGGCGGGTTCGCAGGAGCGGGTAACCGAATTTTTACCTCCCTAACCGGCGCATGAAGCGCAAAAAACCGTGAATCAGTTCAAGGAATTGATAAGGGGCCTGTTCAGCACCTCTGAGTGGACACGTGCAGGGCAATGGCCAGGAGCAGGAGTGGAGTCGGGCGCCCGCATGCACGCAGCAAGCGCAGCACGCCCCCTTTGCCCTCGAAAATGCCGGTACAGAGAAAGGAGGCCAGCAGGGGTCTAATCCGCCAAGCGCATGCTGTAAGGGTAATGGAGCTGTTGTATTAATACCAATAACGGGACCATAGAGCGGTAGCCAGATGATCCAGCTGAACAGGTACGCGAGGAAAAAATAGGCCAGGAGTTGCTTCGTAAACATACCTTCAGGATCGTTTTGACGTCTCAGATAACAATGGGCTTTGGAGTGGCATAGTAACAGCAGAAAGAAATATAGGACAAATGCTGCCAGCACGCAAAGTGCTCCGATCTTTGTGACGACCGTGTAGGGCATTCAAGAGAAGCATAGAGTCTGTGCCGTTATCGCTTCTCTGCTACTCTATTTTAGTTGCTTCTAATACCAAGACCGGGAGTGCGACTACATTAGTCAATAAAGCACGGAGAAGGAGAAATTTAGGGGTTGGCAACCTTATAATTGTTTAAGTAAAGCCTCGCATAGAGGTCTATAATTAAGACAATTTCGTAGAAATCGCGTTTTGAGCAATGCATCATGCTTCTGATGTTTTAGCGCAGAATAATTAATTTTAGCGGGAAGTCAGTTCTTGTACTTATGGTTTTTGCTTCTGTTGCACATTTGCAAATCAATCTCAGTGTCAGTTATGTTGGACTCGAGTCTTTCGGATAAAATTGATCAAAAGCTTCTTTCCGTGTTCAACGCTGCAGGTGTCGGCACCTGGGAGTACGATCCTGCCAGCAATCAGGCACATTGGTCGCCGTTAAGCCGGGAAATGTTTGGATTATTTTCCGACCGGCCAATTAGCTACGCAGATTGGGCCGCCGCGGTGCATCCCGATGATTTCGAAAGGGCAGAAAAGCAAGTTCATGTTGCACTTCGGGAGTCCGGCGTCTACGATGAGGAATACCGCACTATTGGTATCGAGGATGGAAAACTTCGATGGGTGCGTTCAATCGCCAAAGTTGAATTCGACGCAAATAAGAAGCCGGTGCACATGGCCGGAATACTTATTGAAACCACCGGGTCACGGATTCGCGAAGCAGTAGTGGACCGAAGCGACGCCCGGATAAAGCTGATCGCCGATACCATGCCGCAACTGGTATGGACAACGCTAGCAGACGGCTTCCATGATTTTTACAATCGTCGCTGGTACGAATATACCGGCCTTACCTACGAAAAAACGAAAGGGGAGGGCTGGAACGCCGTGCTTCATCCGGACGACCGGCAGCGTGCCTGGGAAGTATGGAGCCGTTCGCTGCAGACAGGTGCCGATTACGAGATCGAATACCGGTTTCGCCGCTTCGACGGAATTTACCGCTGGTTTCTGGGGCGCGCCCTGCCGCTGCGCGACGAAAAAGGAAACATTGTGAAGTGGTTCGGCACCTGCACCGACATACATGAACAGAAAATAGTGCAACAACGGCTGGAGGAGAGCCGGGAGGAGATGCATGCCCTGGCCAATGCGATGCCTCAACTGGTGTGGATGGCCCAGCCTGACGGGACCGTCAGCTATTTCAATGACCGGATCTCACTCTATGCCGGCGCCAAATGGAAGGCTGATGGTACCTGGACCTGGGAAGGCATTATCCATCCGGATGATCTGGAGCGAACGGTCGCTGCCTGGGGCAAAGCGGTGCAGAGCGGGAAACCGTACGAAATCGAATACCGGCTCAGGATGGCCGGAGGCGCCTACCGCTGGCATATCGGGCGCGCAGTTCCACAGTTTGATTCGGCCGGCAAACCGGTGAAGTGGTATGGTACCTGCACCGACATCGAAGCCAACCGGGTGGCGACCGAGAACATGAAGTTGAGCCATGAACGTTTTGAGCTGATAGCAAAGGCAACGCAGGATGCGATCTGGGACTGGGACCTGCTGAGCGACAATATCTGGTGGAACGAGGGCTTCCGCGCACTTTTCGGATATAGTGAAGAAGAGATCGAGCCGACAATCGTATCCTGGTACAGCCGGGTACATCCCGATGACAAGGAGCGGGTAGTGGGCGGGATACATGAAGTGATCGACAATGGCGGCAGCCATTGGTCAGCAGAGTATCGGTTTTGTAAAAAAGACGGAAGCTATGCCGTCGTATTCGACCGGGGTTACGCCTTACATGATTCCAACGGAAAACCATACCGCATGTTGGGATCGATGCAGGACATTACCAATCGGAAAAAAGTCGAAGCGGGCCTTGCTGAAAGTGAAAAGCGCTTCCGATCGCTCGCAGAGAATGCCCCCGATCTGATCACACGCCACGGCAAAGACTTTCGATATTTGTATGTTAACTCGAAAATAGAAGCCCTGACGGGGATTCCGCCCCAGGACTTTATCGGACAATCCTATTACGACTTGCCGATTCCTCAGGAACTATGTCCGGTATTTGATGAGCACCTTGCCCGCGTGTTCCGGAGCGGCGAGCCCCATGAGATGGAGTATATGGCGATGACGGGCCAGGACATTTACCTGTACTCGCGCCTGGTGCCTGAGTTCAACGGGGCTGGTGACGTTGAATCCGTTCTGGTTATCACCACCGACGTTACGGAACGAAAGAAAGTGGAGCGGGCTATCCGGGAGAGCGAGCAGCGCTTTCAAAACCTCATTAGGGAAGCCACAGTGGGCATTATTGTGTTGGAGGGACCCGAGATGCGGGTAGGGGTTGTGAATGATGCATATGGTAGGCTCATCGGCCGGAAAGCCACCGAGTTGGAAGGAAAACCGCTATTCTCGGTTATTCCGGAAGCAGAAAAGGCGTTCGCCCCCTTGATCAATGGCGTTCGGGAAAGCGGCAACCCACTTTATCTATATGGTCAACCTTATAGTGTTTATGACGCCGATAATGTAACAATTAGCGGTTACCTCAACCTCGTGTATCAGCCTTACCGAAACGAAAGCGGCGAGACAGTGGGCGTGATGGTGCTTTGCAACGACGTTACCGAGCAAAAACAATCGGAGCGGGCTTTGAAGGAAAGCGAGGAACAGTTCCGCACGCTCGCGAATTCTATCCCACAACTGGCCTGGATGGCAGATGCAGATGGGTCGGTATACTGGTACAACGAGCGTTGGTACGAGTACACCGGTACTGCCTTCGACGAAATGCAGGGCTGGGGCTGGGAAAAAGTGCACCATCCCGATCACCGGGAACGCGTCTCAGATTTTGCCCGAAAGACCTGGGCTGGCTCCGAACCAGCCGAGATTACCTTTCCCCTACGTCGGCACGACGGCGTGTACCGCTGGTTCCTGACGCGTATTTTCCCGCTCAAGGATGCGGATGGCAGGGTGCGGCAGTGGTTCGGCACAAATACCGATATCACTGATCAGAAGCAGACGGCCGACCTTTTGGAAGAGAAAGTGCGGGAACGTACTGCTCAATTGGAAGCTCGCAACCGGGAGCTGGAGCAGTTTACATACGTATCGCACCACGACCTCCAGGAGCCGCTGCGTAAAATCGTCCTGTTTTCCGATATGGTGCGCAACGAGGAAAAGGAAAAGCTTTCAGAAGCATCGCGAAATCGACTCGATCGCGTAGTAAGTGCGGCAAAGCGGATGAGTGCGGCCCTGCGGGACGTACTGGATTATGCCAGCCTTAGCAAGCCCGAAGTATTTGTGCCGGTAAACCTGAATGAAGTACTCGCAGGCGTCCAGACCGACCTCGAATTGGTTATATCGGAAAAGGGCGCTGCAATTGAATCGGTTGAGCTTCCGGTTATTGAGGCCCTGCCGCACCAGATGCAGCAACTATTTCATAACCTGTTGACCAATGCGCTGAAGTTTGCAAAGCCGGGCGTAGCGCCACGAATTGCCATTTCCAGCCGTTTGCTTTCATCGGAAGAACGGTCCTTGCATCCCGAACTGCCCGCAACCGGATTGTTCTACGAAATATCGGTATCCGATAATGGAATTGGTTTCAGTCCTGAGGCAAGCGAGAAGATTTTCCTGCTTTTTCAACGCCTTCATAGCAAGGGTACTTATCCCGGGACCGGTATCGGGCTCGCGCTGTGCAAAAAAGTAGTGGAAAACCACTGCGGTAAAATCTGGGCAACGGGACGAGTTGGAAGCGGAGCGGTGTTTTATGTGCTCTTGCCGGCAACTCAGAAAACCTGTTGATATTCTCCCGCTTGTAGCCGAGACCTCGCTTTACGGCTTGGGAAAGTTGGAAAATGTTCAAGGGTGAATGCGTTGGCTATTTTAATAGAGAGAAGAGTTAGAACCCGCAATGAGCAGCAGCGGGTTGTTGAAAGAAACACCTTTAAGGATGCAACTAATAACACTATTTGTGTGTTAGCAGGAAGGGTCTATTGCTTTTGATTAACTTCGGTATACCAAAACTTCTACTATACATGGCCGATCAGAAGACAATCCTTCTTTTCGACGATGATCCCGATGATCTGGAAATGTTGGAAGAGGCTATCCTGAGCCTTTATCCGCAGACCAGTATCCATGCGGTAACCTCGTTGAGCGATTTCTGGTCCTGCCTGGAGCGGCTTTCGCGGCAGGGCCTGCCTCACCTGATTGTATTGGATTTCAACATGCCCGGTGTTACCGGCGCTGATGTCCTCCTGTTACTTCGCCGCTCCCGGAGGTACCGGAACCTGCCGACGCTGGTATGGAGCACGTCCAGTTCAGAAGCGCACCGGAGCGCCAGCCTGCAAAGCGGCGCGTCGCATTATTTTGTGAAGCCGGCATCTTTTCCGGATATGGTGCAGCAGGCAAAAACCATGTTGACATTCTGTGAATCAGACGGTTAGCCGCGGTTTGGTGCTTGAATGCTTGCTTTTTTGAAGAACAAGTGAATCGCGGCTCCGCCTCCCGGTGCGTCCCCCACCTCGATTGTTCCACCATGCAGGTCCATCACCCGCCGGACGATCGAAAGCCCGATGCCGCTTCCGGAGAAACCCTCCGCTGAAACGCCGCGCTGGAACGGGTTAAAAATACGTTCCCGGTCCTCCGGGGCAATACCTACTCCATTGTCGGAAATGGTAATGCGCACTTTGTCGCCCATAGTCTCGCCGGAGACCCGGACCTCCGGTCGTCCTTTCACGAACTTGAGCGCGTTGCCGATCAGGTTATGAAAAACGTGTACTAAAGACGCCCGGTCGGCCATGATCGCCGGCAGGGACTCGAAGGTGACGTCCGCTTTCTGCTCCGTAATTTTCAGGTCGAGCAAATCAAGTGCTTCCCCTAAAGGCGCAGCCGGATCAACCGGACTCAGCGGGGGCGACTCTTGCAGCGAGTAGAGAAGAAGAAGGTCCTTTATTAAGGATTGCATCCGTACCGCCGAGGCCTGGGACCGTTCCAGGTCCAACCGTGATTCCGGTTGCAGGCTGTCACGCTCGGTAAGCAGCGCCCGCTCAGTGAACATCCGCACTTTGCGCAGGGGTTCTTGCAGGTCGTGCGAGGCGGCCCAGACAAAGGCCTGGAGATTCTGGTTGGCCGCCTCCAGCCGGCGTTCAGCTTCCTGCCGGCGGGCGATTTCCCGCTCCAGTTCGATATTGGTTCGTTGTGTGAATAATTCGGGAAGGATCCGCATGAGGTGATAAACCGTTGCCATACTGACAATCGCGGTAGCCATTCTTATAACAGCATTAAGCCGGTACATCGGGATCCAGAACATCAGGGCGTCGAGGAAATGCGTGGCGCCACATAAGAGGATAAAAGCCGCAAAGTAGAGGTAGGCCCGGTTGTACTTTAGCGTCGCCTTCTTATTGGTTAAATAGTTAAGAATGATCAGTGGGATCAGGAAATACGCGGTCCAGATCAGCAACTCGCTGATGATATAGATCCAGCCATGAAGCTCGCTCCAATACCCGCAATTCCAGCGTGGCGGCCACTCGGAGGTGCTGAACAATCCCCTGATGAATTCCTCAAATTGGTTCATGATTGTTACGCCAATGGCGTCGGTTGTGGTGGTGAGAACTTTATGGTTCGAGCATAAGAACGGTGTTGCCTGTCTGAATTGTCTTCCCCGATCGCGTTACACACGGTTGGGCAAAAACAGCATGTTGGGACTGCTCGGAGCGAAATAGAACGTAGTATAAAAAGTACCCGTCAACTTCCCTTCGACCAAAACCCTTGGATACGTTCGCGTAGCGCTGGCTCGCAAAAACGCAGCATTTGTCGTAATACGATGTCTCGTTGCGTTAAATTCAATGGCTTCGTGATAAACCCGGCGTTTAGCCGCTCCGCCGCGATCACTTCATGCGGCATCGTGGATGTTGTATAAAGAACAGCAGGTAAACCAGCCCAACGGGTATCCCGGCGCAGGGACTCTAATATTTGCAGACCCGTGCGACCCGGCATGTTTTGATCCAGCACGATCAGGCTCGGCTCTTCTGCATCCTGATAATACAGTTCGGATAAGTGTTCCAATAACGCGTCACCGCTGTTGAAAAGCCGAAGCTCGATCAGGTGCCGGCAGGGTTGCAACCATTCTGCCATTAACTCGCGATCGTCGGCATCGTCATCTGCATATAAAACCACGTTTTTTGTGCGGGCGCGCGTCATGTGCTCAATTTTTGAAGACTGTAAATCTAAATCAGAAAAACAATAAATGTTCAGTCTTCGTTGGAGGTGCCGCGTTTTGTGTCGTCGTCCAGGCCACGGACCCGAATTTGGGAAAGATAAGGGTCGATTATGGAACTATCGATCGATGTCCGGATTGCGTTTACTTCCACCCGGTAAAACTCATACCGGATCTCTGCATAAAATCCGAAAAGCTGTAAAAGAACATAGTAGTATCCCTCGTGCTTTCGCTTGCCGATATAGGTTGCCGAGCTGTGAAGGAGCGCGATTTGCTCTTCCAGGCTAAGGCGGTCGAAATCATCGATTTGTATTGACTTTTTCGTCATCCGGGCAAATGTCGGGGATTTGCTTTTAAGCGGCAAAGAGGAGCTTCGTCCTATGGGTCAATGAAGCAGATTGGCGTCCGGGTGCCGGGCGATCTTCCAGTATCGTAAAATCATATCGACCATTTCGCAGAAATTGGCAAATGTAAGCGGTTTGGTAAAGTAGCCTTGGGCGAGATTTTCATATGCCTGAAGTACCTCGTCGGAATGGGTGCTCGTTGTCAGGAACACAAAGGGGATGCTCTTGCGGAGCAAGCGCTTATCATTGTTGATTACAGCTTTGAGTTGCGCTCCGGTCATTCCGGGCAGGTTCATGTCGGAAAATATCAAGAAAGGTTTTTCCCGTGTCGTCGACAAATAGTCCAATGCGCTTGGTGCGTCATTAAAACAGTGCAGTTGATTCGGCACCCTTAGCGTTTTTAATACTTCAATCAATAAATCCCTGTCATCTGAATCATCTTCAATAATCAGGATCGGTCCTGTTCGTGCCATGCGTTTATCAATAAAGAAAATAAAACTGTGCCATTTTCAAATACAGTTCAAATAACCCAGCGCAGTTTCACTTGCTTATTCAGTCGTCTGCGGAAACTGCCGAACACCTTTTCTATCTGTCATTTTCCAGGTAGTTAGTTAGTTTTTCTTCTAAAATCCAATCAAGCATCGAATCGATTTCCGGAATAGAATTCGGCTTTGTAATCATGTCAACACCATAGTCTGCGCAAAATTTTTCGTCCGAAGCTTGCGCCGAACTGGTAAATACGACAATCGGCAAGTTTGCAAACCGGTCTTTATTGCGAACGGCACGAATAAATTCATATCCGTTCATGCCTGGCATATTCAGGTCGAGCAGGATCAGGTGTGGGAAAGCCTCCACAGGTAGTGCCTCGAGGACTGTCCAGGCGGTGGTGCCCCCGGCGAATGGTTCTATTTTAATCCGGGGCGCCTTTGTTCGCAGGCAGGCGGCAACCAGTTCGCGGTAGTCGTTATCGTCTTCTATATGGTAGATTAGCTTGGTCATTCTGTTAGTTATGGTTTTGGGTGCTTATTGGCTGCAATATCGATTATTGCCAGTTATGAAATGTAGTGCACGCCCTACGCATTTACTGGCAGCCGCCCGCTCGCGGTTATTGAACGCCCGCGCTAAGGTTGTAAAAATGTATCAACACTCTACTCCCATTTCCTTCAAAACTCTGTACCCGGATGCCACCCTTCATCTGGCGCACGAAATCCTTGATCAGTATGACGCCGAGTCCTTTTCCCAGGTTGTCTGTTTCTTTATAACGCGCCGTCTGCTTTTCTTCAGAGACCAACTGCTGACGCACCGAATCCGGCATGCCAATGCCATTGTCGGAAACGGATAAAGAAAAAATGCCACCACTGTACTGGCAGGCAATATCAATATTCGAAGCCTGGGCATGCTGTATGGCGTTGAGTACAAGGTTGTAAAGGATTACCTGGAGGGCATCTTTATATTGAAAAACGCGCTCCGTGCAAATCATTTCGGCCGTAACCAGCTGGCCGCGGCTTTCGGCGATCGGCTTTAACAGCGACTTTACATGGTTTATGACATCCCGCACCTCAAAAAATTCGGGCACCGTGCGCACTTGCTGGTGCTGCGATTTGATCCAGTTGAGCAGGTTGACGGAAAGCAATTCCAATTCGAGCGAGGTGTCATTGATAGAATCGACAGCCTTTTCGCGGAGCGTGGGGTCAAGCGAACGGGCATTTTCTCGCATCATGGTCGTAGCCTGGTGGATGTAGCGTAATGGTGTGATGATGTTATGCCCAATCACGGAGATCAACCGGTCTTTGAGCGCGTTTGTCTCCGAAACGATCTTTAGCTGCTCTTCCAGTTGGTCGTTTTTCTCCTGAATCTGGACTGTTCGTTCCGAAACCAGGGCTTCGAGGTTTCGTGTGCGTTTACGAATACGCGCCGTCCTCCAGAACACCATCAATACCACAAGCCCTATAACCGAAACACCCCAAAGCATCAGTGCCCAAGGACGAAGGTACCAATGCTGCGCAATCCGGAATGGGATTGCCAACAGCTTCACTTCATTAGGGCCGACGCCATTGAATGTGCGCAATTCAAGCCGATAGGCACCCGGGCGTAGGGATGCAAAGCGAAAAGAGGCAGACCCCGGGTCGATGGGAATCCACATCGTATCTTTCTTCTCCTCAGGTCCACGCAGCCGGTACCAGGCATATTGATTTTCCGGTGTGCCCCAAAAGGGAAAAACGAGGTCCATCTGAACGGTCCGAACATTGGTAGGGATTTCCGGGTTCGCAGTTACGGCAGCTTGCC
The DNA here is from genome assembly GCF_039541815.1 of Flaviaestuariibacter amylovorans. Lineage (NCBI taxonomy): Bacteria > Pseudomonadati > Bacteroidota > Chitinophagia > Chitinophagales > Chitinophagaceae > Flaviaestuariibacter > Flaviaestuariibacter amylovorans. The sequence continues at coordinate 178,421 of NZ_BAABGY010000008.1, forward strand.
CGTCCGCTGCGATGCTCATTATAAGTATCTGCCCGGCCGGTGACGGGGCATAAAGGCTGTCTGGATGAAAGCGCACCGGGCCGTCAATGGCAGGAAGGCTGATCGAACCGTCGGGAAGAATCAAAAACGCTGGTAGGCAGCCACCGTTGAACTCCGTTCCGGTCAGGCCATCGGGTTTTCCCAGGAAATGATAATAGATCGGGATATTTTTTCCAACTCCGGCCTGCAGACTTGCACGCGATACCCGGAAAAGGCCATTGTTCGAGCTGATGTAGCAAAAGCCGCGGTTGTCGGTAGCAATATTATGGGCATATTGGAGATGTCCCATCTTATCGGTAGGCAAACGACCCACCTTTCCATCTCGCAATCCAAAGATCCCTTCTCCATAAGTGCAGATGAACAGCGTCCCTTTGTCGAAGAAAAGGTAGCGAACCTGGGCGTCTTTAGTTATCGGAACCAGCCACGTTTTCCCGGCCCGAAGGTCGACAAACCGGACACCATTTCCCTCACATATGGCGATGCGGCCGGGCGCCACTTCCGCCGTCCCAAGTTGAATCGGGGCTGTCAGATCGGTCGAAAAGCGCTGCACAGGGATCAGTCGCTCACCATCGAGTCGGTACGCCGTTCGCCGGCCAAGTATGAACAAGGTGTCGCCGGACTGATGAAACGTCACCCAGACGGGATTGTCCAGGGAATCCAATTCTTTGGTAGTCTGACGAACGGGGTCGTATCGGAGCAGTTTGCCATTCCGGGGTGTGGAGGCGTACAGGTAAGCGCCGGAACGAAAAAGGTTGACGGTTCCTGGAAAGGGCCGGGCGCTTCGCACAGCCGGTCCCGACCGGGTGAAAAGTACCCCGTTGCTGTTCAGGATACGGCCATCCGGCAGCAAGGCCTGCCCATAGGTAACCAAAAGATCTTTGCCAATAACGCTCATCCCATCGCCGCTCTGAAAAAGGCTTTGCGGCGTCAACAGATAGAGGCCATTATACCGGTCACCAATGGCGATCGGGCCATTCTCTCCCAGGTGGCGCAAAACGAAAGGTGCTGCCTGATCGGGAAGCAGGTAAGGAGACCGGGTGGCCACTAAACGGTCGCCGCCGAGCTGCAGGAAGTAGAGCCGCCCTTTGGATGCGGCCATCGGCATGGGCCGGTCGGTATCTGCAACAAACGAGAACGGAGTGCCGCCCGGTAGTCCCGAAACTTCGATCCGGTTCAATTGCAAGGTTTCCGGCCTTACTTCCCAAACCCGGTCTTCGCCAAGCACGAGACAGCGACCCGCCGCTTTAATGAATTGCACGGTACCCACTTTGGGTCCGAAGGCGCGGAATGAGCTCCGGGTACTCACATAAATCCGTCCAAGGTAATTGACAAGAATGGAATCACGGCGCGCATCCAGGGGAAGCATCCAGGAGGGGAGTAGCGGCTCCAGGCGCAGATTATTCATAATCCGGATCGCCTTGGAGCTGTCGGAAAAGGCAAAGGGGGGCGGGGCGCTGCTCAGGCTCACGGGACGGCCGGAGGGACGCATGCGCCCATTGCTGATCAGGAACGATTTATAGCCGTCCGCAAGCACGTAGATCTCGTGGCTCCGGCCGTGGGGCAGGATTCCGATCTGGTGCACACGCCCTTCATTAAAACCGGAATGCACAAAATGGTGTCCATCCCAGCGGCTCACGCCTCCTTCTGTGGCAACCCACAGGAGTTGCGTCGCCGACTCCCAGGCCAGGCCTTTCAAGGTGTTGGCAGGTAGCCCGTCTTCGTTGGTATAATGCCGTACGAAATAATCCTGCGCGCAAACGTTGCCCGGGAAAAACGCGGCCAGGATGACCATTTTGATCCAGGAAAGTGCCCGCATTTCAAAATGTAATTTGGTGCACAGCCGCTTTTTCCAAGAGATCTTTGTAAGAAAGAACATCGACTTTTTCGAAGATACGTGCCTTCAGCGTGCTTACCGTATTCTTATGAAGGTTGAGCGAGGTGGCTATTTGCCCGATGGTTTCGCCTTTGAGCAGGTAATGAAGCACTTCCAGCTCGCGCTGCGACAACTGTGAAAACGGGTTTGCCTGCGACACAGAGACGGGGTGTGCAACTCTTTGCGGCGCTGGCTCGAAAAGAAATCGTGCGAGTGTAGCTTCGATCTGCTCTTGTGAAGAGCCCTTGTGCAGATAATACTGAACGCCCAGTTTGTGCAGTACCGGTTCATACACATCTGCCGGAAGCATGCTGTATCCCATGATATTCAGTTGCGGGAAAAGTTGCACCACGGCCGGCAGAATTTCCAGCGAGTTCCCGTCCTTGAAGATCATGTCGATGATCAAATGGGTTGGCCGGTGTTGCCGGATCGCATTGATTAATTCCCCACAGGAAGAAGCTTCAACAAACTCAGACACCCCCATTTTTAACTGCAGAAGCATTTGTAGCCCCGTACGGACGATCGTATGATCGTCGGCCGATAGAACTCTTATTGATGCAACGTCTGTAATTGTCATCCTCACAAAATTGATGCATTTTCTTAACACATTGTGTAGTGCGAACACTACAGTGTTTTCAACTAGGAACTGCTAAGTTTGCAGCCTTATTCGAAGTACGATGTGTCTTGGGATCTCAGTGTTATTGCTTATTCACGAACAAAACTAAACACTTAACGATAGAAATTCCGATTTCATCGAGCAAAGGGTGCTTTTCGCCGAATTCAAGAAAAGGTTACCACTACATAATGGTCGCTTTTCCTGCTTCCGAAAACCCACCCAGGCCGATAAATAACAAACTGATCACACTATAGCTTATGAACAATTATTCCATCCGACCTCAACGCTACATTACGGTACTGGTGTTCCTGGCAGCACTTACCGTCCTGCTAACCAGCAGGGTGGCTGCACAAACCTATTTTCCGGGTAAAATCGTTCGCCCCGCCACCCTCGCCGGATCCCGGACCGTACTGGACCCGAACGGCGATGGTTTTGTTTCTGCCACTACAAGTGGCTATTTTGGCCAGGACGATGTGAGCGCTTCCAATAACGAGCTGCAGTATAAGCCGATCTATCCCTTTTTCATGGAGCCGAATTCCGACCTGCGCCGCGGGCCGGACAAGCGTTTTACGGATTATGTGCCGAGCACGATCGACAAGGCTTCTTATTATATGTACTATACCGGCTCCAATGTGCTCTTCCGGGTGCGGATGGGTTCGATCATCCCCGGAGCAAAGGGCTACAGCTACCTGATCGACATCGACGGTAAGTTTGGCGCGACGGGGCCGCTTGCGGATCCGAATTACCTGCCCCAATCTACTGGTGTCGGCGGCAACCCGGGGTTTGAGATCGAAGTTGATCTGTTCTCCCAGGCATCGCAGACCGGCATTGCCGTATACAATATCGACGGGAAGGACAAGCGCAACGATTTTCTGCCGGCCGTTTGGAGCGTGCAGAACTGGCTGGAATACTCCCAAGTTTCCATGGCCGCAACGTCGGATAACGGAGATCCGGACTACTACGTGGATTTCTATGTTCCGTTCAGTGTGCTGAGTGGCATTACGTTTGCCCCTCCGACGCTGCCGGCAAACATCACTACTTCGACTAACCTGCGCATCATCCCCACCACGGTGATGGCGCCCTTGCCCGCGGTGGGCGGTCCGAAGTCGGACATTTACGGCCTCCCGGATAATCTGTACCCCAACGCCAACGACGAGTATGTGGCGATGCTTGGCTCGATGCCGCCAATTTCCGTCAGCAACTTCGGATCTGGTGGATCCGGTCAAAGCACAACAGCTTGCACGGCCCCCCCGACGATCAATAAAGTCAGCAGCGCCAGCGCTACCACCACTGTCAGCGGCACCTGGACACCCAACAATACTTCGGGCGCCATCCGGACCAATGTTGTGATCACTGTGTATCGCAGCACCAACGGAGGGTCCTCCTACACTTCGGTTGGCACCACCACGGTAACGGCCGCCACGCAAACGAGCACCGTCAGCTGGTCGCTTTCCGGCGTTCCTGTTGCAAGCGGGAACCTGTATTATGCTACGGCGCAGGCGCCCGGCGAAAGTGCCTGTTTTCAGAGCGCGACGGCCACCGCCTCCAATTGCGCTACACCAATCCCGGCGCCGACTTTCGATGCTACCTGTAACACGGACATTACCGCCAACGATTTTTCCAAGGGCTTTACGTTTACGAATAAGCCCAGCACCTATGCATCCAGTTTCGCAAATATCGCCAACATCACCCGCGGTACTTCCGCTGCTCAGACGGCCGGTTCGGGTGTAACAGGTACCGGAAATATCGGCAACCAGAATAACCAGACCATTTCCAACCCGTTTGCGGAAACAGGCGGTACTGCTCCGAACGTAACCTGGACCTTTTCGGCCGGTTGCTCCGGCGGCGCTCCTCTTAGCTCGGGCTCTTACCGGATTTGGTACACCGACCCCAACGGCTGTGCCTCCAATGTGACCACGGCTTGCGTGGTGGGCAACGGTGGCAACCAGATGGCCGGAACCGGCACGAGCCTGGCCGTACCCACGGTGACTTCGCCTGCCAATGGGGTGCTTACGAGTACAACAACCTCCATTACAGTAAGCGCCACTAGAGGCTCCACGGTTACGTTTTTTCTAAACGGTGTGTCTCAAGGCACAGCGGTAGCCTCTGTTGGCGGCGTTTCAACGCTGGCTATCGGTACAATAGGCTCCGTAACTTTCACGGTACCTGCAGGCACCCTGAGCCTCAGCGACCGTGTCCGCTTCATTTCGGAAGTCAATACAGGCACGCTCAGCACCTCGTATTGTGGCCGTAACTCCGACCCGATCATCGTCAGCTGCTCGGCTGAAGCTCCGACCTTTACCACGAACAGCACCACAAACCTGCTCCAGCCCAGCAGCCCAGGCGGGTTTATCCAAGGTACATCTTCTTCGTTCGGGGGTACCGTAAGCATTTACAACAGCACGGCCCAGTCGACGGTACTGGGGACGGCCACCGTCGGCAGCACCGGCTCCTGGACCAGTACGGTTACGCCGGTAAGCGGTCAGAGCTATGTAGCTACGGTTACGGCCACCAACGGTTGTGCCTCCGGCTATTCGCCTGCGCTCCTTTACAACAACAGCACAACACCTTCTTCGCGTTGCACCGGCGCCGCCATCAGCAGCTACACCACCAGCTACCTGAACGGTACTTCCTATACCGGAGCCGGAACCTCGGTTTCGAATGGCCCTCCGACGTCATCCTCTTTTGCCATGAACGCTTTTGCGACGTCTGTGTCGGTATCCTGGACGGGTGCACTTCCGGGCGCTGGCCTGATTAGCTTGTATGAAGACGGCAACTTCGTGGCCTCTACGCGCGTGGCCGCCGGCGCAACAACGGCCGTTTTCAGCAATGGAACGGCTACCGGTGACAACCTTGGCTTTTATACGGGCACTACGGGGTCCACCTCGCCCGGCAATGTATACTTTACTATTTCCGATACGAGCACGACCTTGCAGACCTACCTGCCAGAGACTACTTGCCCGAATGTGGGTGTTGTAACCTGCCCGGTTACGACGACCACCCCGACGCTGACCGTCGCCAACTGCCCGACCTGTACGGCTACCGGCTCGTCGAGCGCGACCGTACCGTCGGGTGGTACCGTGACGTTTAAGCTCACGAATGTAACGCCCAACACGATCTACGCCCTGCGCAGCAGCACCGGAACATCATACTCAAACACGTATACCGTACCTGCCAACTTCACGGGTACCGAGATTTATCTGACCTCGTTCCCGATCACCGGAACCAGCGGTTCCACAGTGACGATCGAAGCGGTGGGCACCACGGTTATCGTCAGCAACAACGTTACGGTTTCCTGTGCCGCCACCAGCACCTCAGCTACCGTCACCCTGGGCACTGCAACCGGACTGAGCATCAGCGGCACTGTATTCAACGATGTAGACACTTATCCCAATATCGGCGGTACGCCTGTAAGCGCGGTGACAAATGCCGCTTTTGGCAACACGAGCCGGCCGCTCTATGTATACCTGGTGAACAGCTCGAATGTGATCCAGGCCGTCAGCACGGTGAGTAGCGGCGTGAACAACACCGGGAGCTATGTCTTTACCGGCCTTACGAGCGGTGCCACCTACCGGGTCATCCTGGATACGGTAAGCAACCGGGCTATTGGCGGAACGCTCACCACAGCATCCGTGCCATTCGGATGGGCAAGTACCGCAGAAGGTACCAGTGGCTCGGCTGGTGATGGCGCTGCAGACGGCATCACGACGGTATCGAACCTTACCGCTTCGCAGGTAGTTGATTTTGGTATCAACGGTATTCCCTTGGCAGCCACCGCTACTGCCACCCCCCAGGTGAACCCGGGTGGTACTACCTCGGTTACGGTTCCGGCTACGACCTTCTCGGGATCAGATCCCCGCGACGTAAACAACACGGGTCTTGTGGAGTATATTCGGATTACATCCTTCCCCTCCAATGCCACCTCAATTACCATCACCGGTAGTGAGAAGCGGGGCGATGCGCCGACTACAGTTACTTATTATCCTAACAGCGGGGCTATCCCCTCTGGCTGCGCGTCCTGCGCTGTTTTCCCTTCCGGCGGCGTTTACGTGCCGACCAATAGCACCGGCACACCCACCAACAGCAGCGCGGTGCAGGTAGATCCTGCTGCCGGAGCAGTCACCGTAGGCATTTCCTATGTGACGGTTGACAATGCGAATAAAGAGAGTGCTACGGCAACTGCCAGCCAGCCCTTCACGACGCTTGCCATTTCGGGTACGGTTTACGACGATTTCGATGGGCTTACCGATAGCCAGATCGACGGCGTGGTGACCAACGCCGCGGGTAAGCTGCGCGTCAATGCCATCATTGGTGGAAGCATTATAGGTAGCGCTATTGTAGCCAGCAATGGTACGTATAGCATTAGCGGTCTCGACGCCGGTACCTACACGCTGGTTTTAGACACTACCGGAACGAGCCAGAGCGCCCTGGTGCCGGCGGGATATGTGTTTACCGGCGAAGGAGCGGGTACGGTCTCCGATGGAACCGTTAATGGCACACAGTCGGTAACGCTCAGCACCAGCAATGTAACCGGCCGCAACTTCGGTGTTAACCAACTTCCGACAGCGGATTCCAAATTGTATACATTCAATCCGAATAATAGTCTTCCCTATGTGAGCTCGGTGTCGGTTGCCAGCACCGCCAATGGTGCGAATACCTACGCCGCCCGGATTGCGCTCTCGGGATACGCGTCGAGCGGCGCCGTACCCGGGGCGCTCACCGGTCTTGATCCGGACGGAAATGAAGGCAGTGCGCTGACCCTTCAGGACGCAATAGCAAACAGCTCGGTCATCATCGATCCGGCGACTTACGCAGGTACGCGATCCGGCAATGCCTACAGCAACGCCATCATGCCCGAGTATGCCGGAATCCAACTCCAGCCGGGAGGCTGCCAGGGTTCTGATATCGGCAATCCGGCCTGTGCCCTGTTCAACAGCACCACGGCCAAGTGGGAAATCCCGGCTTATGACCTGGGCCAACTCACGCTGCTGGTGCGTGACGGAGCCGCAGGAGTCAATTTCAGCTATTCGTGGAAGGACAAAGCTGGCAGCACCGGAACGGCCGCCACGTATGCACTGTCCTTCAGCACCCCACTGCCGGTACACCTGATCTCCTTCTCCGGCTCGAAGCGGAATAACCTGGCGGTGCTTCAGTGGTCGTCCGCGAACGAAGTCGATTTCCGTGGATATGGCGTGGAGCGAAGCCTTGACGGACGCAACTTCGGTTCCGTTGGCTTTGTCGGTGCCCGTAACGAAGCCGGTACCATGCGGTATAGCTTCAATGACGATCTGACGATGATCAGCACTACACGGGTCTTCTACCGTCTTAAGCAACTGGACCTGAACGGCAGATACACCTACAGCAATGTCATCAGTCTCGCGCTTGACCAGAGTGAAGCCCGCACTGAAGCGATCGTTTTGGTTAACCCCGTGCGTACAGCAAACGTGCAGCTGAAAGTTGAGAGCGCTGTTGCTGTTACAGCCCGGTTCACCTTGGTGAATCCTGCCGGGGCAGTACTGGCACAGTATGAATATCCCGTAGGGCAGGGTGTTAGCACCTTCAAACTGCCACTTCCCGGCTTTGCGGCGAATGGGATTTATCAAATCATTTCGGTCATTGGAGATACCAGGATCACCAATAAGGTTCTTGTGGACCGCTAATCGCCTTGGTTTCGGATGGATAAATGAGGCCCCTTCTACGGAAGGGGCTTCGCTTTTAAATAACGGTAAATAGTTGGCCGGCAATTCACTGGGATCGGATGGTTGCGCAATCGCAATAGCCGTTAAGACAAGGCAAATGACTGTTTCGATGAACCGGACGCAGCGGATATTTGTTTGTACCATTGAAGCTATGATTACAGTGTATAAACAGGAGGGGTGGCAGGTAGTGACCCAGCGCGCGCACGGTCTGTTGGCCGCACAGTTGGCCGCGAACTGGAATGCGGGTGAGCGCCCACCCCGCTGGCTCGAAACCATTCTGGCTATTGCGGAGCATGATGACGCTGAAAATGAGTTGGACGGAGAAACATTGCTGACACCGGCGGGCGGTCCCCTTCATTTCGCCATGAAGGCGTTCGATCTTGCCCACTGTCAAAAGCTGGCGATGATGAGCCAAACAAAGAGCCGTTATATCGCGCTGCTCACTTCGGTGCATATGCAGTTCGTCTATGCGGCCTTTGCACGCAAAGATCCGGAAGCCTCGGCATTTCTGAAAGAGCAACGAAAATTGCAGGCCTCCTGGCGAAAAGAGCTCGGGCTTTCGAAAGAAGAAGTCGGGCGTATTTACAGTTTGATGGAATGGTGTGATGCCTGTTCGCTGCTGCTTTGCAAGGGGGATCTCCAACCGGAGCAAAGAAAGGTAGAGATCAGCCGGGGACCGGACGGAGCGCTATACTACCTCACGCAGATTGGTGAAAGTACGCTAACGGTTGATCCCTGGCCTTTTGAGCTTGCACGCTTTGAGGTGCGGTATGAAAGCCGCACCATCGAGCAACTGGAATTCCGGTCTTCGGAGGAGTTCCGTAGCGCTTTTCTCAAGGCAAAACCGGCCGAAACCGTATGGGTATTTGAGAAAACTCATGCTGAAAAAGGAAAAAGCAGGAAGGTTGCGATCCTATAGACCGGCGCAACCGATCGGCGCTTTCGGTCAAGTCAGTAGCCGAATGTACCAGGCATAGCGCAACGAGTCGAAAAATCGGGGTCAATTGAAGATCGGTAGTACGACGTAAAAGGTAGCGCCGACTCCGGGTTTGCCCTCTGCCCGGATCGTTCCGCCGTGGCGCTCCGCAATCTTCCGGCAAAGAGACAGGCCAAGGCCGGTGCCTTCGTATCGATCCTTCGCATGGAGCCGGGTAAAGGTCTGAAAGATCCGCTCGGCAGCTTCCTGCGCAAATCCGATCCCGTTATCCTGTACCATCACTTCGGTAAATCGCTTTCCGGCGGAGTTCGAACCCGATGATTCGGTTTGTTGGACCGTTGATTCCTGCGAATGCACCCGGATCCGGAGTGCGCGGTCTTCCTTTGCGAATTTCAGCGCATTGTTGACCAGGTTGTAAAACAGCTGGTAAATCAGGATGGGTACCCCTTCCACAGTGGGCAGGCTGCCAACTTCGATTGATGCGCCCTTTTCGGCAATGACGATCTCCAGGTCCGATTGAATAGTGTCCAACACATCTCTGAGGGAGACTTCCTCCTTTGTTTGCTGCAACGCGTCCAAAGATGAATACAGCAGCACTCCGTCGATCATATCGTACATCCGGTCAGCCCCTTTTTCAATACGGCTTAGGTAAGAACGTCCCTTTTCCGGCAACAAGCTTCCAAACTCGTCTTTCAAGCGGCTGCTGAAGGTTCTTATTTTGCGTACCGGTTCTTTCAGGTCGTGGGAAGCTACGTGCGCGAATTGTTGCAGGTCTTCGTTAGACCTCTGCAACTGCCGGTTCCGATCGTCCAGCTCACGATTTAACACCGAAAGTTGTTCCGTGGCCTCTTTTTCTTTGGTCATATTCAGTGAGGTAGCGGTAAGGCCATCACCCATCTTTGCCAGCGAAACGTAGTACCAGGTCGTCCCATTGCCTGCCCGTTCGTACCTGGTTTCGTATTGCACTACCTGGCCTGTTTCCACACAGCTCACAAAACGCGCAAACTCGCCGGATGAGAAAATGTGCGGGAACACTTCCCGACAGGTCTTACCCACCAGATTGCCCGTCGGCTGCCCCCTGTCATCGATGATGTCGCTGTTTACATAAGTAAGGCGGAAGTCGCTGATCCGGCCATCAGCCTCGCGGACAGCCTCGAAGGTAGTGATAGTCGTTTGCGCCGAGTTGAGTACCGACTGCAGGAAGGCCTTCGATTGGGACAACTCCAAGGTTCGTTCCAGCACCAGTTCCTCAAGCTGGTCCGACAGCAGCTTTTGTTCATGTATATTGGTATTCGTGCCGATCCAGCGGCCGACCGCGCCCTTTTCATCCAGGATGGGTACTGCTCTCGTAAGAAACCACTGGTAGTCGCCGCCTGCGCTGCGCAAGGGGAATGTGAGTTCCCAGGGTTCGCCTTTTTTCCAGGCTTCTCTCACAAAGGTCAGCACGCGTTCGATATGGTCGGGATGGTGAACTTTTTCCCAGCCCCAGCCCTGCATCTCGTCGTAATCGGTGCCGGTGTAGTCGTACCATCGCTGGTTATACCAATAGATCCAGCCTTCTCCATCAGCGATCCAGGCCAGGTTGTGGATGTTGTCGCCAAAACTGCGGAACAGGTCTTCGCTCGCCTTCAGCGCCTCCTCCGATTTTTTTCGCTCCGTGATATCGAATCCGAAGCCAAGAATGCCCAGGAACGACCCGTCCGGCAGGAAGCGCGGGATACCCCGCCACAAGATCCAGTGGTATTCGCCATCGCCGCCGCGTTGCTGCATCTCATACTGGTAGGCCGTATGCGTCGCAAAGGCGTGGTTGTAAATATCGAAGCTGCGCTGCAGGTCGTCGGGGTGGGTAATGGTGGCCCAACCCTGGCCAAGCGCCTCGTCCTTGGGTAGGCCGGTGAACCGTATCCACGTGTCGTTAATGTATTCGATCCGGGCATCTGCATTCGCCAGGAAAATAAAGGCCGGCGCCTCGTCGGCGAGCGACCGGAAGCGGCTTTCGCTTTCCCGCAGCGCTATTTCCGCCTTTTTCTGCTCGGTAATATCCAATACAAAGCTGACGCCTTGCCGGTTCGCGGTGTCTTCAAACGCCGTGTTCGCCAGGAGCACGTCCACCACCCCGCCAGTTTTACGGAAATACTGTTTTTCAAAGGGAGCGCTTTTCCCGGAAGCCAGCAGTTCGGCGATGCTCTCGTCGTCTTTCTGTTTCCATTCCTCCGGGGTGATCTTTTGCCAATGCAGGCCGCCCGCCAGTTCGTCGCGGGTGTAGCCGATCATATTCAAGAAAGCATCGTTCGCGTCGGTGATACCCTTGTCCATGTCCCAGAACAGCACGCCCGCAATGTTGGATTCCAGAATCCGGCGATATCGCTTTTCGCTTTCCTCCAGCTTTTGTTTCGCCTTTACTGCTCCTGTGACGTCGATCGCGGTATTCAAAATGGCGTATACCTTGCCTTCGCTGTCGAAAAGCGGCTTGTATGTAAAATCAAAATAATAACGGTTCAACGCCCCGTTGATCGCTAGTTCAGCGGGGGTCTGAACCGCGTCGAACCGCTCACCGCTCGTAAACACTTCGTCCAGGATCTTGAGGAATGGTTGTCCGGCCAGTTCCGGCAGCGCGTCTGCCAAAGGCTTTCCGATAACGGATGCGTCTTTTCCCCAATAGCGAAGCATGATGTCGTTGGCCAGTTCCACCCGGAGGTCCCGGCCCATCATCAGGCAGGTGGCAACCGGCGATTCCTCGATGAGTGAGCGGAATCGGGCTTCGCTTGATTCGACCGCCTGGCGTGCTTTAACCGACTCCGTGACATCCTGTAAAATCGCCATGACCCCCAGCGTTTCGTTACCGTCCCCACGGTAGGGCTGATACACAACGTGCAGAAAACCCTCGAACGTCTTTCCGTGGGTTACTACTGAATAGGGACTTTCAAACAGTTCGAGCGGCTCGCCTGTGCGGTACACACCTTCCAGAAGGGGCCGGTAGTAAGCTTCGGCATCGGGGATGAGGGTGAAAAGCGGCTTGCCGCGTAATTCCTCCGGTTTCAACCCGATGAGACGTCCAAATGCCTCGTTAACGATCTCTACATTCATCTCGGGTCCGGTGAGTACAATGATGGCGGCGCTGGTATCGCGTACCAGGTTCTGGAAGCGGGCTTCGCTGGCCCGCAGCACTTCAAGCGCTTTTCTTTGCTCGGTTATTTCCTCAGCTACTACCGAGACCGCGATGATCTCACCTCCCGCATTGTGCACCGGATGCCAGCTTTCTGTCCAGATGCGCTGCTCACCGGGTTTGGCCTTGGTTTCGCCTTTGATTTCAATATCGATTAGTGGTTCCCCGGTTTCGAAAATGCTGCGCAGCAGGGGCGCAGCCTGCGCCGCAAGGTCGGGAACAACTTCAAAAATGCTCCGGCCGACATGTTCCGCTGCGGGCACCCCGTTGATTTCAGCGAGGCGCTCATTAACGCGGATAAAAAGCAGGTCGCGGTTAATAAGGCACAGCCCGACCGGAGCGGTCCGGTACACGGTATCCAGCTCATCGAACCGGCTCGTGAGCAATAACTCGAGGTTCTTCTGTTCGGTTATATCGGCGGCGATGCCCAGAATTTTCAGGGGCTTTCCGGCCTCGTTGCGCTCAAACACCCGACACCGGTCGCAGATCCAGATCATTCGGCCGTGCCGGTGGCGGACCTGGCACTCCAGGTTGTACAAACCGTTCTGCCCGTCCGCTGCAAGCTCCGACAAGTGGCGCTGAACGGCTCTACCCGCCTCGGGGGCAAGGACCGAATGCAGGAAGTGGCTTCCCAACGCAAGCGCTTCTTCGCGGGTATACCCCACGATCTGCTCTACCTGAGGAGAGATAAAGGTGAAGACTTTCCGTTCGATGTCATAGATGTAGGTGAGCGCGGGATTGGCCAGGAGAATGCTCTCCGTAAACTGCACCTGCTGCCGTAGCGCCTCTTCGGCTGCTTTGCTGCTGGTAAAGTCCTGGACGGTGCCGCTCAGCCGGACGACGTTGCCGGCGGAGTCGCGGTAGGCCCGGCCGATTGCTTTTACGACGAAGCACGCTCCGTTTTCCGGGTGAACGACCCGGTACTCGCAATCGTAATACCCATTGTTTTCGAAGGCCAGCGCTGCCTCTATGGCGGCGATTACGTGCTGCCGGTCGTCGGGGTGAATATTCCTGATGGCATGCGCCAGGTTCACGTCTTCTTCATCGGGGAGCGCGAACAGGGCACGTGTCCGGGCATTACATTTGAAGGTCTTGCGAACGGGATCGAGGTTCCAATATCCCAGATTGGCTGCCTGTATGGCTACCTGCATTTCTTCTTCGGCGATGCTAAGCTGCTTTTTGCCGAGTACCTGGTCGGTTACATCAATGGCCAGGATAACTACGCCGCTGATTTCACCATTCGGTTCGGTGTAGGGCGTGTATTCGAAATTGAAATAACGGAGTTCTTCGATATCATTTACGCGAGCAAATACCGCCGGGTACTCATATCCTTTATAGGGCTGGCCGGTACGGAGCACACCGCGGATGAGATCGGGAAATGTCTGATGTCGAAACTCGGGCTTTACCTCCAGGAAGGGACGTCCAATAACGGAGCGGTCGGTTTGCCAAAGCGCAAGCGTTGCACTGTTGGCTTCCTCTATAATGAGCTCTTCCCCTTTGAAGATCATGATTGGCCCTTTAGCGCTTTCCACGATATTGCGGTAGCGGGTGCTGTCAGCGGTCATTTCGCTGAAAAGCGCCAGAACACCGCGAGGCAGGCCTGCTTCATCGCGGACGGGCGTATAGTCCGCCTTCTTGTACGTATTTTCCAGCCCGCCATTGCGCCGGAGGGTGGGGAGCAGCTCTTGTTGCGATATTGCCTTTCCGTCTTCCATCACTTGCATGACAAACGGCGCGATGCTTTGCCAGAGCTCTGGAAAGTTTTTTTCGACGTCGTTTCCCGGAAGCGCAGGCCCGCCGCTGTTTCCTCCAAACGCCAGATGGAACGCGTCGTTGTAAAAAGCGATCCGGCCGGGGCCCCAGATCAGAAGCATCGGGAAGCATGCATCCAAAAGAGTTGCGAGTGTTAGTTTTAGGACGGTCGGCCAGGAGTCAGGCGTCTGTAGGGTGGAATGGCGCCAATCGTGTTCACGGAGCAAAGCGCGCATGACGCCGCTTCCGTTCAAAAAGTAGTGATCAGACTGGCTGGTAGTTGGCTTTTTCGGGGGCATGTGCGGCGGCAAGAAAAGAAGGGGTAAGTTACTAAAATAAGTGTATTCCGTTAACCGGATTTTACCCGAAAAGTTTCAAAGGGTGATCCCGCTTGGAAGTTGACGGCACTTGGTATGATATCATGAAAGTTGGGTCGGACATTTTTTGGTTTTTATTTGGAACATTGCTAGCATTAGTCGCCGGATTCGTTGCGGTATCCTTAGAACCTCGATCCAGTGGCTGCGACGGACTCTGCTCGAAGAAGGATTCCGAAGGGCATGCCTATAAGCACCGGCATTTGTTTTCAGCCGGATCAGCGGCTTCAGCAGAAGGTTTTAAGGCCTTTTTGCATTCGGGAAGTCGTTTCCTCTCTGATCCGTCTTAATGTATGAAGCGCGATCGAATTGCCGGCGCTTTTTTATATTTTCAAGCAGCTGCTTGGGAAGCGGCCGGGTTAATCCATTTCCGCGCTTTCTTGCAGTTAGTTAAAGGGACGACTCCGGCTTCTTCCGGAGCTTCCTTTTACTGGCATAGGACAAGAGAAGCTGCTTTGCTCCGCCTACTTGAAGAAAACCCTCTTCGAGAAAAGGTTTGCCTAATAGTCGAAAGAATGAGGGGAATAAAGGGTGACCGAGAGGTCCGCAATTCCAAGAAACTAATGAAATCACTTCCTAAGCACCATATACTCCCTTAGCTCTTTAGCAAATTATATATTCAATTTGCTGGCTCGCTTCGCTAATCATTCCTAATCCCTTGTAGGAGCTCCGGTGAGAATGTAAAAGTAACATTTAATCATCGGCTTTAATAGTGTCCTTGGCTAACGGGATGTTTAGGGTTGCATGGAGCCGGCAACCGGCACCGGGCGCGGAATGGATGTCAAGATTGCCCTGGTAGAACTGCACCCGGTTGCGGATGTTCCGGAAGCCCAGGCCCTGGTAGGATCTGGCTGGATCGAATCCTTTTCCGTTGTCACTGATTGTCAGGTGTACAAGGCCCTCGCTACAGGACAAGCGAATCTCTGCCCCGGAAGCATTGGCGTGCTTGAGTATGTTGTTCACCCCCTCCTGCACAAGCCTGAACACCGCGATCCGATCCTGCTCCTGGAACCGCGCATCGGCGGGTATCAGGTTCGTATAGCTGATGGTAATCTTCCCGGTGCTGTTGACCTGTTCCACCAACTGCTCGATCGCCTCGGAAAGTCCGAGGTCCATCAGGACAGAAGGATTCAGGCCATGGCTGATTTTGCGGATCTCGTTGATGATCTGCTGCACGCTCAAATAGCATTTCTCCAGGAAACGCGGGGCGACGTCCTTGTTGTCGATTGCGTACTCGAGCATCAGCTTACAGGACGCAAGCATCTGGTTTACGTTGTCGTGCAGTTCTACGGATAGGCTGCGCCGTTCCTGTTCCTGCGTATCGATCACCGAGCGGACCATTTCCCACTTGATGCGCTGCTCCTGCTCGATCAGGCGGCGCTGCGCATTTCTTTGTGCGGTCACATCCTGCATAGCGCCGATGACGCGCACTGCCCGGCCGTCTTTATAGAGAATAAAGGCCTTATCCACCACGTGCCGGTAAACACCGCCCGCATCGCGGAAGCGGTATTCGAATGCCCAGTTTGTCTTCGTGGAACTCCGGAGTGCGGAAAAGACTTCCGCCTTGTACTTTGCAATGTCCTCGGGGTGGATGTTCGCAAGCCGGCGGCGCAGCGATATCACCCTTTCTGTATGTCCGAAAATATGTTCAAAGCTGCTTCCCCGGTGAATCTTATGATTCAGGACATCCCAGTCGTAGATGGCGTCTGAAGTCGCCTCATTCACATAGTGGAACTGCTCCAGGCTTTTCTCCAGGCTTTGCTGGAGTTGCATCTGCTCGGTTAAATCTATGGCCCACCCCGCTACTGCCCGTCGGCCGTCCAGTTGAATGGGGAATTTGTATATTTTCAGCACTTGCTCCGCACCGCCTGCTGTGATGCCTTTCTCGATCGTTTCGATTGGCTCGCCAGCGCGCAGCACCTTGAGATTATTGCGGTAATAGTCCACGGCAAGCTGGTCCGGGAAGAGGTCATAAACGCTCTTTCCGATGTCTTCCTTTGTAAAGCCATAGGTCGCCAGGTAGCTGGCGTTCATATAGCTCATCACCCCGTTTTCATCAGTAATCCAGCCGACGATGGGAGAGTTCTCCATGAAGCTTTCAAACATCTGATTGGATCGCTCCAGCCGCAGCTCCATCTCTTTCTTTTCTGTTGCGTCCCTGGCGATGCAGTACATGATAGAGTCATCTGCGTTCCAAGTCGCCGACCATACGATCGGAACCAGGGTTCCGTCCTTTCTGATATAGCGGTTTTCGAAATTGGTGACATTGGTTCCCGACATGATGGCTTCGGCCACGGCTGTCGTCTTGGGGTGATCGGCGGGAAATACGAGGTCCATGTATCGTCTGCCGATAAGTTCCGCAGGTGCGTATTGCCATACGTTCAGCGCGGCCGCGCTGACCTCGATGAAACGGCCTTCTGCATCGATTGAGCAAATGACGTCAAGCGAATAATCGATCAGCTTTTGAAGTGCATGCAGGCGTTTTGCCTCAGCAGTTGGAGTGGGAAACGCTGTAGTTTTCATTTGGCGGATATCAGTCAGTTTCAAAACCGGGGTTCGCAGGCAAATCGGTTGAAAGATTGGACGTGGTCGTCCTATAAAAATATAAAAAACCTGCGGGGCAATTATTTAGCCAATCAGTAAAATGTTCTTTTTAGGTAATAATGCTTACTACATTACAAAGTTCGATTCTTACTGTGTCTGACTGTTGCCAGTTTCGCACTATTGTGTTTTTCATATGCGCACTATTGCCGACAATTGGTAACTCCCTTCGCTAGTCCCCAGTATTTTCGGAGAACGAGTTATGTCGCTCCATCAAAGGCATAAAATTATACTGCCGAAAATTTCGGGTCGTCCATAGGGAATATCGTTTATCCTTTTTATCGGTCAGGTTCAAACACCTTAACTTTACCCATCCTCTAAGCACACAGATGTACATGAGACGCCCGGACTAAGGTCCGGGTTTTTTCTTATTTTTCTGACTTCGGAGCTTTCGTGCCACCCTTTTTTATCGATTTAATCGTAGGTAGGGTATGAAGCAGATTATTTATCTTGATGATGACCCAAATGATATCGAAGCCCTTTCCCTTGTGTTTTCGGAAAGAGATGACTATGACTTAGTTTGTTTCGGGAATGTTGATCCTCTTTTCGAGCACATACGGCAGAACGGGGAGAAGGTCCGCTTAATCATTCTGGATCAAAATATGCCGGAGATGAGCGGAATTGATGTTTTAAAGGAGATACGGGGCAGATTTCCGGCTCTTCGCATCCCCGCGATCCTCTTCTCGACTGGTCTATCTCCGGAGAATGCGGATCATGCGTCTGAGCTCGAAGGAGTAGCAATTGAAAAACCCGCCACGATCAATGACCTAAGGCGCACTGTCGTTGTGATGATTCGCTTTTGCGAGGATCACACTTCCGATTAGAAACGAAAGATTAGCGCTTTCTACCTTCCTTGAGACCGGAATCACGCAATTGGTTTAGGTGACCATTCCAGCATTTGCTGAACTTTCTTTTTTATTGACCGGGCCTTGTCCATAAAGAGCAGACTGATTAAGAAGCCGCCAAAATGGCACACTGCCTTCATGCTGGTGGGCTCGATGAATATACCTAGCTATCCTCACTTGCTCGTAAAAATCTTGGGAGATTCCCTACCCGAATGCACTACAGCACTCGACACGTTTTGCTTCAGGATAAAATCCAAAAGCAAATCATTTTTCGTGAAATTAGGACGGGAATTACTTCATCGAAAAAGCTCGCATCCTCGGTCCGACGAATCGTTTTTACAGGTGTTGAGCTGAGGCTATAATTTATAGAACCGCCTATCGTTCGCATATTTAAGAATCGCTATATGCTGATCGTTAAAACGCTGTTTAGAGAAGTTAACTGCTCCTATTATTGTAAGAAGTGCGAATTGTTCTGAAGATTCAGCTATCTCATAAAGTGAGTTGTAGTCAACATCACTTGGTTCTGGGTGTATTTGTGGATGTGTGTGCCATTCTCCTAGATACACGAGCCGGCCGTCTGAATTCGCATGTGCCATATCGATAAACATGTCGATATAGTTCGGATCTGCACGAAAATAGATCGATTCGTGCGTTGCATTTGGCCCTGGCCCACTGGCTTCGGCAACGTGAAGTATTCCGGCTTCCCAATAGCCCATAAGTACACCTCCGGTTTCGACCGTTCCAAATAATGCTACCTGATCGGTGAAAGTGTCAATAGCTTTCTCAGAGAATTTAATGCCGTGGATTGCAGAGCTCACAATCTGAATGTTTTTCAAGTTTAATGAATTCCCATGTGAATGGGGGCCTGCCGTCGGTACCCCACGGGCCATGCCAGTAGAATTGATCGCCCATTCTCGGAGCATAGGATGATTGCGTGTCCTCCAAAAGCAACTGTAAGGAGATACGGCTAACTTGAAGGGCGATTTCTTTCGTATCCACTTCTGAACCCGGAACTGCCGGCGCAGAGCATCCTCCATATTCAGGTCCAAGTTCCGAATAGGTGCGATCTAGTGTGGGTGCGGGTAATACATCCGCGCCATGTTTGGTGAGACAGCGAAGACATGCCGTTTTGCCGTATTGAACCACCTGCACCGCCCCGGATAGGCCGCCAGCTGATACTCTTGCGAAAACAAATGCGTACTTATATCTTGGGACAAAAGTGTCATTAATGTGGTAATCGACGCTTTCTTCAGCTGTCAACACCAGGCAAAGATCACTTGCTTCCAGACATTGCTCTAAAAGTCCGGCATCGTCCAGGACGTCGAGGTTAGGAAATTCAGCGACCGTAATGTTTGGGTTGGATCGTAGAATGAGTTGACGCGCAACGGCTGTTTTGGACTCGCCGATATAGTAAAGGTCGGCAGCGTGGCGAACGGAGTTTCCAATCTCAAAGGTGTCATTGTCGAAAAGATTGAAGTGACCGACGCCATTACGTGCAAGGGATCGCGCGACCTCACTACCGATCGCTCCTAGTCCAATAATCGTAACTCGTTTTTGAGCCAGCACCTGGTCATCAAAAATATCCTTGGTGCGATGATAGAGCTCGTTTTCGACTATTCTGGTGATGAGGTAGTTAGGCTGGCCCGCAAACCCTTGGCCATTGACGACAGTAAACTTGAAGAAGTGCCAGGGATTGGGATCGTCCGGCAAGTAAAAGCCGATGTTGGGTTGCGCCAGCAGCGCCTGCGGTTCTTCTCCGAAATTGGCTTTAAGTAGGTTCAATACCGCTTGTATCGAGAAATCACCGGGAAACAGACTGGCAAACGTTTGTCCCGGACCGAATGCGTACCACTTGAAGACCTCCTTATTGATTTTTAATGGGAAGGGGTTGATAGGCAGGATATTTTCTTCCAGGATGTAAAAGTTCGGTTTAAACTGCGTAAAGATGATCGACCCAGTTCGGGCATTAGGGGGTACCTGAAACGATCGTCCCATAAGGATCTGCCCGCTATGGGCGAGCATTGACGGAATTTCTTCAACGATTTCCTCTTTTGGAAACCCTTCGGCAGAGCTTGCCCGCACCAGCCATCGCTGAGCCCGACGCAGGAGAGAGCCAATGTTGTCTTGGTGTGGAGTCCATTGTTCCTTAGGCATCAGGCACATCATCCCATTGTTGTACTGGTTGCCTTTCCGGAAAAACTTTGCTTGTTGAATGATGGCACCATTGTCATCATCCAACAATGGGAAGATACTGGGTAGCCGGTATGGGTACTTGAATGGGAAAATTATCAGAATAGCCTGCCGCTGTCCTTCATTTCCAAACCGAAGCCAGCCTGTAGCTGTGATCCGGCCGTCGGCTGCCGGCTCAAGGAGCTCAACTAACTCAAAATCCCCTCCAAGTCCGCCGCGAAGCAGATTGGTTTCAGCTTGGTATAAATTTTCAAACGCGGGTGCCTTATGCCAGTGTAGAGTTTCCATCATGCAAATCCTTTATCCCGGTCCGGTTTCGATGCTTTTTTGAAATAACGGAGTGTTTCGCCGTTGCGGATTGACGTCGTGTCTATCATTAAATTGAGATCGGTGAGCGGCGTTCCGTCTTCCCGCTTCAACTCGCGGCCACCGGGCGTTATATTTAAATGCTCCAGTGTCTTGTTAACGATCACCTGTAGTTTTTGATTCGGATTGTATTCTTCCGTGTACACACGGTCTCCCTCAATCAAAACCTTGATTTCCAGTTTGTCTTTCTTCATAGTTCTCTTTGTTTAATATTTATTTGTTTAGTTTAAACATTTCTGATTGCTCCTTTCGTGGAGTAACATGCCCGATAAGTTTTTTCAATGACGCGCCATTGGATGCGCGGAGAATATATTACCTTGGGTGCACCTGAACATACCACGAAGCGTGACATCGGAAAATGTCACGCTTCGTGGTACAAAAACTGAAATTTGCTTACCAAAGTCCAGTTACAACTGCTAACAGACATTGAACTCGCGGCTGCGCTATGCGCATCCGAAGAGGACAGTGTGCTTTATGAGGAATTCGTTCGGCGCTTCCGGAAGGAGCTTGACGAGTATTGCAAACGAAAGTGCGCTCTTTCAAAGCTGGACAAACACATTGGGACCCAGATCTGCCATGATGCCCTTGAGCGCTTCAGACGCTTCAAGACTTTTCAACCGGATAAAATCAATGCGGAAACGGGGCGTGATGGGATCCTGGTCTTTTTGTTCAAGATTGCAACAAATCTCTTTCGGTCCTACTGGCGCAGGGAGAAGGGGCTTCAACAGGAGGAACAGCACAAAACTTACTTTGACGACATTGTCACCTTGATCCAATCGACTGATGGGCCTGCCGATCTTCAGTGGAAAAGAGACACAGCGCTTCGGATACTAAAGTTGCTGTCGCCAAAAGAGCGCGCGGTCGTGCTTACCGACCTAGAGTATAAAAAGCACACGAAGTACCTGCCTGACGAGATTGTGGATCGGTTGTCGGAAGAGTTAGGAATTAAGAAGGCCACAATCAGAAAAATCAGGGAGCGGGCAATCGAAAAAATTAAACAAGCAATTCATGAAATCAACCAATAATGAAAGAAAGACTTTCTCGATGGCTGATTTCGAGAAAGGATTAATGCTGGCCGGCTTGGTGGCACCCAGCACCGTGGAGGAATTGAACGAGATCAGGGTTTTGGATAAGTATGAGAAGGAGCTCAAAAAGGAAAAGAAGAATACTTATTTCAAGAGAGTAGTCCTGGCGGCGGAAATCGCCAATGAACTCCATGCAGAGCCTACCTTGGGACGGATCAAGTTTCAGAAATTGGTATACCTGTGCGAGCATGCGGCCGAAATGGGACTTCATCAGAGGTATTTGAAGTTGACTGCAGGGCCTTTCGATAATAAATTCATGCACACCATTGAAGGCGAGTTTCAGCGAAATGAGTGGTTTCGGGTGGACAAGATCACTGAGCGCGGTATTACCCGGTCGAAGTATGTTCCTTTAGCCAATATCAATGGTTACAAGGAATACTATGCGCGGTATTTTGAAGATCGGCAACATTCAATTCGATATGTGATTGACCTGTTTCGCAAGCAGAAGTCAACATTTACGGAAATAGCAGCTACCCTTTTTGCTTGCTTTGTTAACCTTAAAAATGCCAATCATCCGATCGTGATATCGAAGCTTCTGGAAGAATTCTATAAGTGGTCGGAAAGAAAAACTCAGTTTAAAGAGGATGAGGTTGTATCTGTGTGGAACTGGATGCTTGAAAAAGGTCTGGTAGCGGTTTGATGATTTTGCATGTCGTTTGGGAGAGAAGTGAGATGGTCTACCAGTTATAAAGGAACTTATTGGGCGGCAGCTCGAGTAGATTTTGATCCACTTCAGCCAATAGTTCATCGGCAGCTTCGACAAATGGGTCGTACCAATCTGCTTTTTTCTTTGCCCAGGCAATCCATTCCTGTTGTTCATCACTTAATGGAAGCCCATTGGCAGCACGATTCTCGAACTCCTGAATATAGTTTCTTAGCGTGACCGCTTTGTTCCATCGTTCGGATCGATGCAGAAGCCTTTTAAAATTGGCCAGGTCCACTTTCCGGCGCTGCTCCAATTCGTGTTGCAATCGTTGGCGCTCTTTTCGCTCGACTTCTGCTTTTTCTTCTGCTGCCTTCCGGATGGCTCTTTCCACGGCAGATTGCTCGAGGTCTATAATCACTTTTGCGATTTGCTCTTCGAGTCGCAGACTTCCGTCTTTGTATTCACGCCCATAACGACCGGACACCTGAAGCGCCAGCAAGCCCGAAGGACGAAACTCCTGCTTTTTCCAGTGGCCGTTGTCAACCAGCTCGCGCCGCATCTTTTCCCGAAGCGCGAGGTCAAATTCATGGCCGGCGACGATTGCACATGTGTTACCATCCTTCACAGCAACCTGGTGGCCGCGTGCTCTAAGTGCCTTAATGAGTGTGTCCATAAAAAGGAGGGACCTCCCGATGTTACCCTTGGTTACCCGAATATCCAAAGTTTCTTTGCCAGATGAGATCATGCCGATGAATGTATAACTGTCGGGCTTGGCAGTCGCGAGCATTGCCTTGGCAGCAATAATCAAAGGGTCGGGCTTTGTAAGCTTTTCTGGGACGCGTAGCGGTAGGGAATTGTCGATTTCTAGTTGGCGAAATTTTGCCTTTCGCGAGGATGGTTCCCTTCGGTTGGGAGCCGCTTCAGTTTCACTACGAAGCTGCAGTTTTACCCGCTCGGTTCCTGCGTAATGACCTTGCAGCGGCGGAGGTTTGACTTTTCTCCCGTGCTGCACTTTTGCCCAATGGCCGGCCGGCGGCACCGGGACCTCTAATCGGCGGCACATCTTTCGAAGTCCGACATCAGATATCCGGTATCTCTTTGAGAGTGAAAGCATCGATTCGCTCCATATCAGTTCGTATAGTTCTTTTCGGGTTAACGTGATTTGTTCCATAGCATCGCTTTTTTCACACATAAATTAGGCGAATTATGCTTTCCTGATTGGGCTGATCAGATCCAATCTGGCGGTCTATGATGTTAAATTAGATATACATAGTCGGAAAAAATCCGATTAAATAAGCGAATTTGTGCACTGTTGTGCTAAATTTGTAATATATAATCGGAAATAATCCGATTTGAAGCTGTGAATATGACAATGGACTTCCATTTTATAGAGTCAATCAGACCTTATGCAGAGGAGCCGCTAACACGACAAATTGTGCTGCAACTGCTAAAAGACTACCGGCGCCCAAACGACAAGATCCATGAGCTGCTTAAGCGGGGTGAACTGCTTCAGGTAAAGCGCGGTATTTATATACCAGGACCTAAAGTACCCGTCGCGCAACCGGCCGGTGTGTTATTGGCTAACCATCTTCGGGGACCTTCCTACGTTTCACAGGAAACGGCGCTTGCGCACTGGGGCCTGATCCCCGAACGCGTTTACGAAATCAGCTCAGTAACGCTGAAAAGCGCCAAAAGCTATAAGACGCCTGTAGGCCGGTTTAGCTATGCGCATGCAGCGCTTCCGTACTACGCTTTTGGAATCCGACGGGTTCAGCTGACGCCCCGGCAGGCTGTACTCATGGCGTCTCCGGAGAAAGCTCTTTGCGACAAAATCATCCTGACCAGCGGCGTCATTCTGCGCAGTGTCCGGCAAGCCACCGACTTTCTTATGGAAGATCTTCGGATCGACGAAGAACAGTTGCGCACCCTGCAGCACTCCGAGATTCATTCCTGGATCCCAGACGCCCCCAAAAGTTCAAGTCTGACCATGCTTCTTAAAACCCTCGAACAATTATGATCAAAGAATGGATTAATGAATACAACCCGAAAGGGAAGGACGAGGCTGAAGCTGCACTCCGCGAGATCATGCAGGAAGTGGCGTTGGCCGGTTTGCAGCGCAGTGGCTTTTTTGAGGTGGCCGCATTCTACGGCGGAACGGCCCTGCGGATCTTCCATGGGTTGGATCGCTTCTCGGAGGACCTGGATTTTTCCTTGCTGCAGCGCGATGAAGCCTTTTCACTGGAGCCCTACCTCGCCGGTATCGTAACCGAGTTCGAAGCCTTGGGTATGCAGGTGAGCGTCCGGGAAAAAAAGAAGAAAGTAGCCACGGGTGTCGATTCCGCTTTCCTGAAGTCGGAAACGGTTTGGAAAGAGCTGACCCTGGATGGGGCGATTCCACAATTGGGACTGACCGTGCCCCCTGCTTTGAAGATAAAGCTGGAAGTGGACCGGGAGCCTCCGCTTGGCTTTTCCACGGAGGAACTCCTTCTGATCCGGCCTTTCTCGTTTTATGTGAAGTGCTTCACCCTGCCCGACCTGTTCGCTGGGAAGATGCATGCCCTGCTCTTTCGCAAATGGGGGACGCGGGTCAAAGGCCGCGACTGGTACGACCTCGAGTGGTATGTCAAAAGAGCCGTCCCGCTGCACCTGGAGCATTTCCGGCTCCGGGCCGCAGATAGCGGAGACTGGACCGAAGACACGATTTCCGAGGGGCAGTTCCGTGACCTATTAACGGAGCGCATTGAATCGGTCTCATTTGCGTCCATCCGCGAGGATGTCATTCGGTTTATTCCGGATGCAACAAGATTGGAAATCTGGTCGCCGCAGTATTTCAAGGACCTTGCTAAACGACTAAAAATCCAGTAATCGAGGGTAGACTAAGAAATAGCTGTCAGAAAGTCCCCTGCGATTGTATTGGCGTGATCGGGAAGATTAGCCAGACGGCTGTTATTTTGCCCGATCAGATCAGTCAAGTCTGCCGGGAAGAGCTCCAGTTGCATTTTTGTGCTCCGCCCGATCCCTCAATGCCGGTTTCCCGGTCGCCATCGGGAAATACGCTGCGGCAATCTTGCAAATTACCGATGTTGTTTGTTTTGCAGGCGGAGGCTGCAGGACACCGGGATCCAGGTCCGGAAAACCGAAATACTGTCGGATATACGGTCGCAGCGAACGAAGTCAATACCGGTAGCTTGTCGCCGAGATTAGCTTCATTTTTGCAGGAACCGGCTATCAGGACAAGGGAATCGATCATCATCTCGGACCGGCATCATTGAATAATGAATCAACCACCAAATGAGTTCACGGACAACGCCCGAAAAGCCGATCGTTTCCCGGGCTTGATACAGAGGCTTGACACATCCCCGATCGGGTTCATTTGCACCAACCTAATTCATTGGGAAATTGATAACCAGGTATCGGGACAATCGGGTTCAAACGCCCAATGATTGAGAAACGAAACACCGAGTCAAACGGATTCTTTCGGGAGCGTGACGGACCCGATGTCCGGTGTTAAACACCCATTTCCCGATGATATGTGATTCGCCGCGGTATTTATCAGTACGGCGTTATGGTCGATTCAGTGACTTCCCGGTGCTTAATCTCACCATCCGGGCGAAAGTGCGAGGTGATTAGGTGTCGGATGTCCCTGTCGTTCAGCCTTGAGCTTCAAATTTCCCCGAAAGAAATTGATGTCTTCCCGATTAATACTTGGGAATTTCCCGATAATTAGTGATGAATAAAAATGGAAGCTGGAACAGTTGGGAATGTGCTAATTTTCAATTGTTATTGAAAGTTCAGGCGAGAAAAGTGGAATTATTAAGGCTTGGTGGAAAATAAACGTTTTTGGCGTATAAGCTCAAAATTATCGTTTTGTCATCACGGGGCTTGTTGCATTTGGAGTAAACTTTTAAAGCGAGGCACTACCTGATCATCGCCCTCGCGAATAATGAGTTGTCGGAACGTCCTTGTGCATTGGGCGAGCCTTGCAAGTGCGATCATCAAGCGTAACCGGTAATTTTTGATTAACTTTTGAGTTCGGGAGCGTAGACGCGGCCGGACTTGCCTTGGTCGACCTCTCGTACCAAAACCAGCTGCCATGGCCAGAAGTTCGGCAAAGACATTGATCAACCAAAGCGAGTTTGACTTCGACTCTGCCGAGAATCAGCTTCCTCGCCAGGAACAATTTCCTTTAAATATCAAAGGGCTGGATCGTTCGGTTTCAACGGTCATTCTTCAGGATATTCAATCATCAACTGGATCGGTAACCGGGTTCAACTCTCTATCCCAAATCATTGATGTCCTGGGGGCGAATTGGGTAAAGGGAAGAGTATTCGCATCAGTGTGGCATTTAACCCCTTTTCTACATTTCAACCCTTTGGCGCAAGAAGGAATGCAGTATTGGCAGCCGTGCTGGCAGAAGGAAGCTGCCTGCTATCTCGAATCCCCTCGGTACCATGCTCAGAAGACTTTTACTCCCGTTTAGAACAGGACATCAAGAGAAATTCCTTATTTTAAGGACATAGTCAGAAAGGATCTCTTGTTAAACTCAAAATATTCGTCGGACACAAAAGCCTCTTGGGAGGCAATCCAGTGACGAACAATTTTGTCTTTTTACAGTGGTGCATCATAATTTGGAAGAGAAAGGCCGTATTTCTCATACTGTCATTGACACTTAAGATCCGCCTATCGAACAACCGAATTAATAACACTGTTCATGAACTTTGAAAAAGCTCTATCCCTTTATCGAAACGATAAAACACTGCAGCTACTCAGGGCGGAGCATTTTCCTTTATTGGTTAGCTTCTTTCATTTAGCGTTTAAGCAGCAAGATCGCATCGCTTATCCTCAAGCTGCGCTAAACAGTCTTTTAAGCGATTTTCTTTTCGCACTGGGCCAACAAGGTATCACTGACTACAATAAAACACCACTTGAATATCTTCAAAAGTGGGCGCAGCTCGGATTTTTAAGGCGTTACTATGACTTAGGGGATGATCCCGTTTATGAGCTATCTCCCGCTACGGAGAACGCACTAAAATGGCTCGGAGACTTAAATAAGCAGCAGTTCGTTGGTACCCATAGTCGACTGCTACAGTTTTTTTCTTTACTGAAACAGATTGTCAATAGTACAGCAGGGCCTTACGAGCGGGTACAACAATTACTCCTAGAAAGAAAGAAGATCGATGAGGAGATTGAACGCGTACGGGCAGGCAACTTCAGTACACCCACCGATACCCAAATTAAGGAAGACTTTCTTCTTGCAGAGGAAACGGCTAAGCGCTTGTTATCTGACTTCCGTCAGGTAGAGGAAAATTTTCGGGAGCTGGATATACAAACGAGGCAGACGATAATCAAAAGCAACTTAAATAAAGGAGCACTGCTCGACGCCATTTTTGAAAAGCAAGACCATCTCTGGAATACCGACCAGGGCAAAAGTTTTCGTGCTTTTTGGGAATTCCTGATGAGTGAAAGCATGCAACAAGAGCTTGAACATTTACTCGATAGAGTAAATGCGGTTCCAATTATTCAAGAATTAAAAAAAGAGGAAATCGTCGACCGAATTAAAGCCAACTTAGTTGAAGCTGGTGACAAAGTCAACAAAAGCAATGATGGCTTAATTGAGCAATTACGCAAGTATGTCGAACAAAAGAATCTTTCGGAAAGTAAACATATTCTGCGCAATATTGAAGCAATCGAAGAGTTACTAATGGAACGCAAAGACACATTTGATGTGCAAGAGCCGCTGATGGAAATCGATGGCACTGTTCGTCCCACTCTTTTCATGGAACGGCCTTTGTTCACACCGCCAATTAAAATTGCTTTCCAGCAAACAATCGTGGAAGAAGGGCGGGCTGAAAGTACCCCCAATGCGTTGTTTGAACAGTTTTATATAGATATGGAGGAGCTCCGGAATAACGTCAAAGCATTGTTACGGACGCATCCACAAGTATCACTTTCGCAACTGTTGGATCAATGCAAACCGACAAAAGGGGTTGCGGAACTGTTGGGATATATACAAATTGCAACAAGCGAAGCGAAACATTACATTAATAACGAAAAGGAGGAAGCTATCCTCGTGGAAAACAAGGAGGCCGGAACAACATACGAAGTCAAAACACCTCTTATCATTTTCAATAGGTAAATCATGATTCGGGAATATTCGCTGAGTTCGATCACTTTACTAAAAGGAATCTTGTATGACCATCAAAAAGAAGCATGGTCAAATCTTCTTCAATTCGAAGCGGAAATAAAAAAGTATTTCGACGCCCTGGCGCTTGACGTCTATATCGACAAAAGTGAAGGCTATGCCTACCTCGTGCAAAAAGAGCTGGAAGAAGAAGTGCAACTGCCGAAACTGGGCGAAAAAAGGCAATTAAATTTCTTCACCTCGCTGCTTTGCATTGTGCTTCGAAAATATTTACTGGAACAAGATGCACATGGTGGAAACATCAGGGCAATCATTTCCGGGGCAGAAATAGTCAATAGGATCAAAACCTTTCTTCCAACTGCTACAGACGAGGTGAGGCAGCAGGACCGAATCGTTTCGACGATTAATAAAGTCGTAGAGATCGGGTTTCTTCGAAAGCTGGAGGACGATGGCAATAATTACGAGATTCATCGCATCATCAAAGGCTATGTGAATGCTGACGTAATCGAGAGCACCCTACAACGAATAAAGCAATACGCAGCAGAAAAATACCTCTCCGAGTAAAATTTGTCCTATGGAGTTATTTCAAGACGAGACAATATCTGTATTGGCAGGCTTCAGGCTTCAATACTTAGAAGTTTTAAACTGGGGCACATTCCATAAGAAGAGATGGCAGATAGAACCCAGCGGGGATAACGCGCTGTTAACAGGCGATATTGGCTCGGGAAAGTCGACCTTGGTGGACGCTCTAACCTGTCTTTTGGTTCCGCACAACAAAATTATATTCAATAAAGCCGCCGGTGCAGAGGGCAAAGAAAGAAGCCTGCTTAGTTATGTGAAGGGAGAGTATAAGAAAGAAAAAGAGGAAATTACGAAGTCTGCGAAGAAAATTTATTTGCGTCCAAATGATGATACATACACGGTCATTATCGGCGACTTTTTCAATAAGGGATACAGTGAAACCGTGTGCCTTGCTCAACTTTTTTGGATCGGAAAAGAAGGGAAAGTAGAGAAACTCTTAATTATTAGTTCAATACCTCTAACAATAGCCAATGATTTCAGTGGGTTTACGGACATCAACGAGCTTCGGAAAAAACTAAGACATAAGGAAGGAGTTATTCTGGTCACTGATAATTTTTCTCAATACAGTGAGCAATTCCGGCGTCTCTTTGGTATGAACAGTGATAAGGCCATTGACCTTTTCTATCAGACCGTGTCGATGAAATCTGTAAGTAGTTTAACGGATTTTGTCAGAGAGCAAATGTTGGAAAAGACGGACGTAAAAGACCAGATAGGGGCTCTCCTAAAGCGATTTGATGATTTGAATAAATCTCACGCTGCCGTAGTCCATGCGAGAGAACAATTCCAGATTTTAAAACCATTGACAGAAGATGTGGTGGCTTACGGTGAAGTAAATCGGGAAATTGAACACATTGAGGCAATGCTAGAATTGATCCCTGCATGGTTTGCCATCCAAAAAAAGACCCTTCTGGATGAAGAGATTGCTACCACCACGGACACCCTTGAATTGGCAACACAAGTCACAGGTCGCCTGATGGAGCAAAAAGAGGAGTTGGAAAATAAAAAGCTGGGCATTTTGCAAGACATCGATAACAATGGCGGCAAGCGACTGGAACAAATCGCTATGGAAATAAGGCAGCAGGAAAAAGACCGGGACATAAAGAAATCGGATTATGATGATTATGAAAAGCTCGTAAGAGCCTGTAAGTTTCCGGTGGTAGAGAATGAGGCTGATTTTTCAAAAAATATAGAAAGGGCCAAAGCCGGCAGTGAAGTCTGTTTAGCACAAGAACGGACATTGAGACAGGAAAGAGACACTGTTGTTAGTGAGCTAAGAAAGTTGGAAACAGAAATGCAATTGGAACAAAAAGAACTCCAATCGTTAAAAGAACGAAAAACACAAGTACCAAGCTGGCTGATCGGGTTTAGGTGGCAGTTGTGTAGCGACCTGGATATTAACGATGATGAACTTCCGTTTATGGGTGAACTTCTAAAAGTTGCAGAAAGCGAAACGGCTTGGGAAGGGGCGATTGAAAAACTACTGCATGATGCAGGCATAAGTTTGCTGGTACCGAAAGAACATTACAAGAGTGTAAGCCGTTATGTCAATGACAACGTATTGAGAAGCCCGGACGGCCGTGGTATTAAAATCACATACCTGGAGGCTGATCTGGATAAGCTAACGCAAGTGTCAAGAAGGCTTGAAGGCGAAAGTGTCGTTTATAAGCTCGAAATTAAACCGGACACCCAATTTTTCGATTGGCTCGACAATCATCTTCAGCGGAGCTTTGGCGATTTTGTCTGTGTGGATGTGCAAACCTTGCAACATGTGCCTTTTGGGATCACAAAACAAGGTTTAATCAAAAGTGGAAAGATCCGTCACACCAAAGATGACCGCAGGCGACTCGATGATAAGCGAAATTATGTACTGGGCTGGAGCAACGTTGAGAAGATCAAAGTGCTAGAGCAAGTAATTGACGAGTTGGAAATAGAGATAGAACAGCTTCGAACAGAAAAGGCGGGGATAGAAAAACAGCAGTCAGAAAATGATTCCCTAAAGCAGCAGCTATCCCATCTCCTGACTGTTCGTGATTTCAGCCGTATCGACTGGAGGTTTCATACGGAAAAGATTCATGAACTGGCAACCGAACGATTTGATCTGCTAAACAACAATGATTTATTGTCGTTATTGAACCAGAAAAAGGCTGAAGTAGAAGAAGAGACAAAGGATGTTAATCAAAAGCTGAAGGAAAAGATTGAAGAAGTTGGTCGATTGAAAGAAGTGCTGAGAACTTATAGCGAACTGCTTTTGGGTATTGCAGAGTTGATTAGCCAGATTGATCCAAAGAGAAGAGACGCTTTTTTCCCTATTATCGAAGAGAAGATGACTGATAAGCAACTGCGCCTTTCCAGTATTGACAAGCAGCATGAACAATTTCGGAAGTTGTTCGAGGGCGACAGTGGTGAATTGAAAAGAATGCGACACCGCCTCAGTACCCTGCGTTCCGCCGTAGAACGCAGAATGAGAGAAATAAAGGAACATTCCAGGGCTGAATACAGTGAAATATCGGAAAGCATAGATGCCCGCGGAGAATATTTGCAAAAATTCGAAAGATTGGTAAATGAAGATCTAAAGAGACACGAGGAACGCTTCAAGGAAGAATTGAATAAAAATACGATTAACAGCATTTCTGTTTTTGACAACAAACTAGAACAGCACGAAAAGGACATTAAGCAAAAAATAAAAACCATCAATCAACATCTTTATGAAATAGTTTACAATTCTTCTCATGATAC
Source organism: Flaviaestuariibacter amylovorans (assembly GCF_039541815.1). NCBI lineage: Bacteria > Pseudomonadati > Bacteroidota > Chitinophagia > Chitinophagales > Chitinophagaceae > Flaviaestuariibacter > Flaviaestuariibacter amylovorans. Next base: position 210,070 of record NZ_BAABGY010000008.1, read on the forward strand.
ATACATCACTATTTTGATGGACGCCACACCAAAGAAAGAGATAAGGCTGTTCAAAGAAGAATTGAAAAAGTGCTATATACATTCCTTTAGCAGCAATAGTGAACTTTATACGGAAGAAAAATATGAACAGGTAAAAACCATTTTGGATCGGTTTGCCAGTTCTGATCCCATAGATAAAGAATGGACAAATACGGTAACAGATGTGCGGCAATGGTTTGAGTTTAACGCCAGTGAACGATACAGAGCCAGTGACGAAGAGAAAGAATTTTACGAAGGTTCAGGCGGCAAGAGTGGAGGCCAGAAAGAGAAGCTAGCTTATACAATATTAGCAAGTGCGCTGGCCTTTCAGTTCGGATTACAGTTTGGAGAAAGCAAAAGTCGAAGTTTTCGATTTGTTGTAATTGATGAAGCCTTTGGCCGAGGCAGCGATGAAAGTACCCGCTATGGACTGGAGCTCTTTAAAAAGCTCAATCTGCAGCTTTTAATTGTAACGCCCCTTCAAAAAATCCACATTATTGAAGGGCATGTAAATTCTTTTCACTTCGTGAGTAACCGGGATGGAGATAATTCGCAGGTAAGCAATTTCACAAAGAAAGAGTACTTGCTGGAAAAATCGAGGTACAACAGTGTTTTTAAATCAGAAACAGCACAGGCATGATCAGTCCTCAGGAAATTAAGGAGCAGGCATTAAGATGGTGGAAACCCTATTTACAAAGCTTAATTGCAAAAGAAGCCTTTTTTCCAAGGCAAATCGATCGGATTGGCAAAATTAAGCCCGCACAGATTACCTCCGATTTTGGGACACTTAAAAATGAGGTTGATGCATTGTATGAATCCTCTAAGAATGAAAAAGGCATTGGTTACTGGGTGAGAACCACAGACAAGAACTTCAGAAGAACCGGACTGCAGATATTGCCCGATTGTCTGATCTTCGAGTGCGAGGAGGATTACCTTCATGTCATTGGTAAAGAAATGGACAGTAAAGTGTTTCTCCGAAACAGTTCTTTTTTGCTTGAGCAGCTGCCTCAACTGAAAGAGTGGATTTTGACCAATCCATTGGAGTTAATTTCCCCGACTCGAAATTGGGAAGGTATAGTTTTCGTCTGTCATTACTTCATCAGCAATCCAAGGCCTGACCAATATTTGAGACAGCTGCCAATCTCTATTCACACAAAGTTCATTGAAGAGAATGACAGCTTATTGCAATCCCTATTAGATTACCTTATTCCAGATCACATACGAGACGTAAAGGATAAGCGATTTGCCTTTCGCTATTATCTGAAGCACGACGAACCTTCTATTCGCATTCGTTTTTTGGACCCGAGCTTGGCTTTGTTAGATCAAGTTATGGATATCAGCCTTACACTACCCGATTTTGAAAGGAACGATTGGCCTGTCCACGCTGTATATATTACTGAGAATAAAATGAATTTTTTGACCTTGCCTCTTTCGCCAAATGCGCTTACTATTTGGAGTGGAGGAGGTTTTAAGGTGAGCCATTTAAAGAACGCTAAGTGGTTAACCAATAAAAATATTTTTTATTGGGGCGACATTGATGTACACGGATTCCAAATACTCCATCAAATACGATCCTACCATCCACAAACTCAGAGTGTGATGATGGATAAGCGTACATTCGAAAGTTTTCAAGAATGGGTGGAAGACGGGGAGGAGAATAGGATTGAAACTTTACACTTGTTGACAAATGATGAGGCTGAGCTCTATACATTGTTGAAAACAAGGACAAGTAGAAATCGTTTGGAGCAAGAGAAGATACCGCAGTGGTATGTAGATAATGTATTCCAAAAAATATAGTAGGCAGTTGGCGTCGTAAACATTTCTTGCCTATACGAATTTCTGTATTAGGCTCCGACACTTCAACTTGAGCAGTATTAGGGAACACCTAGTCACAATGTATCTCCAGTACCGCGGTGGTCAGTATCGCCGGCGTTTGCAACAGATCCGTACCCGATTGATGATGCGGCCTTTACAGGAAGGAGCCCCAGCATCTGGCGAGATCCCTGGTGAAGCATTTCACTCCTTTCTTCTCCGGTAATTTGGTGCAACCAGACTTGGCTTTAGATAAATTGATCAGAGATGCTCCCGTAGCACCAGTTAGTGAAAGTACCGGTTTTTATTTGCCCTGAGCGGGTACAAGTTTCCCTTTCTGCAAGGTTGCTGCTAACCAGTTCGTTTCCCAAGGTTAGTTCTATCAATTATGTGTCCTAAATACATCCATGATCAGCCCACAGGGTGCTGAAGGGCTCTATGAGGTCTTTAAATCGAAAAGATAGCATCCTTGTTCATAGAGCCTTTGGGATCCGGAAGAAGGTTTTTCGGCTAATTAGGCCTTGATTGGCTAAATGTCTAATCTTCCCTTCACTGTGATCTTATCGTAGTAGATATTAGCAACTGGAATCAGCCCGATTTTTAATAGCTGTGGAACTGAGCTCGCGCCTCTGTATAAGTTGCGTTTAGAATAGCAACTACCTGATCCAGCTTATCCTATGGAAAGGGCTTTTGCAGAGAACCAAGAAGCTAAAAGTAACTTATCCGAGCTATGCAGGCGATGGATGAAAGGAGGGTGCAGGAACTCACCTGCCACTTAATCTCGGCGACTCGGTTACGTATTCTAAGGCACTAACTTGCGTAGGCGATATCGATGACAACCCCTAACGGCTATTAGTATTTTTAACCCGCGCAGCTAAAAATCGCGCTGATGTAGGAGTGTGGTTCTGGGCGGGCGAGGTGAAAATCGGCCATTCACAGATGGAAGGATGCTGAATTGCCCTTACACGCGTATAGTCTGCAACAAAAAACAGGTATTTGTACGGGGTTTTAATCGACCTGGATGTGATTATTTTCATTGCTGAGCTTTTAATTATGATTTTAACCGATAATGAAACGAAAGTCGATCTTTTAAATAGTGAGCCGATCGCCCAAACGATCGTGAGCCTACTTCGGAGTCAAAACAACGACCCTATCACCATTGGTGTTCACGGCGACTGGGGCGCGGGAAAATCCAGCGTTTTAGAGATGATCGAGGCAATTTTGGCTGAAGACAAAGCAGTTTGCTGCATTCGGTTTAATGGTTGGCGGTATCAGGGCTTCGAAGACGCGAAGATCGCCTTGATTGAGGCAGTCGTTACCGAACTGATTGAGCGCCGCTCGCTGTTCGTGAAAGCAAAGGATGAAGTCCGCGAGGTTTTAAAGAATATCAATTGGCTAAAGGTAGCTAAGAAGACCGGCAGCATCGCACTGACGGCTTTCACAGGAGTTCCTGACATTGACCTGGTCAACTCCCTTATCGGCGGCGTCAAAAAGCTCGTGGCTCATCCCGGTGAGGTGTTGACGAAGGCAAACCTGTCCGAAGTGGAGAAATTTGCGGAAGAGGTGACCAAAGCGAAAGACAAGAAACAGAATATCCCGCAAGAGGTATCCGCCTTTCAGAAATCATTCGAGAAGTTGCTTCGTAAGGCGGAGGTCGACCAGTTGGTAGTGCTGGTTGACGATCTCGACCGCTGCCTCCCGGATACGGCGATCGAAACGCTGGAAGCAATCCGCCTCTTTATGTTTACTAAGCAAACGGCATTCGTGGTGGCAGCGGATGAAGCGATGATCGAGTACGCAGTGCGGAAGCATTTCCCGGATCTGCCCGACATGGCCGGCTACCAAACTTACACGCGCAACTACCTGGAAAAACTGATCCAGGTACCGTTCCGGATCCCGATACTGGGTGAGATCGAAACCCGGATTTATGTATCCCTGCTCCTGATCGGGTCCGCTGTCGCTAGCGACAACCCGGGATTTCAAAAGCTGATTGCAAGCGCACGCAGCAAACTTCAGCAGCCCTGGCAATCTGAAGCATTCGACTTTTCGACGGTTCGGGAAGCATTTGGGGGAAAGGTGCCAGAAGAAGTCGGCAACGCGGTTACGATTTCGGCACAAATCGGCCCGGTGCTCGCGGGGGGCACAAAAGGCAATCCCCGCCAGATCAAGCGCTTCCTGAACACCTTGCTTTTGCGCCATGAGATGGCGAAGGCGGGTGGTTTTGCTGCAGCCATACACCTGCCAGCGCTGGCCAAGCTGATGGTCGCGGAGCGCTTCCTGCCCAAGCTATTCGAACAAATCGCAAACCTGGCGGCTGGAAGCGGATCGGGTATCTGTGCCGATCTGGCCGCTTTGGAAAAGCAGACAACCCACGCAGGTGATCGTGAAGAGGAGCAAGATGCCCGCGACGGTTCACTACAGACCGGGAGCCCCGCCGCAGGCCAACAACTGGCTGAATGGCTGGCGGATCCCGAGATCTGCAAGTGGGCCCGGCTGCAACCGGCTTTGGGCGAGGTAGACCTGCGGCCGTTCCTCTTCGTTGCTAAGGAGAAGAAGGATTATTTCGCGCGCGGCAGCGTGCTGGGCAATCTCAACTCCCTCATTGAGCGGATGATCGCCGGTTCCACGATGGCGGCCAAGGCCTCTGAAACAGAGGTGAAGTCGCTTTCCTCGGGGGAATCCGTCAAGGTTTTTGAGGCGTTGAAATCGAACCTGGAGAATGAAAAGTCATTGGCAACCCGGCCGCCCGTGATCCAGGGTCTGACCATGCTGGTGAAGCACCACCCAAATCTGCAGGACGATCTGCTCAACCTACTGGATTCCCTTCAGCCGGGTTTACTGGGGGCTTGGGTAGTTACGGGTTGGGAAAACGTTTTTACGGGTAAAAGCACGCTGCGCTTCGCGGAGCTGACGCTGAAATGGGCCAATCAGGGCTCTCGAACGCTGCAGGCCGCGGCAAAAAGGTTAAATACAAGAAAGCACTAATACTATGGGTACTTCGAACGCTTATGGTGGGCCGAAAGGCAGTAACCCACTTGTTCCTTCATGGCTTGGTGGCAATGCGGCGCCGGCCGCTGCCCAGCCCGGCCAGGCTCCGGTTACACCCGGCGCCAATGCCGGAGCGGCCGGCGCTGGTCCGGGTGTCGCGGCGGCAAATGCCGGCGGCGAAGCGGGCCCCACGGCATCATTCACTTCCGCGAAATCCGGATTTACTCGTTTCGTACGATCGGGAGGGGCTGCAGCCGGGAGTTTACACAAAGCGGCATCCCGATACGCCCGCACAGGCGGCGCACAGGCGGCTACGCAAAGGATGGGAGCTTCGCGCGCCGCGGCCGGCCGCTTTGTATCCTTTTTCGGGGCAGCTTCAGGGGGCGGCGCGGGGCTTACCACTGCTCTGGCCACCTTCAATTTACAGGGATTGCTCAATAGCCCGGTAGAAGACATTCTATCGGCACTTATTGACCACATTTGTCCGGATGGTGGTACGATCGACGAGGGGATTGCCCGGAGTGCATTTGTGGAAACCATCATTGCACTACTGGATGAGGGAATCGATCTGGATACGTTGACCGAGGAACAGGCGATGCACGCGATCGGCCTTTTCATCGCTCATTCGATTGAAGGCCGCCTGTGTAACGATATCGGGACTAAGATCACATTCGCCGCTGACCGGGTAGCCGACATCGCCGCTATCCAGCAGGAGCTGCACGATTTTATCGCCGGTTGCGTGTCCGATAGCCTCAGTCAGTTCGAGGGACAGGTGGCTGCCCTTACCGATGTCGAGATTGTCGGGTTTGTTGACCAGATATACGAAGACGCATTTTCTATTCTAGCAGACGTTACTAACGAGTAAAACAAACAGAAATGAAGCAAGTGGTTTACGGAAAGTTCGGCGAAGGCGATTTGTTTACGCTTCCCGCTCATCAGGGTGGCCGCCAGATGGCCCTTGATTTATTGGATGACCAGGGGCAGCTGCGTTTCTCGATGGGGGCGGCATTGGCGGAGGCCTGGAATAAGAGGCTCCGTCCCAGCGAGCTCGGTCTTGACTTGCTGGTGCTGGCCACACATGTTTACGCCGCTGATACGCGGATTTCGCGAGCGCTGCAGTCGCAGGATAACTGGACGCGCGAAATAGAGCTCATCGTGCCGGTATCCGCGCCAGCTGCCTGGGAAGCCGCAAAGGGGACGCTTACCCGCTTGCTCAATTTTCTTTCCGGCGACCTCTGGACAATTGTTTTTCGCGCTCGTCCTGAAGAATGGGAAGAGCTCGCAACGTTTGAAGAAGAAGATGAGGAGGAAAACGACGAGGTGCCCGCCCCCTTCACAAAAGTGCAGTTGTTTTCCGGTGGGTTGGACAGCCTGATCGGCGCCATAGATAACCTGGCACAAGGGGAAGTGCCCCTGCTGATCAGCCATGCCGGCGATGGCGCTACCAGTAACCCCCAACAAGCCTGTTTTGACCAGTTGAAGGAAGTGTATCCCGACAACGATTTCGACCGCCTTCGTTTCTGGCTGAACGTACCGGCTTCTTTGTTCGGCGCGCGCGAAAGCGAGAACACCACGCGGGGCCGGTCTTTCCTATTCTTTGCGCTGGGCATTTTTGCCGGCTCAGGCTTTGGTGGCCCGTTCGTTCTTGAAACGCCGGAAAATGGACTTATTGCTTTGAACGTGCCGCTTGATTTGTTACGTCTCGGTTCCTTAAGTACGCACACGACACATCCTTACTATATGAGTCTGTGGAATAAAATGCTGCAGGAAGTCGGTATCCCCGGCTCCATCGAGAATCCGTACTGGAATCAGACAAAGGGTGAGATGGCGGCGGGATGCCGGAATCGCCGTTTGCTGCGCGAGTTGATACCAGTTTCCCTATCCTGTTCCTCGCCGGCAAAAGCGCGATGGCAGGGCAGAAGCGCCGGCCATTGCGGCTATTGCCTTCCCTGTCTCATCCGGCGCGCCTCGATCAAGCATGCCAATATCCCCGACGCTACAACCTATACGCTCGATGATCTCAATACCGATATAAAGGCCGGATCAGCGCGTGGAAAGCAGATCCGATCATTCCAGGCTGCGGTTGAAAGATTGAATACATCGCCTGGTATTGCGCGGTGGCTAATCCACAAATCCGGTCCATTGCCCGCGACGGCAGCAGAGCTCACGGAACTGGCCGGGGTCTATGAACGTGGGATGCAGGAGATTGCACGACTGCTTCGCAGGACCACAACGACCGGCTGATCATCGTAGATTCGCATCCATGCACGCCCTAGTAGACTTTCATTGTCACCTGGACCTTTATCCGGATTTCGAAAACCTTGTTAGCCAGAAGGAACAGGCGCAGGTATATACGCTCGCTGTCACCACGACTCCGAGGGCTTGGGAACGCAACCGGGACCTGACGTCAGGAAACGAATATGTGAAAGCCGCTCTTGGGCTACATCCGCAGTTAGTCGGTCAATTCGAACACGAGTTGGCGCTTTGGAAGCGTTACCTGAGCGAGACCAGATTCGTAGGAGAGGTGGGGCTCGATGCGGGGCCAGGCTACTTTAAGACACTTCCGGCGCAGATCCGCGTTTTTAAGCAGATGGCTGCTGCCTGCGCGGAGGCCGGGGGTAAAGTGCTGACAGTGCACAGCGTGCGTGCAGCAAAAGAAGTCCTGGACGTGTTATCGGATACTGGGGTGTTCGAACGTAACCAGGTAGTGTTGCATTGGTTTACTGGATCACTGGCTGAAGCCCGGCGCGCCGTGTCGCTGGGGTGTTATTTCTCGATCAATGAGCAAATGTTGCTGAATGACAGGGGACATACGCTCTTAGGATTGATTCCGCGGTCGAAGCTGCTCACTGAAACTGATGGACCATTTACAAGGGCCGGCAATGTTCCGAGGCAGCCGGGTGATGTTCAGTCCTGCCTCCGCAGGATCGGCGACAGCGTCCGGAAACCGGTGGAAATGATACAAGAGCAGGTGGCGAAGAATGCCAGTTTGCTTTTCGCTGAAAGTTGATGTATTGCAGCCGCCAGAAACGGACCGGAAGCTTATCGAGCGTATTAAAGCTTCGATCGAGCGCCTTGAACTAAGGGTGTCGCATATCCAAGACAAGGATTGTACGAAAATCGTTGGAAATACGGCAGATGGGCTCCGTCCGTCGATGTCGTTTATCCACGATGAAATGGAGCGCTCGAGTTTTACGGCGGATCTACGCGAACGCCTGTTCTGGATCAGTCACGAACTTCTTTTGTCGGAATACTTATTGCTGGACAGGGCTTTGGCACTGAAGAAGTTTAAGCTCAGGTATGAGAATGAGCACGGGTTTGATGACCTGCAGGGGGAGCAGCGGCTTCAGCTCAATTCAACTAAGCTTCCGGACATGCTGTATGAATTCATGACCCTCCGCTGGGGCAGCATGTTGGAGATTGCTGCGTGGAAAAGTCCACTCTTGGTAAATACTCATTTCCGTTTCCAAAGTTTCGAAACGAGCGATGAGCTAGCACTCAAGGCGGCTGCCGAGCTTCAGCCGGCCTTTGGGGGCCTACAAGCTTTTCTGGCACCACCGCGGCCGGAAACAGGGCACGTGTCGGAAGGGCCCGCGACGCACTAGGTTGTCAAGAAGCCATTTCAAAGAGAACTACAGTAACTTTCTCGGATCATCTATTATGAATCATGATAACAGCCATGGCGCCGCGGAGACTTCGCCGGTAATGCAATTACTTCAACTTCATGGGATTGTAGCTCCGGGCAAGGGGCTAGAAAGCGTGCTGTTACGGCCTTTTTCGGAGTTGAAAGCAACCTTTGGAGTGCTATTGGCAAGCCTTCGCGATAGTCTCACACCAACAGGGCGGGCGCGCCCACTTTTTCTTTATCCGATGTTTCCGTTTCAACTACGGCAAACGGTTTTCGAGTTACTTCAGCAAACCGAGCCCGAAGAGGTGAAAGCAAAAGCCGCATTGCTGTGTCGGTATTTGGACGGGGAGCTTGTTGAAGCAGTTCGGCCGATGATCTTCGACCTCCTTCGCTGGGATTGGGAAAGGCGAACATGGCGCCCCGGGCGGGACCAAGATCGAGTGAAGGCGCTACGGCGACTGCATGTGGAATTGAGCGCTGAACTGTCGGAAGCACCTTACTGTATGATAAGCAAGTATAGCCGGCTAGCATTTGCTTATATTCTGGAACAGTACGCCCGGGCAATCGCGCATGTTGATGAAACGGGCCTTTCAGATAGAGAAAAGGAGCAGGCGTTCCGGACGTTTAACCAGCTGGAGCGATTGGACGTAGCGCTCGGAGAGTTGGGTCTGGTCGACGTGGAAGACCAGGCAGTGTTTCGCGAGGTCTACCAGGCGCAGGCGCAGGCCTTGATCGACGGCTTAATCCGGCCACTTGGGCAGTTCGACGGTCTATTGCGCGGCTTTATTGAGGCGCAGCAGGACTACCAATTGTTCCTTGAAGCTCTGCTTGATTTGTGGGAAGGTGGCGAGCGTTCCCCCGACCGGAAAATCCGCGATGCTTTTGCACGGCATGATATAGACGGCGGGATCGTCCTACTCAACGCCGTGATTGCAAAGGTTCCCTATTATCTGTTGCGGTTCGACCGGGAGGCAGCCTACCATCTGATTGTTCATCTCACACTGATTTTGGTTGGGTGTGACATCCAATCGGAGGTCGCTGTCCTGCGCGGCCGCATCGATGCGCGTCTTGAATTAGAAAATTGCGTTTACCTGATGGAGTTTAAGCTGCAAGACGCAGCTACCGCAATTCGGCAGATCTTGGATCGGGGCTACGCCTTGCCCGAAGGTCTGCATACTAAGCCTGTCTTCGCACTGGGCCTTGTCTTTGATACGAAGCATCGCCGGATTGCACCGGAGTATGAATTGCGGCCAATTGACAGCACCCGATCTTAATCAAAGGTGTTGCTATAACTTTCCCGCTTCTGGAATTAGGGCGGGAAAAGGGGTATTTGTACCTGTATGTTCTAATTTGTTCCAGAATTAGATTCGCCGCCCTGTTTTAAACAGGCAACATCAGCTGCAGCCAGCTGCGGCTCAAAAAACGATCGATCATGCGTTTTCCATTGTCTTCTATAGATCCCGAAAAATACTTGGCTCTAGTTGCTGCGCTTTTAAGGCAGGATGATTGTCGGATTTTTTCGATACCAACCTCTTCGCTCAGCTATTTAAGATCAACTCCGGGGCGCGACGCGAGTTTTATCGCTGGGTAGATGCAGAGATCGTGAAACGCAAGGTGCGCCTCGCCTCTTGGTCGGTCAACGAGTATGCAAGCCGTTTTGTGGTGCAACAGGTAGGAGGTTACCTGGAGGATCTCAAGAAGCTTAAGACGATTCAGAAGGAGATGGAGCATATGCGTCGCTTTTTGAAGATGTACGTAGATGATGAGTTATTACGCGGGAGCTCGTACGCTGATAAGGCGGAGTATTTCCGTGAGCTGGACGCCGTAACCGAGGGCATAGGTCGTATACGCAGTGTCAGCAAAGAGGTGACCGCCAATTACAGTAAACTAAATACGGAGTTTATAGAACGCTTCGAACCGGTTATCCTGCAATCCGACATCTACCGGCTGATCGAGGAGCTTCATCTTCCGGCTGACGCCCGCTATATGGGACGTGTACCACCGGGTTTCCAGGATGAGACCAAACTGACGAACAAATACGGCGACCTGATCATCTGGCGCGAAATTCTCGAGTACAGCAAGGCGCAGAATATCCGTAAGGTTGTTCTGGTCACCAATGATGGAAAGAAAGATCTTGTCTATCCCCCATTGCAAGTGGAAGTTTCGGGACGAAAGGAGTACAACTCAGACTTTACGGTGATTGATCCGCGCCTCGTTTTTGAGTTCTGGCATTATACCGGCTCTGAAGAAGTGCACATTATCAAATTTGCAGACCTGGTAAAAATCCTTTGGCTGCAGGAGAACAGTCTTTTCGCGGATCTTTCGGCGGCAGTTCAGATCAATGAGCAGCAAAAGAAGAAAGGCCGTAAGGACACGCCCGCGCCTTCTGTGCCCGCACGTCCGCCGGCTGCTCCACCAGAAGAGCCGGCCGCCCAATCGGAAGCACCTACGCCGGTCGGACCTGATCCCGAAGTTGTCCCCCAAACAGCGGAAGTCGAGGGACCGTCTGCGGCAGGTCATGCCCACCCGCAAGCTCATGCCGTCTATTCGGAAAACGCATTGGCGGACATTCGCTACCAAAGCAGCGACGCATCAACTGGTAATTTGATTTCCCGGCTAAAATCTTATAACTGGTACAGTCAGAACGACGCTGTAGATGATTTCCTACGGCTTCTTCCGGCAGCTACGCCTACAACCGAGTTCGCACAGGACTATCTCTTTGTGCTGGGGCGCAACCTTTATCAAGCAGCCTGCGGTGGCGCTTTTAAGGCAATCAGTTTCCTCGAGCAATTAGCTACCCACTTAACGCATGTGGAAGCATTCCTTCGCGAGCATCTCGTGAACGGCATGTTCTATGAATTGTATTTCAACAGTGAGGGCGCTTACCGGGGCGTAAACCTGAAAACCGGGTTTATGGAATTTCTTTTTGCGCTCCAGACCCAGCCCGCCTACCAACAGAACATCGCGTTTATCCGGGCAGCGCTCGCCGCAGTAGAGCACCGACTTGTTGTACAGCCCAATACGGCCCCGGAACTGGCCACGATCGAAGTCATCTACGACCCACATGGTGAGGAGCGTATCTCAGCTTATATCCGCTCCGTTCATCTCGTTGACCGGGAGTTCCTGGTTGCTTTCCCTGGCTCTATGCCCGATACATTCTTTTATGGAGACAAAACAGCTGGAGAGTTGAAGAGGGAGATTTCGCGCGCGCTCGCCATCCCGGATGGGCAGCTCGAACTCTTGTTTGTTCCGCAGATGGACCCGGAAGCGTCTTATGTTTTCAGCTATCCGTTTAGCCATCAGATCCGCCGCGTGCCTTTTGAAGAGCTCGTTCTGCCACCCCCGGATTTCCCAGTTTAGTGAGCTCTTGGGGGGTAATGGGACGGAATTGGCCTAGTAATTTGAAAAGGGTGGGATTATTGAAGGCTGTTGCCCTTCACATCGGTCGGTGCCGTTAGGGACGATTCCAGTTAGAAATGGTAAGCAACGAAGTACGCAGACGAAGAGCCTAAGAATAAATAGCGGCCGACATCTTGCCTACATGCAAAAGAGTTGCCGGCGCCACGCATAGCGAAGGATTTCTGCCAGATTCCTACTACCCGTCTTTTGCATAATGCGCTCGCGGTGTCCATCGACGGTACGCTTACTTATCCATAGCACGCGGGCAATTTCCTTGCTGGTCTTCCCTTCGCAAATGAGTTGGAGAATCTCTTGTTCCCTGGCTGTCAAGTGTGGTGGAAATCCGGAAACATGCGACCGGGGGGTGGCGGGTATATCTACCTCCAAGCCGGGGGCAATAAAAAGTTCTCCGGCTAAAACTTGGGAGATAGCATGGGCTAGTTCTTCTTTCGAAGTGTTTTTAAGGAGGTAGCCCCGGGCGCCTGCCTCAATCATCTCTGCCACAGAAATTGACTCGCCAAAGGATGAAAGGGCTATCACACTTATGGCGGGATATCGCTGGTTAAGAAGTGCTGTAGCTTCGATGCCGTCCATGACGGGCATCTGAACATCCATGAGTACGATGTCGGCAGTCGCCTTTTCGAGGAAATCAAGCACCTCCAAGCCGTTGTTAGCTTCCAAGACAACCTCTATGTCAAGTAGTTTCAGTCGTTGCAATAAAAGGCGCAGACCCTCTCTAAAAAGTACGTGGTCGTCAGCGATCACGACTCGGATCGTTTCGTTTTCAAACATGGTGGAGGTTGCGGATGCAATTTGGGTTTAAATCATCATGGTCCTACTCAAGGTAGGCTGCGGTGAGATAGCTAAGTTACGCGTTCAGTAGCTATAGGAGTTCGACTCTTGAACTGAAATGTACGAAATCCGGTCAGTTTTGCTTAGTCGAGGGCCATAGACAATAGCGTTTTTGACTGTAGACGGAGTCCTTAGGGGTATCCCTAAGTAGACGAAATGCGTGAGACAGATCTAGAGACCTCCAGTAATCCATATGTTTCCATGTTATCCAAAGTGCTTTTTCAATTCTTAGAATCTCCGCAGTCTTTGAAATATCTACTTTGGCGAGTTGCTCGACCATCGAATGTTGTTTGGCCATTTCAAAACTTTTCTGGTGCAACCTCCACGAACATACCGGCGTCCCCCATGACAGTAACACCGTGTATTTCTGGGTCAGCATTTCAACTTGGCCAGTTCTTAAGACAAGTCATTGATCAAATCGGCACAATTTCTATAGAAACGACCCGGCGGGTTAATGTGCTTCTGGCAACCAAGTACTCCAGTGTACGCTTAAAATTTCTGATCTCCCGATACTCTAATAGCGACTCCCTAGCATCTTTCCCCAAATGCTCTTTAGTAGAATAAAGCTCGATGGCAAGATTCAAGGCATTAAGAGTGAACGGTATGTCAACCAGATGAAGCAGCCCCTCTGATGCTTTTGTTATGTCGATTGAGAAATCATAGTCGCGGACATGCTTAGGGTCGACTTTCAGCTTTTGCCAGCCATCTTTCAACCTTTTAGCGGAAACTTTCTTAAACATGTCGTCACTTAAGTCATCTGGAATAAGAATGGAGAACTTGAGGCTTTCGATTTGAAACGTGCTGTCATTCTGCAAAGTGAAGAGCTTGCCTTCGGCCTTGTCCTCCAATAATCTCTCCACCGTTCGCTCGACGAAGTTTGAAAAGTAGCCGTATGCTAATACCGTAGAAGGTAGAAAACTCAAGTCGAAGGTGTGTTCTTTTCCTAGTATGTGAGCTTTGATCTTTGATACGATGTCTGCCAAAGCTGCCGGAAATTTCTTTGAAGTTCTTTTAGGTAGAGATGGTAATGATATGCCGTTGAGGTCGCTTGGTATCTTTGTCCCCTCTTCGATAATATAAAATGCTCTGCTCTTACCAAGCCCTCCTGCGAACAAACCGAATTCGAATAGAACATTATCACGGACACTATGGAAAACCTGCTTCCGGGATTCTAACACATCGTCAGCCGTCGCTATGAGAATGGCATAGTCGTAAAGTGCAATTTGCCGTATCAAGTTGTCATAATTACTGGCCCCGAAATCAAAAGCTTCCATCCATAAGCGACATTGTGCAAATCCTTCGAACTCTTCCGCTATCTGCAAGGCTATTTTTTGCCCCTCCCTAGAAGAGCCGATGAAAATATTTGGTGTAAAATCCATAAAATCAAATTCTTTTATGATCGACGAACGGGTGTTTCCATTCGCTGGTTAACAAATAAAGTTCATAAAATATGAACCACTCGTGCGTCCATGGTATGATAGTGTCATGGAGATTTGACGAAGAAGTCCAACTAAAATCTTTCGGATAGTATAGACATAGGCTGCCGTCACTGTACATGTGTACATTTTCATCATAGGTTATTTTTGGGCTTATGACAAACACTTTAGGTGGTTTGGCGGCGTTGTAGATTACTTTGTACTGATAAACAGGAGAATGTTCAGATGGCTGACATTGCCCGATGCATTCCAGCGTATCGCCTTGTACTGTAAGAGCGAGAAACGAATAGTGCTTTTCTAACAGGTGCTTCTGAAGAGCAGCCTGCTTACCTCTATTCGGTGTTGTTACTGGTATGAACTTACTAACTGCCATAATTTCGGTGTGTTTGATGTGGCACGCCTGAAGATTGATTCACAACCCCCAATTTATCCAGCCTGGCTGTGTTAGAAAGCACAGTGGCAGCTGTGCTCAGTAGCGAGCTTAAGCGCTTGTCAACATTTTCGTCCAACCCTTCAGGAAACCTTTCGCCCAAATATTTTTTCCATTCTTTTGAGGCGATGAGTTGGTTTTCTTCCGACACCGCTAGCTCTGCACCAGCTATAAAACTATCTAAAGCGGATTTGAATTTGGTTTTCTGATCTTCATTGAGCTTTGCCGTTAGATCGTCAAATGGCTCAACCGGTGAGATACAGGATACCGACCACCAACAGGCATTCCTGATACCCTTTAGCACGTCAAGGAGACACTTGTCGTCACGGTCCGTATTCGCAACGAAGTTTTTAGCTGCCCAAACTGCCAATGCGATGCCACTGGGTGTTTTGAAGGAACACTTTGAAGCCCATGCTTTTAGGTACTTTATTACACGGATCAGCTGCCCATCACTATCCTTATAATCTTTAAACCATTTTATCATCTGTTCGGGGTCGTCCTTGATCCATCCGTCACCTTTGATGGCGAGATAACTGTAAGTTTCCCCATCGACTTGATAATATACAGGGAAGTCAATGTTGTAGGCGCATTTGTAAAACACCCGAATGCACTTCTTCCGGTGCTCAGCACCTCCATCTGTGTGGTTTTTTACAGCGTCGTATACATAAGACTGGACGGTTTCAGGAGTTACATCAGGTTTTTCGGGCAGATAGACGCCCCTATCCACATCGTACGTACCATCTTCTTTGATAATGATAGTTTTCATGCCATGAGCACCGGAACCCTGTGTGTAATACGATGGCGTTACACCCAGCTTGTCCTTGATTTTTTCCGTGATCTTCTTTTCCAGCGCCTGACGTGAGGTCTTCATTATTTGCATTTCCTCCTGTGAAGGCGTGATTTCTTTACAGAAATCCATAAACAGTTTGTTGCAGTTTGCCATATATATTAATTTTATTTTTCCAATGAGAAAAACTGACTTCTCATTTTTGTATTAACCGCCTTTCGGGAAGATTACACCATTGGTGTAAAAAACTTTTTTCGGGTTAAATAGTTATGGAATTAGGTCCCTATTATCAGAGAAATCAGAAGAAGCTGGCAGCGATTACCGACAAGGAATGGCAAGAAGCATTGGCTAAATGTGTAAAGCACCTAAGCATCAAGCTCAGGAAGAAGACACTTTATGGTGTACATGCAGCCTCTAGGCTTGGAGCAGAGGCGTCAGATCATTATATAAGCTTGGCATACGAAAGAATAATATCGGGAGAATGGGAATTCAAGGATGGGATGGACATTGCCGAGCAAATGATACGCATTATTGGGAGCTACATGTCGAAAGCTATTGAGCACTCACAAACAGAAAGGGCTAATTTATCCCGGGTGACATACAGTGAAATCGACGAGGAATTTTACGAGAGGGAGATAGATTCAGGTGCTAATGAAATATATGAGAAAGTGTACGCGATAATGGTTGGTGATGTAGATGAGGCAGTAAAGGATGACGAGGAACTGTTCTTCATATGGGACGCTATCAAAGAAGGAAAGACAAGATCTGAAATAGCCGCTCTAATGGACAAGACAGTACGTCAATTCGATAAACTAAGAGAAAAGCTCATTCGCACGGTTAAAAAGAAACAACTGGTTGATTGATATGGAAAACAGTGCAAAGCAGATATTAAGTAATTTGTATGGCTTGCTCATGGAATTGAATTTTCATGCAGATGGACCAGATGTAATGGACGAGTTGAGCGATCAAGAGAAACAACGCGTGTCGCTGCATCTTAAAAAGATAAAATTACTGAAGACAAAATACAAAGCCGAAGCTAACAGGCAGTACTTTCAACGGGCATTTGAGCAGGTTCAGGCCCTTAAGGAAAAGGGAATTGATGAATTGAAAAAATTATTGAGGCCGGAAGACCAAATGGACCTCGTGCCTTTGTTTCGAAAATTTGAAGAAATTACTGAAAAAGACAAGTCGTCTATCCTTGAAGACACGGAGATCCTTTCGATGATTGAACTTTTGAAAGAACGCATCGATGGCTCAGATCATTAGAGCGGTCCAGGCAGCGCAAGACTTGCTAAATGATATAGGTTGGGGACGACCAGGGGATGTTTCTTTGGACGAAATCGCATCCTCTATTGGAGCAATTGTGGAAGTCGAGGCTTTGGAAGGCTGTGAAGGACGGATCATTATGTCAAAGACATCTGCAATCATCAAGTTAAACGCGTCCATTACCCATCGTGGAAAATTGAATTTCGTGTTAGCCCACGAGATCGGACACTTCGTGTTACACAGAGGCCTCAAGCTATTCGTCGATAACTCAATGACGCTTTCAGAATGGCATACGAAAGGTGCGCATGAGCAAGAGGCAAACGCTTTTGCAGAGGAATTGCTGATGCCTAATGCGCTGTTCACAGAAAGGTTCAAGGGCAAAAAGCTCAACATTGGACTGATCGAGCAGTTGGCAGAGTACTTCTCCGTCTCCCTCACCGCAGCACTCATAAGGTACTGTAGGATAGGTCATTTCCCAATAATGGTCATATTTATCGATGACGGTGTTATTAAGTGGAAGATGAACTCAAAAGATTTCTCATTTCCATACCTGCCATACGGTACACGAGTGCCGGCGTGGACGGTCGCGGGCGACTTTTTCAGTGGAAAGCCGTTGGAGAATAAACCTGTTCAGGTGGATGCAATTGAATGGTTTCCGGACGATTTCAAGCTTCGAGACAATGCCAAACGGAAACTCTGGGAACAGTGTTTCCGCGTTTCACAAAAAGGGCTTATGGTCTGTCTTTGGTCGTAAAGACCACTCTTGCTATTGCAGATATGTTAGTTCGCTTCCAAGATGGAATCTTGGATTAAGCTGAAACTTGCATGTCCTGAAAGTCCGCAGCAAATCGTCCAAGCCTTTTGCTGGTTGGCATAAAATTGAGGAGGCGATCTAGTGGAATTAATTTGATATGTAGTTACCGAATTGATTCTCCGAGAAAGTATAAATTTTCCGTGCACAATACAATTGACTCCGGCATCATTAATCTATATGACGTCGTGCGCCACTATTTACTTTACCTCAATAGCCGGCTATAGATTATGAATGATGGCGTTTCGTATGATAGAAATCACCGTGTCTTTAAAACTTTTATTCTCAAAAAGCATTTTTTGCAAATGCGTAAGTGAATATTGGAAAATATTATTTTGCGAATTGATAAACGGTTCGGAAGAGTAATTTGATTTTTCTTTGAATAATCCGAAGGCAAAATGATAAAAGATGTCGTCACCCAGCTTTGAAGGACGTATGTGGTCGATATCAATAGACGATGAAAAGGGTAAAGAGTCGGGTGACTTATATTTCCTCTCAAAAAGTTTTCTCAATGAATTGAAATCCGAAAATTGAGTTCCTAGTTGATTTAAAACAAGAGCCCTGCTGAGATACAACTCGACGTCGGCAACAGAGGAAATTTCAGCATTTTGGGATAGCCTGGCGATGGCGGTTTCCGTCAGCGGAATTTCATAATCTTGAACTTTTGCCCTAATTAAACGGCTCTTATCGGCCTCCTTTGGTGGATTTAGAGTAAGGGTGTCTGCGTGTCTTATTTGCTCTGCCACCAAGGGCATAGCTAAATCGTTTCTTTGCGAAATGATAATGTTTTTGCCTTGATCCGACCATGCTTTTAGGATTTCGACGAGTCGAGCAAAGTTCTTTTCCTTGCTAACCCAGTGAATGTCGTCAACGATGACGATTTTTTGATGTTCGGCACTGCGGTAAAAGGTGTCGATTGCTTCATTGTCTAATTTCCCGGTGCCAGACGGATCTACGATCCGGTAGAAGCCAACATTGTCAGTTGCAGCTTTACATCGATTAGCAATCGCATTGATAAAATGAGTTTTTCCCACTCCCCATGCTCCCTGTACAACTGCGAAATTTGACGGCTTTAAAGAAAAGAGTTCTTGGGCTCTCAGGAATGCTTTCTCGTTAAAATCGCCTACTACAAAGTTGTCAAAGTCTTGATGTGGGTTTATAGCAGTTTGTAAGATAAAACTTCCCGCGGTATAGATTGCATCATGCCCACCATAATAGACAAATGGAGGAAGTGTTAGGCCGCTCTCGTATTGTTCCTCAAATACAATATGTATATCAGATTCTTTCAGTTCAGTTTCTATCTTCAGTTGAAACTTCTGTTCAAAAAGTTGCTTTGCTGGCTTATTGTTCGACTGGATGCGGAGCGTTTTTCCGTCGAAAGAAATCGGTACCAGTTGATTTCGAAAAATTTGAGCGAGCCTTTCACTATCGTGTGAGACAATTTGAAGCGATAAGTCCCATACTTCTTCTTTTGAGCTTGGCTGTTTTGGTAACTCTAATTTCTCCCATTTGTCGAAAAAGGCTTGCGCAAGCTGACTAATGTGGACTTTTCCATTATCCAACTCCTGTTTCAGAAATGCGTCCATTTCGCGTCCATTCAGGTAAATAATCTTTTCTTCATTCTTGAATCCATAAATAGGAGAATCGACCGAATGTTCGGAAGGCGAGGCACCATATTTCTTTACAAGCGTCGAATAGCCTTCATCTAAAGTTTGCCATTCAATAAATTGTCGGCACCGACTTCCAACCTGAATAAAAAAACTACCAGAACCATCGGAAAAAACAGGAGTTACAAAGCCGACATCATCCGGCACGTACTCGAGGTACCCGTAAACTTGATATCGATTTTTGTTAGGCATTGAGTAATTTCTTATCGATCATTAATTTTTGGACCTTGTCCAGCAGGTGGACGTAGTAATTTCTCGATGCGACGCCAAAATCTGAGTAAGACAGGGTCGGAATACTCAACCCATCAAGAATGCGCCTGACAGTTGGTGATTTATCCAAGTGTTCCGGAAGCACGATTGCGTCTATGTTGTCAGAAGTAATGTCAATTGGATAGTCCAATTGAATTTCAATTGTAGCGCGACGGTCATCGGTGGTTGACTCGCGGCTGCTGGTGATGAGCGAGTGGTATCCTTCAACTTGATAATGCACTTGATCATATGGAGGAAGCTCCTGCCTCGCCTGACCTTTGAAGTACCTCGTATTACTGTAGTAGAAGAAGTCAATAATTTTTCTGATGGCGTCAATGTTGGGATTTAGTTGAAACTCTTCCCGGCCCATGGATTTGTGGAAAAAACCGTCGTAGCGATCGAAAGCCCCCGAATCGAAAGCCAATGCTCGTTTGATGCTCGGCACTGCGTTCCAGTTGATCATAAAGCAAACCGGTGACAGGTAACCTGGGTTCGAATTGTCATTTGCCGATTTGTAGGACGGCTTTCCGTAGAACAGGTAAAGCAGTTCCTCATGATAAACGTTGCAGAGACGCGGCTTTAGCTGCATGCTGTCCAATATCCTCTGAATATAAATGGCTTCGAAGCAGTGAAACAACGGGAGTGCCGGGTGCGCTGCACCGGCCGCCACAATACGCTCATCTAGAAATTGATCGCTTAGACCCATTGCTAACTGTGAATGTACAAAAAAACCAAGCGCGGTGGTATGATCGATTGTCACCTATTAAGCCCAGAAAAAATTGTAATTAGGCGCATAAGTCATTGATTAACAGTAATTCAATTTCAAAAAGGTTCGAGTTTTGTCCGCCGCTCTCCACGCTTTAAAAGAGCCTCGCGGAAACGCGGGGTTTTTTTATGTCCGTCACTGTCCTGTTTATACCCTTTTCAACACCCGTCACTTCAAAATGGGTACGGAATGGGTACGAAAAATCCAAAGGGCTCCGTCAGTATCGAGAACATCGACGGACGCATCAGGCTGCGCTTCAGGTATCTAGGAAAGCGCTATGCCATTAATCTGTTCGCTTACAATAGAGCAAACCTTCTGGAGGCGAAAAAGGTAGCACTCCAGATTGAGCAGGACATTAGGTCATGCTCCTTAGACCTAAGCCTAGATAAGTATCGCCCAGGGCAAAAGGCGGCAGAGCAGGAGCCAAAGACCATCATTGAGCTATTCGAGGGCTGGGTAAGGGACTATCGCAACATGGATTGTGAGAAGGATATCGACTATAACTCTACCCGCAATATGATGCGACGGTGGGGGAGGTTCGACACAAGAAGTGTGGTACGGCTCTTAAACGCTGAGAACATAGCCCCCAGGACGTATAATCGGCGTTTGACCCTTCTACGTGCCTTCTTCACTTGGGCGGTTAAGTCAAAAGCGGTTCCAGAGAATCCATTGGAGGAGGTTTTGCCTAAGAAGGCAAAGCGAACTGAGAAAGCTAATCGGAAGCCATTCACCGAGTATGAGATAGTCAGAATCCTAGAAGCTTTTAGAAAGGACAGCTTTTCTAGCGACGGGCAACAGGTCAGGCATTCGCATTACTACCCATTTCTGTTCTTTATGTTCTCAACCGGAGTACGCAATGCAGAAGGAGTGGGGCTTAGAGTGAAGCACGTTGACTTGCAGCGCAATTGCATTTACATCAATGAAGCTTTAGCTAGGTCGCTCAAAGGCACAAATGCAGCAGCGCGCGTGCGAAAAGATACCAAGAATGGTAAGCATCGTGTTATTCCAATGTCTGAAGAGCTTAGAGTAGTTGTTGAGCCCCTGTTGGAAGGAAAGGGTCCTGAGGACTTAGTTTTTAAATCGCCCAAGGGGAAGGCCATAGACGATAGCATGTTCCAGAAACGCATCTTCAGTAAGGTCCTTAAAGGCTTGGGCATCGAGCATCGAGTCTTATATGCTTGTCGGCATACATTCGGAAGCAGATGTATCGCGGATGGTATAACTCCCGTAATGACGGCATTTTTAATGGGCAATAATCCAGAGACAGCGTTGAGGAATTATACACACCAGCTTGGGCTCCCTAAAGCCTTGCCGGCGATAAGCGGTAATAGCAATGACGCTCGATAGCAGTTTGCGATGTATTGATTTAGGGTTAGGCCTTCTGTAAAGGGGCCTAACTTTTTTTGGAATCGCCTTGCGATTGTTGTATATTTGCTTTACGCCGACCGGCTGAAAGGCTCTCCCAGAGCTGGTTTGAAGATATCGCCGAATAATTAGCAGACTTAGCACTACACTTATTGCAGGAACAAAGAAGGATTAAGAAGGAGTTTTAATTCCATCTCAACTTCTATCACTTGTGAGTAATATACTCATACCCAAAAACCTCACTTTCGACGGTTCAGAATGCTCATTACCTGGAGGTAAGAGAGCTAAACACATCCTCGCCTACTTCATTCACCTCGTAATCACACAAAGTATGAAGCACGGAGGCTACAATGAAAAGCATAATGGCTTTATCCCATTAAAGGCAGATTACTTAAGAAGAATACACGAAGACTATAAGCAACATATGGCATACCTCGTCAGGCAAGGATATCTTGAATGCGATGGGTATTGGGTTCAAGGTGTAAAAAGTAAGGGATACCGTCTCTCAGACCGATTAGCACTTGATGGATATATGGAACAGGAGGTTACCGACTCAATACTTAGGAGCACTCTGCGAGAGCAGGATGAGCTGCAACGTAAGGAAAGGAAGCTGTCCCTAAAGCCGTATAAGCATATCGTTGATTGGTATCTCACAAACGACCTCGAAATAGACGCTGATGGCGCGCGTAGATGGGCGAAGAATCACTTAGACCAGGAGTTGATGAATTGTAATGTGGCACGAGCAGAAAGACGTGCCAAGACGGACGCCTACAATGCGTCGATGTGGTTCATTAATAAGATTGCGAATAAGTCCATAACCGAGCTTGACTTCTCCGTCTGCGAGTTCGGCGGACGTCTACATGGAATGTTCACGTTCCACAATAAGGAGCTGAGGAAGTTCGTGACCTACAAAGGTCAGGGGCTAGTAAGCATGGATATAAAGAATTCTCAGCCGTTCTTCTCTACACGTCTTCTGGATACCGATTTCTGGATGTGCTCAAAAAGCTCCTCCGATAGGCTCCGCCTATCAAAAATAAACGAGGAACTATATAAGGAGATAAGGAAGGAGGAGGAACTATATAGAGGTATTACGATTCGGAAAAGGCCTGAACCCCTTACCAGTGGCGGGTTCCACACATCGAACTTTCGGAACTCTGTCGTCGGCGGCAACATTTATGAGGCGTTTATGTCGAAGCTGCATAGCACTTTATGCGAGCAACAGCGGATAGAACTTGCTAGTCGCGTGAACGACAGGCAAGCTGTAAAACGGGAGGTGTTACGGACGTTCTATGAATGCCCAACTATGTTCACTCGCCCCTTCTACAAGCCCTCTGAAGTACTTATAGGCATGTATCCTGAGGTGTTTGAGGTCTTCAACAGGATAAAGAGGAACACGTTCTTCAGACGCGAGCAGCGCAAGCAATACACGTTACTAGCAAAGATTATCCAGCTCGTCGAAAGCCATTGTGTACTCAAAGGGGCTGCTAAGAGGATAGCTAGGGAACAGCCTGGGCTTCCCCTATTCACTATTCACGATAGTATTGTAACTCTAGACGGGCATCAAGCATATGTAAAGCAGGTAATAGAAGAAGAAGTTAATCGACTTGTAGGAGTGACGCCAAAGCTTGAGGAAGAGAGATGGCAGATGCCCCATTAAAACTCTAAGCGAATCAATAAAAACACTATACATTAGCCTTCCTATATGGAGGGCTACTTTTTTTGCCTCACATATGTAGAACAAACACTGGCAGGGCTACATCTCGAGTAAACAACCCGCTAACACCATCGCAGAAATCCGTCTCACATAGGAGAATATAGATAATGCTCTCTGACCACCCAACGACAGAACACCTCAGAATAAGTCCAAGGGTCTTAACGCAACCCCGCCATTCTTCACATGATGCCTGTTATACAAAGCAAAGACACCATAAGTGTCGTTGAATATAGCTTACACCGAAGGTCGCGTACAATGTAGAATGACAAGGCTCTGGCCTATTTTTTTAATAACACTATCCTATTCTATAAAACCGTATCAACTTCAGACAGGGGTAGAGAAATCTATTGTTTTCGTGATTGGCTTACATACTTCTCTCTTAAAAACATCTCAAGCGGGATGCATGCCGGATAATATTCGCGTCGACTATACTCCAAAAGCCTAAACAGAATCATTTCCTTTATCTGCAACGCCATCAGTTTACTAAAAGTACCAAACTTATCCAACCGGGTTTGCTGAACGCTCGCCTCAAACCATTCATATTGTTCAAATTCAGCGGTAGGGCCTCCATGAACATAACTTGACGTGATATTGTATGCTTTTATTAGAACAGGATAAGAATCCATAATGTCAGCATATTCATGTGACTCTGGAATTCCGTGAATCAGGAACTTCATAATGTTCTTTATATCGAATCTGTATTCGACTTTATGTATTCTCTCTCTGTCGCTTTGTGACCACGCTTGGTCTAGAGCACGATTGATATTCTCTAGACTATCATTCTTTTCAACGTTATGCAACATTCCCTCTAGGCGTAAATCATATGCAGTCCGTTTGATTATTTCAGAATCAAGATATCCAGTGTAGTAATCAAGTGCTGCCTCGTCCGACTTCTCGATATCATTTCGGATTCCAACAAATAGAGCTGTTAAGAAGTGCTCAACAATTGTTCTGAATAGAATAGAATTGGGATAATAATGTTCGAGGTTATTATGCTTCAAAAAAAGCCCAACTAAAGTATCAACCTTCAATGTTGCTCTATAAAGCATGTGCAAGGTTAATGAATGCTTCGCCCTTTGTATGTCTGCAACAATTTTTGGGCGAAGAGTCGAAAATATCCCATTTACAATCCTATACCTTTCATCAATACGCCTATCGTCTGACTGTGTGTCCATTTGCTTAAGCGAGTAGTTGAAATAATGATTTTGGAGAGAACGTTTCTGTCTTAAGGTCCAGAGACGCTTTGTTATTGGTCGCCATACACTGCGCCTGAATTACTCAAAGGAATCTATCGCTTCTCCGCCAATCGTTTCATCATGCCTCCTATACCAATCGAATGACTCATATTCACATTCTACCCACTTACCTTTTCTGGACCTAAAGCCATATGTCAAGATACCCTTATACCCACCTTCCGGCACACTAAAGGAGACTTGCAGCCTATCCCTTTCTTTAGGGTGCAAAGGAATATCAAAGGCGCCTGGGTCATTGACCCTTTCCAACAGAACCCTCCGATTATGTGCATCATCGAAGGTAATGAGTGAAGGCGGCGCCAAAGGCTCCCCTACCAACTCCACATTCTTTCCTTTTACATATGTGTGGAAAACCCAATAGTTATCTAGTTCATTGATGTCTTCTAGATTGCTGCAGGTACAAAACTTTATCTTATCGGATACTTGGCACATAAACGCTTCAGCTACTTAATTTAGTCTGCTATCTAGAAATGGTTGTCGTTTCTATTTCTGAATGTAGACCAGTCTATCTCTGCCACTACTTTACCCCATTTCTCTTCATTGTGAGTGCATTCGACTTCGAAGTATTTGTAATGGTGGGTAACCCACTTGCCCGCCTTAAATTGAAACTGATACCTCACAAAACTGCCATGGTCCATGTATTCTCCTTTCTGACGCGGCACTTCAAAGACAATAATCAAAGCATCACGCTCTTTAGGGCTGAGTGGCATATCAAAGGCATCTGGCTCATTGATTCTTACCAATAGAATCTTCTTATTTGCCGCATCATCTTTCAGGTCTATGCTTGCAGGAAATAGGGGACGACCCATCATATGAATTCCCTTATCCTGGTCAAAGGAATGAAACACCCAATAACTTTTGAGTTGAGCAAGTTCATCCGGCTTGGCACAAGTGCAGAACTTTATCTGATTAGAGACTCGACACATAGGTTAAAAAGGCAGTTGTTCGTCTGTATTGATTTCTAGCCTTGCTTTATTGTCCACACGGCTCTCAAGGGCTTTAATGAACTCCACTAGGCTGGAGATTGACTTGAATATAAGCCGACTCTCGTCATAGTTCAAAAGGCTATTATCGTGTGCGAAGGAATGATGATTACGCACATGATTAAACTCCTCAAGAACCGATATGGATGTCTTTAATATCTTCTCAGACATACCAGACTCTAAGTGACCGCACTTCTTGAGGTGGTTTACATATCGGCCGAAAAGACCATGAAGGGCCATCTCCTTATTGTGCTCCAACGCATGCTTATCACATAGCTTTCTAATATGCTTTGTAACAAATGTGTGGAGCCTATCTAATGATACGTCAGGAGCATCTCTCTCAATTGCTTCCCTTATCTCTTGTGCTAACCTATCGAAATCTTCGTCATTCCCATCAGTCTTGATAGCATCTATGTCCAAGTCTCCTTCAGCTTCTAGTTTTTCTACAACTCTTAAACAGAAAGTAAAAGCCTCATATTCTTCATCAGATACGTAGCAGCCGCCCATTAATACCTCTCTCCAATAAGTCGCTAACTCCCGCAATACCTTTGCTACCACTAGGTTCGGTTCCACCTCCCAGAAGCACCGTAAACGGTTTGCTTTAGAGTTTCCTTTATCGCCGTACTTGTCGTCATAAATGTTGCGCCCCGTATTGTACTTGAAGAAGTCCTGAAACGTATTATTTGAGAAGTCAAGCACGAAGCCTCCGCTCATCTGAAACAGAGTTTCTAGCCTTATGCGTTCGATGTAAGAAATGTTAGCCATACAGTTGGTTGGTGCAACCAATATAAGAAGAAAGCTGATTCTGCGCCATTAACGTGTGTCTTCTTCTTAAACTGACGGCAAGGCAATGCTAACATTTTTAGCTACCTTTATCCAGAGCAATACAGGCCCTTATGGCAATCAACCAGAATGCACCATGTAAACTTTGCGGAGTCACCGCCAGGCTGATTCGAAAGTCTCATATTATCCCTGACTTTCTGTACGATGGAATAAGGGACCAGACCAACCGTATGGTAATGCTCAATAATACTGACAGCACAAGTCGGCCTCGCATACACCAAACCGGAGTGTTTGAGAAGTATATATTATGTGATAAGTGTGAACATGAGAGGCTCGGGCAACTTGAGCGATACGCTGCTATGATACTAAATGGTGGGACGAGCAAGACCGCACCAGTATTCGAGAATAGAATCAGCAACGATGGAATTCGTAGTATATATGCTTCAAATCTAGACTACACAAAATTCAAGCTGTTCGTTTTATCAATTGTCTGGAGAGCTCATACATCTTCACAGCGTTTCTTCAATGCTGTTACCCTCTCCAAGGAAGATGCAGAATGCATCAAATCCCTACTACTCCGCCGCCTCCCAGGCAAAGAAGATGAATACAGGGTTTCAATCGTAGGCTTGAAGAATGTAAATGGTGAACTGGTCAGGTTCTTAACTAGCCCCTGGGTAGGCGTTATCGAAGGTCGCCCGATGGCAACTTTTTATATCGCAGGCTTTTGCTACTTTATCAATCTTTCTAGCCTCCCCGCCATGGAACTGCTTGAGAAAGTATATTTAAAGGAAACTGGCGAGATTGAGATACCGATACTTAATGGCATGCAGAGCTTCGAGCTATTGAAGGCGATGAGGATAAACGAGCCGTTAGCTAAGTACATGACGTTAATGACAGTGGGCAATGTTATTGCAACAAAAAAGAAGGCAGAAGCGCCTACTTATACACTCACATACAGAAATCCACCTCTTTCCTCTTCAAAACCATTCCGGTGAGTGGGTATCTAACAAGGGCAAACTCCGTCTATTAGTTCATACTCAGTATGACCCATTAAATTACCTACATCGTCTACAGTAACTAGAAGCATTCGACCATCACCCAACCCATAGCAATGATGGATTACAAACTCGGTCCGAAAGGTTTCATAATATTCTCCGTCCTCTAGATTAGTAAAATCATTAGCGTAATACCCGCTTTCAAATAGCGTGTTGAACCTCTCAAGTACTCCTTCTCGAACATACCTATCTACAAAACAGAAGTCATTGATGACGGTACCAGCTCCGAAAAATTTAATGAAAGTATAAGCATCCATGCCATTAAATAATACGGCCTGCTTACTCTTATATACCAAGCTAGTGAAATTCATAAAACATCTTAGTTCCACCAATAGGAGTGATTCCAGTATCTAACGCCGCCATGCCAAGAGCAAGCGCCTGACCCCGTTGCGTAACTTTCGGTGCCATCTTCGCACTTGCACCCTACTCGTTTCCTAGTGCACATTGTAAATATGGAGCCTAAGAATAATACGGATAGTACTACTCCAAGCAACCCAGAAAAGAAGTTCGACTTAGCTTGTTTCCATCTCATTAACTCTTCAGCCTTCGCTGCCTCTTGCATCTTTCTATAGTCGTGTATCACCGTGGAAGGAGGGTCTATATACCTACTTGTTGGAGCGCGAATGGCATCCAACAAGTCATTCTTGGGCTCCTTCCTTTGTTGAACGACCTTAGCAGTGACGATTGACTCGGCAAACGCATAGGAGCTCAAATTAATCGAGCCAAGGTGATTAGTCCTTACAAGTGGTTTGTCGGAGAACTTGAATGAACCAACCCCACCATAAGGCAGGAAGTCCATCATGGCCTTTCCAACATTAGAATTCGACATCCTAAACAGTTGAAGAGCGTCTCCTTTGAACGCACCAGAAAATGATGTTTGTTGTTTATCACTTAATCGAAGCTGAAACGACTTGCCGTCATAAGTGTACTTCCCGCTTTTGACACCCGGTTTAACACAGCCTATGTTGAACCAGGTCATTACCTTATCAAAGTCCTTAACAGCCCGGCCGACGTTGCACCAAACCGCACTACCGTCTGTATAGACACGCAGGAGTATTGTCGTACTGGCACTTGAATAGAAATATAAAAGTTTGCTCTCCACAGACTCTAAGTTAAGATAGCCAAGGCATCTCAGGTTTCTGTCTTGTTTTTTTCTATTGTATTTTTTGCGCCCTTTTCTTTTGGGCAAACGCACTTTGTATAGACACCCCCTGGGTCCTCCCCTTCAAACAACCCGGGTCTCACAGCGCAGGTCGGGGTACCCCCGGCCACTAAATCTCATAAGTTTTAAAACCTTAAAAGTTTATCCCATGGTCAAGGTAACAAATGTCGTACTCCGTGAAGGAGAGAATGGAAATTTCGTGCTTCTCGAACTGTCTGGCGACTTAGAGCTCGTGCAAAGCCAGAAGACAGGCTTATTCTATGGCACCGTACGCAAGTCGACGATGCCAGTTACAGTGGACTTCGAGTCTGCTAAAGCGTTTATTGGACGTGAGATTCCCGGGACGATTGTTCGCGTCGAATGCGCTCCGTACAACTATGTAACGGAGCAAGGAGAAGTCTTGGAACTAAATTACCGGTGGGCTTATGTGCCGGAGGAAAAAATGGGAATGAAGGAGCTGCCTACCGTGGATAGCCAGATTGCATAGCTCATAAAGCTGGCTAAAGGCAGGTGGGTCCTATACCCATCTGCCTTATTTTTTTTTATACTTACCCATTGCCTTAATAGTCTTTCGCAGTTGCTTCCAATCAACATTATCAGCCTGACTGATTTTCACAATGGCTTCGACATCAGCACCGTTGTTATATGTGCGCACTTCCAAGCTGACATCGCCATACTTGGGCCTGCCATACTCTTTCGTCAGCTCATCATTCTTTCTTATAAAGGCCTTAAAGTAGTATTCCACAAAATCACTTATTGTGTTCATATGTTCCATAAACTGAACGGCCAATAAGAAGAACTCTGGCCCGCTCTCATGAATACTGAACAACACCTTCTGTCCCGTCGCGTTCTCAACAATGGCGGAGCTATAATTGGATTCAACCTTATATCCCTGAAGCGAGGACAGGTATTCTAAAAACTCGCCGTTCTCAGAGCCGTATACATACTCATTTACATACTGACCATTCTGTTCCTTGATTGGACGAATCTTTATTGATAGCACTTCCTCAGGCTCCGCTCTAAGTACTGAGGCTGCTTCTTCCAAATCTCGATTATAAGTATCCATCGGTAAGGTGGTCGCAAAGTGCTTTATCATAATAGTTGCTTTGAGGCTAAAAATATATAGAAACTGATATACACCGACCTCTCTTTAACCGGATGCCTTTCATCCACTAATCCAAACAGAATCATATGAAATTGAATCCAGCGACTCAGAAAAAACAGAAACTAAGATTAAGCCTCGAAGGCCAAACTTACACCGGAAAGACGCTTTCGGCACTTCTGGTTTCCTATGGACTTGCAAAAGACTGGTCCAAGACAGCCATTATTGACACTGAGCATCACTCGGCGTCTTTTTACAACTGGCTCGGGCCATTCAACACTATCCAGATAAGCGCTCCCTACCGGACAGAGAAGTACATAGACGCTATCGACCTATGTGAAAGTGCAGGCATTGAGGTCATTATTGTGGACTCCATCAGCCCAGAGTGGGTAGGTGAAGGCGGCATTCTGGATGTATACTGCTCGACGCCAGGCTCACGGGCACAAAAGCGCAATAATGCATTTCCTCAGCACCATGCCTTTATGAGCTATCTGCTGGAGAGCACAGCTCACATCATTACGACAGTAAGAGTATCAGGTAGTAGGCTTGAGCAGGACCTAGCCTACCGGCACAACTTCCATGCAGTAGTCTCCTTAGACCAAAATCAGGAAGCAAGTGTCGTTAAGGACCGCACAGGAATATTGAAAGGCGAATGCCCTTGCAAACTCTCACTTGAAATAGGGTCTAAGCTACTCCAATGGTGTAATCAGGGGGAGGACCCTGTATCACCAGCATTGCAGGGGCAAATCGACTCCTGCAGGAACCACGAAGAACTCCAGCGGCTTATGATTTCCCTTGATATGGAGGACATGAGCCTTATGTCGGCCTTCACGCGCAGGCGCCTGGAACTAGATGGCATAGTGTCATTTCGTCAAATTGACAACAGTGGACCTAAGCACCCGCCGATGACTGTCGTCTGACATGAAGCAAGAGATGTACCCCTTAACATCTAGTCTAAGCTCCCCAACAATCATCTATTCATTCATTTAAGAAAACCAATGGAAACATCAACAAAGCCTGTGAAAGGCAAAAAGAAGCCCCTAAACGAAACAGAACCAGTTATCTCGGGTAATGTGGTTGACCAGCCCGTAGAAACCTCTCCCGGCGCATTTATTTCGGCTAATACCGTGGAGAGCTCCTTAGACCAGATTCAAAAGGAGCATGTGATACCGGTGTTCGTAAAAGATAATGAGCCGGTCATCAGCCATGCCGACTTTATCGAATGTACACAGGATATTGTGCGGGACATCTTCCACGGGGAGACCATTATGAAGCCCGCCGTTCGCCTGTCGCACGAAATCAAGGGCAGAATACCAGAAGCCAGGAATAAGCCTTCTAAGGAACTACTGGACCACGAACGGACCATTTACTACGAGCGGATGGCGTTCCTCATCAACATTCCGTCTATTGCAGATGAAGTCGGCGGGAATACCCTCTCACTTACTATTGGTGGGGTGAAGGCTTATAACCTGGACAACCTGTATAGTAAGAAGGGTACCGACGAACACTTTAAGGTATTCATCGGGTTTCAGGTGAAGGTGTGCACCAACCTCTGTGTCTGGACTGACGGTTTTGTAGGCGACTTGAAGGTAAAGAACCTTGACCAACTCAAAGCCTGTATCAAGACCCTTCTGGCAAACTATAATGGTCAGCGCCAGCTCGAGGCCTTGAATTCTCTGAACGAGTATAGCCTGACCGAGCATCAGTTTGCCCAGCTGATAGGAAGGTGCCGGATGTATAATTACCTCCCTTCGACCCAGAAGGCAGGATTGACGCCGCTACTGCTCAATGACACGCAGCTTTCCTCTGTCGTGCGTGACTACTACCGGGATGAATCATTCTGCAGGATGTCAGACGGCAACATCAACCTCTGGAAGCTGTATAACCTGTTCACGAGCACAAATAAGAGCAGCTACATCGACACGTTTGCAGACAGGTCGGTCAATTGCTTTGATTTTGTATCCGATGTGAAGAACGCTTTGTCAGGAGACTGGAGCAGCTGGTTTCTTTCATAGGTCAAGCAGAAGCCAATGAGTGAACTATTCGTGCCGAAATACTGCGACTCTAGTAGTATTTTACTCGTGAACTCAACTGGAGGTCTAAGGAAGCTCTACTGCCCATTTCTGGTTAAAGCACTTTACCATGTGGGCTCGATAAAGCAAGGTAGTCAGGTGTGGGTTGAGAGAGTTGCTTGCAGCAGAACGTGGAACCTTGTTTATATCATCCACGGACAGGCATATGCTTACACCAGGTTCGGGATATTAGCTACCGTTTAGCATTTTCTATCGTTCTGTCAAACTTCGGCTAGTAGCTTTCTATTGGTTACTAGTCGAAGTTTTAATGGCTATAAATGCAGTGCGCAATATTCTTATATTAGATGTTCTAAAACTAAGCTGCGATATGAGGATTACCCCCAGCCAATCCTTCCTAGATAGAAATGCAATTATTGAGTCAGTTAGCAACATCCTTAATAGTGCTAGCTTGGAGATTGTCATTGTTGCGCCATACATAAAGTTGTCCGAGCACTTTAGCAACTTACTGAAGAATGCGAATGACAGAGGTATAGAAATAACTATTGTTTACCGAGAAGATAGGCTTCACAAAAATGAGAAACAGAGGCTGATGAGTTTTGAGAACCTTACCTTACTATGTCACCCAGACATTCATGCTAAGTGTTACTTTAACGAGTATGAAATGGTCATCACGTCGATGAACCTATATGACTACTCTGAGAAGTATAACCGAGAGATGGGGGTTCTAGTCGCTAACCAGGAGTTTGCAGGGGATACTTATCGTCTAGCGCTAAAGGAAGTCAGGGAGATAGTTCAAACGGCTCGGCTTGAAAAAAGGAGTGCAAAGGTGAGTAGCAATGGATTTCGGCCACAACTACTTCAACCGGAACACGAAAAGCTTTTCGCAAGTTGTGTACTTATTAATAGGTTGTTTGATAACAAGAAATTTGAAGTGATAGATAATACACACAAAGGGGAGATAAGATGCAAGAACTATTACGAGAAAATCGATGTGGTACTTGAGCCGGATTTTAGTAAAAGTATAGATGTTGTAACAGGTGAGTTCTCCCTGCATAGAGTTGCACTAGATTTTCGGTGGGATGAAAGTAAGCTTGAAAGGATACATGACTTATTCTTCACGCCAATGATGGAGTATCAGTACACTAACTATAAGATTTACTGGGATTATCATAAGAGCAATCTAACGATTTACAGAGATAAAAGAGGCCAGCCAAAATGGGATACGGCTACTTGTGAGCAGACGTTGAGACTGTTTAAGAACGGCATTGAACAAGTAATCGCAGACATTCGTAAGGTGGAGATGCGGTTACGATAGGTGTCTTAGCTTCTGCGCTTTGAATATTTTTAATATCAACATAATGAAGGAGAAGAAGAAAGGTGATGTTCTGGAGCTTATGGTGTTTATCCTAGAGAAGTCTTTGTGTGATAACCCCAACACCAGAATCGAAACGAATAGAAAAGTAAAAGATAGGGATGGAATTGATAGGGAGGTTGATATATACGTTACAACATACGTGAACGGGCTATCGTTAAAGTATGCTTTTGAGTGTAAGGACTATAAGCGTGGTATAGAGCTCAAGCATATCGTTGACTTTCATTCGCGCCTAGAAACAAATGGCATCTTGGGACTTTTTGTTACAAGCTCCTATTACCAAAGCGGAGCTATTGCGAAAGCTAAAGCGCTTGGGATACAATTACTTCGCTTGAAGAAGCGAGAAGTTCACACAGATAGCATTTCTGCGCTTTTGTTTGCGAGAAAGCTGTTTAGGGTCTCTGATGTTCAGGTGGTAGGCGACCCTTTCGAAGGGAGGATTGTGAATGAAATAGTAAATGGCTGTTCGGATTGTAGAGAGGCAATGCACAGGCGTATCGAGAAAGACTTTCGGGAGTATATTCAGGAACAACTAGAAAATGGTCTAGAGGAAATATTTCCAGAAACGGGGCATCCTACTCATATTCTTAAGCACATAGGGGAGAAGAGAGCCAAGGAACTCCAATGCGTCGCTCAATATGAAGACGCGAGTTTTACCCACGAAGGTAAATTGATTCCCTTTGGGTTTATTGCAATGAAGCTTCATATCTGGTGGGTTATGACAGAGCACAAGCCGGTCGAAGTAAACTCATTCAGCTATATAAAGCATGATGATGAAGGTTTGCGTGCTACATTTTCGATGTCTGAATTCTTTATTGAAGGAGAACGTGTCATTGCCAGCGTATCAAGTTTGAACACGGGTGAAACGAAGTTTACAATCGGAAATCCGGCTAACAAGGACAAGTTAGATGTTAGTAATCGAGTGCTATTAGGGGGAGCAAAAGATTATGATTTAGGAAGCCCAATGGAAGACAAGGATGCCCTTTGACCTCTATTTACTTTAAGTTCGTTTCTTATCTATCAGGGATTCAGCATAAACCTTTCTGGTAGATGCTCTTCGAAGAATGATTTTATTTCTACGTTAAGTGCAATCGCCAGTTTGACAATCGTAGCCAACTCAATGTTTTTCTGACCGTTCTCAATCCTACTAATCTCGGTTCTGTTGATATTGGATTGCACTTCCAGGTCTAGTTGCGAAAGACCCTTAGACTCCCTTATCTGACGGAGCCTAATACCAAACGCCTTCTTTTCCAATGTGAACCTATCATCCATTAAGGATGACAAGGTCCAAGGATTCCTGCATGAGAAAAGTGAGTTATAACACACATTACTTACCTTCCAAGCCTAACTGCTTACTTAAATCTAAAAAATCATGAAAGCATTCTATTCTACAATTGTCATTATGTCAATGATGTCATCTTGCAGCCGAAACAGTTCAACGAACAATGTAACTGCGCCTCCAAGCAGTTTTACAGTAACAGCGAATGGAAGGACCCACACAATAAATGGGTCGCTCGCAAGCTCTAGTTCTACTGGCTCGATTATCTACAAGCATGTTATCACAGGAACGTCAGGAAGTGTCACGACCACCTATACGGCTTATACGCTAAAGGCTACCGACCAGACGATAAACAGCACTGACCCTAACTACCTGTATTTTGAGATTCCGGTGAGCCCGCAGAAAGCTAGCATCGCTGCAGGCTACTCATCCAACCAAGCTACAGGCGGGGATGGCTATTACAAATTCTTCGGAGCTAATGCCGGTGGTACAACTTATGATGACAACATGAACAACGACACCTGGACTCTGAATGTTACAAGCGTCAATGATGGCTACGCTTCAGGGACATTCACTGGAACAATTGTTGACTCTAGGAACAATCGGAGCTTTATCATCACTAGTGGTAAGTTCACGAGCGTGAAGATTATTGATTAGAACACTATTGGGTACGAATTGGGTATAAACAGAGGGGTGGGGCTTGATAAGTGACTGGCGTTCAACTAGCTCAGCTGGCTAGAGCGCTTGCATGGCATGCAAGAGGTCATCGGTTCGACTCCGTTGTCCTCCACGCTTTAAAGGAGCCTCGCGGAAACGCGGGGTTTTTTTATGTCCCTACCTGAAGCTGGCTGGAGCGTACCGCTGGAACCGGGAAGGTCATCGGTACTCCCGAGGCCTCGGGATCCGTTGTTCTCCGCCTCAACAGGCAACTTCAGCATTTCGTAGCATTGTCCTGTTTTCTTATGCCTGGATACAGTGTGTGGCGAGTATCAGCCGTTGCGCTTCGTTGATGCGTGCGGTTCGACGTTAATTTTCTGAGCTGAGCACCGGTGCGTGCAGATGCAGCCGCTCCGGCATTTGAATGGCTTGCCGGAGCATGCGGCGACCGGCTGGATAGACCGGAAGTGATACAAGGGAGCGCCTATGTGGCCGGGTGAACGGAAGTCCCTTATCGCGGCGCCATGCGACCGGTGGGAGGGAGGTCGTCTAGTTCTTGGGGCGCGCACCGGGTGCCACCGTTGGCTACCACTTTGCGGATAAGCCAGGCGACCGCAACCGGATAGACGGTGCTTGCCACGACCAGCTGTCATTCGCCGAACCTTGATTTTCCTGAAGGCGCCGGAAAACCCCCAACGCAGCTTACAAACGGTCGGAGTTTGCGCATGCCCAAAACTTACTCACGGAAACAACTCCGGTTTTCCAAAATGAGAGCTTAAAATGCAGGAATTGAACTGTTTCGTTGGGCGCGCGGAATACCTTGGCGGCGTCGCCAAGACGCCATCTGCCTAACGGGTCATTCAAAGCAACCGTTGCCGCCACCCGTGAATGCGCGGGATTTCTTACCGCGCGGTCGTAAAGCGCATTGGGGCGATAACCCGCTTCTGCCATGCGAGGCAGCCTGAGGACGCGCCTTGGGCGACCAATTAATTCCATGTAAAAACGATCGCCAATGAGAGCTCTTTTCATTTTTGCTTCCTGGTTATTCCTTTTGACCGCAAGTGCCCAGCGCATCAAAACCTCCGTCAACAGCAACTGGTGGTTTTGCAAGGGCGACAGCAGCAGCGGCCACTGGCAGCAGGTTACCATCCCGCACACGTGGAACGCGGCCGATGTGTTGGACGACGAACCGGGTTATTACCGGGGAGCCGGATGGTACAAGCGGTTGCTTTCCGTAAGCCCTGCGTGGAAGGGAAAAACCATTCACCTGTATTTCGAGGGGGCGAACCAGGTGGCTACCGTTTTCGTAAACGGGAAGAAAGCCGGCACGCACACCGGTGGGTACAGCGCTTTCTCCATACCGATCGGCCACCTGCTCCGCTTTGACAGTTCGGCAACTGACGAGGTGGTAATACACCTTACCAATGCGCACGACGAGAATATTCCGCCCCTGAACGCAGATTTCAGCTTTTTCGGCGGTATCTACCGTGACGTCTATCTGCTGGCAGCCGATGAAGTGCATTTCGATCTGGACAATTATGGTTCATCGGGCGTTTTTGTGTCCACGCCAAGGGTTTCAGAGCAGTGGGCCGACGTACAGGTAAAAGGCCTCATTGAAAACGCGGGTGCCACTCCGAGACTGCTACAGGTGCACACAGAGATTTATGACGACAGGGGAGCACGGGTGGCGCAACAGCAGGCTGATCTCACGGTAGGCGCTTTCGGAAAGGTGCCGTTCCTTGCCTTTTTCAGCAGACTGCAGCAACCCCGGCTCTGGAGCCCCGACAAGCCGAACCTGTACCGCGTGTTGACCCGGATCATCGACAGGAACAGCGGCGTCACGACCGATGAAACCGCCCATCCGCTTGGGTTTCGCTGGTTCCGGTTCAGCGCGGACAGCGGCTTCTTTCTCAATGGGAAACACCTGAAGCTGATTGGTGCGAACCGCCACCAGGACTTCAAGAAATTGGGCAATGCCCTGCCCGATGCGCTGCATGTTCGCGATGTGGAGCTTTTGAAAGGCATGGGGAGCAACCTGATCCGGATTGCGCACTATCCACAGGATCCTGCAGTGCTGGAGGCCTGCGACCGTCTGGGCCTGCTCGTGATGGAAGAAATCCCGATCGTCAATCGCATAACTCAGACGGAAGGTTTTGAAGCCAATTGCCTGGCCATGCAAAGGGAGATGATCCGCCAGCATTTCAATCATCCGTCGGTGATCATCTGGGCCTATATGAACGAGGTGCTGATTGAGCCCCGGTATGAGAAAGGCAGTCCGGAACAAGAAGCCTATTTCAGGGATGTGCTGACGCTGGCGAGGAAGCTCGAAGCGCTCACCCGGCAGGAAGACAGCAGCCGCTACACCCTCATTCCCGGCTACGGCGATTACGAGGTGCACCGGCGCACGGGCATCATCGATGTGGCGATGATCTTCGGCTGGAACCTGTACCGGGGTTGGTACGAGGAAACATACCACGATTTCGGAAAGTATCTGGACCGCTTTCATGCCGACTATCCGAAGGTGCCCACGATCATCACCGAGTACGGTGCAGACTGTGACGTACGGTTGCATACTACGAAGCCGCAACGCTTTGACAAAAGCATGGAGTATGCGGCGCTTTTTCATGCCGCGTACATAAAGCAAATGATGGAGCGGCAGTATATCTCCGGCGGCGCTGCCTGGAACTTCGTCGATTTCAACTCGGAGTACCGCCAGGAGGCAACGCCCCACATGAACACGAAAGGCCTTATGACCGCCGACCGCATTCCCAAAGACGCATACTGGATCTACCAGGCGCGGTTTGGCAAGGAGCCGGTTGTGCGGATCGGCAGCCGCGAATGGAAGCTGCGGAGTGGCCTCTCGGTGTCGGGGGTTGATCAGCATAGCTTGCAGCCGGTGGACGTGTACACTAATCAACCCTTTGTGACCGCTTACCTCAACGGGAAAAAGTTTGCATCGGTCAAGGCCGTCGACCGGCGGTGCCGGCTGATGGTGCCGTTTGTCGACGGCAGGAACAAGCTTGAGGTAAGATCGCCTCAGGGGGCCTCGGATGCGGTGGATATCGACTTTGAGCTGCAGCCCGCTTCCTATGCCTCCCCGCTTCCGTTTAAGGACCTGCATGTTAGCCTGGGCGATAGGCGGCAAACCAGTGATGGCGCAGGGCGTACCGTTTGGTTGCCCGAGCAGGAATACAAAGCGAACAGCTGGGGATATATCGGAGGCGAGTTGTACCGGTTGCGTGATAGCGATCAGATTCCTTACGGTAGTAACCGGGCCATTCTGGGTACCGGTCTCGATCCGGTGTATGCAACGCAGCGTGTCAATATCGAGGCTTTCCGGGCAGACGTACCCGATGGGAATTACCGCGTGGTGCTGCATTTTGCCGAACTGGGCGAAAACCGGATGCGTAACCCGGCGCCGGCGCCCGAGCGCTCTTTCGACGTAATTGTTAACGGCCTCCTGGTGTGGAAAGGCCTGAGCAACCAAAAGGAATTATTGCCCCGGCAGGCTTTTCAAACCGCGACCGACGTGGAGGTGCGAAACAAAAAAGGCATCACCGTGTCCTTCGTACCGTTGAAGGGGCAAACGATCTTGAATGCGATAGAAGTCATCCGGCGCTGAGGCCTTCGGGCTGCTTCCCCAATGCCACTGGCCAAAGTCTTTTTCCGTGCATCCCGCCCTTTGTTTGCGCCTACGAAGGGCGGACCCGCGGAGAGCGTGGTCAGGGCTTGATTTCCCGCTTCCAGCTTCCGCTGCCATGCGTGGCGGTCCATAAAAAGGGTTTCTTTTTCTCATCCAGCCATATTTTGCTGTTCCGGATAACGGGGAACTCGAGATCGCTCGAGTTGATGTCGGTGAATTTGCCGGTCCAGTCCGCCCACGTGATGGAGCCGTCTTTGCGGATGGTGCCTTTCAGGTAAGAGATGCCTTTGGACAGGCCGGGCCGGCGTACAAAAACGGCGGCGAATACGTTCTTGCCGTAGCCGCAAACTCCGTTGATCGTTACCGGAATATCCTCGCTATACCAATCACCCGCAGGGCGCCGGATCCTGAAGCTAAGGGCT
This sequence comes from Flaviaestuariibacter amylovorans, assembly GCF_039541815.1. NCBI lineage: Bacteria > Pseudomonadati > Bacteroidota > Chitinophagia > Chitinophagales > Chitinophagaceae > Flaviaestuariibacter > Flaviaestuariibacter amylovorans. Next base: position 249,002 of record NZ_BAABGY010000008.1, read on the forward strand.
TTGTCCAGGATCTTTCGAAAGCTGCGTCCCTCATCGGCCGATAGCCAAAGCTCATTCTGGCCGTCGTTGGGATTGGTTCGGGTAAGGGCAAGATAGCTGCTGTCGTTTCCGGCCCAGGTATTGAGATCGTCGAGGCTTTGGTAGCTGCCCGTAAGTCCCGCTTCCGACCCCTCGATCCGGAGGGAGTACCACCGGTACGATCCGTCGGGTTGTCGTTCGCCGCGGTGGGTGCCCGACAGGGAACGGGCGTATAGGATACCGGGGCGGTGGGCGTCGGCCACTACCTTACGCGTGTTGCGGTCGCCGGGGCCGCCTGTGCCGATGTTGCGGAAGTAAAAAGCTGGATTGCCGGGGTTGCCGATCAGGGCTTGTATGTCGTCGCATACATAGACGCCGCCGTTGCTTACACTGTGCGGCGCTGTGCTGCTGCTCCCTGACGCGCAGGCAATAAAAAGCCGCCGCGGATCATGCGGATCGGAAGCGATGGAAACGATGCGGTTGTTGACCGGAGCGAGCCCCTTCAGATCGGCTTCCCTTGCCGGCTCCCCGTTTACGAAGGTGGTATTTATGAGTTCTTGCCACCTGTCGGTTGGACCGTTCAGATTAGTCAGTGTTTTAAAACGCAGCACACCGGTGCCGAAGTTGAGTGCGCCTCCGTACCCATTTTGAGTACTGGCGAAAACGACAGGTGTGTCGAGCAACGCAACGGCCACCGCATCGCAATTGCCCTGGATGCTTGGGAGAGGCGGATTGTTCTGGTACCACGACCGGCCACCGTCGTAGCTTTCCACCAGGGCATTGTCGGCTTGCGCCTGGGCCACATAGTTCTTATAGCCCGCTACGTCCCAGTTGACTGTGGAGGCGGTGCCGTTGGTGCGGTACATCCGCACCAGTTGATTATCGGGCAGCCGGAAGCTGCGTATGTAATGGGTACTGCTGATGCGCCAGTTGTGGAGGCGGGCGAGGTCGCCCACAAAAAACGACTGTTGGGCCATCACCAGTGCGCCTCGTTCCTGGTTGTCGGTATGCTTCCAGGCGGGCGGGAAGTAGCAATAGGTTCGGGTATAATTCTGGTAGGCGTTCCAGCCTACGTCGAAAGAAACGTCTTGTCGCGCGCGGTAATTCAGTGCCATTCGTATTGAACCACCCGCCGTTGCTTTGCCGGACAGGTTCACCTCGGCTTCGTACAGGCCCACCACGCCGCCGCGCTCATAACCGCCCATGAGCACATAGTGCCGTTGCGCACCCGATTTCTTGAACACCACCGGTCGCCAAACGGTTTGCCGGAGGTCTTTCAGGGGGTTGCTGCTATCTGGTTGAATTTCCTGCCAGTCGCCGTCCGGGTAGCTCCGAACAAACAGGCCGGAGCGCATGCCGCCGGGCGTGTTCCGGTTATAGACCGCATACAGCCAGTTGCCATCGGGAGAGAAGTCGCCCCCCTGGCAAACGATGGCGCCGGCGGGAGCGGGGAGCGCCTTCCAGCTGCTGCCACCATCGGTGGTTTCTACAAGCGCCGAGTCGTTGGCGATCACTACCCGGCCTGGTACGGTCGGGTGAATGGATATCGTATATACGTTCCGGTCGCCGGTGCTTTGTTTCGGAAAATAGTAGCTCATGGTCCACGTAGCGCCGCGATCGCGGCTGTGCCAGATCTTACGGGTGCCAATGATGCCGCCGTTTTTTGCCACGGCCGGTTCCGTCTCGCCCGATTGGGCGTTGTAAGTCGCCGCGGGCGGGTTGTCTTCGAGCCAGCTATTCGCCACGAAAACGATGTTCGGATCCTTCGGGTCAATTTCGATCGTGGCCACCGACATATTGGGGCTGGCGGTGGGCAGGGTGATGCGCCGCCACGTTCGGGCATTGTCGTCGCTGATGGCGAAGCCTTGCTGGAACCCGCCGTAGATCCGGTTTGCATTATGGGGCTCGCCCTGGATGATGAAGGTGTTGTGGGTAGGCGTGGTTTGTCCTTTGTAGTGCCAGCTGCGCCCGAAATCGTTCGACTGGTAGAATCCCTCCACGTCGGAGGCGAAATACATGCGTCCGGCAATGGTTGGATGACAGGTAAGGTGTTGTATCTGTCCGCCGGCGCCCGGATTGGTGTTCACCCACTGGGCATCGGTGCGCGAGGGAAGCGTCACTAACAATAAGAAGAGCTTTTTCATTCCTTGGCTGTTTATGAATCAACGAGGACATGGCGCGGAGCGCGCGCTTTGTTTCCGGTCGTATTTTTTTGACCGCGCGATGGGATGTGTTCGCCATCCGGGACGATGGTACGCCGGTTCGAAGGTGGCTAGGGGCATCACCTGGCAGGCGCGGCCGCGGCTTCCTCGTCGGGTCCCATCTCGATGGTCAGTTTACCGCCGTTGGTGATCTCGTGGTGATCCAGCGTATATCGTGTCAACAGCGTTCCGTTCAGGTGCATGCGTTTGATCGTGGATCCCGTTCCTTTTTTTTCGATGACAAACTGCTTTCCCGCATGGTAGCGCGACGTGAGGGTCAGGGTTATCTTATCAAAGGCGGGCGTATTGATCTGGTAAGCTACTTTGCCTGGGCAGTCGGGGTAAATTCCGATCATGGCAAACAGGAGCCAGGCGCTCAGCGTGCCGGCGTCGTCGTTTCCGGGAATCCCGCCCGGAGCATTGCTGAAGTATTTCGCGACGCACTCGCTCACCGTCTTCTGGGTGCGCCATTCTTCGCCTTTTACGTAATTGAACAGGTAGGGGTAGCTGATATCCGGCTCATTGGTCATGTCGAAGTGGCCGCCTTCGAACAGCTGCCGCAGGCTGTCGGTGAATGCCTTTGCGCCGCCGTACAGGCGGATCACCCCGGGCATGTTGTGCGATGCAAAAAAGCGGTAGATCCATGCGTCCCCCTCCACATAACCATGCCCGCCGCTGCCTTTCCAGCGAATGTCGTATTCCCGGTTTTTCGAATCGAACGGTGTCAGCCAGCTGCCGTCTGCCCGGCGGGGGCGGAACATTTTGCTGACAGGGTGAAACAGGCTGCGGAAGCGGTTGCTTTGTTCGAGCCACCTCCGGCTTTCCTTTTTTTTCCCGATGGCCTGTGCAAACGTGCCCACGCTGAAGTCGGCCAGGTGGTATTCGAGCGAAGTGGATACAGGCCCCCATACATAGCCGTTCGTCCAGGTGAAGAGGGTGCTGTCGCTGCCCCCGCGGCGGTCGATCGGTACATAGCCCAATTGCCAGTAATCCTTATTCCCGGGCCGCAGCATATTCTGGGGTCTCGTTTGCAGGCTGCCTTTCCGCATGGCCTCCCAGGCAAGCGGCACGTCGATGTTTTTCAGTCCTTTTATGTAGCTGTCGGCGATAACGATCGGGGCGGGGTCGCCCACCATCACCCAGCTTTCCTGTCCGTAGAGCTCCCACTTGGGCAGCCATCCTCCTTCCCGGTACATCCGTAGCATCGAATGAAGGATAGCTTCCTGTTGTTGCGGATGCATCAGGGTAAGAAACGGGTGTACCGTGCGGTAGGTGTCCCAGAGAGAAAACACGGAGAAATGTGCTCCCCTGCTTTTCTGAGGCCGCCGGCTTTGAGCGGAGTCCGTTTGCATACTCAGGTATTCGCCGTTCACATCGTTAACTATTACCGGCGACAACAGGGTGTGGTAGTAGGCCGTATAAAATTTGGTTTTGTCGTCGGTGGTGCCCCCTTCCAATGCGATCCGCGACAGCGCCGCGTCCCAGCTCCGGAAGGCGGCCTGTCGCAGCGCGTCGAAGGAGTGACGGCCTTGCTCAGTGATGAGGTTCATCCGGGCGTTTTCTGTGCTGACAAAGGAAACGCCCACCGAAATTTCCATCTCCAGCCGGTCGGGCGCGCTGCCCTCCAGGATCATTCCCGCGCCGGCCCCGGCAACGCTATCTTCCGCTACCAGCCGGCCGTTGTTGAAAAGCCGGATCCGCCCACCGGTCGTTTTTGCCCGGAGCACAAAGTACACCCGCCGCGTGAGCGGCATGTCGCAGAAACGGCCGCTCCATTGGTAACCTTCTATTTCGGTGTCGCCGAGCTTCCGGATATAGCCCCCGCGCACACTGCTTTTGTTCTGCGCCAGGTCCAGGACCACTCCGCCCGTCGGTCCGTCGAAGAAGAAGCGCGACCGGCCCGTGCGCTGCGTGGCGGTTGCTTCGGTGTGAACTGCCGGCTTTTCCAGGTAGCAGCTGTAATATCCGGCCCGGGCCACTTCGTTGCGGTAAGCCGATTTGCGGTCTTCGGCTGCCAGGAACGGTAAGCCACTTGCCACCGGCATCAGCACGATGTTGCCGGCGTCGTTGCAGCCCACGCCCGACAACTGCACATGACCGAAGCCGTAGATGAAGGGCTGGCCGGCCTCGTAGTAGGCGGCGCCTTTGAACTGCGCGGTGCTGTGGGGGGAAACCGATACCATGCCCCAGGGCAACACCGCTCCCGGGTGGGTATTGCCTTTATTGGCGGTACCGATAAAGGGATTGACATAGGTTGCCGGCGACTGGCCGGATACGCGGGTCCCGATCAACAGGACAAAGGCAAGCAACATTTTCTTCATGGTCATTTTTTATTTCCAGAGGGCCGGTAGAAAATCGTCATGGAGTAGCCGGCGCCAGGCATACCACGTGTGATCGGTTTCGGGCAGGATCCTGAGCCGGTGCCGGATGCCGCTTGCGGAAAGCTGCTCGCTCATGTTCTTGCATTGATGGTAAATGCCGCTTTCCCCTTCACCCGGCGTATGGCCAACCCGGTCGCGGTCGCCAACGCCCAGGAACAGCAGCTTGAGTTCCCGGTTTGCTTTCGCCGGATCGGACATGAAGCCGGCATGGTTGCCGCGCAGGTTTTTGTCGCCCGCGCTGAAGATGCCTATATAGTCAAACAGGTTGGGATGGCGCAGGCCGATGTAGGTGGTTTGCGCAGCGCCCATGGACAGGCCTGCCAGCGCCCGGTATCGCTGGTCGCGCCGGGCACGGAACTTCCGTTCCGTCAGCGGGATGATGTTTTCCAGCAGCTCCTTTTCCATCCAGCTAAACCGATGCGGGCCGGCGAGCAGGTTGCTGTCCACACGTCCGTCGAGGCCGTCGGGGTGGCCCAGCGGCATAACAATGAGGCAGGGGCGCGCACGTCCCTGCGCGATGAGGTTGTCGGCGATCTGATTCGCTTTTCCGGCTTCGATCCACGATCCGGCTATTTCGCCGGCACCATGCAGCAGGTACAGCACCGGGTAGAGAGCCCTGCCTGTTTCGTATCCCGGCGGGGTATACACCACCAGTGGGCGTTCGGTTTGCAGCACCTGCGAAAAATAAGTGAGGTGATGCACGGTTCCGTGCGGCACAGCTTGTCGCTGCCAGAACGCTGGCTTACCAGGCCGGGTGACCTCCGCCACGGAAAAAGGCTGTTGGTACGTAGTGAGCGTGTTCCGGTTGCCGGGGTCGAGCGTGCGCACGCCGTCCACCCAATAGAAATACTGGTAGGGGTTCGGGTCCATGTTAGGCAAGGTGACGGTCCAGGTGCCCGCGCTGTCTTTGCGCAAAGGAATACCCGGGAAACTCTTTTCCCCGCTTCGCGCATTTCCGGTGTAGCTGACGATATCCCAGCCGGCCAGTCGAACTTCTTTGGCGTTTGGAGCAAAGAGTCTAAATTGCAATTGGTTATGGGTGTACCGGAAGGGAAGTCCTCCGTTACGGTCGGTTAATTGCGCCTGCGCCAGTGCAGGAAGCAACAGACATAGCGTCGGGTAAAAAAGTTGTCGGTTCATATAGCGGCGGCTTTTCCAAAGTACGCGGCTCACCGGTGGCTATCGGTTTGGTTTTGCAAAAACAGAGTCGTTTTTCATCAATAAAACAGAAAGAAACAGTGATTCAAGGCTTGTACATCTGGGCGTGTCTGCAGAATTTGATGATCGCCATGAGTATCTATGGAGTGTTTCGCAACAGGAGCAACTTGTTTCTTTCGCTGTTTTTTCTGTTCAATTTCTCCCTGATTGGGTCGCAGCTGCTGCTGCGCTTCGGTGGATACATGGATTCGCACCCGCAATTGTTCGTGGTAACCGAGTTCGTGCACTTCTGCCTTGGCCCGCTACTTCTATTATATTACCACCAGATCTTCCGGTTGCGCCTCCCCGCCCGCTGGCCACTTCATTTTGTGCCCGCCTTTCTCTTCCTGATCTATTTCGTCTTGTTCCAAAGCGTAATCATCGGGCCGTTGAATGCCACGAATTACCTGAGGGTGCCGAACCACGCAACCGTGGTGTCGCTCACCTCGCTTTCCTTGTTTCTATATTCCGCTTTGATCTGGAAAGAGATATCGGCGTACAAGACCAAGTTCAAGAACCTGAAGCTGAATATCGACTTCTGGCTTTACCTGCTCGTTTCGATCATACTGGTAAAAGGCGTGGAAGCCATCATGGTGGTATCCAAAAAGTTGTTCTTCAACGACCGGACACCGCTGTTCAATGCCCTCTATGAGCCCTTTTTTATTTTCGTGGAGACCGTGGCACTGCTGGCAGTCGGTTATTTCGGGCTAAAGGAAGCCAATACATTCCGGCTCGAGAAACTCGCGGGCGCGACCGAGACCAAGGGAAAGAAGCAACTGGTGACACAGGAGGAAGCCGATGTGTACCTGGAGCGACTTTCCACTGTGATGCAGACCGACCGGCTGTTTATCGACACCGACCTCGATGAAAAGAAAATGGCCAAAGCCATCGGCATCCAGTCGTACCAGCTTTCCATTTTGCTAAACAAATACCTGGGCAAGTCCTTCACCGAATTCGTCAACACCTACCGGATCGACGAAGCCAAACGGATGCTGCTCGACAGCAAGACGAGCAAGAACAAGATGTTTTCCATCGCCATGGATTGCGGCTTTCATTCCGAATCGGTTTTTTATACCAATTTCAAGAAATACACCGGAACCACCCCGCGTCAGTTTCAAAAAGCGAATATCGAGGCTTCGTAAGCCCTTTTGTTCCCTTATTTCTCAAATACAGCAGTATTATTTGTGAAATAGGAGCGCTCCAGCACATCTGCCAGGCTATTTTGGATACTCAATCAACAGTCCAAAAAATGTTTGCTATGATGAAAAGATGGTTGCTGCTATTAGCGCTCCTTTGTTCTGCCGTCGTCTTCGGGCAGGACCGGGTTACGGTTTCCGGCACGGTCGTTTCCCGTTCCGACAAACAGCCTCTTGAAGGAATCAGCGTCTCCGTTGCATCAGACCGGAATACCGGTACGACAACCGACCGCTCCGGGAAATTCACCTTACTCGTGCCCCGGAATGCCCGACTCGTTGTTTCGGGGGTCGGCTATCCCGCCAGCGAGGTCGCCGTCGGCAATCGGGCCAGCCTCACCATTCAGCTGGAGTCCACATCGGCGATGCTTGAAGACGTCGTGGTGGTTGGTTTCGGTACGCAATCGCGCCGCACGCTCACCGGATCCGTCTCCAGGATCAGGGGCGATGAAGTGGCGCAGATCGCCTCCACGAATTTTCAGAGCGCCCTCCAGGGGTTGGCTCCCGGTCTTAGTGTAGCCAACTCCAGCGGTATGGCAGGCGCTCCCGTGCGGGTGCGGGTGCGTGGTACGGGCTCGATTTTTTCCAGCGGCGACCCGCTCTATATTATCGATGGTGTGCCGGTCGATGCGGAGAACTCCGGTTTGTTTGCCAACACCGGTCGCGGCGGAGCGCCACCGGCTAATCCCATGTCCAACATCGATCCGAACGACGTCGAGTCCATCGAAGTACTGAAGGACGCTGCTGCCTCCGCAATCTACGGCGCCCGTGCTGCCAACGGTGTGCTACTCATCACGACCAAAAAGGGCAAGTCAGGCAAGACCCGCATCAACGTCAACGTTTCTTATGGCTTCAACGAAGCGACCAACAAGGTAGACTATCTGAACGGCAAGGAATACATGGACCTGCGCGCGGAGTCAATCCGGAACTCGCTGGCTACCGGCATTACCTTCCAGGGAAACCTCGGGGGCGTACCGGCCATCTGGCTTAACGGCGGCTATAACCAGTGGTTTTCGAATGCGGTGCCGCCGCTCAATTATGATAGCTCGGTGGCAGCGCAGACTGCCGCACAAAACATCAACCATTTTGAAGACGTGTTCAGAAAGGGTAAGGTGATCACATCCAGCATCAGCGCTGCAGGCGGGAACGACCGCACCCAGTTTTTCCTGAGTGGCAATTACCAGGGGGAGGAAGGGATTCTCCACCGCAATGACTTCAAGCGTTTTTCCGGCCGCGCTAACGTCGACCACCGGATCAACGACCGGTTCAAGATCGGAACGCAGGTTTCGGGCAGCTATTCAAAAAACGGTGTGTATCCAATCGGCCCCCTGTCGCAATTTGCCGGAGGCTTTAACCCCGGAGGCTTTCTGAATGCCACGAACAGCGTGCTGCCCATCTTCCCGAAGCGGAACCCGAACGGAACATTGTTTGGCGTACCGCAGACCGTCAATAACCTGGTTTACCTCGACGAGAACTTATACTTCAACACCGTAGAGCAGCAACGCTACCTGGCCAATATATATGGTGAGTATACCATCACCCGCGGACTCACCTTCCGATCGGAAGTGGGTACTGATTTTGTGAACCAGGTGAACCGCCTCTATATGAATCCGACGATCACGGCCGGCGGAACCCAGGGCACGTTGCAGGGAGTCGCCGACTCCCGCTCCCGGTCGTCCAACACACTTAACACGAATACCTACTTTACCTATAAGACGGGGTACAAAGACCATAGCTTCGACGTGGTCGCCGGCTCGCAATACACCGGCAGTACAACCCGGAGCAGCTGGATCCAGGGCAACCTGCTGCCGGCGGCACCCACGCTGAATACAACACAGGTGGCAGGGCAGATATCCGCCCAGGACCGTCTCGATGAGTTCTCCTACCTGTCGTTTTTTGGTCGCGTGAATTACAACTACAAACGCAAATATTTGCTGGGCGCCAGCGTCCGCCGCGACGGTTCGTCCCGCTTTGGCGCAAACAACCGCTGGGCCAACTTTCCGTCACTCTCTGCCGGGTGGGTGCTCAGCGAAGAGTCTTTCCTCCGCAGCAGCAAAGCCGTCAGTCTCCTGAAACTTCGCGCAAGCTGGGGCCTCACGGGCAACTCCAACCCGGGCGGTGTAGAGCCGATCGCCTATGGCGGCTATGGTATCGGCGGGGCCTTCTACGGAGGGGCTATCGGCTACCCGTTCCGGCGGGTTCCGGCACTGGCCGACAACATCCGTTGGGAGCGTACCGAGATGATTGACCTGGCCCTCGATTTCGGATTTTTTCGCAACCGGATCAATGGCTCCGTTAATTATTACCGCCGCAATACGAGCGACCTTATTCTCGGGGCCGCGCCGCCGCCTGCCTCGGGAATCGTCGGCGGCCGCAACTTCGCCAACATCGCCTCCCTGCGCAACGATGGCATCGAGCTCAATATCGGCAGCAAGATCATTGATGGAAAAAACTTCAAGTGGCAGGTTGACCTGAACGCAGCGTACAACCAGAATGAGGTGGTGAGCCTTGGCGGACTGGCACCGACGGCAGTGGCTTTCGGCGTGAACCGGACCTTCGTGGGCATGCCCTTGTCGACCTACTGGCTACCGATGTATCTGGGTGTTGATCCGCAAACGGGCTTCGAGGTATATGCCGGCAGAATGCAGAAGGACGGCAAAGAGGTGCTCGACGCTAACGGTTATCCCGTTCACGATCCCAATAATCGGATTGTAGTGGACCCATTCGGGAGGATCAACGGCACCACCACCAACGTTAACTGGGAAGGCATTTCCGCGCCTGTCAATGGGAAACCCGGGTTACCCGTATGGTCCGGCGGCCTCTCCAATACGCTGAGCTACAAAGGACTCAGTTTTGCCTTCCTGTTTACTTTCAACCAGGGCAACTGGATCTATGATGAAGGCGCGCGCACACAGGCCTTCATGCTGCAGACTTACCGGAATGTACGCCGGGAGTTTGTCGAAAACCGCTGGCAGCGTCCGGGCGATATCGCGAGCAATCCCGGCGTGTTTTTCAATCCGATCACGCAGAACCAGCAATCTACCCGCTTCTTGTACCGGGGAGATTTCATCCGGCTGCGCAACGTTCGCCTGTCCTACAACCTGCCGGTAACGTTGACCCGCCGTCTGCGCATGGACCGTGTGAATTTCTTCGTAAATGCCACCAACCTTTTATTGTTTACAAAGTTTCCCGGATGGGATCCCGAAGTGGTGGGCACGATCGGTTTCCAGGATTTCAACAACCAGCCGCAGAACATCGCCGCCGGGCAAACGAACAGTGAGCCGCCGCAGGCACGCAACATCACTTTCGGTCTGCAACTCGGTTTCTAATCAAACAAAACAACTTTCATGAAAAAGATATTTCTTTTTGCCACGACCGCTTTCCTCATTGCTGTGGGCAGTTGCAAAAAATTGGAACTGCCACCTACGTTCGAGCTCGCATCCAGCGAGATCAACAAGAGCACCTCCAACCTCGATGGACTGATCAACGGGGCTTACGGTCGCTGGATCGCGCAGGGCGCCGGCAACCTCCAGTTTGCTTCCGGGTTCGACCACATCCTGTTTGCGGAGGCGATGGCCAGTGGCCGCACCACCTTTCCCTCACCGCAAAGCAGCGCGGCAGCCGTAACCAACCTCGCCTACAACTTCAGCCTGCTTGAAGACAACGCCGCGCTGGGCCGTCTTTCCCGAAACCTCTATGCGAGCATCGCCATGGCCAATAGCGTATTGTATTATGCACAATACGATCCTCCTCAGGACGCCGACTTCCCGATACAAAAAGGCCGGCTCCTAGGGGAAGCCTACTTCATTCGTGCCCTCTGCTTTTTTCAGGCGGTACGGTATTGGGGCCACCAGTACGGACATAATTCCAACGCGGCCGGCGGAGGGATTATGCTCGCGCTGGATATCTCGCGCGACGGCACGGTAGGTGTTGGGCGTAGCAGCGTCGAAGACGCCTACAGGCGTATCCTGAACGACCTGGATTCGGCGACCTTGTTGTTGCCGGCAAACTACGACCCGGTGCAGCATGCAGCCTATCCGGCCTACCGCTTCCGGGCCAGCAAAGCGGCCGCAATCGCCCTGCAGGCCAAAGTGAACTTTCAGCAGGCGACACCGGCATCGTACCAGAAGGCAAAAGAGCTGATCAACCGGGTGCTCGGCCCGACACCCGGAGCCATCGCTTCGACGCCGGAAACCGGTGGAAGAACATTTGCCCTTCAAACAGACGTAAAAGTCCCGTTCAACGCAGTGGGATTTCAGGCGCCTCCTGCCAATTCCGAGGAGATCCTGCGGCTGGTCAACAACACGTCGGCCACGCAAGGATATACCACCGCGTCGCAAAACCTTACAAGTGAAAGTGGCGGCAATCCGTTCAACCGCGGGCAGGCCCGCTGGTTCCTCGCACGTCCCACACCCAATCCGCCTGCAGGGTCACCGGTGAACACCAGCCCCTTATTCGACGACCCGCTGAATGACCGCCGCTTCACGGAACTGACCGCCAACTTTTCGTTTACAGGCGGCGTGGGTAACCAACGCTTCTCGCAAAAGTGGGGCTTGCAGACACAGCAAACGCTGATCGGGATGCAGTCGCTTCCCCTGCTCCGCGCGGCCGACCTGGTGATCATGCGCGCCGAGATCAATGCCGTGCAGGGAAACCTGGCGGATGCCCTGGCCGATTACAATTTGATACGGCGGAGAGCAATTACGGGATACGCCGACCGGACCCTTGCGCACCCCGCGATTGGCGGAACGCAGGCCGGACTCATTGCCGAAATCGTTCAGGAGCGGAGACGCGAACTTTTATTTGAAGGCGACGAGTTCTGGAGCTGGAAGCGCATGGCTGCGTATAACGCGCAAAACGGCCCGGTGTACCCGGCTGCGGAAGTGGCCCCCCTTATCCGGGGCACACAAACATTCGCGTGGAACGCAAACCGCATCCTGCTGAAGATCGCGCTCGACGACTTGACCCTCAACCCGCAGTTGGGAACCGGCGCGCAGAACCCAGGATAGATAGTTTTTCTCATGAATACACTAGCAATCGTGACGGGCCGCTATTTCGATGGCGGCCCTTTTCCAGGCGCACGGGAAAGAGAGCCGTGATACGATTTGTTACGAGCCGGGCTGGTGCCCTAGCTACCGGATCACCGCGCGTTCCGGATCATCACCCGAATCGTCGCTGATGCACGTGGGCTTCCGCTGCGTAAAAGACATTGACTAAACCCTACGAACTCCATGAGTGAACAGCCAAAGGCGTCGCTGAACCAACAGCTGGACGCGATCAACGACTACGAGCGGCAGCCGGTGCCGGAACATAAGACAAAAGGATTCAAGGACTTTCTTGCCCTCGTGGCCGGCGAGCACATCGCCGGTACCGAGTTCGTGATCGGGCCCTTGTTTGTACTGCATGGCGCATCGGCCACCGATGTGGTGCTTGGGCTGTTGTTCGGGAATATCCTCGCCACGCTGAGCTGGACCTTTATCTGCGCTCCTCTGGCCGTAAAAACACGGCTTACCTTGTTTTACCAGCTGGAGCGCATTTGCGGATACAAGCTGGTGTCCATCTTCAATGCATTGTCCGGCCTGCAGGCGGTAGCTTTTGCAGCTTTCATGGCGGTCGTTTCGGCCGGGGCAATCGGGTTGGTTGCCGGCCTCGATACACCCGGCTTCACGCAGATGCTTCCCAACGGGCCCTCCTGGATCATACTCGTTTCAGTTCTGGTGGCCCTCATCACCATCATCGCGATACAGGGAATCGACTGGGTGTCGCGCTTCGCCAAGATCAGCACGCCCTGGATGCCCTGGGTGTTCCTTTCCGCGGGCATCGCCACGCTGCCACAGCTGGGTGTCAACTCCATCAGCGATTTCTGGTCGGTGGCGAACACCACGATCTGGACCGGCACGCCCGCTCCCGGCATGGCCAAGTACGGCTTGTGGCATATCCTGTTTTTCTCCTGGCTGTGCAATACGGCCATGCACATTGGTCTGAGCGATACGTTCATCTACCGGTATGCGCGGAAGTCCTATTATGGACTCGCCTCCATCGCGGGCATGTTCATCGGGCACTTCATGGCCTGGATCTCTTCGGGAATACTTTGCGCCGCCGCCTTGCGGTCGGGCATCGCTGACCCGACACCGGGGCAGGTGGCCAGCATCGGTGCGGGTCTGGCAGGTGTGATCTGTGTAGTGATCGCCGGCTGGACGACGGCCAACCCCACGCTGTACCGCGCGGGTCTTGCCGTGCAAGGCATCTTTCCCAACACGAAGCGTTGGAAGATCACCGCCTGGCTCGGCGTGCTGGCGGCAGTGATCGCCTCTTTTCCAGGCGTGGTGTCCAAACTGGATTCCCTGCTGGCGTGGTTTGCGCTGATCGCGGCGCCAGTGGGCGCAATCGTGGTGCTTGAAGTGTATGTCTTCGACCGGCTTCATCTAGAACGCGATTATTCCCATAAGCGCAACGGGATCGTCAACTGGGCGGTCGCGGCTACATGGGTCGGGGCCCTGGCGATTTGCTGGCTCCTCTACGAGTGGTGGGACCTCGACTTCTTTTTCTTCATGGCCATTCCCGGTTGGTTCATCGCCGCCTTCCTTTATATCATTTTCTCCAAGGTCATGCAACGCTCTCCCACAACCGTTCAATTATCACGCGTATGAGAAAGGCATTGATACTGGCCGGATATATCGGTCTTACGCTCACAGCACTTCCTGCGTTTCTCGTTTTCGCGGGACGCCTCTCGTTCGATCAGTACAAGGCACTCATGATCGGCGGCGCCGTGCTTTGGTTTTCGACAGCGCCCTTTTTCATTGACAAGAAAACGAAATCACCCCGGTAAGTACACATCATGCAACTGACGCAAGAACGATATTTTGACAAAGTGCTGGGCGGCTGGGTCGGCAAATGTGCCGGCGGCATCCTGGGCGCGCCGATCGAAGGCTTCAAGCGCTTCAACAACATCGAAATCAACGACGCGCTTTTCGATACCAACTTTCCGAACGACGATCTTGACCTCCAGGTGCTGTGGCTCGACATGGTGATGCGCAAGGGCCCGCAGGTGCGTGAGCGTGATTTTGCGGAGCACTGGCTGGCGCATGTGGGATTCCCCTGGAACGAATACGGTATCGCCACGCGCAACCTGCGGGCCGGCATCCTGCCCCCCGAAAGCGGCCGCGTCAACAACAGCTATTGGAAAAACAGCATGGGTTGCCCCATCCGGAGCGAGATCTGGGGGATGCTCTGTGCCGGACGTCCGGATCGAGCCGCTTTCTATGCCGGCATCGATGGCAGCCTCGATCATGAAGGCTTCAGTGTACACGCCGAACAATACCTGTCGGCTTGCGCGGCAATCGCTTTCTTCGAAGAGGATGTCACGAAGGTGCTGCTGCAGGCGCTGAACGTGATTCCGGCCGACTGCCTGATGGCAACGATGGTGCACCGCGTTGAGGGCTGGCAGAAAAGCCTGCCTGCTGATGTAGTGGTGCGGAAAATCAAGAGCGCCTACGGCGATGCGGACTTTACCTCGGCGCCGATGAATATCGCGTTTACGCTGTTCGCGCTGTTTCGATCCAATGGCGACTTTTCGTGCATTACGGAGGCGCTGCACATGGGCCACGACAGCGACTGTATCGTGGCTACGGCAGGTGCCCTGGTGGGCATCATCAGTGGCTATGAGCGCATCCCTGACGTTTGGAAGCGCCGTGTCGGCAACGAGCTGCTCATCAGCGATGCGATCACCGGGATTACTAAGCCGGCTACGATCTCCGAGCTGGCGGAGTGGACCTGCCGTGAAGGCGATCGCTTCCGGAAGTATTTCGACGATGCGGGTACACCGGCGCCAGGAAAATATAGTGTGACTGCAACGTTGCCCCGCTGGGATGATTTGCGGATGCCGGATACCCACCTGTTGCGTCTTTGTTATGAAAACCTATTGGCCACACCGCAACAGGTAGCGCTCCGAAATGCCGCCGCACCCGATGATGGCCAATCCAAGGCGGGCGCGCAACACGTTGGTCCTTTCGAACGAAAGACGTTCGAACTACCGGTCAGGGTGGCCCTCCCCGACGGACCTGCCACTACGCTTAAAGCTCCTGTAGCGATTTGGGTTGACGGCACGCAGGTTGGTACAGAGGAGATCGGTATCCCGTACTTCGGGAATTGGTTGCTGCTGGGTCCGTTCATTCAGGATGATCGTCGACTCGAGCCCTGCCATCCCCGGTTTCCCGATCACGGCGCGAGCGGCCTTCCCTCGGTGCAGTATATGAACCATGATGCGGTGGATACCGACACGAGCTTCCTCTCGCCGCAGGAAGTAGCGCGCATCGCGCGCGCTGGAAATTGGGATCGCTGCCCCTTTGAGGTGGCGCGCGTTCATTGCGCTTCTTTCGAGATTCCGCTCCAGCAAGGATATGGCAAAGGCGAGCGCACCTTGTACTTATATGCCGAGGTAGAGCTGGTTGCCGCTGCGGAAAAATGGATCAGCATGGGCTGTACCGGCTTGTTCGACGTCTTCATCAATGAAAAAGTCGTATACCGCTCCCGGGAGATTCGCCGCTGCTGGCCTGGCGCGCACAGCTTCCGGCATTTTTTCCGGCCGGGAAGAAACAGTATTTGCATCCGACTCACCTGCGTCATCGACGAAACCCGGCTTCAGTTCGGACTCAAGGATTTTGCAGGACAGCATCCGCACCAGAGTCATTGGAGTCTTACTCTTCCGCATGTTCCCGTGCCCGTCGGCGTTTCTGAAAATGCTCATTCAGCAGAAAAAGCGCTGTATGAAAATTTCTCCGTCAAAACAGAAGACATATGACAACCGTTTATAAACATGTAAGCTATTTGTGGGATGAGGCCCGGGCCGCCGAACTAGCGGGCGACGAAGTAGGGCTTTTGATCTATCGATCGAACCTGCTGGGCGCTGATCTCCGGATCACGAACTATGGCGGCGGGAACACTTCCTGCAAGACAACGGAACGCGACCCGCTTACCGGGCACGATACCGAAGTGCTCTGGGTAAAAGGCTCAGGCGGCGATATCGGTACGCTCACCCGGGACGGACTTGCGGGATTGTACGTAGACCGTTTGCACCGGCTTCGCAAGGTGTATCGCGGCCGCGAACACGAGGATGAAATGGTGGAACTGCTGCAGCACTGCATTTTTGACCTCGCGTCAAAAGCGCCTTCGATCGACACGCCGCTGCATGGGTTGCTGCCCTTCAAACACATCGATCACCTCCATCCCGATGCCGCGATCGCCATCGCGGCCGCCCGCGACGGAAAGCAGATCACCCGGGAGTTGTTCGACGGAAAGATCGGCTGGCTGGATTGGCAACGTCCGGGCTTCGACCTCGGGCTGAAGCTGCTGGAATGCGTGGAGCATCACCCGGCCCTCATCGGGGTCATGCTCGGCGGCCATGGACTCTTTACCTGGGGCGATTCGGCGCATGCCTGCTATGTCAACTCGCTCGATGTGATTGAGCAATGCGGGCGTTATATCGACGAGGCCACAAGGAGTAAGGGCACCGTGTTCGGGGGCATGAAGCGCACAACTCGGGCTGCGGAAGAGCGCCGGGCGCAGGCCGTGGCCCTGATGCCCGTGCTGCGCGGGCTCTGTTCTTCGGCACGCCCGATGATCGGGCATTTCACCGACGACGACCGGGTACTCGAATTCATCGCTTCAAATGACCTCGAACGCCTCGCTGCAATGGGCACCTCCTGTCCCGATCATTTTCTTCGGACCAAGATTTCGCCTCTTGTATTGGAACTTCCCGCCGACGCGGATCTTTCCGATGCGCCTGCGCTGCGGGACAGGCTCGTCACCCAGTTCGAATCCTACCGGGAGGGATACCGTACCTACTATGAAATGCACCGGGGTGCCGACAGCCCGCCAATGCGGGATCAAAACCCGGTGGTCATCCTGTATCCCGGTGTGGGCCTTTTCAGCTTTGCGAAAGATAAGGCCACTGCCCGCGTGGCTGCCGAATTCTACATCAATGCCATCAATGTGATGCGTGGTGCAGAAGCAGTGTCGGAGTATACCGCGCTTCCGCGCCCGGAAGCCTTTGCGATTGAATACTGGCTGCTTGAAGAAGCGAAGCTGCAACGGATGCCGAAACCAAAGCCCTTGTCTGGAAAGGTGGCCCTGGTAACGGGAAGCGCCGGTGGGATCGGAAAGGCCATTGCCCTCCGCTTCGCACGCGAAGGCGCCTGCGTGCTGATCAATGACATGAATACCGCGCGCCTGCTCGAAGCGGAACAGGAGCTGCGCCAATGTCTGAGCAAGGACCAGTTTATCGTGGCCCCGCTCGACGTCACAAAGCCGGATACGATCCGTTCGGCAGCGGAGGCCGCCGTTCTGGCTTTTGGCGGCCTGGATATCATCGTCAATAATGCCGGTCTTTCCATTTCGAAAACGATCGAGGAGCATTCCGGGCAGGAGTGGGACCTTCTGTACGACGTACTCGTGAAGGGCCAGTTCCTCGTAACGCAAAAAGGCGTCGAGATCCTGCGCCGGCAAGCAATGGGTGGTGATATCCTCAACATCGTAAGTAAGAACGCTTTGGTGAGTGGACCCAACAACGCGGGCTACGGCTCCGCAAAGGCAGCGCAACTGCACCTGTCGCGGCTCAGTGCTGCCGAGCTGGGACAGGATGGCATTCGGGTAAATGCTGTCAATCCCGACGCGGTGATTGCCGGTTCCAATATCTGGAGCGGGGGATGGGCCGAGGGCAGGGCGAAAGCCTACGGCGTGCCGGTAGACGAGCTGCCGGAGTATTATGCCCGGCGCACACTCCTGCAAACGGTGATCGAGCCGGATGATATCGCCAATGCCTGCTTTGCCTTTGTGGGCGGGCTGCTGGGCAAGTCGACAGGTAACGTTTTAAATGTGGATGGAGGGGTCCCTGCGGCCTTCGTTCGATAATATACGAGCTTATGTATGTGAATGCAATTGAACTGGAAGAACACAATGAGCCGCGCCGGAAGAGACTGGCTATGGAGCTCGAACATATAAGCGAACAGGTGGGTGCCGATAAGTGCCGCCAGGTGATCGACCTGCTCCGGAAGTTTGAGATTGCCATACCTTCCTGGGCCCTCGGTGCCGGGGGCACGCGCTTTGGCCGCTTCGGGTTTGGAGGGGAGCCTTCCACGCTTGCTGAAAAGATCGAAGACGTGGGCTTGCTGCAGCAGCTCAACCGGGCATCCGGGGCGATCTCGCTGCACATCCCCTGGGATATTCCGGAAGATCCGGAGTCCATCCGGCGGCTGGCGGCCTCTTATGGGCTCAGGTTCGACGCCGTCAACTCCAATACGTTTCAGGACCAACCGGGTCAACCGTACAGTTACAAATATGGCTCCCTGCATCATGTGGATGTGCGGGTTCGCAAACAGGCGATTGCGCACAATGTGGAGGTCATCCGTTATGGAGTGGCGCTCGGGTCGCAATCGCTGGCCCTTTGGCTTGCTGATGGGTCTTCCTACCCGGGCCAGCTTAATTTTCGCCGGGCCTTCGCCAACACCCTGGAGAGTATGGAAGCGATCTACGCCGAGCTGCCGTCCGATTGGAACCTGCTGGTGGAGTACAAGGCTTTCGAGCCGAATTTTTATTCGATGACGATCGGCGATTGGGGACAGGCTTACCTGCTGGCATCCAAGCTGGGGCCCAGGGCAAAGACATTGGTTGATCTTGGCCATCACCTTCCCAATGCCAACATCGAGCAGATCGTGTCGCTGCTGTTGATGGAGGAAAAGCTGGGCGGCTTTCATTTCAACGATTCCAAGTACGGCGATGATGACCTCACGGTAGGGTGCATCAACCCGTACCAGCTTTATCTCGTCTTTTCGCAGCTGATCGAGGGGATGGACGCCCGGGGATTGACGCATGCCACCGGCCTTGCCTGGATGATCGACGCATCGCACAACCTTAAAGACCCGCTGGAAGATTTGCTGCAGTCCGTCGAGGCAATCCTGCAATCCTATGCGCAGGCGCTGCTGGTGGACCAGGATGCGCTCCGGGAGGCGCAGGAAGCGAGCGATGTGGTGCGCTGCCAGGAGCTATTACAGGATGCGTATCGCACCGATGTGCGCCCGCTGGTGGCGCAGGCACGCATAGAACAGGGTGGGGCCTGCGCTCCGGTTGAATTTTACCGCCAGCACGGCATCCGGAAACAATTGATGCAGCGGCGTGGTGTTCATGCAAAAGCAACAGGACTATGAAAACCGAAGTAACTGCCGTATTCGATCTCGGCAAAACGAACAAGAAATTCCTGCTCTATGATGAGGCCCTGCAGCCCGTGTACAAAAGCAGTGTGCAACTACCGGGCGCAGTGGATGAGGACCTGTACCCGTGCGAGGATTATGTGCTGTTGAAAGACTGGATGCTTTCGACCTTTGCGGAGGCGGTGCACCACGCAAAATACCGCATCAAAGGGGTTAATTTTTCGGCCTATGGCGCTACGCTTGTGCACCTCAACCGGGCCGGCGAGCCGATTGCGCCGATTTACAATTACCTCAAGCCTTACGACCCGGCGCTGCAGCATGGATTGTATGAGCGGTATGGCGGGCGGTCTGCATTTTCCAGTCAAACAGCCTCGCCTCCCCTGGGGCACCTCAACTCCGGGCTCACCTTGTACTGGTTGCAGCAGCAGCATCCCGACGTATACCGGCAAATCCACAACAGCCTCCACCTGCCTGAATTCTGCAGCTTTCTTTTCAGTGAAGAACGGTACAGCGGGATCACTTCGGTTGGCTGTCATACGCACCTCTGGGATTTCACGCGCCTCGAATATCATCGATGGGCTGCCGCAGAGGGGCTCCTCGAAAAGCTGGCACCACTTGCCGCCGCACGCTCGGCTGCGCAGCGTGTTTTCAACGGTGTTCCCGTGCTGGTCGGGCGCGGGCTTCATGATAGTTCGGCCGCGCTGATACCGCACCTCAAGCGGGAGGAGCGTCCGTTTCTGTTGCTCTCTACCGGTACTTGGTGCATTACGCTCAACCCCTTCAGCCAGGAGCCCTTAACGGATACCGAGTTGGATGCCGACTGCCTCTGCTACCTGAGCTATGAAGGGGCGCCCGTGCGCGCTGCGCGCTATTTCGCCGGGAAGATTCACGAAGACATGGTCAACGGGCTTTGCAAGGAGTATGGGAAGTCGCCAGCCTATTTTTATGATCTTCCCTTCGACGAGGGCCTCGGTCTTATCGCCGAGGAAGCCTACGACCTTCACGAAAGCATATCGTATTATCACCAGCCCAATGCCGCGCAGGCTTATCATCATTTCATGTATTCGCTGGTAAGGCATCTCCTGCCGTCGATCCAGCTCGCAAAAGGCCGTACGCCGGTGCGTCGGCTGATCGTAGAGGGGGGCTTTTGCCGGAATAAGATCTTCATGACCCTTCTCCGGAGGTTTTGCCCGCAAATGGAAGTGCTGACATCCGGCGATGAGGAAGCCAGCGCCCTGGGTGCAGCCATGCTGACGCAGGAGTTGTATCAGGAGCACGCCCTGGTGATGGCCTGATTTGTATTTCTATTGAATCTCCGGTTGCTCCTGATCTGATTTGTATGATTGCCTACCATCCGTCTTACCCGTCCATTGACGACCTGCGCGCCCGGGCGCGCCGCCGCATCCCCCGGTTTGCATTCGAATACCTGGATGGTGGGTGCAATGAGGATGTGAACCTCGATCGGAATACGCGAGAGTTGCGGGAGGTGCAGCTACGTCCGCAGTATCTGCGTCCGTTCACCGGCGTGCGGCTCGACACGGAGCTGTTCGGGCACACCTACAGCGCGCCCTTCGGCATCGCGCCCATCGGACTACAGGGGCTGATCTGGCCAGGCGCCCCCCGGATCCTAGCACGTGCTGCCCGGGAGGCGAATATTCCGTTCATCCTCAGTACCGTTACCACCGCCTCGATCGAAGAAATTGCGGAGATCACGGAAGGGCGCTGCTGGTACCAGCTGTATCACCCGGCCGAAGACCGGATCACCGAAGACATCCTGAAGCGGTTGGAATCAGCCGGGGTGGAGGTGCTCGTTCTTTTATGCGATGTGCCGTCGTTCGGCTTCCGGCCCCGCGATATCCGGAACGGACTTTCCATGCCCCCGCGGATGACGCTTCGGAATATCGCCCAGATGCTCGGATGTCCGGCCTGGGGCGTACAGATGCTCCGGCAAGGCATTCCGCAATTCGCCACCATGAAGCGCTATATGCCGGACGGTATGAGCATGAAGCAGTTGGGGCTTTACATGAACCGGACCTTCGATGGTCGGTTGAGCGAGGAGAAGGTGGCTCGTTTGCGCGCCCGTTGGAAAGGAAAGCTGGTATTGAAAGGCGTTGCCGGAAGCGAGGACGCCGCAGCGGCCGTCCGGCTTGGGTTAGACGGATTGATCGTTTCCAATCATGGCGGCCGCCAACTGGATGCCGGCGAGTCTTCCATCCGATCGCTTGAGTCGATTGTCGCCGACTTTGCCGGCCGTATTCCGCTGATGGTAGACAGTGGGCTTCGGGACGGCCCCGATGTAGCCCGTGCGATGGCCGTTGGTGCTGACTTTACCTTTTTAGGACGCAGCTTTATGTACGGTGTTGCGGCCCTCGGAAATGCGGGCGGCAGGCATACGATTGAGTTGATCAGGGCGCAGCTGAAGCAGGTGATGGAGCAGGTGAACTGTGCGCATATAACAGGATTGCCGCAGCATAGGGTGGGGTAGAGGTGGAGTCGGTTCAGGCAAATTGAAAAGGCCCAGATCTGACGATCGGGGCCTTTGTGCACAGGACTGGTGTCGAACTGCTTAAAACTGAAATGAGGAAGGTTCTTAGCCTTGCTCCCTGTCTATAAGATGAGTTGCGATCACCAACTCAAATTGATAAGTTGTTGATTAGCAATAGATCAGTTTCGAATAGGTTCGACTTTAGTTCGCCATTCTCCACGCTTTAAAAGAGCCTCGCGGAAACGCGGGGTTTTTTTATGTCCCTACCTGAAGCTGGCTGGAGCGTCCCGACGGTACCGTTGGGGGACTATGCAGGAGCGGAATTTAGTTATATGGGGGAAGAGAACATCGAAATTGAAGAGTCGGCCAATGAGGTAGCTGTAGAGAAAACCCTGAATGGGATCCGAAACTCGGCTCTTAGGGTGTTTGAGGATTTCTATGATGACTGTATCAATAATTCCCTTTCCATGCGCTCATGTCAATCCACATATCGATTTGGAGCCTTTCACGTCTTAAGTAGAAGCTGATCTGGATAAGTGCCCGAACTAAATTACATTGTAGTTTTTCAGCTCAATCGGCAACACCAGTTTCTTTAGTCTGAGTGGCTGTAAAGGGGTTTTCAGAGAGTCAGAAGTCCATGGCCACAAAGTTTTCCAGCTGTTCCTGTATAAAGTCAGCCCTGGATTCCTGTGAGTATTCCAGATTGGCAGATATCCACTCACGGAGATACGTTATCCGCACAAGCTTTTGCGCTTCTTCCTTCAAGTATGACCGTACGGATTCTGGGGCTGCTTCCATTTCCTCCCAGATTGTCGACCGGTTGTTGAATAGGAACACGATGTCCTCAAAATCATGGCTGGTGCGCCCATCCCCACTGCCGCGCCCGTGGAAAGCCTCCAGCTTAGAAGCCACAAAGTAGGGCGGGGTGAAAATGCGGATTGTATAATCTTCGTCCAGCCGGTGATCCATAGCCGTTTGATAACCTTGCCCATGCCACTTGTTGGAAAAGCCTAGTATGTCTGCGTCAATCGGTATCACGTCCACGGTGATCCCTTGCACCTTGTACCGGCAGATCACTTTCGATTCATGATCCGGTTGAAATCCTTTCCCCTGAAGCTTTTCTTCAATCGCTGCATAACCAGTGCGGCTATAGAGCTCCACTACGATATCCACGTCGTCCGTCTCCCGCACGTCCGAAGCTTCACGGTCTGCATAGAGCGATACAGTTGCGCCGCCTACAAATACCACTTCGTTTGAGAGATCACCGAGCGCATGATAAACCGCACGAATCCGTGTGATGTTATTCTGATGATTCACGAATCAGGAGTTTTTGCTTCAGAACATTGGTAGCCATCTTTATCTCCCGTATGCGGCCGACGCGAACAATGTCGATACAGGCAAGAAGCAGGTACAGTTTTTCGTCCTGCTCAGCGATTTTGGGAAGAGCGGAGTAGAGCGGTTCGATGGAAAGCCCTCGCGCCCGCCCTTCTGGTAGTGGCCAGATATATTTGAATTCTGCATGAAAGTGCTTTTCAAAATAGGGATGGGCATGCGCCGTGGGTACTCCGTTTACCATAGGGCCAGGCATTTGCGGGAATACATATTGGAGCCCATAGCAAATGAACTCAAACAGGCTCAACCGGTGCACCTTTCGCTTTGTCGCGTCGACCAGGCCGGCAAGGTGACTGCGGTTTAGCGACTCACTGATTTCTGCGGGGCTGAGCGCCAAGTGATATGCCAAGTCCTTGAACTGCCACGACTGCTGCTCCAGACAAATGATCTTGAGCAAAACGACAATATCCTGAGGCCGCATCCCATTGTGCTTTCGCATATCGCAAAAGTAATTCTCAATTCGCGAATTGCGAATTAAAAATTGGATTTGGTTTTCATACGATAAGGAGTTCATCTGAAGGAGGAACGCGGCCGCGATCACTTCTAGGAAAAGTTGACAATACTATAGGTAAAATGCTTAATACCCGAATCCAGTGCATTACCCTAGCTTTCTTCATGATTCTGAGTCGCCGGCAATGATCAAATTTGTAAGCGATTGACTAACAGAAGGTCCCGCTCCAAATGATTCGACTTCTGTTCGCCCTTCTCCACGCTTTAAAATAGCCTCACCGAAAGGTGGGGTTTTTTTGCTCCGACTTAAGGCACACCGGGGCGTTCTGGCGGTTTCAATTGGGGGACAACAGTTCCTTCATCGCTTCCGGGTCCCCATATTCATTTACCTCCATTGCGGGTAGCGGCTTGATCCCGGTCGCTTTTGTGCAGGCGATGACTTCCTTTGCCCTTATTGTTCCTGTTCTCCCGTATACAAAAGCAGCGGCAGCCATCGCCCGGGTAATGCTGTTACCCGTGTGATCCAGATAAATAGCCGTGACCCGAGACGCGGCGACGATTGGTGCAATCGGCCCCCTTTTTTGCGAGATGCGTTCCCGCGCTCCCGTGGGTAAAGAGGTAGCTTCGACGAGGGAGAAAAGGTGGTGTGACAGAGGGGGTCGTGTTGCTGCCCAAACTGCGATTGTTTACAACTCCATTGCTTACTGGAACAGGTAATCTGCCTCCTGCCGAAGGAGAACGCCACGAAAATGCTGCTGATGAAACACGTATTGCTTGCTCTGTTTACCCTGGTCTTCATGGACGCCTGCGCACAAGCCGTAGGCCTCACGAAGAAAGAGGTGGTGGCGCTTAAGAAAACGATTGCCCGGGATACGAGCGCTCAGCGGTTCTATACCTCGCTGAAGCGCACCGCCGATAACGCGCTCTCCGAAATGCCCGACCCGGTAGATACCGTTGTTTCAGAAGGGCACCTGATCACCCACCCGAAGAAGATACGGACGCTGCAAGCGCTGAAAGACATCGATAAGATCTACGCCCTGGCCCTTGCCTACAAGGTGGAAGGCCACCCGCCTTACCTGCAGCAGGCAGCTGCGTACCTCAGCGCCTGGGCAACCGTGAATCAGCCAAGAGGGAACCCGATCAACGATTCCAAGTTCGAGAAGCTGTTCTTTGCCTATGACCTGCTGCGCAAGGATGTTCCGGACGATCAGCGCGCAACCATCGACCGCTGGCTCGGAAAAATGGCCGACGAAGAGATGCGCACGGCGGACCGGCAGAAGAAGAACTCGTTCAGCAACTGGCATTCCCATCGCCTGAAGGTCATTGGCCTCATTGCCTACGTCCTCGATCATGAGGCGTACAAGAATTACGTCGCGGAAGCGTTGCCCGAGCACATTGAGCGCAACCTGAAGCCGGATGGCAGCGGCTACGACTTCCATGAGCGTGATGCGCTCCACTACCACGTGTATACGCTGGAGCCGATGATCAGCCTGGCCACGGTGCTGCAACGCGCGGCCCGCAAGGACTATTACCATTTCACATCGCCCTCGGGAGCCTCTATCGGGAAATCCATCGATTTTCTGATCCCCTTCGTCACCGGAGAAAAGACACACGCGGAGTACGTCAACAGTAAAGCGGCGTTCGATAAGAAGCGGGCGGCCAACAAAGAGCCCGGCTTCGAGATCGGCGCGCCCTTCAAACCCACGGAAGGTCTTTCGGTGCTGGTGCAGGCGTCGTTTTTCGAAGCCGGGTGCATTGACGTGGTCCGGAAAACGATGCAGGCCACCGGGACTTATCCTACGTGGCAGGCTGTGATGAACGGGGCACAGAAGACCGCGATGCGCAGGAAGTAGCAGGATCTATACGGACCGGGTTCTGAAAAGATCCGGCTCAGAAGAAATGATGTAGGGGAACAAGGCAACAGGGGTCGGTGTGATCTAGCCGATTGTAGATGTACGGAGCTCCAGTGTTGCAGGAAGAGACAGCTTTCGGAATCCCGGCGTCGGTTTTTGCTCGATCAGGTCGATCAGGATGCCGGACGCGGAACTGCCGATCTCATACGCACGCTGGTGTACGGTGCTCAAGGCAGGAGATAGGAGCGGCGCTGCCTCGAGGTTAGAGAAGCTGATGATCTTCAGGTCTTGGGGTATCCGGAGCGCTAGTGACGCACAAGCTTGGTAGGTGAGCAGCGCCAGGTTCTCGAACGAAGAAAAGACCGCTTCCGGCCGCTCCCGAGCCAGGAACGCATGGAGGGCCTCGTACTTCTGCTCGGCGTCAACCGGGCACGCAAACACCAGGTCCGGGTCTTCAGCGATGCCGTAATCCCGGAGCGCGTCGAGATAGCCCTGGCGCCGGCGGTCGGCGATGGAGAGCGAGCGGTCGAGGGTAAGGTGAGCGATGCGGCGGCAGCCGAGGCCGAGGAGATGGGCAGTGGCGCTGTAAGCACTTTCGCGGTCGTTGGTCGTAACCTGGAAGTGGTCGTCGTGTTCATATACCCGGTCGAAGAACACGACGGGAATGCCTTTCGCCCCGAGCTCGGACAGGTGGCCCAGGTCTTTGCCGGCATCGGCGATCGACATCAGCACACCATCGATCCGGCCACGCTGCAGGCTGTTGGTAAGCGCTACTTCCTGGTCGTGGTCGTCGTAGCTGACGTAGATGAGCACATGATAGCCCCGCTGCCGCGCTACCGTTTCGATCCCTTTCAGCGCCTGAACGAAGAAGGTGTTGTCGATCGCCGGGAGGATCACCGCAAGAGTCTTGCTTTGCTGGGTGCGCAGCGAGGCCGCGGCAGGGTTGGGCTGGTAGTTGAGCTCGCGTGCGAGCGCAAGGATCCGCTCACGCGTTTGCGGGTTAATATCATAACTGTTCCGGAAGGCTTTCGAAACAGTTGACACCGAGAGATTCAGTTTTTCCGCGAGCTGGCGGATGTTGATTGGGTCCATATGTAACGGTCTCTGACGTCCGAAAACGGTTTCGATAACGATTGCATAAAAATACTTGTACTACTACAGAATGCAGACAAAGAAAATACATCAATTTAACCAAGTGGAAGCGAAAGCAGCCACGCTTGCGGAAACGTAGCGGGCCTGTGACGCGGTCCGGCCTTGCCCGATTCTTCGCAGGGCAGGAATACAGGGCCGGCAGCCCGGCGGCAATACTCCCGGAATCCTTTACCACCAAATTTCAAC
This sequence comes from Flaviaestuariibacter amylovorans, assembly GCF_039541815.1. NCBI lineage: Bacteria > Pseudomonadati > Bacteroidota > Chitinophagia > Chitinophagales > Chitinophagaceae > Flaviaestuariibacter > Flaviaestuariibacter amylovorans. The sequence goes on from NZ_BAABGY010000008.1 coordinate 275,713, forward strand.
CCGACAGCATGACGACCGATTTGTTCCAGATGCAGCAGACCATGCGGTGGTTCGGCCCCGATGACCCGGTGCGCCTGTCGGATATCCGCCAGGCGGGATGCACCGGCGTCGTTACGGCGCTGCACCACCTGCCCAACGGCGCGGTGTGGAGCATCGACGAGATCAAGGCCCGGCTCGCGCTCGTCGAAAGCGCAGGCCTCAGCTGGCCAGTGGTGGAGAGCGTGCCGGTGCACGAATCGATCAAGACCCGGAGCGGCGCCTTCGCCACCTACATCGATCAGTACAAGCAAAGCCTACGTAACCTCGCCGCCTGCGGCGTGCGCATCGTTACGTATAACTTCATGCCCGTACTCGACTGGACGCGCACCGACCTTGCCTACGCACAGCCCGACGGGTCGCTGGCGCTGCGCTTCGAGCGGGCCGCCTTCATTGCCTTCGACGTTTTCCTGCTGCGCCGGAAAGGTGCCGCTGCCGACTACAGCGCCGAAGAGCTCGCCCGGGCACAGGCCCGCCTCGACGCCATGACCGACGCGGAGCGGGCCCTCCTCCATCGCAACATCATCGCCGGCCTGCCGGGCAGCGAGGAAAGCTTTACCCTCGCCCAGTTCCAGCAAGCCCTCGATGCCTACGCCGGCATCGACGCCGCTACGCTGCGCCGCCACCTGATCCTGTTTCTCCAGGAGATCGTTCCCGTTGCCGAGGAATGCGGCGTGCGCCTGGCCATCCACCCCGACGATCCTCCTTATTCCATATTGGGCCTCCCGCGTGTGGTGAGCACCGCCGCCGACCTCAGCGCCCTTTTCGAAGCGGTGCCGGCACCGGCCAACGGCCTCTGCTTCTGCACCGGCTCTTTCGGCGTGCGCCCCGACAACGACCTGCCGGCCATGGTGCGGCAGTTCGCCGACCGTATCCACTTCCTGCACCTCCGGAGCACCCGCCGCAACGAGCTTGGCGACTTCTTCGAAGACAATCACCTCGAAGGCGACGTTGACATGTACGCAGTGCTGCACGCCGTGGCCGGGATCATGCAGGAGCGCGGCACAGGCATCCCGATGCGCCCCGACCACGGGCACCAGATGCTCGACGACCTGAAGAAGAAAACGAACCCCGGGTATTCGGCCATCGGCCGCCTGCGCGGGCTGGCCGAACTCCGCGGCCTCGAGCTCGGCATCCTGCGCAGCCGGGTCCGGATGGAGTGACACCGGCGCCCGCAAACAAACATCACATCACGACTGCTACTATATGAACACAAAAGACTTTTCTCCGCTTCCTCGCCTGCGGGCCCTGTCATCGGCCGGGCCGCCGGGCACACACGCAGCCACGCGCCCCGTACTAATACGGTATTGGCGCCGGCGCTCCCGTGGCGCGCCTTTACCCGGCGACGCCTGCTCCCCTTCATCATTTTCTTATTTTAAATCGGACTGTTTTATGGAAAGATTACGCGTTCACCTTATGCCGGCAAAGGTCACAAGATGCTGGTTGTTGTTCTTCGTGCTGGCCCTGCTTGCGGGTACTGCTTCGGCCCAGGGGATCCGCGTGGCCGGCACCGTGCGGGATGGAGGGGGCAACCGGTTGCCCGGCATCTCGGTGCGCATCAAGGGAAGCACTATCGGCAGCACCACCGACTCCGTGGGTGCCTATTCGATCAACGTACCCGCTGCGAGCTCGATACTGTTGTTCTCCGGGGTCAGCTTCGTGGAGAAAGAACAACTGGTGGGCGACCGCCGCTCGCTGAACATCACCCTGACCGAGAAGCCCAACAACCTCGACGAGGTCGTGGTGATCGGTTACGGTCAGACCGTTCGTAAGCGCGATATCGGCGGCTCCATCTCGTCCGTCAACAACAAGCAGATCCAGGAGCGGCAGCCCATCAACCTGTTCGACGCCCTGCAGGGGCAGGCAGCCGGTGTGCTGGTGATGAACGACAACGGCGAGCCCGGCGCAGAAGGGTCCATCCAGATCCGCGGCGCCAGCACCTTCACGGCCGAGGGCAACTCGCCCCTGTACGTAGTGGACGGCGTTATCACCGACAACGCCGGGGCCATCAACCCCAATGACATCGAGCGGATAGAGGTGCTGAAAGACGCTGCTTCCGCTTCCATCTACGGAGCGCGGTCGGCGGCCGGTGTGATCCTCATCACCACGCGCCGCGGCGCTGAAGGCAAGACCCGCTTCGATGTGCAATACTCGAAAGTGTTCGGATGGCTTGCCCATAAAATGCAGGTGGCCAACGCCGCGGAGCTGCGCCTGTACCGCAAGATGCAGACCGGCAACCTGAGCGGCACCAGCGGCACCTTCACCGATTCGCTCAACCCCTCGTTCAACTCCGATAACGATTACCAGGAGCTGCTGCTCGGCAACCGGGGGAACCGCGACGACATCAAGATGAGCATCAGCGGCGGACAGAAAGCGCTGACGTATTACGCAAGCCTCAACTACATCAACGACCGCGGCATTGCACTCAACACCTGGAACCGGACGGTGCAATCGCGGATCAACACCGAATTCCAGGCCTCAAAGAAATTCAAGTATACGACCAACCTCTCGTTCTCCTGGTCGTACGGCAACTTCACCAGCGTCAACAACTCGATCAGCTCGGTGTTCTTCCGTCCCTCGTACCTCCGGGTCTATAACCCCGACGGATCGCTGACAAGCTACCTGAACTCCACCCGCAACCCGGTGGCCAACGCGCTGCTCGAAGACAATACGCGCGAGACGCTGAAGGCCCAGATGAACCACCAGATCGACTTCCAGATCTACAAGGACCTGAAGTTCACCACCGCGTTCAACGCGCAGATGATGAGTTACCAGGGCTTCTACTTCATGCCGCGCTTCCTGGAGACGTCCGGCACCACAAACCTCGGTCGTAACAACCTGAACAAGAGCTTCGACTGGATGTTCCAATCCTTCCTCAACTACCGGAAGAAGGTCGGCCAGCACAGCATCACCGGTCTGCTCGGCGTATCGAAGGAGCGCGAGAAGGACGACATCACCCAGATGGAGGGCCGCGATTTCGTGATCGAAACGGCGCACTATGTAAAGGGTGCGTTCATCGACAACCTGACCCGCCAGACCACAAGCGGCTCGGCCGTGTCCACCGCCTCCGCGTTCGGCCGGGTGATCTACAGCTTCAAGGACCGATACATCGCGCAGGGTAACTACCGCCGCGACGCCACTTCGCGCTTCGCCCCGGAAAGCCGCGTCGGCAACTTCTTTTCCGGATCGCTGGCCTGGCGCTTTTCCGACGAGCGCTTCATGGGCTGGGCGAGCAACTACCTCTCCGACGCCAAGCTGCGGGTGAGCTGGGGCCAGCTGGGCAACGACCGTGTAGGCAACTACGAATACCTGCAGCTCATGACCCAGGGCCTCGAAAGCTACAACGGTGTGGCCGGCGCTTCGCTGAGAAGCACGCTCGGCAACCGCGGGCTCAAATGGGAGGCTACGGAGCAAAAGAACCTCGGTTTGGATCTCTCGTTCCTGAAAGGCCGCTATAACCTCACGGTAGAATACTATATCAAGACCACGCACGATCTGCTGTACAACCGCCCGCTTCCCCTGGAAACCGGTTTCAGCAACGGCACCAAAGTGAACGTTGGTACCATCGAGACCCGCGGTCTCGAGTTCCAGCTGAATTCGACCCCGATCGTGACGCGCAACTTTACCTGGGCACTGAACGGCAACCTCTCCTTCGAGCGCGGCCGGATCCTGAGCCTCCAGGGCGGGCAGCCCTTCATCATCGGCAAGTGGCTCATCGAAGAGGGCGGCCGCCTGGGCAACTTCTACGGCTGGAACAACCTTGGCGTGTATCCCACCGATGCGCACAATGCCTACGACCAGTATGGCAACAAGCTGACCCCCATCGGTGTCAACATCGTACACGGAGCCACACCCCGTGGTTCTACGGTGACCGTACAGGGCTACCAGCTCAATGGCAAGGACTACACCGACAGCATCTACCGCAAGCGGGGCAACGGCCTCGTGCTGCTGGGGGGCGACACGGAGTGGGAAGACGTGAACAACGACGGCGTCATCGACGACAAGGACCGCCACATCATCGGCAACGCCCAGCCCGACTTCTACCTCGGCGTGATCAATACCTTCACCTACAAGCAGTTTAGCCTCAACGTGATCGTGAATGCCACCATCGGCGGCAAGGTGTACAACAGCTTCAAGCAGGGCCTCACCAACAACCGTACGGTCAACGGTCCGGCGCTGCCGGAAGCGGTATACGGAGCCTGGGTGGCCCAGGGACAGGAAGGCGCCACCTACCCGTATTTCCCCGACCGCGACACCCGCGGCAGCCAGCGCGCCAGCGGCAACAGCTACTTCCTCGAAGACGCCTCGTTCATCCGCCTGTCGAGCGCACGCCTCACCTACCGCTTCAAGCCGGCAACCGCCCGAAAGGCATTCATGAACGGCGCCAGCCTCTATGTGTACGGTATCAACCTGCTTACCTGGACCAACTACACCGGCTACGATCCCGAGTTCAGCTCGACCAACGCGCTGCAGATCGGCGACGACAACGGCCGCTACCCGAAGCGCCGCGAGTTCGGGATGGGTGTAAACGTTCAATTCTAAAAATGACAGTCATGAAGAAATTACTCGCAATAGCCAGCTTACTGTTTTTCATTGTTCTCGGCGGATGTAAAAAAATGGTCGACGAAGTCCCGCTCTCCGATGGTACCCTCGATCTGTTCTTCCGCAACCGTTTCGACGCCGATGCCGCCATGGCCGGTATGTATGGCGCCTTCCAGACGACCATGATCGGGGAGTCGCAGTTCAACAACCGCATCACCTACTGGGGCGACGCGCGTGCGGACAACATGATGAACAACATTCAGAACAACATCTCGAACGAGATCCACTTCAACAGCCTCACGCCGAGCAATACCTACGCCGACTGGGGGCCGCTGTACACCATCATCGGCCGCGCCAACCTCAACATCGCGAAGTTCCCGGAGATCAACAACTACGCAAAAGTGGCCGAGCGTATCTCCGATGCCACGCTGAACAGCTACCTGGCGCAGTGCCATGCCATGCGCGCTATGTGCTACTTCTACATCCTGCGGGTGTGGGGCGATGCGCCGATCTGGACGACCCCTTACCTCAACGTTTCCGAGAACCCGGCCCGCCCGCGTGCCCCGAAGACCGAGGTGCGCGCACAGATCATCGCCGACCTCGAAAAAGCCTACGCGCTTACGGCTAAGGGAGCCACATCCAATGCCTGGTACATCGGTGAGGGCGCCATCGCCGCCATGCTCGCCGACGTGTACATGTGGCGCAGCCACGACGACGCCATCATGCCCGACTACGCCAACGCCATCACCTGGTTCAAAAATGTGTTCAAGGCCAAGGGCCCCACAGGACGTGTGTACAATGCCTCCGGCACCGTCGCCACAGGCTCCGGCGGCGCCGCTGCCGACCTCGCTTCCACGGCCGACTGGAAACTGATCTTCACCAACCCGGCAGCCAACCTCGAGAGCATCTGGGTCATCCACTGGGACGTGGCCGCCAACGGTTGCCCCTGCATGATGGGCGTATCGACCACGGTGAACCTCTCCTCCATGCGCACCGACCGGGTGCTGTATACCGGCGCCGCCTCGTGGCTGCGCGCCGGCCTCGACACCCGCGCCAAGCAAAGCATCGACTCCTCCAAGAGCGACAACTTCGACCGCGTGCTGAAGTGGTACGGACCCTCCGGCTACACCAATGCCCGCAGTACGTACATGACCCGCTCGCAGGCGGATGCCGCGGTGGGTATCAACAAGCCGGTGTACATCCCGGTGTACCGCATCTCCGACGTATTCCTGCTCTATGCCGAAGCGCTCAACAAGACCGGCGACCGCGCCAATGCCCTGCGCTACCTGAACCTGGTGCGCCAGCGCGCCACGCTCGCGCCCTACACCGCGGCGCAGCTCACCACCGAAGATCAGATGGAAGATGCCCTTCTTGCCGAGCGCCGCTCCGAGCTCTTCGCCGAAGGCAAGCGCTGGTTCGACCTCGTGCGTACGCACAAAGTAGCCCAGTATATGGACCAGATGCTGCGCGAGCGCCAGCTGGCTGCCGGCTCCGCCCAGACCGGCTGGGGTACCGACAAGCGCCGCTACCTCTGGCCGCTGCACCGCAACGTGCTCAACGCCAACCCGAGCCTCGTGCAGAACCCGCCCTACTCTGAATAACGCCGCATTTTTCTTTGCTCACTCAAGACTTATCGCATGAAAAAGACATTGCTTCCCCTGCTCTCCGTTGTCCTGCTCGCCACCGTTGCGCTCACCAGCTGCTATAAGCTGCAGAAGGACCACATATACCGCCCGTCGACGCTCAATCCCAATATCAACATGACGGCAAAACAATTCCTGCTCTCGCGCGGCTCCGCCGGCGTCGGGGCGGATACCGTCTTCAAGTGGATGCAGCTTGGCCTCGAGTACGCCGAGCTCGACCTCGCCGAATTCGAGCGCGCCGGCCGCACCTATATCTTCCTTCACAACAATGCGATCCGCACCACCACCGGTACCGGCGCTGCCTTCCGCGTCAACGGCGGCTTCTTCTTCGACTACCCGATCGTGGTGAAGGATGCCATGGGCAACCCGATCCGCTCGGTGTTGAACCCCGCTGCCGATTCGATGCGCCCCGCGCTCTACTGGACCGATTACCCGAAGCAGTTCGTGAAGAACTACTTCTCCTACCTGATCCTCCAGGGAGATTATACCTTCGAGAACCTGAGTATCAACAACGTCTCCGTACCCACGCTGCTCCCGCCCGGCACAACCGTCAGCCCGCGTGATACGAGGCTCGGATGGGTGGTGACCAGGAACGTACCCAACCCCGATCCCGCGTCGGCAGCCACCATCAAACTGGACTCTGCTACCGGCACCGGCTTCGACCCCGAAGGCAAGATCAACCTGAAGCTCGTGAACAACCAGAATGCACCGATCAACGTGAACGACCGCGCCGATGACCGCTCGGCGGGCTACTTCGCCACCAACGGCAAAGTGCACGTCTTCGACCGTACCATTCACCCGTTCCGCTACAGTCACTAGAAATCGTTTTTAATTGAACCTGTCCTGAGTTCAACGTGAAGCGTCAGGCGTCAGGCGTGAGAAGTGAGTGTCTGACAGTAAAGCGTTTCCCGCTCACGCCTCACGCCTCACGAAGAATACCGTCTTCCGGATTTGGAGACAACACTAAACAATTGCAGCGAACGTACCTGCCCCTCGCCTGGAATCCGGCTGTTAGCAGCAGCCGGATTCCTTTTACCCGTGCCTGCCCGGCTTTTCTACACCCAACATGAACATGAAGACCTGTATCATTCTCCTCCTATTGCTCTGGAGCAGCCACAGCGCCTCGGCCCAGCAGCGCGTACGCCTCAACGAAGACTGGGAATTCGTACGGCAGGACCTTGGCGGCATCTGGGAGGCCGTGCGCCCGAGGAAGGGCGGCAACCCGGAGGATGTGCCGCTGTGGACGCGTGTATCGCTGCCGCATTGCGTGAACGCCACCGACGCCGTAGACCCGGACCTGAATTATTACCAGGGGCCCGCATGGTACCGCACGCAGCTCGCCGTGGCCAACCCGTATCCCGGCGGCCGCACCGTGCTGCACTTCGAAGGCGCAGGGCAAAAAACGGAGGTGTATATCCACACCACGAAAGTGGGCAGCCATGTGGGTGGCTACGATGAGTTCTCGGTCGACATTACCGACGCGGTGGCGGCCTTCACGAAAACAGAAGCCTTCCGCAAGCAGTTCAACGGCAAGGTGCCGCTGTCGGTGCGCACCGACAACGGCCGCGACCTCGAGCTGATGCCCTCCGACCTCTCCGACTTCAACTTGTATGGCGGCATCTACCGCTACCTCAACCTCGTATACCTGCCTGCCGTTTCGGTGGACCGGCTGTTTGCGGAAGCGCAGGTCGACAGCACGGGAAAAACGGGCTCGCTCGATGTGCGCGCCCGGTTCCATGCGCCGGTTGCTTCCGGCCCCGCCACCGTTTCGGTGGTGCTCAAAGACCCGCGCGGCAAGGTGCTGCAGCGCGTCGAAAAAACGCTTGCCGATCTTTCCGGCGACCTGCCCCTGGCGCGGTTCGCGGTGCGGGCGCCACGACTCTGGAACGTGCAGGACCCCGCGCGCTACACGGTGCTCACCACCGTCACGGCCGGCGGCGTCGCGTCGGTCGATAGTCAGCGCATCGGCTTCCGGCAGGCCACCTTCGTGAAGAAGGGACCGTTCCTGCTCAACGGAAAGCGCCTGCTGCTGCGCGGCACGCACCGACACGAGGACCACGCGGGCGTGGCCGCAGCCATGACGGAAGACCAGATGCGGCAGGAGATGCTCCTGATGAAAGAGATGGGCGTGAACTTTATCCGGCTCGGCCATTACCAGCAGTCGCGCATCATCCTCGACCTCTGCGACAGCCTGGGCATCCTCGTGTGGGAAGAGATCCCCTGGTGCCGCGGCGGGCTCGGCGGCTCTGTATACCGCGAGCGGGGCAGGCAAATGCTCACCAACATGATCGAGCAGCACTACAACCACCCATCGGTGATCATCTGGGGACTCGGCAACGAGAACGACTGGCCCGGCGATTTCGAGACCTTCGACAGGGACAGCATCCGCAGCTATATGCGTGAGCTCAACGACCTCTCGCACCGCCTCGACCCGGGGCGCAAGACCGCCATCCGCCGCTGCGACTTTTGCAAGGACATCGTGGATGTGTATTCGCCTTCGATCTGGGCCGGGTGGTACCGCGCCACCTACACCGACTATAAAGAAATCTCGCGGGCCGAGTTCGAGAAGGTCGACCATTTTCTGCATGTGGAATGGGGCGGCGACAGCCATGCGGGTCGTCATTCCGAGAGTCCGGATAAGGCCCTGCAACAGGTGCCGCCGGCCGCCGGCAACGATCACTCCGGCGACGCCGCGCGTTTCGCCCATGCTGCCCGCGGGTCGAAGGATGGCGACTGGAGCGAGTCTTACATCTGCAACCTTATCGAGTGGCACCTCAGGGAGCAGGAGACGATGCCCTGGCTCACCGGCACGGCGCAATGGCCGTTCAAGGACTTCTCCACGCCGGTGCGCCCCGACAACCCCGTGCCCTACATGAACCAGAAAGGCGTGGTGGAGCGCGACCTTACGAAGAAAGAGGCCTACTACCTGTTTCAATCGTACTGGACCGACAAGCCGATGGCGCATATCTACGGGCACTCGATGCCGGTGCGCTGGGGCGACGCGGGTGAAGCCAGGATGATCAAGGTCTATTCGAATTGCCCGGAGGCCGAATTGTTCGTGAACGGCAGCAGCCTTGGGGTGCGCACCCGCAACAGCCAGGATTTCCCCGCGGCCGGCCTTCGCTGGAATGCCGTGCTTCGGGAAGGCCCGAACGAAGTGCGGGTGCGGGCGCGCCGTGGCGCCACCGTAGTGGAAGACAGCCTACACTTCGAGTTTCAAACTGCGAAATGGGGCAAGCCGGCGCGCGTGGTGCTGGAGCGTGTGAGTGAATCCGACAGCATCGTCACGATCCAGGCCAGGGTGCTGGACGACAAGGGCGTGCTTTGCCTGGACGCAGCCCAGTTCATCCGCTTCGGGCTCGCGGGCGACGGCCGCCTCCTCGACAACCTCGGCACACCTTCCGGTTCGCGCGCCGTGCAGCTTTCCAACGGCCGTGCGCTGATCCGCATCGACCGTCGCGGCGGCCGCTCGGTGGCCAGCGCGCAGGTAGCCACGCTTCCTACCGTATTTCTCAACCTCTGACCGATACAATCTTACCCATCAACCAAACGCAACAAGATGACGAACCGATATACCTGGGCAATCGCCGCCCTCCTGAGCAGCAGCATGCCGGCAGCGGCACAAACGGGCAAGGCACTTGCCGGAAAGGCGCTTCATGCGAAACGGAGCACCGATACGCTGGGCATGGCGGCCGTGTTTGCCGCGGCCGAAGCCCAGACGCGGGTGCTGCTCGATGCCATCCCGAAAGCACGCGCCGCCCGCTCGGCGCTTACCGCAGGCGGAACACCGGGAAGCGCCGGCGGTGTACTCGTGTCGCCGCGCACGCTCGACAGCGGCGCCCTCCGGCTGGTGACGGCGCGCGACTGGACCAGCGGCTTCTTTCCCGGGGTGCTCTGGCAGTTGTACGACTACACCCGCAAGCCCGAATGGAAAGGAACCGCACAGGCCTATACCGATCTCATCGAGAATGAAAAATGGAACAGCGGCACCCACGACATGGGCTTCAAGGTGTATTGCAGCTTCGGTACCGGCTATGCCCTCACCAACGACCCGCGCTACAAGGACGTCATCCTGCAATCGGCACGCACGCTCAGTACCCGCTTCAACAAGACGGCCGGCGTACTCCGCTCTTGGGACCACAACAAGCAGAAATGGGACTTCCCCGTCATCATCGACAACATGATGAACCTTGAGCTGCTCTTTGCGGCGTCCCGGCTTTCGGGCGACTCTTCGTTCTACCGCATCGCGGTAAGCCACGCCGACAATACGATGCGGAACCACTTCCGGCCCGACTACAGCTCCTACCATGTGGTGGATTACGATTCGACCGCCTTCGGAAGCATCCGTAAGAAGACGACCCACCAGGGCTACTCCGACGCGTCGGCCTGGAGCCGCGGGCAAGGCTGGGCCTTGTATGGGTACACGATGTGCTACCGCGAAACCCGCGACCCGCGCTACCTGCAGCAGGCGGAGCGGGTTGCGGCCTACGTGCTGCAACACCCGAATATGCCGAAAGACCTCGTGCCGTACTGGGACTTCAACGCACCCGGGATCCCCGCCGAGCCGCGCGATGCTTCGGCCGCGGCCGTGATCGCCTCGGGCTTGTATGAGCTCAGCACCTACAGCAAAGAGGGCAGGCGCTATCGTGCCGTAGCCGATAAGATCGTACAGAACCTGACCCGCAGCTACCGCGCGCCGGTGGGCACGGCACAGGGGTTCCTGCTGCTGCACAGCACGGGCTCCAAGCCAGCGAACAGCGAGGTGGACGTGCCCCTCAACTACGCCGATTATTATTACCTCGAGGCCCTGCTGCGCGGCAATAAGTTGCGCAAGGCGAAGCGGCTTTTCCCGTGATTGGTTCCCTGTATTATTACTGTATTCTGCGGCAGCCTTCGGCCGCCGTCATTGCAAGCGCAGCGTCCCGAAGCTTCGGGACAATCTCCACAACTTGCGGGGTGCATCAAAAGCGGCGCTCTTTTGCAGCCCACCACGTAACGGGGAGATTGCTTCGTTGCAGGCTGCCGTCGGCGCCTGCTGCCTCGCAATGACTGTCTCCGCATAGGCTGGAGCTGTTCGAACTCAAAATTGCGCTTAAGCACGGTTGCTGATCCGCTACCGCTGTCGCTCTTCCTTCGCAGCCAACCGACGCGCCTGCAATTGCGCTTCATACAACGATGCCGGCGCCAGGCCCTTCCGGTTGGTCCCTTCCCAGATGCCTTGTGGCCGGTCGGGGAAATGCCCCGGCCATTGTGTTCCCTTCAGCCCGATGCAGTAGTTGTTGCCCGAAACACCGTACGGGCTTTGCACGGCCACGCGGCTTGCGGTGCAGTTCCAGAGCACCTGCGTGGTGCCGGTCCAGCCGTGGCCCGTGCCCATCTGGCCGCGGTCCTGCACGTTGATCTCACCGTCGGTATCGATGTTGTCGTAGAGCGTTCCCATGGCCCAGCGGTGGTGTGGGCCGATGTCGGCATGCGTGCGCCGGGCGGTGCAGTGCGCAAAGACGTTGGGTCCGGGCACCGTGGCCCCGGTCACGTAATCATGGCGGCCGTCGGTGGCCGTGCAGCGCAGGAACAGGTTGAGCTGGCCGTCGTTGTTAAAGGAGTAGCGGCGGCCGCCGGTGATCACCGACTTATGATCGGAGCAGTGCGCATCCGCGACCGTGATGTGCTTTGCCGTAGCAGCCAGGTTCACGCAGGCGTAGGCAAAATAGCGTGCTGTCACCGACCGCACCCAGCCCTGCTCCACCGCGCTGAAGTGGACCGCGTCCCAGGCATGGTTCTCCGCCGTATCGCTGTCGTATTCCGATGCACAATACAATTGCTCGATACCCACGTGGCGGATGCGCCCTTCGAAGGCATAGCGGTATAGAAATCCACCGCCGTACTTCGTTTCCATCGGCATCACCACGGGGTTGTCGAGGAACACGGTATTGCCCGACACGCGGGTGACGACCCGCTCGAAGCGCAGGGTGTATTCTGCCGGCTGCCATTGACGCGTGCCGGGGCGCTCCACGATCTGGTCCATCCTGAGATCGGAGATCCATTGCCGGGTGCCGGGGCGCAGTACGATCACTGCGTCGCCGGGTTTCAGTCCCGACGCGTCGGCTACGGTGACCGAGAAGCTGCCCGCCGGAACATAGGCGTCGGTGATCGCCGTACGCGTGCCCCGTATTTCTACGGGCGCGCCGCTTCCTGCCACGGCGATCAGCGGGTCTTTGCTGCGGGTGGTAGCCAGGAGCCGGGTATCCCCGGGGCCGTCGCCCGCGCCCCGGAGCACGATGCCGCTCGCGCCGATGCGGAGGCTGCCGTTGACCCGGTAGGTACCTTTTTGCAGGAGCAGCGCGCCCCGGAAGCCGGCAGCATCGACCGGCCGGCCGGCAATGGAATCGATGGCGGCCTGGATCCGCGCACGGTCATCAGCTCCCCCGGAGGGCGCAAGCGTGTGTACCACCGGCACCTCGGGTATCGGGTGGTCGCCCGAATAATACCCTACACGGCTGAAATCGGGGATCACGTTGCCGTTGGCATCGGGCGTATACCGCAGCGTGCCGTCCGCGTCGCGGCGCACCCATTTCGATTGCCAGGTGCCGGAAGGCAGGAAGGCAGTGGCGCCCAGGAACAGCAGCAGCAGGAGGGGGAAGAGTTTGGAGGACATGGATCAGCGCTTATACGTTCTTTAATGATTGGCCGGCGATACCGTCGCGTACGTGAACGGGGGCGCTGCTTTCACCAGCGCCGGATACAGATCAACGGTCGTTGCCCGATTGATCCCGACGCTTACAAGCTACGCATGATTCCCGGCAACGGCCATCTCCATCCGGCATTCTAGCCCGAATGCCCCCCATTTTTGAAGATGCGTCCCGCGTCACCTGGTTTGCAAAAGCCTAGATTCGATCGATGAAACATTGCTGCGCCAGCTTTCTTTTTTGTATCGTCTTCAATGGCGTCGCGGCCCAGCAGGGAACGGTTCCCGCGTATGCTACGGTCACCCTGCACAATCCTTCCGGCTTCGAGCGGACGGAAGTAGTGTCGATACCGTGGTCCGGGATACGGGAAGCCGCGGCGGCGGTCGACACCGCCACTTTCCGCGTGGTGCTGGCGGCCACCGGGGCCACCTTGCCGTTCCAGTTCGAGCGCGCCGGTACAAATACGGTGCAGAACCTGCTGGTGCTGGTGTCCCTTCCCGCCCGCGCGGAAACGAAGCTTTTGCTGCAGCGAAAGAGCAGCGCTCCCATCCGGCCCCTGACCTTCGGAAGGCATGTGCCGGAACGAAAGGATGATTTTGCCTGGGAGAACAACCGCGTGGCTTTTCGCATGTATGGCAAGGCCCTCGCCGCCACCAACGAAAACGCGTATGGCATCGATGTGTGGAGTAAGCGCACCGACAGCCTGGTGATCGATAAATGGTACCTCGGCGGCGATTACCACAAGGACCATGGCTCCGGGCTCGACTATTATTCGGTAGGTTATACACTGGGTGCCGGTGATGCGGCGCCCTACATCGGCGACAGCCTTTGGTTCAGCCACAATCATCACCAATGGGAAGTGCTGGACAACGGTCCGCTGCGCACGACCTTCCGTTTGTCGTATCCCGCGCGGGAGGTGGCCGGTCGGCTACTGACCGCACATAAAACGATATCGCTGGACGCAGGCACGCAACTCAATCGCATTACGGTTCGCTATGACAACGCCGGCGACAGCCTGCCGGTGGCCATCGGCATTGTGCGGCGAGCAAGTGCGGGTGTTCAGCTGCTCGATGAACAGGCAGGAGTTCTGGGCTACTGGGAACCGACGCATCCTGCTTCCGGCACAACCGGGGTGGGTGTGCTCTGTACGTCGGCGCCGGTGCGGGCCAGGCAGGATCCAAAACACTGGCTGCTGACAGGCCGGCAGGCAAAGGAGTTTACCTACTATGCCGGTGCCTGTTGGGACCGGGCCGGCCTTTATCGCTCCAGCCAGCAATGGTTCGATTACCTGCGCCGGTTCAGGGAAGCATTGCAGCAGCCGGTGTCGGTGCGGGTTCAATAGCCGGTTGACCGGGAACTGCCCTGTAAAAAAGAGCGGCAGGATGTAAGGTTTAACGGCGGGCTGCGTCCCTATGAAAAATCACCTTATGACTCGTTTGTTGGTAGCGCTTTTTCTGCTGTTCTCCGTCAGTGCCGTTGCCCAGCCGGAAGTGCGCCGGGCGCATTATAATCTTTCTAAATCCAGCCTCGCGATCTCCGGGTACGACCCGGTGGCCTACTTCTCGCAGAACAAAGCGGTGGAAGGCCGGAAAGATATCTCCGTGGTTCATGAGGGCCTTCTGTATCATTTCGCTACAGAGGCCAACCGCGTGGCGTTCCGGTCGGCCCCTTCGAAGTACGAGCCGCAGTATGGCGGCTGGTGCGCGTACGCGATGGGGGCGAAGGGCGAGCAGGTGGATGTGGACCCGGAGACGTTCAAGGTCGTGAACGGGAAACTGTTCCTGTTCTACAACCGCTTTTTCAACAACACGTTGAAAAGCTGGAACAAGAACGAGCAGCACCTTCATGCCAATGCCGATGCCAATTGGGATAAGCTGCTGCGGCAGTGGTCACGGCCGCGCTGAGGCGGTGGTTGTTTCCCGTTCCCTCTTTCGGGTAGGGCATTTTTTTGTTACTTCGATATCAACCATCAGTGCAGCAAATGAATAGCGGGCAAATATCGGAGCAGGTCTTTCACAGCTGGGTCGGCGAGCATAGCGATCTGCTTTACCAGTTCTGCCGGAAGCGCGTAGCCGACCGGGAGACCGGCAGGGACCTCGTGCAGGAAACCTTCCTCGCGGCCTGGCGCAACCGGACTGCGTACCGCGCGGAGACCTCGGTCAAAAACTGGTTGCTGCTGATCCTGAAGCGAAAGATCATCGATCATTACCGGAAAGCCGGTGCCCCGGATCCGCTACCACACGAAGAGCCCGGCGCCAACCCGTTTTTCGATGGGGCAGGTCATTGGAAACAAGGGCTCTATCCCCGTGCCTGGCGTGTCGAGGAAACGGATCACACCGAGCGGAAAGAGTTCTATTCCATCTTCGATAGTTGCGGGAAAAAGCTGAAAGCACTGCAGCACCATGTGTTCACCATGAAGTACGTGGACGGGCACAGCAGCGAGGAGATCTGTAAGGAACTCGGTATTACTTCGTCCAATTACTGGGTGCTGCTGCACCGGGCGAAGGTGCAACTGAGGGCTTGCCTTGAAAAAAATTGGTTCATCAAGTAGTGTTGCAATGGCGTCGAAAATCACATGCGCGGAGGCGGTTGATTATATTTCCCGGAGGGAGGAAGGAAAGCTTACCCGCGGCCAGCGCTTCCGGTTGTGGCGGCACCTCGCCGCCTGCAGTCTTTGCCGGATCTTCTCGGCTCAGAATAAGCTGTTGGCCCGCTTTGCTGCCGAACGCCCGGTAGCGGATGCGCTCACCGAAACCGATAAGGACATCATCATCCAACGGGTGCTTGGTGAAAGCCAGGAGGGAAAAACCGATTCCGGATCGGCCCCGTAATGGGCGCGCCGGGCAATGGCGGAAAGCGCTTACCCGATCTTTTTCACATAGCGTGCATTGTCGCGGAGCAGCCGCAGGCCCTCCCGGGTGGTCAGGTAGGGCAGGCGTTGCATCGCTTTGTTGCGCCGGCTGATCTCAAAAAGGATCCGCAGGTGCCGGCAGATCTCCTTCCAGGCAAACAGCAGCGAATGGCGCGGATCATAGATATGCGCCGGCTCGCTCCCGGCCCCGTTCAGCTCCACGATGGCGAAACGCCTTCCGGCGCGCAGCTGCTCCCAGCTTTCATAACGGATATCAAGGCGGCCGAAATAAAATCCAGGCACCTCCCTGCAGATGCGGTCAATGGAAGCCGTTAGCTCCGGATCGATCCGGTCCGAAACATCGATGAACTTCGCGCCCCGGCTATGGTTCCCGAACGGCACCAGCACGCGTTCTTCTCCCGGTGCCAGCACCTCGGAGAGCTGCGGACCGAGCTTGCGGCGAAGCTGCGGCAGCTGCAGGCGGTAGCGCGGCTCCTGTTGCAGCAGTTGCGTGATCGTTTCGCGCCCGTTGCCCCGAAGCGTCAGCAGCTCCTTTTCCACGAGGCCCGTAACCACTCCACTGGCAGCGCCCGGGTAGCGGTAGTAGAAGACGCCGATCTCCCGCTGGTAGGGGATGAGTGCCTGCACCAGGTAATCGACGCAGGCCGATCGGTGATACCGCACGAGTTCCGTTTCCGAAAAGAGCTTTTGCACGCCCATGCCGCGGAGGCCGATATCGGGCTTTACGATCAGGGGAAAGGAAATGCCGCTGCGACGTGTCTCCTGAACCACGTCCTCCGCATTTGCGGAGCCAGGCTGTACCAGCACCGTTGCCGGGTAGGTGCCCCGGGGGAGCAGGTCATAGATCTCCTTTTTGCTTTCCATGAGAAATCCGCCATTCCGGATCGTGGGATTGGCGGTGTTGAAGAAGAAGAACGAGCGTGCCTTCAGGCAAAGAAAGAACCAGTAAAAGAATATGGGAAAGTATACCACCGTGAAAGGCCAGTATTCCCAATGACGCAGGCGGATCCGGAAGCGCCCGATCCATTCAGCAACACTGTTCCCGTTCCGTCGGCCATCCCGGGGCAGCACCTGCAGGAATTGTTGCTGCGCCAGCAGGTCGCGGTGGCGCATCCTCGTATCATCGTTGCCAAGTAAGACAGAAGTGATGCTCACGGTAAGCAGTTCGCCGTTGCGGTTCATCACCAGGTCGTTGCCGCGGTCGCCGTCTCCCGCTTCCTCGTGAAAGCGCAGCACCGCGTGCCAGTCGAGCGTTGCCTGCTCCGACTGCCATTTCTGAAACCATTGTTCCCGCCGGCGCATCGTTTCTTTCGGATACAGCGTGGCCGACGACCAGATCCAGGATCTTGAGCCGTCGAGCTCGGTCACCGTTTTCCACTGTCCGTCCCAACGGCATTCGAAGAGACGCTTGTCCTGGTACAGGATCAACGTAAAGGGCTCGGTGTCGTCCCAGTTGTTCTGCTGAAAGGCCGCTGCAGCACCGGGCTCAGCGAGCAGCATCGGTATCACTGCGCCGCGGCTGCGCGTATACCGCCGGTCGGGAGTGTGTGGGCGAAACGCGCCGTTGAGCAATACCGCGGCATCGCCGGTGGCGGTTGCCGCGATCCAGGTACCGCCTTTATCAGGGTCTTTGGGAAAAAGAATGCTGCCCCGCTTGGTTGGGTGGATTTCCGGCGGCAGCGCGCGCTGCCGCTTTTGCTGCTCGTCGCGGTTGCTCGTCAGCACAACGCCGTCAGCGGTCGGCAGGAAGGTTACGGTGCACATGTTGGCGATATTGCTGGGTAGAGGCGGCAACGCCGAACCCGGTGGGCAGCGCGATGCCGAAATGAGTGGCCCCGATGCGGACGAGGGCCATATGATGAACGGTGTGCTCCAGGTTGAAGACGAGTTCGCGCTGGTAGCTCGTAGCGATGCGGATCACTTCCTTGCCCGAAGGGTCGTAGCACTGCTCCAGCACAAGGGGCTTGTCTACCCGGTCGAGGCAGCCCTGGAACCCGGCCAGTTGCGTACCCGCGAGCCGGGGGCAGCTTTCGAGCGCATGGTCTCGCTGCCGCTTGTCGTAATTCACTACCCCCGACGGGTATCCGTGCTGCAGGGCGGCGTAGAATTCGATGACATGACGAAGGTGCTGCCCGAGGGTGCTTCCGTTAAGCAGGTGCACGGGAGCGCGGAACTGCTCCTGTGTCAGTTGTGAAGCAAACTCCTGAAGCTGCCGCAACAGGGCTTCCGAGTGCGTTACGATGTGGTTGGAACGGCGCATGGAGCTGGCTATTTGGACGGAAAAAGGGATGCGGGAAGCAGGGTGCCCAACTGACGCCGGTAATTGACGACCAGCACCAAAGCGCTCAGGAGCACCAGCACCGCGTAGGCGAACAGCTGGCCGCCGTCTCCCTGCACGGAAATGCCGAGGACCAGCAGGTGGCTCAGTATAGCGCCGCCCATTATTCCCAGTGCGAGGAGCGCTCCCCAGGCCGTGGTGCGCGGCCAGAGCATGAGCACGGAAGCCACCAGCTCAAAAACACCGGAGGCGATCCGGCCCCAGGGCTCAACACCCAGTTTCGAGAAGATGTAGACCGACTCTTCCGCGGCGCTGAATTTGAAAAACAGGGTTTGCAGGAGCAGCACCGAAGCAATGGCCTTGCACATGAAATTGACGATGTTTTTTGTTCGGACCGTCATAACTATTTTTTTGTAGAGACGGAAGCATCCGGGTTTCCTTACAGCACAACCGAAAATCAGGAAGGAAAAATGTCCCGCGCAAGTGATGGACGCTGCAGCGGAGCATCGGGGCCGCTCGTGGGCGCTGTAAGGAAATGTGGTTTGTATCGTCCCTGGTCATTCAGGAAGGCGGAGCCCTTGTCCCCTTCGATTCCATCACTTCCTATTCAATACATGTCATGAGAACATCGATCTTACTACTGATCCTGTCTTGCGTACTGATTTCCTGCAAGCGGCGCGAAGCCCTTCCCCCGCAGGTGGAGGCCTTCGACGTCACCTATGCGGTCACCTTCACCGGTAAGTGGGCATCGCCGCGGTTCGGCGTACCGGCGGGTGTGCATTTCACTGAGCTCGTGGGCGCGGTGCATGCCCCCGATACTTTGTTATGGGAAGCCGGCGCCCCGGCAAGCCGCGCCGTGCAGCTGGTGGCCGAGGACGGTGTTTCCACGGAGCTGCTGCAGCAGGTTGACGCGCTCCTGGCTTCCGGAAGCGCGCGGCAGGCAATCAACCGCCCCGCTCCGCCGCCCGACGGCCCTGACTCCTTCCAGCTTCGCCTCAGCCGCAAGCACTCCGCGGTTTCGGTGATCACGATGTTGGCGCCGACGCCCGACTGGTTTACCGGCATCTCCGCTTTCCCGCTTTATCGCGGGCACCGCTGGGTTCGGGACACCACGCTGTTTCTTTTCGCCTACGATGCCGGCACCAAGGAGGGAAATGCGTTCAGCTACGATTTTCCGCCGACAGTTCCAAGGGGTACCGTGCAACAGCATACCGTTTCCAGCGCAACGCCCCTGGCGGGAGGAAACGCGGTGCTTCATCCGATCGCGGAATTGCGCTTCCAGCTTCAATAGCGGCGCTGCCTATTGCTTTGCAGGAGGCACGTGCGGCCAGTCGTCGGTGCGGAACGAAGAAGCCGGCAGCCCGTGGGTATCGAACAGGGAGGCGGTGGTCCAGCTCCGGAACGCATAGCGCACGGCCACGGGGGCCTTGACGCTGTCGCTCCATACCGTGACCCCGGGGAGTTGGCCTTTTACCTCCGGGTTGATGGTGGCAGTGGCCGGGTAGAACACCTTGTCCTCACCGGCGATCTCGAACTCGGCCAGCGGCTTGCCATAGTTGTGCAGGCCCAGGCTGGCGTTTTCGAACCGGACGATCATCCGGCCGTTGGCCGTTTTCTCCATCGACTTATACACGGGACCGCTGAAAGCGATACCGGTCATATTGTAATCCTTCGTCAGCGCCCAGTAGGCCAGCCGTTGTCCTACCTGCTCTTTGGGGGCAGGGTGGATCGACTTTTCCTCGCCGAGGTCGAGGGTGACGGCCATGCCGGTGCGCGGTACCGACTGCATACATTTCAACTGGGCCTCGCGCAGGTAGGGGGCTGTAGTAGTGCCCGGGTATCCGAAGGGCGCGATCTGGGCGTAGTATACCGGGAAGTCGCCCTGCTGCCATTGCTTGCGCCACAGGCCGACCATGCGGCTGAACATCGCCTCGTATTCGTAATGATTCTCGCGGTTGGCCTCGCCCTGGTACCAGAGTGCGCCTTTGATGGTGTAGCCGGCGTAGGGATGGATCATCGCGTTGTACAGCAGGGTGGGGATGCGGTGCGGGTTGGCCTTCGGGATCGTGTCGGGGATGGGTTTGATGGTGAAGCCGCTCAGCGATTCCTTGTCCATCCAGGCCTCGATCGGGCTGCCGCCCCAGGAGGTATGGATGATACCGATGGGCACGCCCAGTTGCGCGTGCACCGTCCGGGCAAAATAATACGCCACGGCGCTGAACTTGCCGGTGGTGGCCGGGCTTGCCAGCTGCCAGTCGCCCTTCATCTCCGTTGTGGGGGTGAGGCTGGTGGCACGCGCCTGCGTGTACATGCGGATCTGTTCGTTCTTCGAGTTGAGGATGGTTTCATTGCTGCCGATCACGGGCTGGTTGTAATACCCGTTCAGGGTCATGCCCATGTTGGATTGCCCCGAGCAAAGCCATACTTCGCCGAGGAGCACATTCTTTACGGTCAGGGGGGTGCTGCCGGTCACCGATAGGGTTTGGGGGCCGCCACCGGCCGCAGGAGTCGGCAGCTTCAGCCGCCACTGACCGGCCGCATCGGAGGTGGTCTTTGCTTCCTTGCCCCAGCTTCCTTTTACCACCACCCGGGTGTTCGGCTTGTCGGTGCCCCAGATCGTTACCTGGCTTTGCTGTTGCAGGACCATGTTGTCGCTGAATATCGACGGCAGCTGGGTCTGGCTGAAGGCAAGGTGCGTTGCGAGCACCAGCAGGCTGGCTAAAAAGACATGTTTTTTCAAGGCAGGGCGCGTCATGGTAACTTGTTTTGAAGTGGTAAAAAGGAAGACGCTGGCGGCAGCAGTGGATACAGGGCAAGCAGCTTCCCGGACCGGGGCGTTGTTTTGCAAAACCCGCCGGAACGGCCCGGTAAATATAAAATCCGATGCAGCTTGCCGGAAGTGGGCGCCGTGTCGAAAAAGAGGTTGAAACAGGTCATCTGCCGGTGCGCCACCGTTGCGGGCTCCTGTAATAGCTGTTTGAGTTATTCGCGATGTTGCTTTGCCAGCCGTGCCAGCACGGCATGCGGGGCTATCGCCCCTTTACACCCCAAAGCTTCGGGGGGCACAACGACACTGCCGCACGACGAAACAAGAACAATCAAGACGGTTTCCTCGTCGCGCCTCCCGAAGCTTCGGGAGCGACGTTGCGCGCAGCGGCCGCTTGCGGCCGACCGCCCGTTCCGGGTGATCAAGTAGCTTAACCAGTTTTTTAGAGGCTGTTTGAATTAATGTACTTTCCCAGAAGCTCGGAAATGTCGGCCGCAAGCGGCCTTGGCACGCCCCCGAAGCTTCGGGGGACGCAACGACGCGGCGACGCAATGCAAGGAGAAATCTGTACCACATTTCCGCTTCGCGGCGCCGCCGCGCGAAACAGGCCGCTTGCGGCCTTGCCGGCCTATTAATTAATTCAAACAGCCTATTAGTGTTCCGGACAGCGATGGTGGCCAGGGGCGCATAAAGAAGGCCCCCTGGAAAGGGGGCCTTGTCATGATTGCTTACTGTAGAAACACTGCAGCTCTTATTGAATGATCACTTTGCGGATCGTTCGTTCTTGTCCTTGCTGGATGTTGACGAGGTACAGGCCTTTGCCGAGGCCGCTCGTCAGCCGGAGCTCCACCCGGTTGCCCTCGCTGAACCGCTGGGTAAGGAGTGTTCGTCCATTCATGTCGGTCAGGTGCACCAGTACCGCTCCCGGGTTGCGCGACAGGCCGTTCAGCACAATGGTGCAGGGGCTTCCCGCGGTTGCCGGGTTGGGATACACGACCACCGCTTCCGCTTCGGTACCGGCAGGCTTCGTCTCCACCACCGACCGCGCCAGGGCAGCTGCCGCCGGTGCCGGCTGCGTGGTAACGGGTGCCTGCTCTTTGATCACGATCTTATCCAGGTAGATACCGTCGGCGCCGGAGGTGCGCAGCTCAATGGTGTTGGTGCCCTGTACCAGCGTCAGGGGGATCGTTTTTACAGCCGGTGTGCCGCCTTCAGCACAAAGGTTGCCCGAGGGGGCAAGCGGGTGCACGACGAAGGGGCCGCCATTCACCGACACGCGCAGGTTGCGGGCAAACCGGGCGATGTACGAGATGTCGACGTCGTAGGTCCTCTCTTCTTCCGACACCAGGTTCTTGTACCGGACGCCGTTGGCGGAGCTCGCCCCGAGGTTCACGAGGCCCAGGTTGGAGGCCGCGGCGCAGCCGACGATCGTGCTTCCACCCACCAGCTCGTTGTGTTCGGCCTCGAGGTTCACGTTGGCGAGCGGGGCCTTTACCAGTTTGATCTTATCGATGAAGGGCGCATTGGGGAGCGAGCCCGAAATCGTTGCCCCCCATGGCTTGATATCAATGTTATTCAGGCCACGATTCAGGTTGACCACCACTTCGTAAACGCCGGGGAAGCCCCGCGTTGGATTGCCTGCATCGACATAGCACCAGTTGCCGGACGAAGTGGCGATCTGGCGGGTCAGGGTTGCGCCATTGACCACTACTTTAAAGCTCCTGCTGTCTTTGCTCATGTACGACACTCTCAGTACATACGTGCCGGCATTGCTGGCCACAATCCTGTCAAAACGTACGCCATTGGAGGCTGCCGTGAACAGGTTCACCTGCTGACCATTGGAAGAATTGACACAGTTCACAGCGGTAACGGATCCAAGGAATGTTGCCGTCTCGGCTTCGAATTCGAGCTGGTCGTTCAGCACCAGCACGTTCGGGTCGGTGGTTTCCGGAAGTACGCCCGTGGTGGCCACGGCAATGCGGTCAACCGCTACGATACCGCTGCCCATGGCAATTTTTACGGTGTGCGTACCGGCAGCCAGGAAGTAGGTGAGTGCCCGGTCTTCGCTGCCGTAGCTGAAGTAGAATTTCTTCCAGTACCATTCGAAGCCGGGGTTGCCCAGGCGGTTCCATTTCCGGAAGGGCTGGTCGTCTACCGAAATCCAAAGGCTGCTTTCGCCGTTGCCCCTGGCCTGGATCTTCGCCCAGATATCGTATTCGGCCGTAGTGGGAACGGATACCGAGAAGCTGATGACCTCATTGGTGCCCGCGGGAGGCTGCTGTCCGCTGCCCTGGCTGCTGAGGTAGGCGCCGCCGCCGGCGTTGGGCGATGTGCCGCCGCTCCACGACGAGCCGTACGCCGCCACTTCGGCTTCATAGAAACCAGCATGCTTCGTGCTGTCGATACCATACGTTACCGACGAAGGCTGGCAGTAGCCGGAATCTTGTTTCAGCGCGTCGAGGTTTTCGCTGCCGTTGCTGATCGCAACCTGATCGAGCTGGAAGTTCGTGTTCGGGAACTCGATGGTCAGCCGGTGCAGGCCGGGGCCGAGGTCGTAATACCGCGGTATCTGGTGCCAGATGAAGGTGCTGCTGCTCAGGGGGGTGATGAGTTCCATGGTTTTGCCATCCATGCCGATCCGGACGGTGCCGGTTCCGACCGATGAGGAACGGAGGTAAACCCGGTAGGTGCCCGCTTCTGTCAGCTCAAACTCGTAATGTACCCGCCTGGCCAGGGGCGTCACACCGGCCTGGCTGTTGTCGCCCCGGAGGTAAAGCTCGTTGGAGGCGGCATTGATGGACAGCACTTTCCACTGATTGCCGATATACTGGCCGCACTCGGCTTCAAAGGCTTTCGTGTTCAACACCGGCGCCGTATAGGGCTGGTCGAGGCCATCGAGGTTGTTGGGGCACACATAGGTGGCGTTGGGCATGGAAGGAGAGGACGCCTGCGCATACACCTGGCCGATATTGGTGATCACACCGTTGACGAAATAATCGGCATTATCGGAAAGCGGCTGGAAGTACGCATAGCGCTCCACGTAGGGAAGGCTCTCCAGGTAGGGGAGGGCGAGTGCCAGGAAGCCTTCCTGTGTGGCGTTGGGCCGGTAGTCGTTGGCGTTGAACTCCGTGATCCAGATCGGCAGCTTGTATTGGTTGTACACGTTCTGCAGGTACGACTTGAAGCGGATGAAGATCTGCTGCGGCGTGGCGTTGACGTTGCTCTGCGGGTTGCTGCCCCAGTCGTACCAGTGCACGGCCACGAAGTCGAAGCGCACGTCCTTTTCCTTGGCAATGCGGTTGAATTCCTTCAGCCAGCCCGTGGGTCCTTCCTCGCGGGGTGCCGGGGAGCCGAGGCGCAGGCCCGTGCCCATCAGGTTCTCGAAATAAGCGACGGCTACCGAGGGCTCGCACAGGTTGTTGTATTGGCCCGACTGGTCGTTGCAGTTGTCCGACTCGTTGAAGCCCAGGAGGTGGGTCGATTTTTTCTTGGCGATCATGTTCCGAATGGAGCCGGGGAAGGCCCCGCTGGCGCCCCAGGCCATCGGCACATATTCGAAGTTGGGTGTAGAAGTACTGTTGTTGTTCCAGTTGTACAGCCATCCGGCGTTGAGGTTGTTGATGCGGCCGCCGGTGCCTTTCTTGGTCGACCAGTTCCAGGGCAACACGCGGATGAAGCTGACGTTGCCGGCCAGCGCTACGTCCAGCGTATTCACCGTGAGGTCCTGTTCCGAAGCGATGTATACCCGGCTCTTGCTGGTGCCGTTGGCATTGACGGCGAGGGTGGCCATATAGCCTCTCTTGAGGATGAAGGAGCGGGTGGCGTTATCCATTCCGTTGGGGATGCCCGTGCCGCTGTAGATGAGCTCTTCGGAAAGTGCGGCCGGCGTGCCTTGCGTGCCGGCGCCGCTGAAGATGGTGGCAGCGGCGAAGGAAGGGGAGATCGGCCGTACGACGGCGCCCGTGCTGTAGTAGTCGTTGATGCGGAAGCTGCTGTCTTGTGTGCCAGTGCCGTGGTTCACCCGGATGTTGCCCACGAGCGGCTGCAGCGTTCTTGGATTGTCCTGGTGAAAGTAGACCCAGGAGGCCGCGTCGAGGAAGTTGAGGGTGAGCGAGGGCGACATGGCTCCCTGCCGCAGGTGCACGGTGCTTTCGTCCATCAGGGAGAGCACGCCGCTGCTGACGGTGCCGCCGGTCACTTCGAGCCGGGCGCCGTTGAGGGTGATGCCTTTCTGGGCGCAGGCGAAGAGCACCTCGCCGTTGGCCACTACGGAGCCTGAGTCGATAAAGAGGTTGAGCCGGATGGGTGCGCCCGGGTTCAGCGTGTTGGGCCTCGGGTACCGGTCGCGGGCGGGGTCGGGCGCTACGGTGCAGATCTGGTAGAGGAGGGGGCTGCCCGGAAAGCAGGTGGGGCGGCCGGGCCCGCCGGAAGGATGCTCATGGGTGATGCGCCAGTTCTTTTCATTAAAGAAGTCGTTGTTCTCCTCGCCGGTCCAGTATAAATACCGGGAGGTGGTATCGCAGGGTTCGTCGCTTGTCTGCGCAAACGCAGGCAGGGCGTAGCTAGCGAGGATCATCAGTAAGATTGTGGGAAAGATCTTTCGGGTGAGGCAAATAGCAGGCATGGCGTGTGGTTTTGAGTGGCCTAAAGCTATTTGCCCCTGCGCACATCCGCTGGGCGCAAACGGGTCAATAAAAAGGCCTCTGGTTCTATTTCGGTGCGAATGTGCGGGCAGGGGGATGCGCCGACGGACCTGCTCCGGACAGAGGCGCGCCAGCAGTCTTTGTTGCAGCAGTATGCCGACCTCGTGCCGATGGAGCAGGAGCAAGTCATTATCGGGCAAAGGCAGGTGCCCCATCCGCATCCGGCAAGGCAAACACCTGACCCACCGGAAACGGATCGTGCCATAGCCCGGATACCTCTTTCTGTTATCAAGCAATCGTTGCCGGGGCCCCTTTTCTAAGGGGCTTCTTGTTGCGGGCCCTGGCCAGGCACCGGCCTCCGAGGCAGGCGTTCGCAGACGGGTGCAGGCCGTGCAGCCATAGGCTCCACTGTTTTGACCTGTTTCCACCCCTAATGCGAACAATAGCGGTGGACGTTTGAAATTAGATTTATACCGACGGCCGATGCCCGCCCGGGCCTTTCCGCGTTCGGGAAGATCCCCGGCGGCTGTACCGACCAATCAAACCTTTTCAAACACCTGTTCAACCCTGATCATGTTTATGGACCGCACCCGGAAAAAAACCTGCCTGCTGCTGCCCGCTTTGCTCTGCTTCCTTTCCCTGGCTGCCCAGAAAAAAGAAGAGCCCGACCGAAAGCTATGGCTGCACTACATGGACCGGATCGCCCGCCCGGTACTGGCCAACCTTGCGGCGGGTACCTTGAAGGAGAAGATGCCGGTGGTGCTCCCGGCAAACGTGGATAACGCGGCCAGCCGCACCCGGGCATCTTACCTCGAAGCATTTGGTCGCACACTGAGCGGCATCGCTCCCTGGCTCAACGGGGAGGGGGGAAGCCCGGAAGAGCAGGCCCTGCGCGAACAATACCGGGCATGGGCTATTAAGGCGGTTGCCCGGGCGGTGGATACTTCATCGAAAGATTACCTGGCCTGGAGCGGCGGGCAGCCCCTGGTGGACGCCTCTTTCTTTGCCCTCGGGCTCGTTCGTTGTCCCTGGCTGTGGAACCACCTCGCCGACAGCACCCGTGCACAGGTGGTGGTGGCCTTGCGGCGAACGCGCGGCACGGTGCCGGTCTATTCGAACTGGATCCTGTTCAGCAGCATGATCGAAGCTTTCTTCTGCAAGTATGGCTATGAGTACGACAAAGTACGCATCGAGTTCGGCATCCGCGAATTCGCGCAGCACTGGTACGTGGGCGACGGCATGTTTTCGGATGGGATGAATTTCGCCTTCGACTACTACAACAGCTATGTGATCCAGCCCTACCTGGTCAATATCCTGGCCGCTCTTGAAGACAAGGGAGCGACCTATGCCTGGTTTGCGCCCCAGCTGGAAAAGATCACCCGCCGGTATGCCGAGCTGCAGGAGCGGATGATCAGCGCCGACGGATCGTTCCCGGTGACCGGCCGTTCGATTACCTACCGGGGCGGTGCGTTTCATCACCTCGCCGATATGAGCCTGCGCAAAAAGCTGCCGGCATCGCTTTCTCCGGCACAGGTCCGGTGCGCACTCACAGCGGTATTGAAAAAAACCATGGCAGCATCGCAAACGTTTACCGCCGAAGGCTGGCTCAACATCGGACTTTCCGGCAGGCAGCCCGACCTGGCGGAGCGGTATATCAACACCGGCAGCGTCTACCTGTGCATGAATCTCTTTCTGCCGCTGGGGCTGCCCGAGACCGATGAATTCTGGGCTTCCCCGGCCAGGCCCTGGACGGCGATAAAGGCCTGGAGCGGCGAGCAGCTTCCGGCGGATCATGCGCTGGACCTGCACTAGGCGGCTCGTTCATCCTAGATCTCAAAATATCCGGATCCGCATCCGGCAAGGCGACATCACGGCACCCACCGGAAACTGATGATTCAAAAGGTCGAATTCCCGGAAAAGAGCGGTGCCTGTGCCATTGAAAGCAGGGGGAGGTTTTATGTAAAGGCACAAAAGAGCTACGCCAACGGGGAGGGGGGGTACGATCAACGGCCTATTTTTGGCCGATCCGGATGCAAGGGTGTGGATGGATTCGATAGCGATCGTGCTGGATTGTTTTTTGGATCGGCGTGCGGATCGCGATCGTCGGATCTTGCCCCGAGAAACGCAACCGGGCGCGGCCTGGGTGCTCATCGGGATCGCGGGCTAACCCGGTGCCGGTATCCGGGAACTGACCGGCGGCTACCTCATCGGGCTTATCAGGTGGACGCTTTTACTGTGCACTGTTCCCCGTTGCGGTGCACTGCCGCTGCAGGTTCATCTTTTGGTCGCGTAGCTGCCTTTGCATCAGATACATATCGAAAAGCTGGTTTGTCCAATTTTCAGGTAAGAATTTATTAAGTAGCTTTAACACAGATTCGCTGTTCAACTTCCGGAAAATATTATACTTGTGTACTTCAACTGTTTTAATCGACACGCCCATGATGCCTCCTATTTCCTTAGCTGAATATCCACGAAAGGAGAAAAGAAGCACTCTCAGCTCCTGGCGCGTCAATTCGCCAAGGTCCGTTTCCTGCAAGTTGAACTCGGTATTTTGGTTTGGTTTTTTCATTGACAGGCTACTACAAAGAAATTGTTCAATGGCGTACCTATCCGCTTACCGGCGAATATTTTTCCGAAAGGGGATTTTTTCGCCCTGATCATTGCTTTTTTGTGCACGCACGCTTCGATTTCGGCTTTGCATCCGCAGGCAGAAGCCTGATTAACGGGATAAGAACACCACACCATACGATCTAACCTGGCATTTGAATCTGATTGAACAAATTCCAGTAAATACTATTGACCTATGGCGAAAACATCCGATGCTATTAAGGTGGTTCATGTTGAGGATAACGCGATTGACCGGGCTAATATGGCCAGGCTGATCGAAAATTCCGACTCGTTTGTCCTGGTACGGCAGTTCGACAACTGTGCAGATGCCCTTAGCTATATCGAGGCAACACCCCCCGACCTTGTCATTTTCGATATTCATTTTGAAGAAGGCACTTCCCTTCCGTTCGCCAAAAAGGTAATGGAAATGGATCTGCCGTTCGCGTTCGTTTCCAGCCATGACCAGTTTGCGCTTCAATCCTACGATCTGGGGGGTATTCACTATATCGTGAAGCCCATCACCTCCGAACAGCTGGAGGCGATCGGGCGCAGGGTGCAGCAGGTAAAGCAGGTCGATCCTGTAGAGCGTGTGCTGAGCAACATCAAGGATGCCCTGCACCGCCCGAGCCGCATCATCGTCAATGCGCAGAACCGGATCACGGTGCTGCAGCTTGCCGACGTGGTTTATGTACAGGCCGATGGCGCCTACAGCAGCTTTTACCTGTTGAACGGCGATGTGGTGGTGAGCAGCAAGCCGACCAATCATTACGAAGAGGATATCCTTAAGAACGATGATTTTATACGCGTTCACCGGAAGTATATCATCAACCAGCGGCACCTCCTGAACATCGAGAAAAAGCGGCTGAATGCCGTTTTCAATTTTTCCAACGGCCTGCACATCACCCTGAACAAATTCCGGCGGGAGGATTTGCTGTAGCCGGCCGCACCGGGAGCATATACTCCCGTCTTTGAGCCACCTGTTCTCTGCAACCTGAGCTTTTGATAATCCAGCCGATGGGGCGTACGACACTGCTTCTCTTTTTTCTGACGGTAGCGAATCTGTTCGCTTCCCGCCTCTCTGCGCAGCAGGTGATCCGGGACGGCATTTCCATCCGGGATTATGGCACCCAGGAGGGCTTGCTGAACCGCGACGTGACCGGGCTGGTCTTCGATAAGCGGGGAGTGGGTTGGTTGTTGAACAGTACCGGTCTGCACCTGTTCGACGGCAAGCGGTTTTACGAGGCTGCGCCACTGCTGGGGGCCGACTCCGGGCTGCTCACAAAACCCGGGAATGTGCTCCATTACGTATCGAAGGAGGATGCGTTGTACGTGCTGACGCATTGGAAGGGAAATCTGGAAGTAACGCGGGTACCGCTGGCGGATATTTTTTCGGGCAATACAAGCGCGCCGGCGCGGATCCTGTTTTCAGCGCCCGGCATTATCTATGGTCGTCCGGTGTTCACAGACAGCAGCATGCTGGCGATCCAGGGCGGGCGGTTGCTGCTGCTGCGCTTTCGCAACGGACGGATCGTTACGGTCGCGCGCAGCGCCTGGTCGGGGCAGCACCATGTTTTTGCCGCCCCCCACGCAGGTGTCTTGGTAACCGGTGATCCGCAGCATATACTCTATCGGGCCGACACCACTAGGCCTGGCTTCCCGTTGTCCCGGATGGATACCCTGACCGATCCCCAATACAATTTATTGATGATAGACAGTGGGCGGGTGCGGACCGCCGCAGGCGCATACGAACGGCCCCTTGTTGCAGACAGAACCATCAGGTTGGACAAAAGCGTGTTTGAAGCGATCAAAGACATCCATTTAACGGTGAGCGGAATGACGCGGGACGCAGCGGGCAACTACTATTTCTACGGTTCTTTAGGGGTGCGTCGCTGTGTCCGGTTCGGAAACCTGTTCCGGACCATTTCCCTGCCCTATGAAACCCGCGCCATCACGTACCGTCCGGACACCGATCAGGGGATACTGGCTACGGCGGAGGGGATGCACCGGTTCCACCTGAACGGCGTTCTCGCGGCTGCGCGCATCGACTCGGCCAGTCGCAACCATTACTGGGCTGCAGCCGGCGTAAAGGACGGAAGACAGTTGTTCTTTCCCCTGGACACCGAGCGTCCCGCCGTGGTATTCGATGCATCCGGCAGCCGGTTCGGCTATTACCCGATCGACCGGCGCATGCAGGTGTTTTGTGCCCATGGGCCGCTGCAGGACGGCAGTTACCTGTTGGGGACCAACCAGGGATTGATGCGGGCGCGCCTGACCCGGAACGGTATCGAAACGCAGGCACTCGACATCAACCTGAGGTCTTCCATCAACGCGATCTGCCCCACCGGCGACGGCCGCTACCTGCTGGCGACGGTAGACGGTCTTTATCTCGTCCATCCCGATAGCCCTGCCGCACAGCTATTGCTCGCCGGTGACGTTCTGTGTATCGAATCTTATCCCCAGGGCTGGATGGTCGGCTTCCGGCACCGGGGTGCCCGTATCCTCAACCGGCAGTTGCAGCCAGTGAGATCATTGACCTATTCAGGGGGGCTCCCGGGCAACACCGTGTACAGCATCGTTTTCGACAAGGTGAACGAGCTCTTTTTCGTGGGTACCTCTGACGGGCTGGTAGCCTACGATCCGCTCGCTGGAATACTGCGCAACTATACCGTAGCCGACGGGCTTGCCGACAACGAGCTGAACCGGGGCAGCACCCTCCAGCTTGCTGGTGACAGTCTTATTATTTTCGGAACGATCAAGGGGATCAGCGCGATGGATGTGCGGCTGCCCTTCAATATTCGGCGAACGCGTACCGGTCCCTTTGTATGGGGCTTTGAGTACCAGGCACAGGGAAAGGGAGCTGTCTTTTCCTTGTCGCGCAACGAGGCGCTTTACGGGCAGCCCCTGCCCCACAATACCAACTGGATGCGCCTGAAGATCGTGGACCTGGACTTCGAAAACCATCCGTACTCCGTAGCCTACCGCCTTGATGAGGGTGAATGGCACTACCAGCCTGCCGACAGGGAGCTCACGATCTGGCGTCCTGAGGCCGGTACGCACCAGATCGAACTCCGGTTTCTTTACGCGCGCAACGGGGCGTCGGAGATCACCCGCTATCATTTTGAAGTAAAGCAGGTGTGGTACCTGACCACTCCGGCGTTGGTTGGACTCCTGGTGCTGGTGCTGTCGCTGAGCTACCTGATTGCCTGGTTGCGGATCCGGGTGTTGAAGATCAAGGCACTTGCCCAGATCAACCGGAACCGCCAATTGTTGTTTTCCATCATCGCGCACGACCTGCGCAGTCCCCTGAAATCGTACCAGGATCTTGCGGAGACCATCAACTACCTGATGCAGAAGCAGGATCTTCAGACGCTTCAGGAAGTAAGCCGGCAGATCAACGACAACGGGCGAAAACTCGACCTGGTGCTGAACAACCTGCTGAATTGGAGTCTCCTGGAGCAGAAAGGACTAACACCGCATTTTGAGGACGTCGATGTGCGCGCCATCGTCGATGGGCTTCTTCCCCTCTACGCAACGGCAGCGGAACGAAAGAGCATTCCGATCGAAAGCATGATTGACGTGCCCGCCCTCTTGCCGGCAGACGCCAACCTGATCTCCCTGATCCTGCGCAACCTGTTGGACAATGCCGTGAAGAACAGTCCGGCCGGCTGCCCGGTGGCCGTGGCCGTTTCGTTCACCGACGGGCAGCTGCAGCTGTTGGTGCGGAACGCGATCCGGGTGGAGAACCTTGCGGCCATTACCGAGGTGATCGGCCAGCTTCAACGGGGCGAAGGCGACGTAGGGCGGGGGATCGGGCTCAATTTCATTCGCCAGGCGACGAGGATCCTGAACGGAACCCTGCGCTTCCGCCTCATCGCCGGCGATACGCAACTGGAAGCCCGGGTTCTTATTCCGGCCAAGCCCGAAAACGGTATTTGAGGCAATTGCCTGGTCGTCAAGGCCGCTGGCGGCCAGTTTAGCGCGGCGGCGCAGCGAGAGGCGGCGCAGCGAAGCGGCGACATACTGAAAATTCCTCATTGCTTTTCCTCGTCGCGCCGTCGCGTCGCTGCGCTCCCGAAGCTTCGGGGGCGTGCCGAGGCCGCTTGCGGCCGATCATTTCAGAGCCTTCAGCAAAACCTATTCGTTCAAACAACTGCTCAACGCTTCCGGACCCGGATCAGCACCCATTCGTGATCATACTTCCGGCCGTAAACCCGAACACTTGCGAAATAACTCCTGAAAAATCATGTTTCAGACCCCGGTAGTCGCTTTTTGAAAACAAAACGTGCAGTACTTTCTGCGGGTAAGCCTTAATTCAGAACTTTACCGGTACCAATACCTATACTTCGCGGCCTCACTTTACACGAGAGGTCCGGCGATGTCCGAAAAAGCAAGCCCCCTTTCCCAACAAACCGATCGTTTCGACGCGAGATCTTGCTATTGATTCGTCAGCATTTCCAGGACTCGTCCTGACAAATGGTGTTGCCTGCAATGCATTTTGTCGAAGCCATTATCACCGTGCAGCACCGGCTGCGGTGCGCCACTTCGGGGGAAAGTAGTATGACTACAAGCTCCCTGAAGCCGCACGGTGCCATGGATCGAGGATGGGTGCACGAGGGCTGGCGAAGTCAATCTGTAATGATAAGGCAGCGGCTGAAACGTAGCAGGGACGCGGGTTTGAGGCCTGTGGCCGGATGGGATCGCTATGCGCACCCGTGCGCGGGGAGGTGTTTGCCTGAAGCGCTGGATTGTAGAAATACGGTTTCTTCGCTGAAAAAAATATTTGACGGAGGCGTGCGAACGATGCAACCAATCCGCCGGCGATCGAATCATCACAAATAATGCGTTTCGCCGGCAAAAAAGCAGGACTCGTCTAAATGAAAGCGTACCAGATACACGATGCGCTACTTTCGATAAGTGGATGGCTGTACACCTTGATGAGTATTATTGGTCACCTGATTTTAGTCATACTCTTATAAGGACAGTATCGCGATCCTTGCATTTTTAGGCGGCGCTTTTTGTGTAGTCTGCGGCTCCCGGTCCGCAGTGTGTGTTGAAAGCCAGCTGAAGAACGCCTGACCCCCCACCCAGTTCCAAGAAGCCCTTTTTCGACCGCCATGGCGGTTGCGGCCTTTTATTGTGTTTGAGAAAAATTGGATCTACCAAAACCGATCGTTATGAACCAGCTTATGAGCAGCGACAGTATCGCTACCGGCGCACCGGATACACCCAGGATCCCTGGTGGTGCTATTGATCCGATAGCCGCCTCCATTTGCCACAAGCATGGCCGAACAAATGAAGCGACACATGCGTTTCAGGTTGCTTTCCCATCCACATCCGTGCGCCCTGCCGGCGCACCGCTTCCCGTACAGACATTATCTAAAAACAAGAATATGACCAAGCGCTACTCCCTCCACCCTTTCCTGCTCATGTCGCTGCTGCTCCCGTTCGCCGGGGCCGCGCAGCGCACCACCGATCCCACGCCGCCCGCCACGCCGGTATATGCCTCGCAAACCACGGTAAACCCGGGCTACGGCTTCGGGAACATCGCCTTTGATGAGGGCGGTAACATCAACGCCTCTTTCTTTACGAGCGGCCGTGTTACCGACGGTACCGGCAGCGCCGAATTCGACGATTATGTAACGGGCAATATGGGTGCGAACCAGGCCTACCTGATCATGAACCAGGCCACCCTGCGCATCGCCACGCATATCTTCTCCGACAATACCAACCCGTTCCGCCACGACGTAGCGAACACCATTACGCAGCAGCGCTGGGAGGCTGATTTCGGCCTGTCGAACCCGGGCTGGACCTTCCTGTTCGGCCGCAACGAGTTCAACCAGAACAGCCAGTTCCCGCAGCTGTCGATCATCAACTTCCAGAATTATATCATCGACCAGTCGATCGGTGCCGGCCCCTTCATCCAGCCGGTAGGCCTCTCCAACGTCCTTGTGACGATCACCGGAACGATGACCTTCACCAACGGTAATATCTACGCCCTCCGCCAGGACGGCTTGAACCTGAACCTCGAAGAGTTCGTGTTCCAATCGGGCGCCAGCACCGCCGGCGGCAGCGCTACCTCTTACCTCGACGCGCCGATGCGCGTGCTTGGGGCTACCAACAACTTCAAGTTCGTACTGGGCGACCAGGGCATCTACAGCCCGCTCACCTACACGGGCAGCAACCCCGGCGCCAACGGCACGGTGGCCCGCTACTTCGCCAACGGCGGTGGCAATACGGCGTCGCTCAACAGCTTGCTTACCAGCGTGAGCCCGGAAGAGTACTATGCCATCAGCAGCACCGATAACGCCGCTACCCTCACGCTCAACACCGCCAACTTCCCCACCTATACGGGTGCCAACTGGACCATCGCCGGCTTCAACGGCACCCAGTGGGTGAACCTCCGCCCCGGCGGCGGCGCCGGCACCATCAACGGCAACGAAGTGACCGTTACGGGTGCCAACCTCACCGGCATCACCCGCATCGCACCGGCGCTGGCCACGAGCCTGCTCCCGCTGCCCCTCAACTTCGTTTCCTTCAAGGCTGTGGCCCTCGGCAGCAGCGCGAAGCTCGATTGGGATGTGGCCGACGTAGTGAACGTATCGCATTTCGTAGTGGAGCGCTCCTGCGACGGTAACAACTTCACCGCCATCGGGCAGGTGTCGCTCACCAGCGCCAGCAGCTATACCTACCTCGACGTGCAGCCCTGTGCGCCCATTTCCTACTACCGTGTACGCAGTGTTGATTTTGACGGCAGCACGAAGATGACGCCGGTGCGTAACGTACGCTTTGCCCTCGCCGACGCACGCTTCACGCTCTGGCCGAACCCCGCCCGCGGCAGCTCCATCCAGATCATGCTCTCGCGCACCGACGGCGCCACCGCGGCCAAGGCCATCCAATGGCAGATCCGCACAGTCGCCGGCCAGGTAGTGAAAGAAGGCAAGGCCACGCTGCAAGGCGGCACCCCGCTGCAGATCGGCCTCGACGGCCTGTCGAACGGTACATACCAGTTCACCAGCATTGCCGCCGACGGCGCCACCGAAACCCTCGCCTTTATCAAGCAGTAAGCATCCTTCATCGGCCCTTGCTTGCCTTCGCTCCCGGTATCCGGAGGGCGAACGGTCACCCTCATGCCTTTGCGGTTCTTGCCGCGAAGGCATGGGGAGCGGGCCGGAAGAACACCGATCTATAAAAAAGCTATATGCAACGCATCATGAACCACTCCATCAAGAACCGGGCGCTTGCCCTCTCCCTGCTCCTGCTGGCCTTCGGGGCCAACGAGGCCGGGGCGCAGGTAACGTCTCAACAGATCAACAAGAACTTCACGGGCGACAGCTCCAACATCAACATGGGCCGCCTGCAAGTGTCTTCGTCGAACCCGAAGGCGCCGGTCGCTACCGACGGTATCCTGACGGTGCGCATCGACACCTTTCCCGCGAGCAACCCGAATGCCCGGGCACGCGGCCTGCTCGTGTTCCTGCAGCGCGATAACCTCGGCGCCACCAACAACACGAAGGGCTTTTACTACTGGGACGGCACGGCCTGGTACCCGCTCTATGGCGGCAACTTCAACTCGCCGTGGGTACGCAGCAACACGACCAACGCCACCACGCTCCGCGTGGGCACGGATCGGGTAGGGGTGGGCACCAACACACCCGATAACTCCGCCCTGCTCGACCTGTCGAGCACGAACAAGGGTGTGCTGCTGCCGCGCGTAGCGCTGACGGGCATCAATGATGGTACGACCATCTCCAGCCCCGCCAACTCGCTGCTGGTGTTTAATACCAATGCAGCGCTGACCGATGGCGCCGGCTATTACTACAACACCGGCACTTCGGCAGCTCCCGTCTGGATGAAGCTGACGGCAGGCCCGGGCGCGGCCGGTGCAGACGGCAAGACGGTACTCAATGGTACGGCTGCTCCTGTCGCAGGCACGGGCAACAACGGCGACTTCTTCATCAATACGGCCACGAACGAGATCTATGGACCCAAGACCGCAGGCGCCTGGGGTAGCCCCACGTCGCTCGTAGGCGCACAAGGTGCTGCCGGTGCGAATGGCGTCGACGGCAAGTCGGTACTGAATGGCGCTGCTGACCCGACCGCGGGCGAGGGTGCTATCGGCGACTTCTTCATCAACACGGCCACCAACACGATCTACGGTCCGAAGACCGCAGGCGGCTGGGGTACAGGTACTTCGATTGTTGGTGCCACGGGCGCAACCGGTGCTCAAGGCATCCAGGGTGTTGCCGGTGCAGACGGTGTGGACGGCAAGTCGGTACTGAATGGTACCACGGCGCCCACCTCCGGCGACGGCGCCATCGGCGACTTCTTCATCAACACAGCCACCAACACCATCTACGGTCCCAAGACTGCAGGTGGCTGGGGTACGGGTACTTCGATTGTAGGAGCGCAAGGCGCTACAGGTGCTACAGGTGCCGCGGGTGCGGATGGAAAGACGGTCCTCAACGGTACGGTTGCTCCGACCGCCGGCGACGGTGCGATCGGTGACTTCTTTATCAACACAACTGACAATACCATCTACGGTCCCAAGACCGCGGGTGGCTGGGGTACGCCCTCGTCTTTAGTCGGCGCCACGGGCGCAACAGGTGCTGCCGGTACCAATGGTACGGCGGTACTGAATGGTGCTGTTGACCCGACCGCGGGTCAGGGTGCGATCGGAGACTTCTTCATCAACACGGCCACCAACACGATCTATGGTCCCAAGACCGCAGGCGGATGGGGCGCCGGCACTTCCATTGTAGGAGCTCAAGGTGCCACGGGTGCCACAGGTGCCCAGGGTATTGCAGGTACGAACGGTACCAATGGTACAGACGGTAAGACGGTCCTCAACGGTACGGTTGCTCCGACCGCCGGCGACGGTGCTATCGGCGACTTCTTCATCAATACAGCCACCAACACGATCTACGGCCCGAAAACGGCCGGCGGTTGGGGTACCGGCACTTCGATAGTGGGAGCTCAAGGCGCTACCGGTGCTACCGGCGCTACGGGTGCCGCGGGTGCGGATGGCAAGACGGTCCTCAATGGTACTTCGGTGCCTGATGCAGGCCAGGGTGCTATCGGCGACTTCTTCATCAACACAACAACTAATTCGATCTACGGTCCGAAGACCGCAGGCGGCTGGGGTACGCCCACGTCACTGGTTGGTGCTACAGGTGCTACCGGTGCCACTGGTGCTACGGGCGCCACCGGTGCTGCAGGTACCAACGGTACGGACGGTAAGACGGTACTGAACGGTACTGCTGTACCGACCACTCAGGGTGTCATCGGCGACTTCTATATCAACACCGCTACCAACACCATCTACGGTCCCAAGACTGCAGGCGGCTGGGGTACCGGCACTTCGCTGGTAGGACCTCAGGGTGCTGCCGGCTCCAATGCCACGGTTACGGCCTCCAACGGTGTGGCCGCCACGAACGGCAACGTGACCCTCGGTGGTCCGCTCACGCAGGCCACCTCGATCGCTACCACGGCGGCGAATACCTTCACCGTGAATGGCGCGGGCGCTGTAAACGTCGGCACCGGCACGGGCAACACCGCGGTCGGTAACGGCACCGGCACCACCAATGTCACCGGCAGCAGCATCGGCCTCACCGGCGCTACCACCGTAACGGGCGCAGCGAATATCAACAACACCGGCACTGCGGCTACCAATATCGGCACGGGCGCTACATCCGGCGCCGTCACCATCGGCCGCTCGGGTGCTACCACCACCATCAACGGCACTACAAGCACCC
Source organism: Flaviaestuariibacter amylovorans (assembly GCF_039541815.1). Classification (NCBI taxonomy): domain Bacteria; kingdom Pseudomonadati; phylum Bacteroidota; class Chitinophagia; order Chitinophagales; family Chitinophagaceae; genus Flaviaestuariibacter; species Flaviaestuariibacter amylovorans. Next base: position 313,539 of record NZ_BAABGY010000008.1, read on the forward strand.
CCGCTTTGCAAATAACCGGCGGTGCACCTGCTGCCGGCAAAGTACTCACCTCCGACGCCAGTGGCAATGCCACCTGGCAGAATGCTCCCGCGGCCGAGAGCACCACGGCCTCCAACGGCCTGACCATGACCGCCAGCGACGTGAAACTGGGCGGGACGCTCACCGGCGCCACCACCATTGCCCAGGCAAACCACAACTTCAGCCTGACCGGCGGCAGAGTAGGCATCGGTACTACCGCCCCCACCCAAACACTCGACGTTTGGGGTGGTATTGTGGCCTCCGGCAGCACTGCGGTTACCGCACAGGGCGCCCATCTGCAATGGAACCGCAACAGCGGCGACGGATCGACCTATCTTCTCAACCAGCGTGGCCTGAGCAGCAATACAAGCATCATCTTCGGAGATGTAAGCACGAGCAACGTGGTCACCGAATGGGGCCGCTTCAATGTCGCGGGCAACTTCGGCATCGGCACCACGGCGCCCAACGCCCAATTGCAACTGGGTAATACGATAGCTAACCGCAAGCTGGTGCTCTACGAAACGGTCAACAACGACCACGAGTTTCTCGGCTTCGGGATCAATGCCGGCATGCTGCGCTACCAGGTAGCGCACGCAGGCGACAACCACGTATTCTTCCGCGGCAACGGCGCTGCAGCCTCTACGGAGCTGATGCGCATCACCGGCACGGGCAACGTAGGCATCGGCGTCTCGGCTCCGACGGCCAGTCTGGCTGTGGCACGAGGCACAGGGGTCAACGGCACCGCTGTGTTTGGGGGCACAACCCGCACCTCCCACTTCAACTTCAACACCTCCGAAGACACCTACATCCGTGGCGGCAAGGCCACCAGCAACGTGCTCCTCAACGACGACGGCGGCAACGTGGGTGTTGGTACCGCTACGCCCGGTGCAAAGCTTGATATCGCAGGATCGGGAGGTGCTACCGTAGATTTGAGAACCACCGGCAGAGTAGCGATCAACAGTGATAATAGCGGCGTATTTTTCAATACCGCCGCCGGGGCTAATAAATCTTTCATCGGTTACGATAATTCTATAACCAATCATGCTTTTGGCGTATGGAGTCCGACAGCAGGCTGGAACATCAACATGCTTCAGAACGGCGACCTGGGTGTGGGTACAGCTGCGCCTACCGCTAAATTAGACGTGAATGGAACGGCAAGAATCCGCACAGTACCCGCTCCTGCCGACGCGTTGGAAGTAACGAATATGGTCGTGGATGCCAGCGGAAACGTTTTGAAGAATAATGTTTCCGACAGGCGCCAGATTGTATCGGTTGCCGCCAGCACCGCGAGTGGTGTGGTCGCCGTTCCAACGGGGACGGGACGGTACCAGGTGATCGTCACCACAGCTGATGGTTGTGCGCAAATGTCGATCGCCAAGTTTTACCTGGTAGGTTCCACGTTCAATGGCACGTATACGCTCACCTACGAATCGGGTACCGGCGCAGGTACGGGCAATGCTTCCGTTGTCACGGTTACCCGTAACTCGAAAACGAATATCACGGTCACCTTTTCCGACATTGCTGGCTGTGCCGATGGCGGTAGTGTCGCATCCCTCAATTTCACGGTTGCCGTTAGCGGCAATGGTATCGTTGTCGGAAACAATGGTAACGTAACCAGAGCTTATATCGTAAGAATTGAGTCGCTGCTTTAATGCTGTGCTATTTTCCTTTTCTTATTCAATTATTCGGTGCAGAAGCAGCAAGCCACCATCAGGGAATCGGAGAAGATCGACCAGCAGTTCTAAGAGGGTCTCAAAAAGCTCCGGCAGCTGATGCTCCATAAGAACGAAGAAGGAAAAGGTTCTTTATCAAATGCCGCCGGTATGTTGCCGGCGGCTTTTGATAAACCTTTCCCAGGTCCGGTCTCCAGGCGCTACCATGGTAATACGGAATACTACGAAGCTGGATCTTGTGGGGAAGAATAAAGGGATGTATTTCCGGGTATGCCTGACCGTTATCGGATCGGCGATCCACTAACGGGATGATGCGAGACATCAACGGGAAGATCCGCCACCTCGCCGAACTGTTTCGTTTTCCCTATAATCAACCTCGACCTTCGTCGGGAATTTCATCCTACGGGGTATCTTTTATACAACCCCATTCAATCCAAACAACATGACTTCAGTTACCAGGATCGGCACCCTTATCTGCCTGTTGCTGGCCTTCGGGGCCGGCGAGGCCGGGGCACAGGTGACGGCGCAGCAGATCAACAAGAACTTCACGGGCGACAGCTCCAACATCAACATGGGTCGCCTGCAGGTGTCTTCGTCGAACCCCAAGGCGCCGGTGGCTACCGACGGTATCCTGACGGTGCGCATCGACACCTTCCCCGCGAGCAATCCGAATGCCCGGGCACGCGGCCTGCTCGTGTTCCTGCAGCGCGACAACCTCGGCGCCACCAACAACACGAAGGGCTTTTACTACTGGGACGGCACGGCCTGGTACCCGCTCTACGGCGGCAACTTCAACTCGCCCTGGGTGCGCAACAGCGCCAACAAGACCACGCTCCGGGTAACTACGGACTCCGTGGGCATCGGCACGGCATCGCCCACCGCGAAGCTGGACGTGACCGGCGGCAAAATCAACATCGACGGCGCCAACGCCATCACTACGGATGCGGCACTGGGTAACGCCTTTGTAGGCGCGGGCTCCGGCGCGGCCAACACCTCCGGTCAGTACAACACGTTTGCCGGCCATCAGAGCGGCCTGGCCAACAGCACCGGCGGCAACAATACGTTCACCGGCTACCGGAGCGGCTACAGCAACACCACCGGCTTCTACAATACCTTTAATGGTACGATGAGCGGCCAGGCCAACACCTCCGCCAACAACAACACGTTCACCGGTTTCCGGAGCGGGTACAACACCAGCACCGGCGGCAACAACAGCTTCTACGGCTACCAGAGCGGCTTTGCTAACACCACGGGTGTGTACAACACCTTTACCGGTGCCGTGAGCGGCGGTGCCAACACCACCGGCAGCTACAATACCTTCAATGGCTACGAAAGCGGCTCGGGCAACACTACCGGCAACAACAACACATTCACCGGAACCCAGAGCGGCTACGCCAATACGATCGGCAACAACAACGTATTCACCGGCTACCAGAGCGGCAACGCCAATACGAGCGGCTCCGATAACATCTTCACCGGTACCCAGGCCGGTATCTACAACAGCACCGGCAACAACAACATCTTTACCGGTACGCTCGCGGGCCGTGCCAACACCGGCGGCTCCAACAACGTGTTTACCGGCTACAACAGCGGCTACGCCAATACGGTGGGTGCCAACAACACCTTTACCGGCTACCGCGCGGGTTACAGCAACACGTCGGGCACGAGCAACCTGTTCAGCGGCCTGCACGCCGGTCTTACCAACACCACGGGTGGCGAAAACACCTTTGTGGGTAATGGTGCCGGCCAGAACAGCACCACCGGAAATGGCAACACCGCCTTGGGCTTCCTGGCCAATATGGGCGCGGGCAACCTCAGCAAGGCTACGGCCATCGGCTATGGCGCGGTGGTAAGTGCCTCCAACAGCCTCGTGCTGGGCGGCACGGGCTCCGATGCCGTGAACGTTGGCATTGGCGTGACGACGCCTTCCAACACGCTCCACGTAGCCGGTACGGCCCGTATTACTACGATGGCCGGCGGCGCTGCCACCGACAGCGTCGTAACGGTAGACGCCACCGGCGTACTCCGCCGCCGCACGGTAGCCGACCTCGACGCGGGCGCCTTTATCCGCAACGGCGTGAGCAAGACCTACCTGCGCGTAACGGGCGACTCCGTCGGCATCGGCACCATGACGCCGACCGCCAAGCTGGACGTGACCGGCGGCAAGATCAATATCGACGGCGCCAACGCCATCACCACCAGCAATGCCCTGGCCAGCACCTATGTGGGCATCGGCGCCGGCAACGCCACCAGCTCCGGTGGCGGCAACCTGTTCAGCGGCTATGGCGCCGGTAATAAGAATACCACCGGCAACAACAACACTTTTTCGGGTTCCAATGCCGGATTCTATAACACCACCGGTACCAGTAACGTATTCACCGGCTCGGGTAGCGGTAACAGCAACACTACCGGTAGCTACAACGTTTTCACGGGCCACGCAGCCGGCTACAGCAACACCACGGCTATCAACAACACGTTTACCGGCTACCTGTCCGGCTACGCGAATACCACCGGCGACAACAACACGTTCAGCGGACGCAGCGCCGGTCAGAACAACAGCACGGGCTTGAGCAACAGCTTTTTCGGCATGGCTTCGGGTCTCAACAATACCACGGGCAGCTACAACGTCTTCTCCGGCCACAGCGCGGGCGGTTCCAACACCACCGGTAACCAAAACAACTTTATCGGTTTCGAGGCTGGCTACGCCAATACGACGGGCGGCGCTAACGTATTCAACGGCTTCCGCAGCGGCTTCAGCAACAGCACGGGCGGCGCCAACGTATTCTCCGGCCACCACAGCGGCTACAGCAACACCACGGGCAGCGAGAACGTATTCGCGGGTGCGGCCGCTGGATACAGCAACACCACGGGTATGCGCAACGTGTTTACCGGCTATGGCGCCGGTACTGCCAACACCCAAGGCAATTACAATACCTTCACCGGCTACGGCGCCGGTAGCATCAACACATCTGGCAACAACAATGTGTTCAGTGGCTACCGCAGCGGCGCGTTCAACAGCACGGGGGAAAATAACGTGTTCACCGGTTTCGAGGCCGGCTTCAGCAACACCACCGGTATTCAGAACACGTTCTACGGCTACCGCAGCGGCTATGCCAACACAACCGCTTCCTACAACACCTTTTACGGCTTCGGAAGCGGCAATGCCAACACAATTGGAGCCAACAACACGTTTACCGGACACGCGAGCGGAGCTGCTACCACCACGGGTAACAATAACACCTTCACCGGCTTCCATAGCGGCATCACCAATACCACTGGCTACGACAACACCTTTACCGGCAACCAGAGCGGTTACTTCAATACCACGGGCTTCAGCAACATGTTCGCCGGCCTCAATTCAGGCCTGGGCAATACCACCGGCGCACAAAACACCTTCGTGGGCAACGGTGCCGGGCAATCCAACACGACGGGCAATTATAACACAATGCTCGGCTTCCTCGCAGACGTCACCAGCAACAACCTCACCCGGGCGACGGCCATCGGCTACGGAGCAACCGTGTCCGCCTCCAACAGCCTCGTGCTGGGCGGCACCGGCAGCAACGCGGTGAATGTAGGCATCGGGATCACCGCGCCCCAGTCGAAGCTGCACGTAAAAGGCAGCGGCCTGTTTTTCTCGGCTGCGGATACGTATACCGGCAATATCTGGAACGGTACCGCCAACCAGAATGCCATTGACATTCACGGTGGCGACGGTGAGGGCTATATCGCCGTGCAGCGTGCCATTGGTTCACCCCTGTACTTGACTAAGGGTGCCGGCGGTGATGGTTCCCTGGCAACGTTTGTATACAACGGTGCGGTAGTTGGTGGGATTACAACGAATGCCTCGAGCACCACGTTCAATACCACTTCCGACGCCCGCCTGAAAGAGAACGTGCGCAGCACGCAGTACGGCCTCAACACCCTGATGAAGCTGAACGTGAAGGATTACAACTATATCAGCGACAAAACAAAGACCGTATCTACAGGTGTGATGGCGCAGGAACTCTACAAGTTGTACCCGCAGGCCGTTACCAAGGGCGGCGACAATGCCACCACCAACCCCTGGACGGTTGACTACAGCAAGCTCACGCCGGTGCTGATCCGGTCGGTGCAGGAGCAGCAAGCGAAGATCGACGCCCTCGAGAAGCGTAGCCAGGAAGTGGAGGAGCTGAAGAAGCGCAACCAGGAACTCGAGGAGCGCCTGAAGAAGATCGAGCGCTTCATCGCAGAAAAAATGTAAGCAACAGGAGCGGCTCCCGGAAGCGGTGCCGCCCCTTTCAAAAATAACACGGCCAGGTAGCGCGGCGAAACGCTCGCTTCGCAAACAGCCATCCATCAACGAATCGGTCCCCTCTCGGGTTACCACCACGCAACACGATATGAATTACTTCACTAAACTTGGGGTTTTGGCCCTGGGCGGGCTCTTACTGGGTAACGGTAGGGTGCAGGCACAGGTAACGGCCCAGCAGATCAACAAGAACTTCACGGGCGACAGCTCCAACATCAACATGGGCCGCCTGCAGGTGTCTTCGTCGAACCCGAAGGCGCCGGTGGCTACCGACGGTATCCTGACGGTGCGCATCGACACCTTCCCCGCGAGCAACCCCAATGCCCGGGCACGCGGCCTGCTCGTGTTTTTGCAGCGCGATAACCTCGGCGCCACCAACAACACGAAGGGCTTTTACTACTGGGACGGCACGGCCTGGTACCCGCTCTACGGCGGCAACTTCAACTCGCCCTGGGTACGCAGCAACACGACCAACGCCACCACGCTCCGCGTGGGCACCGACCGGGTAGGGGTGGGCACCAACACACCGGATAACTCCGCCCTGCTCGATCTGTCGAGCACCAACAAGGGCGTATTGCTGCCGCGCGTGGCGCTGACGGGCATCAATGATGGTACGACCATTCCCAGCCCCGCCAACTCGCTGCTGGTGTTCAATACCAATGCTGCGCTGACCGACGGCGCGGGCTATTACTACAACACCGGCACTTCGGCAGCTCCCGTCTGGATGAAGCTGACGGCGGGCCCGGGCGCGGCCGGTGCAGACGGCAAGACGGTACTCAATGGTACGGCTGCTCCTGTCGCAGGCACAGGCAACAACGGTGACTTCTACATCAACACCGCTACTAATCAGATCTACGGCCCGAAGACCGCAGGCTCCTGGGGCAGCCCCACATCCTTAGTAGGACCTCAGGGCGCTCAGGGTGTTGCCGGTACCAACGGTACGAACGGCACCAACGGTGTGGACGGCAAGTCGGTACTGAATGGTACTACGGCGCCCACCTCGGGCGACGGTGCTATCGGTGACTTCTTCATCAATACGACAGATAACACCATCTACGGTCCGAAAACGCCCGGCGGATGGGGTACGGGTACTTCGATTGTAGGCGCCACGGGCGCTCAAGGCATCCAGGGTGTTGCCGGTACCAACGGTGCAGACGGCAAGACCGTCCTTAACGGTACTTCGGTGCCTGACGCAGGCACGGGCGCCATCGGCGACTTCTTCATCAATACAGCCACCAACACCATCTACGGTCCGAAGACTGCAGGTGGCTGGGGTACCGGCACTTCGATAGTGGGAGCTCAAGGCGCTACGGGTGCAACCGGCGCCACGGGTGCCCAGGGCGTTGCCGGTACGAACGGTACCAATGGTACGAATGGTATCGATGGCAAGACGGTCCTTAATGGCGCGATTGCTCCCGGGGCAGGTACCGGTAATAACGGCGACTTTTATATCAACACCGCTACTAACCAGATCTACGGTCCGAAGACTGCTGGTTCATGGGGTAGCCCCACCTCGCTGGTAGGCGCTACGGGTGCCACCGGCGCCACCGGTGCTGCCGGTACCAACGGTACGGCTGTACTCAATGGTACCGCCGTGCCTACCTCGGGCCAGGGCGCCATTGGCGACTTCTTCATCAACACAACAACTAATTCGATCTACGGTCCCAAGACCGCAGGCGGCTGGGGCAGCCCCACGTCACTGGTTGGTGCTACAGGTGCTACCGGTGCCACTGGTGCCACGGGTGCCACCGGTGCTGCAGGTACCAACGGTACGGACGGTAAGACAGTACTCAATGGTACTGCTGTACCGACTACCCAGGGTACAATCGGTGACTTCTATCTCAACACCGCCACTAACACGATATACGGTCCGAAGACCGCGGGTGGCTGGGGCGCCGGCACATCGATTGTAGGACCGCAGGGTGCTACGGGTGCCACAGGTGCCCAAGGTATTCAGGGCGCCCAGGGACCCCAGGGTCTTCAGGGGCCTCAGGGTGCCGCAGGTGCCAACGGAGCCAACGGTGCCCAGGGACCTCAGGGCATTCAAGGTATCCAGGGTGCCACGGGCGCTACGGGTGCTACCGGCGCAGCAGGTACGAATGGTGTGGACGGCAAGACGGTGCTCAACGGCACTGCCGCGCCCACGTCCGGCCAGGGCGCCATCGGCGACTTCTTCATCAACACGACTACGAATTCGATCTACGGTCCGAAGACTGCAGGCGGTTGGGGCAGCCCCACCTCCCTGGTTGGACCTACCGGTGCCACGGGTGCCGCTGGCTCCAACGCCACGGTAACCGCTTCCAACGGTATTACGGCTACCAGTGGTAACGTCACGCTTGGCGGTCCGCTCACGCAGGCCACCTCGATCGCTACCACGGCTGCCAACACGCTGACCGTAGACGGAGCAGGGGCTGTCAACCTCGGCACCGGCACGGGTGCCACCGCGGTAGGTAACAGCACCGGCGCTACTACCCTCACGGGCAGCTCCGTAGCGGTTACCGGTACCACCAACATCAATACTACCGGCACGGCGGCCACCAACGTCGGCACGGGTGCATCGGCAGGCGCCGTCACCATCGGTCGCACGGGTGCTACCACCACCATCAACGGCACTACCTCTACCCCGGCGCTCCGCGTCACCGGCGGCGTTCCCGCCGTTGGTAAAGTGCTTACCTCCGACGCCAGCGGCAATGCCACCTGGCAGAATGCGCCCGCAGCCGAAAGCACGACGGCCTCCAACGGTCTGACCATGACCGGCAGCGACGTGAAGCTGGGCGGCGCTCTGATCCAGCCCACGACCGTGTCGGCCATCACGGCTACGAATACGATGAGTTTTACCAGTCCGACTTCGGCTGACGCAGTCATCACGGTAGGGACCACCGGTAACTCCGGCGGCAAACTTTTCCTCGGAAACTCCAACCACGGCGTTCAGCGCGACCTCTCCGGCTCCACCGGCGGCACGGCCAACGATGTAGCGCTTTTCACAACGAATAATGGGACCGGCGGCAGGCTGTTCCTGGCCAGTAACCCGACTGCTACCGGCAACACCAATCTGCCCCTCGGCCAGTTCACGCTCCTTTCCAGCGGAAACGTGGGCATCAACACCGCAGCACCCGCACAGAAGCTCGAGGTAGCTGGTACGGTGGCACCGACTTCCGTATCTACCGAGTCGATCCTGCGCCTCAGCCGCGCGGGCACGAATAGCGTCAAGTGGCCCAATACCTTCGAAATGGCCCTGGGCTCTTACAACACCGGCATCAACAGCCAGTCGCGCATTGACTTCAACCTGGGCAATGGCGCCTCCAACAATCCCGACGTGGGCGTGCTCTCCATGCTGGGCAATGGTCGCGTAGGCATCGGCACCGGCGCTCCCTCGCAGGGACTCGACGTTGCCGGGGGCGGTATCCGGACCGGCGGTTATAGTCCGGTGAGCGCCCAAGGTGCGCACCTGCAGTGGAACCGCACCAACGCGGAAGGCGAAACCTGGCTGCTGAACCAGAAGGGCATCAGCGGCAACAACAACCACGGCATCCGCTTTGGCGACGTTACCTCAGGCGACGTGGTAACGGAGTGGGCCCGCTTCAATGGCTCGGGCAACCTGGGCATCGGCACCACGGCACCGGGTGCACGACTTGATATTTCAGGAACTGGCGGTACTGCCATAGATCTAAGAACCACCGGTCGAATGGCGATCAACAGTAATTCAGCCGGGGTTTGGTTTAATAATGCTGCCGGGACGTCTCAAACATTTACGGGTTATGAATCAACCATACCCAATCATGCATTTGGCGTATATACTGCAGGAACAGGTGCTTTTACGCTTAATCTGCTTCAAAATGGCAACCTGGGTGTTGGTACCTCGGCGCCCAACGCCCAGCTGCAACTGGGTACTACCCTCGCCAACCGCAAGCTGGTGCTTTACGAGTCGGCCAATAACGACCACCAGTTCCTCGGCTTCGGTATCAATGCCAATGTGCTGCGCTACCAAGTGGCCAACGCTAGCGACAATCACATTTTCTACAGCGGAAACGGTACGGCAGCCTCCACGGAGCTGATGCGCATCACCGGCACCGGCAACGTAGGCATCGGCGTTTCGGCTCCGACGGCCACCCTGGCTGTGGCGCGTGGCACGGGAGTCAACGGAACGGCCACCTTACAGGGCACGAACCGCACCACTCATTTCAATTACAACAGCACCGAGGACACCTATATCCGGGGCGGTAAGACCACCAGTAACATCTATCTCAACGACAACGGCGGAAATGTAGGGATCGGAACTACGGCCGTTGAGAATAGGTTAGACGTTGCGGGCGTCATCGGCGCAGCCGGTGGAGCTTTCCCCACTACGTCTAACAAGTTCATGGTCGGCTGGAACGTGGTCATACCCGGTTTCGGCGAAGTGGACTTCGTGAATGCGCGCGGCACCGGTGCTTCGGGTACGCCCTTCCGGTTCCATTCGTACAATGGCGTAGGGACTGCCTCCAATGCTACGGTTATTTCTACCATCAGCACCACGGGCGCCTACGCAGCGGTGTCCGATATGCGGGTGAAGTCGGAGATCAAAAGCCTCGGTTACGGCCTCAAGGAGATCATGGCCCTCAAGCCCGTTTCCTACCGCCGCCACCTGGATACCAGGTTCGCGAACGGAAAAGTTAACTATTCCGACAGCGGTGTGCACACCATTGGTTTCCTGGCCCAGGAAGTTTACAAGGTACTGCCCGAGGCGGTTATCAAACCTGCAAATGAGTCGAACACGCTCTGGGCCGTTACCCATTCCGAGATGATCCCGGTGCTGGTAAAAGCCATACAGGAACAGCAGTCGAAGATCGACACACTGGAAAAGAGCAACGAGGAACTGAAGAAGGAGCAGAAGGAACTGCAAGCCCGCTTGCTCAAGCTCGAGCAGATGGTGCTGGGCAAGAACTAACGCACCGGTCCGAACTACAGAACCCACCGCAACCCCGCTCGCAGCAACGCAGCGGGGTTTCGTGGCAAAACTCATTTCCGGAGTAAGCGCTCCCCGGCTGCCTGCAGCGCAGGCCCGCGATCAGCAAGCTCCCGCAACATCAGGCAATAAGTCACCCGGGTTCCGTAACCCGATCAAACAACAGCATATGAAATACTTTGCCAAACTGAGTGTTCTGACACTCGCCACCATCCTCCTCGCCGCAAGCAGCAACGAGGCCGGGGCGCAGGTGACGGCGCAGCAGATCAACAAGAACTTCACGGGCGACAGCTCCAACATCAACATGGGCCGCCTGCAGGTGTCTTCGTCGAACCCCAAGGCGCCGGTCGCCACCGACGGTATCCTGACGGTGCGCATCGACACCTTCCCCGCGAGCAACCCCAATGCCCGCGCAAGGGGCCTGCTCGTGTTTTTGCAGCGCGACAACCTCGGCGCCACCAACAACACGAAAGGCTTTTACTACTGGGACGGCACGGCCTGGTACCCGCTCTATGGCGGCAACTTCAACTCGCCGTGGGTGCGCAACAGCTCCAACAAGACCACGCTCCGGGTAACTACGGACTCCGTAGGCATCGGCACGGCATCGCCCACGGCGAAGCTGGACGTGGCCGGCGGCAAGATCAATATCGATGGCGCCAACGGACTTACTACCAGTGCCGCGCAAGCAAACGTATTTGTAGGTGCCGGTGCGGGTACTGCCAACACAGGCGGTTACTCGAACCTGTTTGCGGGTCAAAGTGCCGGCACAAGTAACACGTCGGGCTACTACAATGTATTTACCGGCGCTAGTGCCGGTGCTGCCAACACCACTGGCGCCGACAATACCTTTGTGGGCTACGCCAGCGGCAACGCCAATACAACTGGCGGCCGCAACGTCTTCACCGGCGCGGGCAGCGGGTTTAACAACATCAACGGCAACCACAACGTATTCAGTGGCTACCAGAGTGGGTTGAACAATACTGCGAGCAATAACACGTTCACCGGCTACCAGTCCGGCTTTACGAATACCACGGGTACGGAAAACGTGTTCATGGGTTTGCAGGCGGGCTACGCCAATACTACGGGCGGCGCCAACGTATTCAACGGGTACCGCAGCGGCTTCAGCAACAGCACGGGCGGCGGCAACGTATTCAGCGGCCACCACAGCGGCTACAGCAACACCACGGGCAGCGAGAACGTGTTCGCGGGTGCGGCCGCCGGTTTCAACAACTCCACAGGTATGCGCAACGTGTTTACCGGTTACGGCTCCGGTACTACCAATACCACCGGCAATTACAACTCGTTTACCGGGTACCAGAGCGGTGGTGGCAACACAACAGGCTCCAACAACGTGTTCAACGGCTACCGAAGCGGCCTGCTTAATACTACGGGCGGCAATAACCTGTTCACCGGTTTTGAATCCGGCTTGAGCAACACCACGGGCAACCATAACGTGTTCAGCGGTTACCAGTCCGGGTACAGCAATACCATTGGTGTTGAAAACGTTTACGTTGGTAATCGTGCGGGTTATTTGAACATCGGCGGCAACTGGAACACCCTGGTTGGCAATAATGCAGGCTACAAAAACACAGGTACAGGGAACGCCTTTTTTGGCCACCTTGCAGGTACGAACACTACCACAGGTTGGTTCAACTCCTTCTTCGGTACCGGTGCCGGCGAAGCCAACAGTACCGGCGAGCGCAACGTCTTCAGCGGTTACAGCGCCGGTGCCAACACCAATGCCAGCGAGAACGTGTTCCTGGGCAACCAGGCCGGCAGCACGAATGTGTCGGGTGCGGGCAATATCATGATCGGCAGCAATGCAGACGCAACCGTTAACAACCTGAGCAATGCTACCGCTATTGGCTTCAATGCCAAAGTATCGGCATCCAACTCCCTGATCCTTGGCGGCACCGGCGGCAACGCGGTGAATGTCGGTATCGGCGTCACGGCTCCCCAGTCGAAGCTGCATGTAAAAGGCAGTGGCTTGTTCTTCTCCGGTGCGGATACTTATTCCGGCAATATCTGGAACGGTACCGCCAACCAGAATGCCATCGACATTCACGGTGGCGACGGTGATGGCTATATCGCTGTGCAGCGTTTCAATGGTTCGCCCCTCCACCTGGCCAAGCCGGCCGGCGCAGATGGCTCCCTGACTTCTTTTTACTACGGCGGCACGGGAGTGGGATCTATTACCACGAACGGTACGAGCACTTCGTTCAACACCACCTCCGACGCCCGCCTGAAGGAGAATATCCGCGGCACGCAATACGGTCTCTCCACGCTGCTGCAGCTCCAGGTGAAGGACTATAACTACATCTCCGACAAATCGAAGACCCTTTCTACCGGCGTGATGGCGCAGGAGCTGTACAAGCTCTACCCGCAGGCCGTTACGAAGGGCGGCGCCGATGCGGCCACCAGCCCCTGGACGGTCGACTACAGCAAGCTGACGCCGGTGCTGATCCAGTCGGTGCAGGAGCAGCAAGCGAAGATCGACGCCCTCGAAAAGCGCAACCAGGAGCTCGAGGAGCGCCTGAAGAAGATCGAGCGCCTCATCTCAGAAAAAATGTAAGCAACAGGAGCGGCGCCTGCGAAGGGTGTCGTTCCTTTTTTCATAATTCAGTCAGGAAGAACAACGACAGCCAAGCTCATTGTCCAGCAAAAACGAACCGGTACCGTTATGGTAACCACCACGCAACACAATATGAATTACTTCACTAAACTTGGGGTTTTGGCCCTGGGCGGGCTCTTACTGGGTAACGGTAAGGTGCAGGCGCAGGTAACGTCTCAACAGATCAACAAGAACTTCACGGGCGACAGCTCCAACATCAACATGGGCCGCCTGCAGGTGTCTTCGTCGAACCCCAAGGCACCGGTAGCCACCGACGGTATCCTGACGGTGCGCATCGACACCTTCCCCGCGAGCAACCCCAATGCGCGCGCAAGGGGCCTGCTCGTGTTTTTGCAGCGCGACAACCTCGGCGCCACCAACAACACGAAGGGCTTCTACTACTGGGACGGCACGGCCTGGTACCCGCTCTACGGCGGCAACTTTAACTCGCCGTGGGTGCGCAGCAACACGACCAACGCCACCACGCTCCGAGTGGGCACGGATCGGGTAGGGGTGGGCACCAACACGCCGGATAACTCCGCCCTGCTCGATCTGTCGAGCACGAACAAGGGTGTGCTGCTGCCGCGCGTAGCGCTGACGGGCATCAATGATGGTACGACCATTCCGAGCCCTGCCAACTCGCTGCTGGTGTTTAATACCAATGCAGCGCTGACCGATGGCGCCGGCTATTACTACAACACCGGCACTTCGGCAGCTCCCGTTTGGATGAAGCTGACGGCGGGCCCGGGCGCGGCCGGTGCAGACGGCAAGACGGTACTCAATGGTACGGCTGCTCCTGTCGCAGGCACAGGCAACAACGGCGACTTCTTCATCAATACGGCCACGAACGAGATCTATGGACCCAAGACCGCAGGCGGATGGGGTACCGGCACCTCGCTGGTAGGGCCGCAAGGTGCTACCGGTGCCACAGGTGCTACCGGTGCTCAGGGTGCTCAAGGCATCCAAGGCGCTACCGGCGCCACGGGTGCAGCCGGTACGAACGGTACCGCAGGTGCAGACGGCAAGACGGTGCTGAATGGTACTGCCGTTCCTACGTCGGGCCAGGGAGCGATCGGCGACTTCTTCATCAACACGACAGCCAATACGATCTACGGTCCCAAGACCGCGGGCGGCTGGGGTACGCCCACGTCGCTGGTGGGACCCCAGGGTGCAACCGGTGCTACGGGCGCCACGGGTGCTCAGGGTATCCAAGGTGCCCAGGGACCGCAGGGTCTTCAGGGTGCTACGGGTGCTGCAGGCGCCAACGGTGCCAACGGTGCTCAGGGGCCTCAGGGTATCCAGGGTTCGACGGGTGCTACCGGCGCTACGGGTGCCGCAGGTGCGGATGGCAAGACGGTGCTCAATGGTACGGTGGCTCCGACCACGCAAGGCGTCCTCGGCGACTTCTATATCAACACGGCTACCAACCTGATCTACGGTCCGAAGACCGCAGGTGGCTGGGGTGCCGGCACTTCGCTGGTAGGCCCTCAGGGTGCCGCCGGCTCCAACGCTACGGTGACCGCGTCCAACGGCCTCTCTGCCACGAGCGGTAACGTGACCCTGGGCGGCGCGCTGACACAGGTGACCACCATTGGCACCACCGCAGCCAACACGCTCACCGTAAACGGCGCTGGCGCCGTGAACCTCGGCACCGGCACAGGTGCAACGGCCCTAGGTAACAGCACGGGTGCAACCAATATCAATGGATCCACCACGGCCATCAACGGCGGCAACGTGGGCATCGGCACAGGCGTAACGGCTCCCTCCAACACCCTGCACGTAGCCGGAACGGCGCGCATCACCACCCTCGCCAGCGGCACCTCGGCCGACAGCGTGGTAACGGTAACTCCGAGTGGGGTGCTCAACAAGCGCAGGGCCTCCGATATCGCCGACAACTCCGGTGTGTTCGTACGCAACGGCCTGAACGAAGCTTACCTGCGCGTGAGCACCGACTCCGTAGGCATCGGTACACAAACACCGACCGCCAAGCTGGATGTAACCGGCGGCAAGATCCATATCGACGGCGCCAACGCCATCACCACCACGGCTACCAACAACATCTTCCTGGGTAAGAGCGCCGGCAATGGCAGCACCACGGGCACCGAGAACATTTTCGCGGGCACCAACAGCGGCCAGGCAAACACCACGGGCAGCAACAACGTGTTTTTCGGCAACGACGCCGGCTACACCAATAGCACGGGCTCCTTCAACGTGTTCAGCGGCTTCCAGAGCGGCTACCGCAACACCACCGGCGCCTACAACGTGTTCAGCGGCTACCGGGCCGGCTACAGCAACACCTCGGCAGGCGAGGGCGTGTTCGTCGGCTACTTGACCGGCTACAGTAACACTACGGGTGAGAACAACACGTTCACCGGCTTCCAGAGCGGCAGTGCCAACACCACCGGCAGCTACAACACGTTCAGCGGCCACAACAGCGGCTTGTACAACACCACGGGCGGCAACAACTCGTTCTTCGGCCGCGGGGCGGGCCGCAACAATACCACGGGTAACAATAACTCGTTCTTCGGCTTCCAGGCCGGCGTGGCCAACACCGGCGCCGAAAACGTTTTTCTCGGTACCCAGGCCGGCTACGGCAATGCGGGCAGCAACAACGTGTTTATCGGCAACGATGCCGGCTTCAGCAACTCGACGGGCAGCAACAACGTGTTTACCGGCATCAATGCCGGCCGCAACAACGGAACCGGCAGCAACAACATCTTCACCGGCAACCAGGCCGGTTTCAAAAACACGTCGGGCACCAACAACGTGTTCCTGGGCCCGCTGAGCGGCTACAACAACACCACGGGTAGCGAGAACGTGTTCCTCGGCTCCAACGCCGGCCAGGCCAACACCACCGGTGCCAACAACACGTTTCTCGGTAATAACGCCGGCTACAGCAATACCATTGGTTATAACAACATCTTCATTGGTATCCAAGCCGGCCAGGCCAACACAACGGGCAGCGAGAACTATTTCTCCGGCTCGCAGGCCGGCTTAAGCAACAGCACGGGCAGCAACAACCTGTTCCTGGGCAATAACGCCGGCTTCACCAACAGCACCGGCGCCTACAACCAGTTCACGGGCTTCTCCAGCGGCTTCAGCAATACCACCGGCACCAACAACCTGTTCAGCGGCAACCAGAGCGGCTACTTCAACACCACCGGCGGCGGCAACATCTTCACCGGCGCCATCAGCGGCTACAAGAACACGACCGGTTCCTTCAATGTATTCTCCGGCTACCAGAGCGGCTACAACAACACCACGGGCGGCAACAACGTATTCACCGGCTACCAGAGCGGCATGTCCAACACCACGGGTATCCAGAATGTGTTCTCCGGCTATCGTGCCGGCTACGCTAACACGACCGGCAACAACAACACGTTCACCGGCGTCAACAGCGGCTACAACAACACCACGGGCTACAACAACGTGTTCACCGGCGCCAACAGCGGCTACGGCAACACCGAGGGCTTCAACAACGTGATGCTGGGCCGTGATGCGGGCTTCGTCAACAACACCGGTAGCGAAAACGTGTTCTTCGGCTCCCAGGCCGGCCGGTTGAACACCACCGGCAGCAACAACGTATTCAGCGGCAACGATGCCGGCTACAGCACCACCACGGGCGGCAACAACTCGTTTGTGGGCTTCCAGGCCGGCTACCACAACACCACGGGCAGCAACAACTATGCACTGGGCTATAATGCCGGCCCGTCCACCGGTGCTCTCACCAATGCCGGCGCCATCGGCTTCAGTGCCCGGGTGGCCGTTAGCAATGCGCTGGCGCTCGGTGGTACGGGTGTCAACGCCATCAAAGTAGGCATCGGCACCACCACGCCCACGAAAGAACTCCATGTGGTCGGCAACGGCTATTTCACCGACTCCCTCGGTCTCGGCACGGCAGCACCGGCTGCCCGCCTCGATGTGGCCGGAAGCAAGATCTTCATCAACGGTGCGAACGCGATCACCATTCTGGGCCCTTCCTCCACCGCCGGCACACTTATCGGAAATAACGCCGGCACAGCCCTTACAACAGGCGACTACAACACATTTGTGGGCACGAACGCCGGCTCTGTAACAACCACCACGAGCTTTAACACATTTGTGGGCTTCAATGCCGGGCGCGACAATACCGGTGGCTACAATACGTTCAATGGCGTAAATGCCGGTCTGCTCACTACTACCGGCGCCAATAACACCATGATGGGCGTGAATGCCGGCAATACCAACACCACCGGCTCGAACAATGTGATTATCGGCACCAATGCGGACGTTGCCAGCGCCGCCCTCTCCAATGCCACGGCCATCGGTTATAGCGCCTCGGTGTCTGCCAGCAACAGCTTCGTACTGGGCGGCACTGGCGCCAACCTCGTGAATGTGGGCATCGGCACCACCGCGCCCAATTCGCGCCTCAGCATCACTCCCTCGGCCACGGAGGCCAAGATGACGCTGTTCGATGGCGGCAGCACCACCGCCCATTACGGCTTCGGCATCTCGTCTAACCAGTTGAACTATGACGTGATGAACGGTGCGAGCCACGTATTTCACGTGAACAGCAAGAACGGCAGCGGCTCGGAAGTGTTCCGTTCG
Source organism: Flaviaestuariibacter amylovorans (assembly GCF_039541815.1). Taxonomy (NCBI): domain Bacteria; kingdom Pseudomonadati; phylum Bacteroidota; class Chitinophagia; order Chitinophagales; family Chitinophagaceae; genus Flaviaestuariibacter; species Flaviaestuariibacter amylovorans. The sequence goes on from NZ_BAABGY010000008.1 coordinate 331,661, forward strand.
AATGCCGCCGGTGCCTATATCCGCACCGCCGGAGGTCCGCAGCTGGGCATCACCACCACTACCGGTGCCATCAATAGTGTACCGGCAAACGCCACCGGCAACATTTACTATGAAGTGATCGGCCTGGAGAACCACGTATTCGGCGGCAACGTGTCCCCTAATGGAGACAACGCCCTGATGCTGGGTCTTCCCACGGCCCGCTGGTCGGCAGTGTATGCGGCAAACGGCACGATCCAGACTTCGGACAGCCGGTTGAAGACGAACATCAGGAATTCGGGCTATGGCCTGAAAGACGTGATGAAGATGCGTCCCGTAACCTACAACTGGAAAAGCGAGGCGACCACGAATCCGATGGTCGGTTTCATCGCCCAGGAAATGGAGCAGATCGTGCCGGAAGCCGTTGTGGCTCCCAAAGCGGCCGGCGAGCATTACGGGATGAAGTACACGGAGCTGGTTCCTGTGCTCACCAAAGCGATCCAGGAGCAGCAGGCAACGATCGAAGAACTGAAAACACGCAGCCAGCAGCAGGAGCAAATCAACCAGCAGCTCGAGAAGCGCAACCAGCAGCTCGAAGAGCGCCTGCAAAAGATCGAGAAGCTGCTGCAAAGCAAGAATTAAAAAACCACTCCGGCGTGGACACCGGTTGTCGGCAGCAGCCGGCGCCACAACGCCCGGAAAAATAACAATCCAACAATCCGCAGTAACCCCGCTCGCCGCAAGGCAGCGGGGTTTTGTGGTGACGGGAAAGCATTGTTCGTCAAAAGCGACCGATGCTGTTCGGTGACGTGCACGGTGCCCGGCAGTACCTGTTGTTGCGGCGCGGTGGAACGTACCCGACTCACGACCAGGCGATCCAATAAAAACCGCTATAAAAAACGATGCATATGAAACTCCTTTTTCACCAGCCCTCCAACCTGCTCTGCCTGCTTTTCTGGATCCTGCCCCTGGCCGGAATGGCGCAGGCCACTCCCGCCACCGATGGCGACCCCGTGCCCGAGCTGCATGCCGCCCCCTCGCGGGCAGCGCGCATGCCGGCCCGCCCCGCCGACTCGGTGCGGCGCCTGCTGGCCAGCCAGTGCGACCGCAAAGCGCCGGTGTTCATCTTCGCGCCGTCGCTCAACCACGATCTCTACCTGTTCAATCCCTTTGCCTATAGCGGGAAGCTCGACGTGCTGCTGTACAGCAAGGAAGGACAGCTGCTGGCACGGCAGCAGCTCAAGCTCGCCAACGACCTCCTCGAGCTCAAGATGCACCCGCACTACCGCGGCGAGTACTTCGTACAGGTGTCGGCGCCCGGCTTCGTGGTGGCCAAAAAGATCCGGAAAAGAGGGTAGGAGCGTCTCCGGATCGATCCCCCCGCAGGTGGTCGACAGGCGTGAGGTGTCAGGCGTCAGAAGGACATTGACGCCTGTAGGAAAGTCCCCGCTCACGCCTCACGCCTCACGAAAGCCGGGGCTTTGCGGTCGGACGCTGCGGTACGCCCCGGATCGTCTGCCTCGCAGAAGCGATGGATGCGCCACTCGCCGTCTTCGAATTCAAGCGCCGTAAGGCTGGCACACCAGTTGCCCGGATGGAGCCGGCTGATCCGCCCGTTGCCGAGGGTCCACGTGCGCCCGCCGGAATCCCCGGCAGGGCCTTCCTGCACGAAATCGAAGCCGTGCTCGATCCCGGTGGCGGCAGCGGCAGGCCCGAAGAAGTTGCTGCAGGAGACGGCGCTTTTGAAGCGGTCGATCACCCGGCCCGACAGGAAGCTCCTGTTGACGAAGCGACCGGCTGCCAGGAGGCAGCCGTAGCCGGCGGCGCCCAGCCGGGCCAGCCATGGGGCCCGCTGCATCGACACATCGAACACACTACCGGGAAAGCACCACGCGCTGCGGCCACCGGGTAGCTCCAATGCAACCTTGCTGGCGATGCGGATGTTGCCGAAGCGGAAGCCGGCAAGCCGGCGCAGGGGATCGTTGTGGCTGCCGGGAAGGTACCAGATCTGCACCCCTTTCCCGGCCCAGCCCAACAGGTGCCGGATCACCTTCCGGTGACTCCCCGGCCAGAAGCCGGTACCGGATGATTCCCTGTCGATGCTGTCGCCGTTCACCACCACCGTTTCCGGACGAATGCTTTTCAGGTAGTGGAGCAGCTCGCGGGACGGGCAGCCACGGGAGCCTAAATGCAACCCGGAAAGCACGACGGCCTGTGGGCGGCGTTTTTTCATCGGCACGTATTTTTTCAGGTGGCTAAATCGGGTGCTGCGCAGAACGAAGCGCCGGCCGGAAGCCGGGAGCGTGTTGTATTGTGGGTAGCTGGCGTGCACGTGCGTTTGTTTTCCAAAACAACAACGGGTGTGTGACCCCTGTGTTAGCCCTTCATTACCTTTCCGTGAAGACCGCAGCAGCTGTGCCGCGGAGCAGCAGGTTTTGCGCAGGTGCCGTATCCTTCCCGAACGTTTCGGCCGTAGCTTCGTTTGATCACCATGCGCACCTTCTTTCAACGATTCGCCCTGCCGCCACTGCTCTTCTGGTGCAGCCTCGCGCTAGCCTCCTGCATCCCCGTGCGCGGGCTCGGCGACCGCCCGTCGGAGGCGGAGCGGCAACGCTTCAGCACGCTGAAGCAGCACAACGGCAGCACCTTCTTCAATCACCCCGACTACTTCGGCGGGCCTGCCGCACCGCGGCGCAAAAAGAAGTTCTCCGTGCTCCGCATGGCGCGCTTCCTGATGGCGCGGCCGGAAGAGACGCGCCCGGAATATGCGCTGCCGGTAGTCCCTTTCGGACTGGATGCCCTTGGGCCTGACGATGCGGAGGTGGTCTGGTTCGGGCATTCGACGGTGCTGGTGCGCGCCGGCGGCGCCACCGTTCTGTTCGACCCCGTGTTCCGCTCCTCCGTGGGCCCCTACAAGGGCGCCGTGCCGGCCTTCACCGGCACGCATATCGACCCCTCCAAAGACCTGCCGCCCATCGATGCCGTCGTGATCTCGCACGATCATTACGACCACCTCGATTACCCCACGCTCCGACGCCTGCGCAAAAAGATCCGCCGCATCATCGCGCCGCTCGGCGTGGCCGCGCACCTGCGGAAATGGGGCTTTGCCGACTCCGTGCTCCACATCGTGAACTGGCAGGATTCGGTGCGCCTCAACGCGCAGGTGTCGGTGATGGCCGTGCCCGCCTTCCACCGCTCCGGCCGCCGCTTCCGCGACAACGAAACGCTGTGGGCCTCCTATGTGCTGAAGGCCGGTGGCAGGCGGATCTACTTCAGCGGCGACACGGGCTACAGCGGCCACTTCGCCGCCATCGGGAAGCAATACGGTCCCATCGACCTGGCGCTGCTGGAGTGCGGGCAATACAACGAGAAGTGGCCGCACAGCCATATGTTTCCCGAGCAGACGGCGCAGGCCGCCGCCGACCTCGGCGCGCGCGTGCTGCTCCCGATCCACTGGGCCAAGTTCGCCGAGTCGGAGCACCCGTGGAACGAGCCGGTGCAGCGGCTGCTGCGGGCGCGCCCGGCGGCGCCCGTGGTGGTGCCGATGATCGGGCAGCCGCTGCGCTTTGGTACGCCTTTTCAGCAGGTGCGGTGGTGGGAGTAGCGGGCGGCCGGTGCGCCTTCCCCTCGCAACGCAGGTGCTGAATGCACTGGTAAGCCCGGAGCAATCGCCGTACGGTGCCTGCTCGCCGGCGCGCGTTAAATACCCTCCTGACGGTATAGGCCAGCGAATTAGCCGGCCTACTTTGCACCATGGTCCAAAATGGGCCTGTCAACTACTGTTTATGAGGAATCTCTCCCGCGTACTGATGCTGGCGGCCTGCCTGGTCGTTCCCCACATCCTGCTGGCAACGCCGCTTTCCGGCACCTATACCATCAACGCCTCCGCGCCCGCGTCGGCAAGCAACTTCCGGAACATCGCATCGGCGGTGGCCTTCCTCACGGGCACGGGCGGGCGCACCGATGGCGGCCCGGGCAACAGCGCGCCCTATGGCGTCAGCGGCCCGGTGCAGTTCCAGATGGCCGCCGGCACCTATAACGAAGTGGTGACCATCGGCGCCATTGCCGGCGCAAGCTCCTCCAATACGATCACCTTCCAGTCGGCCAGCGGCAACGCGGCGGACGTTACGATCACCTTCCCGGGCACACCGGCCGCCTACAGCATCACGCTCAACGGATCCAGCCACGTGCAGTTCCGGAATATGACCTTCGCGGCCGGCACCGTATCGGCCTACCGGGGGGCGCTCCTCATCAACGGGTGCCGCTCGGTGGGCGCCAGCGGCTGCGTCTTCACGAGCCCGCTCAACAACTTCCGGGGCCTGCAGTTCATCAGCTCCGCCAGCAGCAAGAGCACACTCGTAGAGGGCAGCAGCTTCAACGGCTACCTGAAGCACCTCGAATCCCAGGGCGACAGCGGCCTCGTGGTCCGCAACAACAGCTTCACCGGCAACGGGGGCTCCAACAACAGCGTCGTGCTGGGTTCGCTTTCGGTGGGCAGGATCACCGGCAACACCTTTCAGAATACCAATGCCACGGCACTCGAGATCACGGGGGGCACCTCCACCGATACGTTCCTCGTCAACGGCAACAAGTTTCAATCGCATCTTGGCCAGTATACCATCTCGATCTCGCACCGGGCCTTTCCTTCCGACAAGCCGGGGATCTTCCAGAATAACTTCTTCACCGAGGTGGCGCGCGAAGCGGTATACCTCTATTATACTGATAACGTATGGCTGCTGCACAACAGCTTCAGCAGCTCTAACGCTACGGCCAACACCAGGTACGTGACCTTTATCGAGCCCTACAACACGGTAGTGCGCAACAACATCTTCGCGCTCCGGGGCGCCGTGCCCAACAGCGGGCTCATTCTCTACTTCCCCTACAGCTACACACTGCCCGGCATCAGCAACAACATGTACCTCGCGTCCGATACGGCGCAGTACGCCTCCATCCGCAACCGCGACGGGCTGGCGCGCTTCGGCGACCCCGGCTACAGCAGCCCCCTCGACCTGCACATCCAGAATCCCTGCCTCAAAACGACGGCCATACCGTATGTGACCACCGACATCGACGGTGAATACCGCACTGCCGCGCAGGCCAGCTACGGTGCCGACGAAGTGATACCCGTGCCCAACGACGCCGCCATCGCTGCCATTACGGCGCCGGTAAGCCCTGTAGTGAGCAACGGCGCTTCGCTGACCTTCACGGCACGCGTCCGCAACTCCGGCAGCGCTCCCATCACGAGCGTAGAAGCCGCGTACACGGTCAACGGCGGCGCCCCGGCGACGCAGACCTTCAGCGGGCTCAACATCGCGCCCTGCGACAGCGCCCTGGTGACCTTCTCCGGAACCTATACCGTAAACTCCGAGCAGACCACGGTGCGCGTGTACCCGGTGCAGGTAAACGGCGTTGCCGAAACGAAAACCTTGGGCGATACCGCCAGCCGGACCTTTTACCTCGCCATGTCGGGTACCTATACGGTGCACGAGGGCGGCAGCGGCGTCCGCAACTTCAAGCGCTTCCCCGAGGCCGATTCGGCGCTCCTGGTCCGGGGCGTCAACGGGCCCGTCACGTTCGAGCTCTACCCGGGCACCTACCTTGGCGACAGCCTCCGGAATGTGGCCGGCCTATCGGCACAAAACCCCATCACGATCAAATCCTTTTCCGGCGATACGGCCTCGGCGATCATTACGGGCAAGATGACCGTGGCCGAGGGTGCGGGCTACTACACCCTGCGCGGCCTCAAGTTCACCGGCGTCCCCGGTGGCTGGGACGGCGCCGGAAGCGGGCAGGTATCGCTGCTTCGGAATGCCCACGACGTACTGATCGAGCAGTGCTCCTTCATCACGCCGCCCGCCTCGGTCTGCAACAGCTTCATGTGCTCCTCGGAGCGCACCTATGCCGTGCGTGCTCTCAATGCCGACTCGGCCATCCTGCTCCGCAACAACAAGTTCTCGGGCAACGTCTTCATCGAGAGCGCCATCGAGAATCCGTCCAACAACCCGCGGCCGGCTATCGCCACGAAGGGTGTGGTGGTACGGGGCAACCGGTTCGGCAGCGGGCGTGGTTACCAGTACACCTCGTACACGGTGTATGCGCTGAACGTGGATGGCGCGCCGGCAGCCGTGGTGGACTCCAACTTCGTGCAGGACGACCTTGTATTTGTACGGTCGAGCGGCGCCTTCCGGGTGACGCGCAACCGGATCTATGACCACAAGCACCTTTCCTTCCAGACCTATATCGGTTTTATCGGCAACCTCTACGCCTACGGCAATGCGACGGCCCTGATGGTGCGCGGCGACGGCACTCCCGGCGCCCGTGCGCTGGTGGGCAATAACCTGATCCACATCGCCGAATCCGGTGGCAACGGCCTGAACGTCCAGGGCGATCACATCGACGTGGTACACAACACGATCAACGACCGCTCCGACATGGCTCCCAATCCCACCAACATCTACAATACCACCGGGCCATCGGTGGCGGCGTCGGTCGGCGGTAACGGCACGATCTTCAAGAACAACATCGTATCGGGCATCCATACGGCCGGTACCGCATTCAAAGGCCGGATCATCGCCTCCACGCTCGCCCCGGCCGATATCGACTATAACGGTTATTTTTCGAGCGAGCCCACGAAGAACTTCGCGACGCTCGACGCCAACAACACCTCCACGTTCGCTTCCTGGCAGGCCACGGGCGCCGACGCGCACAGCGTGTTTGCCCACCCCAAGTTCCGGAGCGATACGCTGCCGCGCCCGAATCAGAACGTCTTCAACGGTGCCGGAACGGGCCTGGCCATGCTGACCTTCGACTTCGAGAACGAGGAGCGCCATGCCACGAACCCGGACCTCGGCGCCGACGAGTTCACCCTGCCCTCCGCCGATGCCGGGGTGCAGCGCTACGTGGGCCCGGCCCGCATCTTCCCCGCGGGCCCCACGCCCGTGCAGGTGGTACTGAAGAACTACGGTACGGCGAACCTCACCGGAGTCACCGTGCACTGGACCGTGAACGGCGTGCCGCAGGCGCCCTACACCTGGAGTGGCGTGGTCAATTACGACAGCCTCAGCACACCCGTAACGATCGGAACCTATGATTTCCCGGGCGGCAAGGTCCATGACCTCCGGTTCTGGACGACGGCACCCAACGGCGCCACCGACCCCGTGCCTGCCAACGACACCCTTTACCAGAACAATATCGTAGCCGCCCTCAGCGGCACCTATACCGTCGGCGGCGCAACACCCGACTTCAGCACCTTCGCCCAGGTAACCAACGCGCTGCAACTGGGTGGCATCACCGGGCCGGTTACCTTCAACATCCGCGACGGCATCTACAACGAGGCATTCGTGCTGAAAGAAGTGAGCGGGGCCGGAACGGCATCCCGCATCGTGTTCCAGTCGGAGTCCGGCGACAGCAGCCGCGTCACGATCTCCCAATCATCGGCGTACGGCAGCTTCCAGGGTGTGGTCACCTTCGATGGCGCCGATCATATTTCGCTGCGGAAGCTCACCGTGCTGCAATCGGGCAGCTACGGCACCGGCGGCGTCGTGGTGAAGAACGGCGCGCACGAAGTCATGATCGAGCAGTGCGTGCTGCGCGCCAACAATGGCAATTACAATACGACGCTGCTGGTAGACAGCACCGGCATCGACAGCAGCCTGGTGATCCGGGGCAACCGCTTCCTGTTCGGCAACATGCAGATCGATATCAACGGCAACGCGTTCCAGAACGGCGTGCCCCCGCAGTCGGGACTCCGCATCGTGGACAACCGCTTCGACTCGATGTCGGCCCGGGCCGTGCAGGTGAATGCCGCACACGGGATCGTGGTCACGGGCAACCGAACCTTCAATGCAACTAGCAACACGCCTTCGGCCTATTACTTTACCGGGCTTTCGGGTAGCTCGCTGCTGCACGGGAACAGCGCCTATGGACGGTACCAGTACGGCATCTATATCGCCAACAGCAATTCGGCGACGAGCGACACGCTGCGCATCCACAACAACATGATCGGGGTCGGCAGCGCCAGCGGTACGGCCTATGGCATGTACCTGGCCAACGTCCGCTCCACCAGCATCTACCACAATACCGTCACTGCACCGGGTAATGGTTTCGTGGTCTATCTCTCCGGTATCACCCGCACCCACGTGCGGAACAATATCCTCCAGCATTTTGGTACGGGCAACTGCTACTACCTCGCGGACTTCACGCCGGACGCAAGCCTCGTGATCAACTATAACAACGCCTTTACCAACGGCAGCAATGTCGGCCGGGTCTTCAGCACCCAGCAGACCTGGGCGCAGTGGCAGGCTGCCGGGCGTGACGTGGCGGGTACCAACCTGCGCCCGCGCTTCCTCGACTCGCTCACGAACCTGCACCTGAACCGGGCCTTCAATGGTCTCGATAATACCGGTACCCCCGTAGATGTGGCTACCGATTTCGACGGCGAGGCGCGCAACGCCGGCACGCCCGACGTGGGCGCCGACGAGTTCAAGCCTTATGACCACGAGGCGGCCCTCGTCCGCTTCGACAGCCCCCTGACTCCCTTCACCGCAGGGCCTACCGATATCCGGGTCACGATCCGCAACTTCGGTCAGCAGCCGCTTGCTTCCGCACAGGTGCATTATACGATCAACGGCGTGGCCGGGCCTGTCTTTACTTTCCCCGGCACCGTTGCCTACGGCGACTCGGCGATGAACGTCGTGATCGGCAACTATACATCGGTTGCCGGCCGCGTGGATACGATCCGCGTCTGGGTGAGCGCACCCAACGGCGCTGCCGACGAGTTCAACGGCAACGACACGATCAGCGGCATCTTCCTGCCCGCCTTCTGCGGTACCTATACCGTAGGCGGCACGACTCCTGATTTTGCAGACCTCCAGCAAGCCTCCTCGGCCCTGAGCCGCGGCGGCGTTTCCTGCCCGGTTATTTTGAACATCCGCAACGGCGAGTACAGCGGCACTACCCAGTTTGCCGCCATCCCCGGAACATCGGCGCTCAATACGGTCACTGTGCAGAGCGAGAGCGGCGACAGCAGCGCGGTGGTACTCAGCACGCCCTACGATTTCTCGTTCAACGGGTATATCATCCGCCTCAAGGGCGCAAGTCACATACAGTTCAAGGGTCTGACCTTTACGCGTCGCCCCTTCAGCTTCTACACGCAGGGATTCCTGACGAGCCTCATCCTGATGGACAGCACCAGCGGGCAGCACATCTCCGTGTCGAACTGCTACTTCAAGGCACTGGGCACCACTATGAACGCGGTGAACATCACGAACACCGGCGGATCGTTCCGGTTCGTCAACAACCACATCGACTCCACGCTTGCTGTGACGGTGCGGGCCCGCAACTTCCAGTTCGCCGGCAACCGCATGCGCTTCGGCAGCATCAGCAGCACGTCGGACAGCACCTACATCACGGGTAACGTACTGGATACGTCGGCCGTTGTTAACCTGGCGTCGGTATCGAACGTGCTGGCGCGGACCTATGTCAGAGACAACGTGTTCAAAGGCCACTCCACCTCCAGCTCGACGCTCGTGGTCGGTAATACCGGCGGCGGTGAAGTAAGCGGCAACCGCATCGAGAACAGCTCCGGCCACGGCATCACCCTCAACGTCACGAACGCCACGCTCGCCAGCCCTTTCATCGTGAGCAACAACTTCGTGCACGTGCGCTCGGCCAGCCACGGCATCATCCTGAACGGCGCCGCGCACACCTACCTGCTGCACAACAGCGTGAACCTCACGGGCGCCAGTACCAGCACCGCGGCCGTCTACAGCAACGGCGGCACCGGCATTACCCTGCTGAACAACAACCTGGCCCACCAGGGTGGAGGATACGCCATCCGCATCGATCACGTGTCGACCCTCAAAGACCTCAATCACAACAACTACTTTACCACGGGCACCAACCTCGGGCAGTACAACAACTCCAACATCGCCACACTGGCCGCCTGGCGCAGCGCCACCGCGCGCGACGGTGCGTCGAAGAACGTGTCGCCGGGATACCTGAGCGCCAGCAACCTGCACACCCTGCAGACCGCGCTCGACAGCGCGGGCACGATCGCCCAGTACAACCCGGGATCGGGCTATACGCAACTCGTTGCTACCGATATCGACGGCGAGGCGCGCAATACTGCCAGGCCGGACATCGGCGCCGACGAGATCAGCCTCGCCGGCGTGGATGCCGGGGTGGTGCTGATCACCGAGCCCTTTAGCGGTCCTTTGCAGGCGCCCGACGCGGCGAAGACCGTAAGAGTACGGATCAAGAACTACGGCGCCGCCCCGGTGACCGCCGCCACCGTCAATTGGACCGTGAACGGCCTGGCCCAGGCGCCCTATAGCTTCTCTGGCAGCATCGCCAGCCAGGATACCTCGGCCGCAGTGGCGATCGGCAGCATGAACTTCGTGGTCGGTAGCTCCTATACCGTGAAGGCGTGGACAAGCGCCGTGAACAACGGCAGCGACGGCAACAACGCTAACGACACGGCTACCGTTCGCGACGTATACCCGGCGCTCTGCGGCACCTATACCGTAGGCGGCACGGCACCTCACTTTTCCGACCTGCGCAGCGCGCTGCGTACGCTGCACGGCGGCGGCCAGCTCTGTGCCGTTACGCTCGACGTACGCAATGGCACCTACAGCGACTCGGCCCTCGTGTTCGGCGTTGTACCCGGCCGCTCTTCGGTCAATACGATACTCGTGCGCAGCGAGAGCGGCGATTCGTCGGCCGTAATTCTACAGCCGCTCGCCTCTTCCAACCCGGCGCACTTCACCAATACGAACGTGGCCTCGGTGATCTTCGACAAAGCACAATACATCACCTTGCAGGGAATGACCTTCCGCTACGGCAACAACCCCGGCGGCATTGCACCCGAGGCGATGCTGCTCTTCCGCGGCAGCGGCAACAAGAGCATCAGCCTGCTCAACAACGTGATCGATAACCGCGCCTCCAACAACCGGACCCCGGGAGCGGGCATCGCCTCCACAGGTAATGGCTCGGTGGACTCTTCGATCGTGGTGCGCAACAACTGGCTGCGCAGGGTAGGGGGCATCTCGTTGCGCAGCGACCCCGACAACAGCAGCGTGTTCTCGCCCCTGCTCAATATGCCTGGCATGCTGATCGAAGGCAACCGCATCGATACGGCCGGGAACGGCTCAGGTATCTACTTGAAGAATGCGATCGCGCCGGTGGTGTCCGGCAATACGCTGGCGCAAGGCGTCATCACGCTCCGCTATGTAACGTCGCCGCGCATCACCGGCAACCAGGTGGCGGTAACGAACGAGGTACTGGGCGGCACCGTCCGTGACGGTATTTCGCTCAGCAACAGTACTAATACGGGCGCCCAGCGCGCGCTCATCGCGAATAACTTTGTGAGTGTGGCCGACCTGATGCCGGCCAACAGCAATGTTCCGAACGGCATTTCCGCCTCGGGCGTAGACCAGCTCGACGTGCTGTTCAACAGCGTACTGCTGCGTCATACCGATAACCAGGGCTACCTGTTCCAAGGTGGTGGCGCTACGGTGCGGGTGCTCAACAACATCTTCAGCTCGCCCACCGGCAGCACCGTCTTCTCCGGAAGCAGCTTCCAGGAGAGCGACCGCAACGACCTGTACACTACCGGCGCCATCGGCAGTGGCCGGCCCACGCTCCAGAGCTGGAGAACGGCCACGGGCTACGATCACCACAGCATCAGTGTGGATCCCTTCTTCACGAGCCTCACCGACCTGCATGCCCATGCCGGCGAGCTGAACGAGGCCGGTATCTATGTTCCCGGCATCATGACCGATATCGACGGAAACCCGCGCGGCAACGACCCCGATATGGGCGCCGACGAATTCGTGGTGCCCCCGGTGGATGCCGCTCTGACACTGCTTGCCGCACCGGTGGTGCCTTATACGCACGGCCTGCAGCCCGTGAAGGTGGTGCTGAAGAACAACGGCAGTGCACCGCTTACCGCCGCCACCATCAACTGGAAGGTGTCGGCGATGGCCCAGGCGCCGTTCAGCTACTCCGGCAATCTCGCCCCGCTCGCCAGCGACACGGTAACGATAGGGACCTACGACTTTCCCCTCGGGGCGGCAAACCCCCTGCAGGTGATCGTGTCGGCACCGGGCGACGCTTTTGCCGGCAACGACAGCCTCGGCAACAGCCAGCTCTGGGCGGCGCTCAACGGCTCCTATACGATCGGAGGCGCGGCACCCACTTTCCCCGACTTCGTGCAGGCCTTCAACCAGCTGCAAAAAGGCGGGGTGACAGGACCTGCCCGTGTTGCTGTGCGCAACGGTGTGTATGCCGACAACCTGTATCTCAACGGGGTTCCGGGCAGCGGTGCCGGCAAGCCGATCCTTTTCTACGGCGAATCGCATGACCGCGACTCGGTGCGCATCACCGGCTACACCACTTCCTTCTCGCACGAATACATTGCCGTGCTGATGAACGTGAGCTACCTCGGCTTCCGCAACATCAGCTTCGACAACTTTACGACCCATCCTTCGGTAACGCAGGGAAGCGTGATCAAGGCGGGCCTTGATGCCCATCACCTGACCTTCGATTCCTGCTTTTTCCGGGCCGTGCAGCCGAAGCAGGTACTGGCTACCTCGGACGCCTATAACCTGCTGTCGTTCGAGAATTACGTCGGCTCCACACGCAATGCCGACAGCTGCACCATCACCAACAACGTGTTTGTCGGTGGCGGTAAGGGCGTCCGGATGGTCACCAGTAACTTCGGCGCTCCGCTGCGCCAGGTGACCATCAGCGGCAACCGGTTCCTGAATCAGCAGTTCTCCTCCATTGAAAGCGGGGTGCCTGTCTCAGGTACGCTTATCGAGCACAACCGCATCACCGATACCACGGCATTCCCGAATTATAAGGCCGTCGCGCTCACCGGGTCACAGGCCAGCGACGTGCGCATCCGTAACAATACGGTTGCCGTTTCCGGCGATGGTACCGGTATCGAAATCGTCAATTCCTTCACCGGTACGCAGGTCGATTCCCGCATCGTCAACAACTTCGTGCAGATCGGGTCGGGCGGCGCCTCCATCGGCATCCGTGCCTATGGCAGGTGGCTGCGCGTGTACCACAATACCGTACACCTGACCAGCACCAGTGCCGCGGCTACGGCAGGTGAGTTTACCCCGGATGCAACGGCGGGCGGCCTTCAGGTGCAGAACAACATCCTGGCCAACAGCGGAGGAGGGTATGCCGTCAAGGTGATCCAGAGCTCCTTCGGCAGCGCCCTCCAGAGCAATTACAACGACCTGTTCACCACAGGCGCCCGCACCGGCTCCTGGATGAATACGGACGCCGCCTCGCTCGCTGCCTGGCAAAGCCTGTCGGGTAAGGATGTGAACAGCAGAAGTACGGACCCGAACTTTTTCAGCCGCACCGACCTCCACAGCCGCCAGGCGCTCCTCAATGGCGCCGCCGGTATACTCATCGACATCGAGCCTGCCGACATCGACGGCGACCCGCGCAGCGTCAGCACACCCGACATCGGCGCCGACGAGTTCGGCGTGCCCAATATGAGCGTCGTGGAACTGGTGACGCCTGCCAACGGCTGCACGCTTACCGGCACCGAGACCGTACGGGTAAAGGTGGTCAACTCCGGCTCTTCCGCGCAGGCGCTGGTACCGGTGGCCTACCGGGTCAACAATGGGCCCATCGTGCGCGATACCATTGCCGGACCGGTGGCTGCGGGCGATACGCTGTTGTATACCTTCCCGGGTACCGCCGATTTCGGCGCAACCGGGTCGTATGACCTGAAGCTGTGGACGAACATCATCGGCGACAGCGTGCTGTCGAACGATACACTGTATACCCAGGTGCACCACACGCGCGTGGTGAGTGCCTATCCTTATTTCGAAGGCTTCGAGGCCAGCAACGGCGGCTGGTTTGCGCAAGGCCGGAACAGCAGCTGGGCCTGGGGCGTACCCGCCTCTGCCAATATCGACAGTGCCTACGGCGGCACCAAGGCCTGGAAGACCGCGCTCGCCGGGCAACACAACAACGACGAGCGGAGCTACCTCGAGTCGCCCTGCTTCAACCTGGCTTCCTTTGGCAGCGCCGTTCCGAAGCTTTGGTTCATGCACGCCTACCAGATCGAGCCGGTGAACGACAGCAACTGGGTGGAGTGGAGCGACAACGGCGGGGCCACCTGGAACCGCATGGGCCGCAGCGGGGCGGGAGCGCACTGGTACAACGGACCCGGCAATGTATGGCAGGGCGAGCGTAAAGACTGGGAGCTTGCCGGCTTCGACATCCCGATGGCCGACATTGCCAACAAGTCCGCGGTGCGCTTCCGGATCGCGTTCGCCACCAACGGCAGCGACGTGCGCGACGGCGTCGGCATCGACAATATCTTCATCGATACGCTGCTGCCGATCGCGCAGGGTGATACACTGTTCACCGCACGTGCCCGCAGCAGCGCCAACGGCTTCGTTGACCTCATGAGCGAGTTGAGCGAGCGCCTCGTGCAGATCAACGACAGCGGGAACAACATGGGCGTCGTTACGGCCGAGGCGCGCATCACTACGATGCCGGTGGTACACAACGGCGTGCCCTACCTCGGCCGACACTGGGTGATCACGCCGCAGGCGCAGCCCACTACACCGGTGCTCGTTCGCCTCTACTTCACCCGTGCCGAGCTCGATTCGCTGATGGCCCGCGACCCGTCGGTGACGTCGGTGAGCGACCTCGCCCTGTATAAATACGATGGGCCTGCCGCCGACCTCGACCTCGGTAACAATACGGGTGCCGGCCAGTATATCAGCGCACCGGAGGTGCAGTTCCATGCGTATGGCAACGGGTATTATGCCGAGTTCACGGTCACCGGCTTCAGCGAGTTCTGGCTCACCAAGGCAAACAGGGCCGTGCTGGTGGACATGGGTGCGCAGGGCCTTCTCGTTCCGGCGCAGCAGTCCTGCTTCGGCAGCGCCGAGCCGGTGCGCGTCGTTGTCCGCAACTATGGTTTCGCTACACACGACTTCGCCATGCACCCCCTGACGGTGAGCGCCGCCGTATCCGGCCCCCATCCCGTAACCTTCGCCCCGGTGCTGATCAACAGCGGCTCGCTGGCCGCCGGCGATACGCTGGTGGTGGAGGTCGCATCGGCCTACGATATGAGCGCCCCCGGCTCTTACACCTTTACGGCGGGCACCAGCGTAACTGCGGACAGCCTGTTCGCCAACGACACGATGCCGGTAACGGTGCGCACGGTAACGGCCCTTGCTGCCGGAACCGTATCGGCTGATGTGTCTGCCTATTGTGGCAGCGGTGGAACACCCACACTGACGCTGATCGGCGCCACCGGCTACGCCTCCGTGCAGTGGCAGGAATCACCCGCGGGTACGGCCTCCTGGGCTAATGCCGGAAGTGGTGCTACTACATACACGCCTGCCGTTCCGGTCGGCGCCAGCATGCAGTACCGCGCACTCGTGGCTTGCGGCGCAACGACCGATAGCTCCAACACCGTGAGCGTACTGCTCCTGGCTCCGGCGATCGACCCGCCCGCCAACCGCACCTTCTGCGCGGGTGCGCCGGCTGCGGTGTCCTTCTCCGGCAACGCCACGAGTTATAGCTGGACCACGAGCAATACGGCCATCGGCCTTCCTGTTTCGGGCACCGGCGATCTTTCCTTCACCGCGGCAAATGCCGGAAGCCTCCCGGAGGTGGCTACCCTCACCGTGACACCGTTTATCGACGGATGCGCCGGCAACGCGGTCACGTTCAGCATCACCGTGAACCCAGCACCTTCCGCGGCCATCAGCTACGCCGGATCGCCCTACACGACCGGCTCCGGCACCGCTTCGGTAACGCTCTCGGGCAGCACCGGCGGCACCTTCAGCAGCAGCGCAGGGCTCTCCCTCGATGCGGCCACGGGCGCCATCAACCTCGCCGGCTCGGTGCCGGGTACGTATACGGTGACCTACCGGATCGTACCGGCCGGTGGTTGCGACTCCTTTGCCACCAGCACATCCGTGCAGCTACTCGAGGCCTTTGTAGCCACCATCGCCTATGCGGGTTCCCCGTACTGCGGCAGCACCGGTATCGCGCCGGTAACGCACAGCGGCAGCACCGGTGGGACCTACACGGCTTCGCCCGCAGGTTTGTCGATCGATCCGGCCACGGGCGCCATCAACCTCGCTGCTTCCGCGGCCGGTATTTATACGGTGCGCTATGGTACGGTGTCGGACTTCACCACCACCCAGGTAAGCATCCGCCCCGGCGGCCAGATCAACCCGTTACCGAACTCCGTATACTGCTCCGGTCAATCCATCCCGGCCACAGCCTTCATCGGCAGCCCCGGGTTCAACGTCACGTGGACGAACAGCAATACCTCGATCGGGCTTCCCGCCGCAGGCTCCGGTGATCTGCCCTCCTTTACGGCGGTCAACACTTCGGATACGCTGCGTTACGCGTTTATCCGCGTTTCGGCAACCGGTGGAACGGGCTGCTCGCTTACACCTATGGCTTACCGGATCACCGTGAAGCCCCTGCCCAGGGTGAGCCCGGTGGCCAGTCAGGAGCTCTGTGCCGGAAGCCTGTCGGCCCCCGTGCTTTTCAGCGGCTCTTTTGCCAATACGCTCTATCGTTGGACCAATAACAACGTAGCCACCGGCGTCGGTGCCTCCGGGGTCAACGGGATACCGGCATTTGAAGCGGTCAACAACAGCGGCGCTGCGCAAACCAGCGTAGTGACGGTAACGCCGGAAGCTGCCGGTTGTACCGGATCCCCGATGACCTTCACGTACACCGTGCGCCCCGCTGCGGGTAGCATCGTGTATGCCGGTTCGCCCTATTGCCCGACAGGGAAAGTCATCCCCTCGCTGAACGGTAGTGCAGGTGGTACCTATAGTGCCCCTGCCGGTCTGCAGCTCAACCCCGCAACGGGCGAAGTGAACCTGGCCTATTCTGCCTCGGGTACCTACACCATTACCTACAGCATAGCCGGCGCCGGGGTATGCGCCACTACCGCAACGGCAACGATTACCGTGCTTCCGCGTGCCGCGGTGAATACGGTGTCCAACCAGGTCCATTGCGCCGGCAGTAGTGTAGCGGCACTCGCATTCACCGGCAGCGCTACTTCGTTTTCGTGGACCAACAGCGAGCCGGGCATCGGGCTGCCCGCGTCGGGCAGCGGTGGCTTGCCTGCCTTTACCGCCACCAACACGGGCATCACCCCGCTTTCCGCCACGATCAGGGTAGTAGCGGGGGGCGACAGCACTTCGTGCGGCGGGCGGATCATGGCCTTCCGGATCACCGTGAAGCCGACACCGACAGTGCTGCCTCCAGCCAGCCAGGTACTTTGCCGTGGCCAGCTTTCGACGCAGGTGACCTTCACCGGTAGCATGGGCAGCGCCGCCACCTACACCTGGACGAACTCGTCTACAGCAACGGGGCTGGCGGCTACACAGGGACGTACCAGTGTGCCTGCCTTTGTTGCGGAGAACCCAACTTCGGGCACCGTAACCAGCATCATTACCGTGACGCCTTCAGCCGACAAATGCTTCGGCGCGCCTGTTTCCTACGAGTATACCGTCGGCAACTGCGTAACGCGTTCCGCGTTCACCGGTACCGGCGGGGACGAGACGGCAGCAGCGTCGGTGCGCCTGCACCTTAGTCCTAACCCGACGCAAGGAGCAGTGGCGATCCGGGTCACCGGGTTGGGTGATGGTCCTTACCGGGTGCGGATCGTGGACCAGTTCGGGAACAGCAAAGAGCCGGCTGCCCCGTTTTCCGGCACCACCGGGTTTGTGAGCCTTGCCGATCGCCTCCCGGGTACGTACGTGATCCAGGTCATCAACATCCGCACACAAAAGACCATCCAGCAGAAGGTGATCAGGCTTTGATAAAAGCGTCCTGCACAAGTAAAGGCCTCCCGGTTCGGGGGGCCTTTTGGTTAGGGCCGGGCCGCGCCGCGCAGACAGACGATGCAAACGGTTAGCCACTCTTGAATGCCTTGTCGCACCGGCGAAGCAGGCCCTGATCCTTTCTTCCCAAACCGGCGCCGGAAGATGCCCGTTATCGGTATTTTCATGAAGCCGCACCGGGGCTGCCGAATGGGGGGACGATCTGCTCCCTAGTAGAAATACTGGTGCTGCCCTACACCTTTAAATAGCTACGATGCGCCGCTTCCTGATGTTTATATGCCTGCTGCTTGCGGAGTCACTTTGCGCGCAGCCCGACTCCAAAGCCCTGCGGGCGCTTTTCGACACCTACCAGGAAGAGGAAAACCGGCTCAACCCGCTGGGCGCCACCTTCAACGGCGATTACCGATACAACGACCAGCTGCCGGTGACCTTCACCGATAGCTATGCCGCGAAGTGGGAAGCGCTGCTGCAGCACTATCTCGGCGCGCTCTCGGGGATCCGGCGGGAGCGCCTCAACGAGCAGGACCGGCTTAGCTACGACGTATTCGAATGGAATACGAAAGCGGCGCTGGAAGGACTGCGCTTCAAGAGCAGCCGCATCCCGCTCACGCACTTCACCGGAATGCACCTCACGCTGGCGCAGGCGGGCGGCGGCGACGGCTTCCAGCCGTTTAAGACGGTGCGCGACTACGAGCAGTGGGCGCGGCGGGCCGCCGGGTTCGCGGTGTGGGCCGACAGTGCCATCCGGTATATGCGCCTAGGCATGGCCGAAGGGATCGTGTTGCCGAGGGCACTCGTGCTGAAGATGATCCCGCAGCTCGAGGGCTTCGTCGTGAACGATGCGGCGGAAAGCGTCTACTTCAAGCCGGTCCGGAATTTCGCGGAAGACGTTCCGGAGGCTGAGCGGGCGCGGCTCCGGGAGCTGTATACGGCGCTGGTGCGGGAACACCTCGTGCCCGCCTACCGGCGCCTGGCCACCTTCGTAAAAGACGAATACTTGCCGGCGGCGCGTATCGCCGACGGGTGGGGCAGCCTGCCCGGCGGTGCTACCTGGTATGCCTTCCTCGTGCGCCAGAGCACCACCGGCACGCTGACACCGGAGGCGATCCACCAGCTCGGGCTATCGGAAGTGGCCCGCATCCGGGGCGAGATGGAGCGCATGAAGGACGTTGCCGGCTTTAATGGATCGCTGAATGACTACGTCGCCTTCCTGCGGGCGGGCCCGGGCGGCGGCGGCTACCGCACGGTGGCCGAGTTTCTTGCCGGCTACAAGGCCATCGAAGCCCGGATCGCGCCGCGGCTGAAGAACCTGTTCGTGACCGTTCCGAAGACCCCCCTCGAGGTACGCGCCGTGGAGGCAGCCCGCGCGGCGACGTCGCCCGCGCATTACGTGGCCGGGCTGGCCGACGGCAGCAGGGCGGGGATCTTCTATGTGCCCGTGGTGGATGCCACGAGGGCCAGGGTGCGGGAGAGCCTCTTCCTCCACGAAGGGGTGCCCGGCCACCATTACCAGATCATGCTGCAGCGCGAGAACGAGCGCCTGCCGGCCTTTCGCCGCCTCGGTGGCTTCACGGCCTTCGCGGAGGGCTGGGGGCTGTACGCCGAGAGCCTCGGAAAGGACCTTGGCCTCTATACCGACGACTACCAGGCGATGAGCGCGCTGCTCGATGAGCTGTACCGCGCGGCAAGGCTGGTGGTGGACCCGGGTATCCATGCAAAAGGATGGACCCGCGAACAGGGCATCCGCTACCTGCAGGAGGAAGCCCTGCTGGGCGAGCGTACGGCGATGTTGGAGGTGGAGCGCTATATGGCCATTCCCGGACAGGCACTTGGCTACAAGGTCGGGTCGCTGAAGCTGCAAGAGCTGCGCGACCGCTACCGCAGACAGCTGGGTGCCGCCTTCGACCTGGCGCAGTTTCACCACCAGGTGCTGAAGGACGGCGCCCTCCCGCTGGACCTGCTCGAGGGCAAGCTGGATGCGTGGGCAAGATCGGTTGGCGGGCAGGGGCGATAGGCGCACCGCGGCGATCGGCATTGGCGGCGTCATTAATCCAATTATCTTAGCTTCCATTGGGCCGGAGCTGCCGGCTCACCCAAGCTCATGATGCACCTGGAGCGAAAGGCAAGCGCTTCCGAAGTGGAGCAGCTGTGCCAGCTATTTGACCGGTTCCATAAAACGGGAAAGGGCGTGCGCCAGTTCCTGTCGGGACACCTCTACGCCGGCTCGCTCCGGCGGGGCGATTTCCTGCTCACCAGCGGCACCCGGTGCACGCACATCTACGTCATCAAGTCGGGCGTGCTCCGGGGGTTCATTCGGGAAGGGGAGAAGGACATCACCACCTGGATCACCGTCGAGAACGAGATCGTGGCGGCCATCAGCTCCTTCATCCTGCAGGTGCCCACCATCGAGAACATCCAGGCGCTCGAAGACTGCGAGCTGCTCGCCATCTCGCACGAGGACCTCGAGGCGCTCTACCTCAGCGTACCTACCTTCAACATCGTGGGACGCAAGATCACCGAGCTATACTACACCCTTGCGGAGAACCGGAGCTTCATCACCCGGATGCAGAAGGCGGAGAACAAGTACGATCTTTTTCTCCGGCACTATGGCCACCTTGCCAACCGCATCCCGCAGAAATACATCGCTTCCTTCCTCGGCATAGCCACCGAAACCCTGAGCCGGGTGCGCCAGAAGGCGCGCAAGGGGAGCAAGACCTGAGTGAAAATGAATCGATTGTGGAGTGGGGCAAGTTGACTTTTATCAATTAATCGGGGATCTGTTGACGGCCGGTTGGGCGGATCTATGGTGATAACCTCCTTAGAGATAGCCTGTTAGCTGCTTCAAATGCACGCCGGAACCTCCCCGATGCCTGGAGACCCGGCCGCCCATGCCTGCCGGATGCCCCGATAACGGTACCTTCCGTTTATCCGAAACGCCCTTCCTGCCTGCTTTTTCTGACACAGAACGGACCGGTGCCCCCGCACCGCCGGATTTATGTGCCCGCATGCCGGAGCGGTAAACCAACGCTTATGACCCCGATCTCCCGTCCGGCGCAATCCCTCACCCGCACTGCGCTTTCCTTGCCCGCCCGTTCGCGTGCCGTGCCGGCGCTTGTCAAAACGATCCCGTCGAGGATCCTGCTCGTATTCCTGCTCCTGGCCACGGCTAGTATGCCCGCCCTGGCCCAGGTCCATGCGCTCGACCGCGTCGGGCTCACGTCGGCCACGCCGGCCTCACCGGCGTATTCGCTCCGGAAGCTGAGCACGTCTTACACCGGCAGTGCCATCCGTGTGCGCCGCAGCAGCGACAACGCCACGCTTGATGTCGGGTTCACGGCGGGCGGCGACCTTGATACCGTTTCGCTGAAAGCATTCGGCGGGGCCCAATCGCTTTTTGTGACCACCTGGTACGACCAGGGCGGCCGCAGCATCAACGCCACTCAGGCCACCAACAGCCTGCAGCCGCGCATCCTGGATGCCGGCGTGGTGGAGCGCATCAACAGCCGCCCCGCCCTTTACTTCGGTACCGCATCGCTGGCCACCGCCGCGCAAACGATCTTCACCAACAACGCATCGATGGTGGGCTTCGCCAAAGGCAATAGCACCACGCCATCCGCGCTCGTCACCAAAACGGGCACCGCCTCCGGCTTCAACCCGGCACATCCGGCTCCCTTCGATTATACCAACAATGGCGGCGAATTCACGGTTGGCCAGGCCCAGACCGGTGACTACCAATCGATGCCGACCAACAGTTCCACTCCGGTTTCCGGCGTGCGGAGCAGCGTGCCCGCGTCGGTATACAGCTTCGTAATCAACCACGGCACGGCTGCCTGCCACCACTACCTCAACGGGGTGCAGGCAGGGTCCCTTACCTTGAATTACTTTGCCGACAACGGCGCTGCGCTCCGGATCGGCAACCGCAACGACGGGAGCAGTGCCGGTAATTTCTGGACCTCCGAAATCGTGCTGTTCAACGAGGCGCTGTCCACGGCGAACCGAACGACGCTCGAAACGGCCTTTACCCGCTACCATTCGACAGAATCGTCCCTGGCGGCCCTTTCCGTATCCAACGTCACGCTGGCACCCGCCTTCACGTCGTCCTCCTCGGGTGTCTATACCGGCAGTACGGGTTTGTCTTCCGTTACGCTTTCTGCTACCGCCACGGGTGGGGGCGCCAGCATCCGCGTGCGGGTCAACGACGAGGCCTGGATGACGCCGGCTACCGGCAGCGGCTCCTGGACGCTCTCCCTCCCGGCAGGTATGACCAGCCGGGTCGATGTGGAAGTGACCGGGCTTACCGGCGCCACGCGTACCTACCAGCTTGCGCTCCGCCGCCTGAATGGGCTGGACGTGCTTGGGCTTACCGGCACCCAGGAAGCGTTGCCTGCCTTTTCGCTCCGCCGCCTGAGCAGCAGCTATGCCGGCGCCGCGATCCGCGTGCGCAGGAGCACCGACAACGCTTTGCAGGGCATCGGCTTCACGGCAGCCGGCGACCTCGACACCGCCGCGCTCAAGACCTTCGTGGGCGCGGCCGACGGCTTCGTCATCGCCTGGGTCGACCAGGGCGGCTGGGGCATGAGCGCCACCCAGAGCGACCCCGCGCTGCAACCGCTGATCGTGCGCGGTGGTATCGTGGAGCGCCTGCACGGGCGCCCGGCCCTTTACTTTGGAACGGCCAGCCTGGCCACGGCAGCACAGGTCTTGTATCCTACTGCGGTGACCATGACCGGCGTAGCCAAGGGCGACAGCTCCGTTGCCGGTTCGCTGGCGACGAAAACCGGGACGGCGGGCGGAGCCAACGCGCACTTCCCGGCACCCTTCGACTTCACCAATGCACAGGGCGCATTTACCGCCGGCAGCGCCTCGATACCTTATTTCTCTTCGGTGGGGCTGGCGCAGCCGATTCGGAAAAGCGAGCCCGCCTCCGTCTACAGCTTTGTGATCACAGGTGCCAACTACCTCGCCCGGCTGAACGGTACGCAATCGGCCTTTAGTCCCCTCCAGCACTACGCTGACGCAGGCGCGCCGCTTCGTATCGGCAACCGCAACGACGGCGGCGGCTCAGGCCGCTTCTGGACTTCCGAGCTCGTGCTGTTCAACAGCGCGCTCAGCACCGCCGATCTGGCTACCGCCGAGCAGGCGCAGAAAGCCTATTACTTCATCCCCTGCAGCACCATCACGTTCACCCAGCAGCCGCTGAGCGGGAACGTCTGCCCGGGCGGCAGCCGTACTTATACAGTGGCAGCATCCGGGCTTGCGCCGCTCAGCTACCAATGGTGGCACA
This sequence comes from Flaviaestuariibacter amylovorans, assembly GCF_039541815.1. Classification (NCBI taxonomy): domain Bacteria; kingdom Pseudomonadati; phylum Bacteroidota; class Chitinophagia; order Chitinophagales; family Chitinophagaceae; genus Flaviaestuariibacter; species Flaviaestuariibacter amylovorans. The sequence continues at coordinate 354,782 of NZ_BAABGY010000008.1, forward strand.
ACGGGACGCCGGTAGGGGGCAACTCCGCTACCCTTACGCTTTCCGGGATCACGGCGGCGCAGGCCGGATCCTATTATTGCACCGTCACCAACCTCTGTGGATCGGCTACCTCCGATACCGCGGTGCTGATGGTGGTCGACGCGAGCACTGTGTTGCCGGTGCCAACGGTGTCGGGCAACCGCTTTTTATGCAGCGGCAACGGCACGAGTCTTACCGCCACCGGTGTGGAAAGCGCCGCCTTCGCATGGTATACTTCGCCTTCGGGGGGTACGGCGGTTGCCCAGGCCACTACCTACAACACGCCGGCGCTCAGCGCAAACACCACCTTTTATGTAGCGCAGTTGCGCTGCGGCTACAGCAGCGCGCGCGCCTCGGTTCCGGTACTGGTGAACACAACGCCGGCCATGGCGCAGCCTTCCGGGCTTCTTGCTACTCCCTCGGTGATCTGCCAGGGAGCGGCCAGCCAGCTTTCCGCTACGGTGGAAGCCGCCTCTGGGCAAAAGGTCTATTGGTATGCGAGCCCGACGGGCGGCCTGCCGCTCGGGCATTCGTCCTCCGGTACTCCCTTTGTTGTGACCCCCCTGGTCACGACCACCTATTATGCGCAAAGCGAGCTGCGGAAGGATACCGTGCGTTTCGCCTACACCGGCGGAGCGCAGACCTTTACGGTGCCCGACGGGGTTACCGAGCTGCGGGTAGACGCCCAGGGCGCTTCGGGCGGGCATTACGGGGGCGCCGGTGGGCGCGTCGAAGGGACCCTCAAGGTGACGCCCGGGCAGGTATTGTATATCTACGTTGGCGAAGGAGGTACCGGGTTCAATTACATTAGCCAGGGGCAGGAGAGCGCGCGCACCTTCAACGGTGGCGGCCATTCAGGCAATACCGGTGGCTCCGGCGGCGGCGGCACCGATATCCGTACCGGCGGCACTGAACTTGAAGATCGGGTGTTGGTAGCCGGCGGCGGGGGCGGGGGATTCCGCTTCGGTACCGTGATGGTAGGAGTGCCGGGCGGCGCTGGCGGCGGGCTTGTAGCGAATCCTGGCTTCCGGGACCGGCCCTCCTGGCTCCCCGGCGGCCCGGGTACGCAAACCGAGGGCGGAGCGCCGGGAACCCTGGGCTACGTCCAATTTGGGAATGGGGGCGCTTTCGGCAGCGGCGGCAACTCGTTCTATCAAAGCAACGGTACCTGGGGCGGCGGCGGCGGCGGCGGCTGGTACGGCGGCGGCGGCGCCAACTCCGCGGGCGGTGGCGGCGGCTCGTCCTATACACACCCCAGCCAGGTAACGGAGGTGATCCATACACAGGGGGTCCGCTTCGGCCACGGCACGCTGACCATTTCCTACAGCACCGGCGCCCAATGTGCGTCCACTTCGCGCGTGCCCGTCACCGTGAACGTGAGCACACGGCCCGACGTGGTCCTGCGCGATAACTTCCGCTCCTGCCCGGCGGCTCCCGTTACGCTCACCGCTACGGGCGCGGACAGCTACCTTTGGAGCCCGGGCAACAGCACCAACGCCTCCATCACCGTGGCGCCAACAGATACTACTACCTATACCGTGATCGGTACCAGGTCGCTCGGCGGGTGCAAGGATACCACACAGACAACCGTGTGGGTGGCCGACGTGGTGGCCACCGGCGGTACCATCTGCCTGGGACAGTCCGTTACGCTGAGCGCCGGCAACGCCGATACCTATACCTGGCAGCCGGGCAACCTCACGGGACAATCCGTATCCGTGAGTCCGTCGGCCACCACCACCTATACCGTCACCGGCGCCGACAGCTCCGGCTGCAACACCATCACCACCGTAGAAGTACGGGTGAACCCGCTCCCGCCCACGTCCGCCGGCCCCGACCAGACTGCGCCGGCCGGCACTCCGGTGACGCTGAGCGCCAGCGGCGCCGACACCTATGCCTGGGGCAACGTGTACGTGACAACGGCAAGCCTGACGCTGACCCCCGCCGAATCGCAGACCTATTGGGTCGAGGGCCGGTACACGGCCACGGGATGCACCTACACCGACAGCGTGCGCGTGCACCTGTTGCCCGTGCCGGTCATCACCGGCACGCTTTCGGTCTGCCCGGGCGGCGCCACCACGCTTACTGCCTCGGGCACCGGGCCCTTCCATTGGTATGATGCTGCCACGGGCGGCAACCTGCTCTTCACCGGCGCAAGCTTCGTAACCCCTTCGCTGGCAGCAACCACAAACTATTGGGTGGCCGGCGCCGGCGGCGCACGCGTACGCGTAACGGTAGCGGTGATCGCTGCGATGGCGACCGCCACGCCGGCTGAGATCTGCGCCGGTGGCCATACGGAGCTGGCCGCGGCCAACCGGCAAGCCGTCACCTCCTGGTACGACGCCCCTACGGGCGGTAACCTGCTGGCCACAACCGCGAACGGGGGCTCCCTGTTCGTTGCACCAGCAGGCACGACCACTTATTACGCGCAAAGCGCCGTGCAGGCGAAGACCGACACCTTCCGGCTGACCAATAACACCCAAACCTTCACCGTACCTGCCGGGGTTTCGTCGATCCGCGTGGACCTCAGGGGCGCCTCGGGCGCCAGCAAAGGCCCAGGGCGCGGCGGCAACGGCGGCCGGGTAGAAGCGACGCTCACCGTTACCCCGGGCGAAGTGTTGTACCTCCAGGTCGGTGGTCCCGGCACGGCCTACCAGGGCAGCTCCGTGCCAATGGCCGGCGGCTATAACGGCGGGGGCTCTTCCTACATCTATGGCGGCTCCGGTGGCGGCGCTTCCGACATCCGGATCGGTGGCAATGAGTGGACGCATCGGGTGTTGGTAGCGGGCGGGGGCGGCGGCTCCTATAGCGAACAACCATACAGCGCCAATGGCGGCCACGGCGGCGACCTCGTGGGCGATTGGGGCAGCGGTGGCAATGCTGCCGGCCCCGGCTCGCAAAGCAGCGGCGGCAGTAACAACATTATTCATGGAACTCCCGTAGGCGTGTCCGGCGCCTTCGGCCAGGGCGGCCGCTCCACCGGCTACGGCGGTACCCACGGCGGCGGCGGCGGCGGCGGTTGGTACGGCGGTGGCGGCACCGCTTCGTCGGGCGGCGGCGGCGGCTCTTCCTACAGCAACCCGGCGCTTTGCCAGAACGTAGTGCATACGAAAGGGTTCAACGAAGGCCCGGGGATGATCATCCTTTCCTACGCGCTGGATTGTGCCGATGCCGGCCGCACCCCCGTTACGGTAACCGTTAAGCCGTTACCGCAGATCACCGTCAGCTCCGATACCGATACCACCTGTACCACAGCGCAACTCACCGCCTCGGGCGGGGTCAGCTATTCGTGGACAGCGGCGCCTGCCTTCCCCGCCAGCGCACAACTCGCAGCGGGTTTACGGAAGCTCAATCCGGACTATGCCGGACCTGCACTGCAGCTGCGCCGGGCCTCCGACGGGGCTACCGCGGATTTCGGATTCAGCGGCATCGAGCTGGATAAGGTAGCCATCATCGCCTTTCTCGGTGCGGAACAGGGTTATTGCGTGAAGCTGTACGATCAGTCGGGCCGCGGCAACCACCTGGTGCAGCCCGACCCGTCCCGCCAGCCGCTACTGCTCCTCAACGGGATCGGCGGGCGACCGGTGCTCCAGGTGAGCGCCAACCCCGCCCGCTTCCTCACGAGCCCCGTTTCGGTAGCCGTTCCCTACACCGCGCTGTATGCAGCCCGCCAGAACGGACCTGCGCGGGGACGCATGCTTTCCTCCGTGAGCAACAACTGGCTCCTGGGCTGGCATGGCGGCAGCAAAGACATGGCCCATTTCGACGGGTGGGTATCGCCGAGCGGCGGGATCCCGGCCGGCAATGCACCGGTGGTGTATTCTGCTACCCGCATAAACGGCGCCACGCGTGTGTTCGCGAACGGCACGCAGCTTTATGCCAACAACCAAGGCCACAGCGGCATCAGCGGTCTCCAGGTCAACGGCTGGCTGGGCGGTCCCAACGAGCTTTCCGACGCCGAATTCGGCGACATCCTGCTGTTCAATACCTCGCTTCCGGATGCAGATCGGGCAGCGCTCGAGCGCAACCTGGCCGAGTACTACGCTATCCTGCCTGCGGCTTTCGCGGCCACCTTCACTGCAACCCCGCTCGCACCCTACAGTAGCTACCTGGTCACGGGCACCGGTGCCAACGGCTGCGTAAGCACGGCCACTAAAAAGATCTACCACGACGGGCGCCCGCCGGTACTGCAATGCCCCGCCGACCAGCCGCTGGTGCGCAGCAGCACGTGTACGGCCACGCTGCCGGATTACCGGTCGCTCCTGGTGGCAACCGACAATTGCTCCCCGGCCGGCTCCCTGCAGGTAACCCAAACGCCGGCCGCCGGAACGGTGCTTACCGGCATGGATACGCTGACCGTACAGTTCACCGTGCGCGACAGCACCGGTTACGCCGCTACCTGCAGCTTCCGCGTGCTGCCCCGCGACACCACCACTCTTTCGCTTACCTGCCCGGCGTCGATTGAAGCCCCGCAGGAGGTGGATGTCTGCGGTGCGCACGTTACGTTCGCTCCACCCCCCGTGAGCAACTGCCGCACGCTGCCCGTGCTGCAGACCGGCGGCCCTTCCAGCGGATCGCTGTTCCCGGTTGGCTCCACTTCCGTCACCTTCACGGCATATGATCTCGATGGCGGCACCCGCTCCTGCTCCACTTCCGTGACTGTGCTGCCGCGCACCTACGTAATATCCGGGGCCGACTCGGTGTGCAAGGGAGGCAGCGCCACGCTGCAAGTGGCGGGCTTGCCCGCAGGTGCTCCGGTAAACTGGTTCACCCAGCCCGGCGGCCAGGGAACCGTCGTTGGCAGCGGCCACTCCCTTCCGGGAGCCGCTGCAGGTACCTACTATGCACAGATCGGTGCGCCCTGCGGACCGCTCGAGCGCTCGTTCACGGTATCTGAATACCCCGACTCCTTGCTGCAGATCGGTGGCGACACCTCGTTGTGCCCCGGCACCCGTGGTTTCGTGACCGCAAGCGGTTTCCCGGCGATCAGCTGGGGACCGTTGACGCTCCCTGCCGATGCGGCGCCCGCGTCGGCACGCCTGGCGGCAGGCCTGCGCTTGCTGAACAGTACTTATACGGGACCGCTGCTGCGCCTGCGGCGTGCATCCGACGGCAACGAGCAGGATTTTTACGCGCTTGGCCGCGACCTCGATACGGCCGCCGTCCGTACCTGGCTCGGTGGCGGCAGCGCCTTCTGCGTCACCCTTTTCGACCAATCGGGAAACAGCCGCCACATTACCCAGGCAAGCCCGGGCGCGCAGCCGCAGTTCATCCTGCGCAGTGCGGTCAACAACCTGCCGGCGCTGCGCTTCACTACGAGCCAGCAGATGCGGCTCGACGCTACCTTTCCGGCGCCGTTTACGATCAGCTACACCGCCCGCCAGACGGGCGGGAGCCGCGGACGCGTGCTCTCCGCGTACCGCAACAACTGGCTGCTCGGTTGGCATCTCGGTCAGCGGCGAAGAGCTTTTTTCGAAGGTTGGGTGCATGCGGGCAATACGGCGGCAAACAACGACCTGCAGGTATACACCGGCACTTCGAGCGGTACGGTCGCCGCTTTCTATGAGAACGGAACACTCATCGCTTCCAACAGCGCCGGAACGGCCGGGCCCGATGGCCTGCAGCTGAACGGATACCCGGGCGGAGAGTACTCCGACTGCGAGATCCTCGAGCTGGTTGTTTTTGCCTCGGTGCTTCCCGAAGCAGCCCTGGTGGACCTGGAGGCCGGCGCCCTCAACTACTATCTGGCGCGCAGCCGCCTGCTGGTGGCGGCGCCGCCAACTGGTCATCTCCGAACCTATTCCGTCACCGGATCCCGGCCGGGCTGCAGCCTCTCGCAGGCAAGGTCCGTAGTAGTACGGTCTTCGGTGATGGGCGATCCCGCGGTTTTCGGCAACGGCACGTGGCATGTATATGTCTGGAACAACGGCACCGACACTATCGGCAACCGGTCCTGGAACGACCGGTACTCCGGGTACTATACCTCCGGCGACCTCAACTTCAACACGACCACGCATTGGGGAAGCGGTACGGCGCCCTCGGGTGCGGTCGGCTACCAGGGCTGCCCGGTAGGCAGCACCAACCATTCGTGGAGCGCCAAACGCCAGGGCTTCCCCTGCGCCGACTACCGCATCTCGGTAGCGAGCCACGACGATGCCGGTCAGCTCTGGATCAACGGCGTAAAAGTGTGGGAGCACAACGCCTGCTGCGACGCGCACAACAACGTCTGGGAAGGACGACTCGGTTCCACGGATTCCGTCGAATTCCGGGTCACACAAGGCATCGGCGGTGCGCACGGCGCGCTGCAGTTCACGGTCATCAACAGCACCGTAACGCTCTCGTATCCGGTTACCTCGCTGTGCAACGCCACATCGACCCTCCAGCCTGCCGTTAGTCTTACGGGTGGCCGCTTCCATGCCGCCCCGGCCGGGCTCGCGATCGATCCGCTTACCGGTATCATCGACGCAGGCGCGAGTGTCAATGGCAGTTACGTGATCACCTATGTACGGGCCGGCACCTGCGGCGACAGCCTGCGCGCGACCGCGACGCTGCAGGTATCGCTGCCGCCGGTGGGCCCGTCGGTATTCGGCATCAACAGCTGGAACGTCTTCGTCTGGAACAGCGGCGGCGCGACGATCAACGCGAATACCTGGAACGCCAATTTCGCAGGCGCGTATACGGTAAGCACCGTCGATTTCAACAGCACGGCGCAATGGGCCAACGGAACGGCGCCATCGGGTGCCCCCGGGTACCAGGGATGCGCCGTAGGCGTTGCCAATCACTCCTGGAGCGCCAAGCGTACCGGCTTCCCCTGCGGGAACTACAAGCTTTCGGTAACGAGCCACGACGACGCCGCGGAGCTCTGGATCAACGGGGTGAAGGTATGGGAGCACAGCGTGTGCTGCGATATCCATAACGATATCTGGGAAGGCCCGCTCGGCGGCAGCGATTCCGTAGAATTCCGGGTAACGCAGGGCGGCGGCGGCGCCGAGGGATCGCTGCGCTTTACCAACCTGACCACCACCAACAGCGTCGTATACAGCAAGACCACCGTTTGTACCGGCGAGACCGTTCCTGCGCCCGTCGTCAGCAACAGCGGCGGCTGGTTCACGGCGAGCCCTTCGGGCCTGGTGGTGGATAGCGCCAGCGGCCTTGTGGACGTGGCGTCGAGTACGGCAGGCAGCTATGTGATCACCTATCACCGGGTGACCTACTGCAACGATACCCTGCGGACGCAGGTGCCTTTCCGTATAAATGCGGTATCCGGCGATCCCCTGCAATATGGCGACGGGGCCTGGAACGTCTACGTCTGGAATGCCGGCGGCGCCCTTCCCGGCGCAGGCGCCTGGACCACGAATTATTCGGGCTACTACACGGCTAGCGGACTCGGCTTCAACTCCACCGACGGGTGGGCCAATGGCGCGGCGCCCTCCGGTGCGCCCGGCTACCAGGGATGTGCCGTCGGCACTACGAACCATTCGTGGAGCGCCAAGCGAAAAGGCTTCCCCTGCGGGCTCTACCGGCTGGATGTGACCGGGCACGACGACGCCGCGGAGCTCTGGATCAACGGACAGAAGATCTGGTGGCACGACCAGTGCTGCGACCAGCACGGCAACGTATGGACCGGCTACCTGGATGCTACCGACAGCGTCGAGTTCCGGGTGACGCAGGGAACCTCCGGCGGCTTCGGATCCCTGGCGGTGGTTCTGCTCCCCGATACCGTCACACTTACTTATCCCGCTACGACGGCTTGTATCAACGCGGGATCCCTGAACGCTTCGGTGAATCGCCCGGGCGGCGTCTTCAGCGCGTCGCCGGCCGGCCTGTCGCTGGATACGGCCACGGGCCTGGTGGAGCCTTCATCGAGTGCGGCGGGCTCCTATACTGTCACCTATACCGTTCCGAACCATTGCGGCGGCGTGCTTACCACGACGGCACCGGTAACGGTGACCGCAACCGCGGGCGATCCCTCCGTATACGGAAGCGGCGCCTGGAACGTCTACGTATGGAACGCCGGCACCGGCAGGATCAACAATGTTTCCTGGAACGGCAACTACAGCGGGTATTATACGGCGTCGGGGCTCGACTTCAATACGTCGGATCAGTGGGCCAGCGGAACCGCGCCCTCCGGGGCGCCGGGGTATCTCGGCTGCGCGGTGGGTAGCAATAATCACTCGTGGAGCGCGAAGCGCGAAGGCTTCCCCTGCGGCCGCTACCGGATCGACGTGCTGCGCCACGAGGATGCCGGCGAGCTGTGGATCAACGGCGTGAAAGTGTGGGACCACAACAACTGCTGCGACGCGCACTTTGGCGCCTGGACCGGGACGCTCGGCGCGGGCGATCGCATCGAGTTCCGGGTGACGCAAGGCAGTGCCGGGGCCGGTGGCCAGCTGGCCATCGTACCGATAGACCCGGTGCTGGACCCGGCCTACCCGGCGGCGGCCGTTTGCCGTAACGCACCCGCCCTGGCAGCCACGGTGGGCACTCCTGGCGGCACCTTCAGCGCTGCGCCCGCAGGCCTGTCGATCGACACCGCCACCGGCACGGTGACCCCCTCGCTGAGCGTACCGGGCACCTACACGGTGCGCTACACCTGGGCCGGGCCTTGCGGTACCTCCCTGGTGGATTCAACGACGCTCTTCATCCAAAATGCCGCCGGTGATCCTTCCGGGTTCGGCGATGGCGCCTGGAACGTGTACGTCTACAACAGCGGCGACGGCTCCCTGAACACCACTGCATGGACCACCCAGTATTCCGGTTACTATGTCGCTGCCGGGCTCAACTTCAATACCACCGACCAGTGGGCCGATGGCACCGCGCCGTCGAACGCACCGGGCTACCAGGGCTGCGCCGTCGGAAGCAACAACCACTCGTGGAGCGCCAAACGACAGGGCTTCTCCTGCGGCTATTACAGCATCAGCATCAACAGCCACGACGATGCCGCCCAGCTCTGGATCAACGGCGTGAAAGTATGGGAGCACGGCACCTGCTGTGATACGCACGCCGACGCCTGGCGCGGACCGCTGGGCCCTTCGGACCGCGTGGAGTTCCGCGTGACCCAGGGAACGGGCGGCGCGCACGGCGCCCTCAGCTTCGCGGCATCCGTGCCCTCGGTGGCCTATGCAAAAACATCCTTCTGCTCCAACGAAGGGCTGCTGGCGCCTGCGGTCAGCAGCACCGATGGCAGCTTCACGGCTACCCCGCTCGGCATCGCGCTGAACAGCAGCACCGGGGTGGTGGACGCAGCCGCCACTACGCCGGGTACGTACACCATCGTCTACTCCTGGCTAAGCCCCTGCGGCGACACGCTGCGGGCCAATACGGCACTCACTGTCCTTGCCGTGGTGGGTGACCCGTCGGTGCCGGGCGCCGGCGTCTGGAACGTGTATACGTGGGCCGATGGCGAGGACGGCGACAGCACCCGTTCCTGGAACACCAACTACGTGGGCTATTCCGTCATCAGCACACTCGACTTCAATACCGCGCAGCTCTGGGGCGCCTACACACCGGTTGCCGCTCCCGGCTACCAGGGCTGCAACGCCACCGACGAAGAACACTCTTGGATCGCCAGGCGCCAAGGCTTCCCCTGTGGCCGCTACTCGATCACAGTGCCGACGAACGCGGGCAGCGCGGAACTCTGGGTCAACGGTGCTCGGCAGCGGTACCTTCCCGAAGCATTCCGGCGCCTGAATTCGGTGTGGACAGGGTACCTATCCACCACCGACATCGTAGAATTACGGGTACGGAGCAACTACGGCTCCCATGCGGTGATGCGCTTTACGCTGGTGGCGACGCAGGTGTCGCTTTCTTATCCCACGCAAGCCGGCTGCCGCACGGGCGGCCAGCTCCAGCCGTCCGTTACCGGGCCGTCGGGTGGAACCTTCAGCGCCGATGGCGCAGGCCTCGTGCTGAACGGCAACACCGGGGTCATCGACCTCGGCGCCTCGGCGCCGGGAACTTACCTGATCACGTACACCGTCACCGATCCCTGCGGCGCCGTACTTTCCGCCACCTGGCCGATGCAGGTCGCCAATGCAGCCGGGGATCCGTCGGTATTCGGCAACGGTGCCTGGAACGTGTATGTCTACAACAGCGGCGACGGTACGCTGAGCGGCCCGGCATGGACCACGAATTACTCGGGGTACTATGTCGCTTCAGGACTTCATTTCAATACAACGAATCAATGGAGCGACGGGGCGCCACTCTCCACCGCAACGGGCTACCAGGGTTGCCCGGTAGGAGCCGGCAACCACTCCTGGAGCGCCAAGCGCACCGGCTTCCCCTGCGGCTTCTACCGGCTCGATATCCAGAACCACGACGACGCCGGCCAGCTCTTCGTCAATGGCGTGAAAGTGTGGGAGCACAACGCATGCTGCGACGCGCACAACACGGCCTGGCAGGGCTTCCTCGGCGCCACCGACAGCATCGAGTTCCGCGTGACGCAAGGCAACGGGGGCGCCAACGGGGCCTTCACCCTGACGCCCGCGCAGCCGGTGCTGGCCTACAGCAGCACTTCCGCGTGTACCGGTATCGGCCTCATGAGCCCGCTGCACGGCGGCCTCACCGGCACCTTCACCGCGAGCCCCGCCGGGCTCGCGATCGACGCCGTCACCGGGCTTGTCAACGCCGGTGCGAGCGCTGCCGGCAACTACACGATCACGCATACGATGGCCGACGTCTGCGGCGGGGCCGCTTTCGTATCCACAACAACCCTGGCGCTGACCGCAACGGCCGGCGACCCGTCGGTGCACGGAGCGGGCGTCTGGAACGTATATACCTGGGGCGATGGGGAGATGACCGATACGACGCGCTCCTGGAACACGAACTATGCCGGCTATAACACCATAGCCCCCCTGGATTTCGATACCGAGGAGCACTGGTACACGTACAACCCGAGCGCTGCTCCCGGCTACCAGGGCTGCCCTGTCAGCGATGAGCAACACTCCTGGATCGCCAGGCGCCAGGGCTTCCCCTGCGGCCGCTATTCGATCCGCATACCGCTCAACGACGCGACCGCGCAGCTATGGATCAATGGCGCGCCGGTCTGGTACGGCGCGCGGTATACGCTCAACAACCCGGGCCGCGTCGCCTGGGAGGGATACCTGTCGGGCTCGGACATCGTAGAATTACGGGTGCGCAGCAACTGGTACGGGTCGAGGGCAATAATCAACTTCATCGGGCTTGCGCCTGCTGCTTCGCTGGCTTATGCCACCGGCAATGCCTGCAGTAACAGCGGGCCGCTGATGCCCACGTCCGCCACACCGGCGGGCGGGGTGTTCAGCGCCCTCCCCGCAGGCCTTTCGCTCAACCCGGCTACGGGCGCGGTAACAACGGGCACGTCGGCAGCGGGCACCTACCAGGTTACCTATACCGCCACCGACGCCTGCGGCAACACCGTCAGCGCCAGCTGGCCGCTGCAGGTATCGGCAACAGCCGGATCGCCAGGCGTCTTCGGCGCCGGCGCCTGGAGGGTGTATGCATGGAATTCGGGTGGACTGCCAGGCGCTGCATGGTCGGCCGGCTACGCCGGTTATTTCAGTGCGGCAACACTCGGCTTCAACAGCATCGACTTCTGGGATCCTGCGGTCTCGCCCTCGTCGGCAACCGGGTACGCGGGCTGTCCCGTCGCGGATGACCAGCATAGCTGGAGCGCTAAGCGCACCGGGTTCCCCTGCGGCTACTACCGCCTCTCGATCCCGGATCACGACGATGATACCGAGCTCTGGATCAACGGCGTGCGGGTGTTCCAGGAGGCCGGCATCGGCGGTAGTGCTGCCATCGTATGGGAAGGCGTGCTTGGTCCGCAGGACAGCGTCGAATTCCGCGGACTCGACGCTACGAGTGGTTCTTATGGTACGCTGCTGCTTACGCCCGCTCTGCGTTCCGCCTCCATTGCCTATACCGGCAGCCCGTATAGCTTAGGCGGCGGGCTTGCACCCGTGACCCGCACCGGCGATACTACCGGCGTGTACCGCTCTTCGGCCGGTCTCGCGCTCGATTCGCTGAGCGGAACCATCAACCTGAACGCCTCGGCATCCGGTATTTATACGGTGAGCTACCTGCTCCCTGCGGCCCGGGGCTGCGTGCGGGAGTCGGTTTCCACCACGGTGGCCATCAACAGCGGTATGAGCCAGCCGGCCAGCCAGACGCTCTGCAGCGGTGCGCGCACGGCTGCGGTGTCGTTCAGCGGCTGCGGCGCCGGCGCTGTGTATAGCTGGACCAATACGGAGCCTTCCATCGGCCTGGCTGCCTCGGGCACCGGCAGCCTGCCTGCGTTCATCGCAGTCAATACCACCACCAGCCCGATCGTAGCCACCATTACCGTTACGAGCGCCGGCTGCGCGGGCCGCAGCTTCACCATTACGGTGCTGCCTGCCGCCACGGTTCCGGCGCAGGCGAACAGGGTAGTGTGCGCAGGCACCGGGATGACTCCCCTGGAGATGAACCCGAACTACGCCTACAGCTGGACGAACTCGGAGCCTTCGATCGGCCTCCCCGCCCAGGGCACGGGCGACCTACCGGCCTTCGTTGCCGCCAACGCGTCGACGGCTTCCGTAACGGCGGTGATCACCATCCGGCCCAGCTACTCCGGCAGCGGCCTTACCTGCCCCGGTAAGTCCACGGTCTTCCGCATCACGGTAAAGCCGCTACCGCAGGTGACCGTCCCTGCCAACAGCACCGTATGTGCCGGCGCCGTGATCAGCGCGGTGTCCTTCACCAGCGCGGTTGCCGGTGCTACGTATGCGTGGACGAACTCGAACCCGGCCATCGGCCTCGCTGCCTCCGGCACGGGCGACGTGCCTTCGTTCACTGCGATCAACAACAGCGGCAGCAACCGGGTGGCGACCATCACCGTAACACCCAAGGCGAACGGCTGCAGTGGTACTCCGCGCTCCTACAGCATCACGGCCACGCCGGGAGCGGGCAGTATCGCTTACCCCGGCTCGCCCTATTGTGCTTCGGGCTGGGCATACGTACAGCGCGGCGGCGCCGCCGGCGGCACGTTCAGCGCCACGCCCTCCGGCCTCCTGATCGATACGGCCTCCGGTGCGGTGAACCTCGCGCATTCGGCACCCGGTACGTATACGGTAACTTATACTTCCGGTCCGAACGGCTGCGGCGGAGCCGCCACCACGCTGATCACCGTGAAGCCCCTGGCTACCGTGAGCGCAATTGGCAACAAGACCTACTGCGCCGGGGCGGCAGTGCCGGCAATCCCCTTCAGCGGTACGGCTTCGGCATATTCCTGGACCTATTCCGGACCCTCGATCGGGCTTGCGGCTACAGGTACCGGCATCGGGCTGCCGGCCTTCACCGCGGTAAACAACGGCACCGCTACGGTGACGGCCGCCATTACCGTGACGCCGCTCGGCAATGGATGCCCGGCCGGGAAGCCGGTCACCTTCCGCATCTATGTGCAGCCGAAAGTGGTACTGGCTGCGATCGCTGACCAGGTGCATTGCAGCGGAGCGCCGGCGGCAGGCGTAGGCTTCACGGCGAACCTCTCCAACGGGGTCACGTATAGCTGGAGCCGCACCCCGGCTGCCATCGGCCTGACGGCTACCTCGGGCACCGGCAGCTCCATCCCGGCCTTCGTGACCCAGAATGCGAGTGGGGGTACGCTTTCGTCGCTGGTGACCGTGACCGGCACCGCCAACAAATGTGCAAGCGCACCGGTAACCTTCACCTATATCGTGAACCAGTGCGTAGCCCGGAGGGCGCCCGATAAAAAAGCGGTCGCCACGCCGAAGGAGGAGGAGGGTAGTCTTTCCACGGCCGTTGTGGGACCCAACCCAACGCAGCGCCTGCTCACGGTATATACCGGTACGGCATCGGGTACGTACACGGTGCGCATACTGGATCCAAACGGTCAGGAAGTGTTGCGGCCGGCGTCGTTCACCGGTACCCGCCACACGTTCGACCTCACCGGGTTGCCGGCCGGTACCTACCTGCTGCAGCTCACCGACAGGCGTACGGGCGAGCAGGTACAGCGCAAAGTGGTCAAGCTCTGATGCCCCATGCCATAAAAAGCCCCCGCCTCAGGCGGGGGCTTTTCTGTGTCCGTATTAATACGGGACGCCGCCTTTGCGGGCACAACCTGGCCGCGGCGTTACCAAGCCGGTTTCGTGAGCCAGCACTGGTGCACCACGATCCCGTTGCCGGTATCCGGGCCGTTCCGCTCCCGAACAATTTGTCCGATATCGGACGTTTTTCACGAATCGAGAATGGATAACCAGTTGTAATACAGCATGTTGTGTTTGGCATCCGCCTTGGAAGGTATAGGGCTGAACGCAACCACCATGGATAAACTAATTGCTCCCGAAGTCATCGGCCGTAGAAAGAAGAAGCGCTGGCTCTATGCCGCACTCATTGCAGGGGTGCTCGTTGCCGCTGCCGCCTCGCTGCGGTTCGCGCTCGACAGCTCCCTTTCGCGCAACAAGATCACGACAGCCGTTGTCGAAAGCGGCGACATCGAGAACACCCTCACCGCTTCCGGACAGATGCTCCCGGAGTTCGAGCAGGTGATCACGAGCGCCATCCCCGCCTCCATCCGGCAGGTACTGCTCGACGCGGGCACCGCCGTGCAGCCCGGGCAGGCGGTACTCGAGCTCGACAAGGCCGCCGCGCAGGCCGAGTACGGCAAGCTGCAGCTCGCGCTCGCCTCCAAACGCAACAGCATCCAGAAGCTGCGCCTCGAGCTCGAAAAGAGCTTTTACGACGTGCGCTCCAACAACGATATCAAGGGCCTGCGCATCAGCCACCTGCAGGCCGCTGTGGAAGACGCCCGCCGCCTTCTCAAGGCAGGGGGCGGTACCCGCGAGGATGTGGAGAAGGCCGAACTTGAATTGAAAGTGGCCGGTCTCGAAAAGAAGCAGCTCGAGAACGACGTGCGCAGCAGGCAGCAAACGATGCAGATGGAGATCCGCGAGTCGGAGCTGTCGGCGGCCGCACAGGAAGGCGACCTCCGCGAGCTCGAGCGCAAGCTGCAGCTCGCACGCGTGGTGGCCACCCGCCCGGGCGTCATCACCTGGGTCAACAAGAACATCGGCGCCTCCGTGCAGCCCGGCGAGGCGCTCGTGCGCATCGCCGACCTCGAGAGCTTCAAGGTGGCCGGCAGCATCTCCGACAATTACCTGGGCCAGCTGCACAACGGCATGTCGGCCATCGTCATGATCAACGAGAAAAGCTTCCGCGGCACCGTCACCAACATCAACCCTTCGGTGCAGAACGGCGTCATCGCTTTCGAGGTGCAGCTGAACGAGCGCAAGGATCCGCTCTACCGGCCCAACATGAAGGTGGACGTGCACCTCGTTACCGACAAGCGTGCCGGCGTGCTCAAGGTGGCCAACGGGCCGGCCTTCAGGGGCGGCAGCCAGCAGGATGTGTTCGTGCTGCAGAACGGCAAGGCGGTACGCCGCAGCGTCGGGATCGGCCTCAGCAACTTCGACTACGTGGAGCTGCGCAGCGGCGTCCGGGCAGGGGAGACCATCATCACCTCCGACATGAGCGGGTATAAGAACGTGAACGAGATCACCATCAAAAACTAAGCGCATGAAAAAATTGCTTTTACTCCCTTTGCTGGTGATCGCTCTGGCAGTGTGTGCGCAGGCACCCGATACGGTACGTCTTTCGCTGACCGACGTGGTG
This sequence comes from Flaviaestuariibacter amylovorans, assembly GCF_039541815.1. Taxonomy (NCBI): domain Bacteria; kingdom Pseudomonadati; phylum Bacteroidota; class Chitinophagia; order Chitinophagales; family Chitinophagaceae; genus Flaviaestuariibacter; species Flaviaestuariibacter amylovorans. The sequence goes on from NZ_BAABGY010000008.1 coordinate 370,445, forward strand.
TCGATGGCGAAGGAACGCTCGCTCGCCGCCCTGCAGGCCAGCACCATCAGGGAAACCCGCTACTGGGAGTGGCGCACGCACCGCTCCAACTACGCGCCCCAGCTTGCACTGCAGGGCACGCTGCCGGCCTATACCAAATCCTTCATCCCCGTGGTGCAGCCCAACGGCACCATCGACTTCCTGTCGGTGCACAACAACAACTCGTCGATGAGCCTTTCGTTCAGCCAGCGCATCGCGGCCACGGGCGGCACCGTGTTCGGCACCTCGCAGATCCAGCGCTTCGACGACTTCGACCGTAATAATACACTCTACAGCGGCGTGCCCTACGGCATCGGCTACGAGCAGCCCCTCTTCCGCTTCAACGCGCTGAAGTGGAACAACAAGATCGAGCCGCTCAAGTACCAGGAGAGCAAGCAGCAGTACATCGAGTCGATGGAAGAAGTGGCGCTCGTGGCCGCGGGCTATTTCTTCGAGCAGTTGCTGGCGCAGGTGAACCTGCAGATCGCCGACGCCAACCTGTCGAACACGCAGAACATCCTGCGGATCGCCAACGAGAAATACGACATGGGCAAGATCGCGCACAACGAGATCCTGCAGCTGCAGCTCGAAGAGCTCAAGGCGCTGAAGGCGGTGGCCACCGCGCGCCGCGACATCGAGATCGCCAACCTGAACCTCAAAGCCTACACCGGCCTGGCGGGCGACGAGCGCCTTCAGCTCCTGGTGCCCGATGACGTGCGCAACATCCGCATCGAAGCCGGCAAGGTGCTGAGCGAGGCCAATGCCAACCGTTCCGACGCCATCGCCTTCCTGCGCCGCGAGCTCGAGGCGAAGCGCGACGTCGTGAAGGCAAAGGCGGAGAACGGCATCAATGCCACACTTACGGCGCGCGCCGGCTTCACCAACAGCTCCACCGGCTTCGGCAAGATGTACCAGGCGCCGAAAGACCAGCAGGTGGTACAGCTCGAGTTCGACATCCCGATCCTCGACTGGGGGCGCTCCAGGTCGCGCGCGCGCACGGCGGCCGCCAACCAGAAGTTCGTGGAATACGCCGTACGCCAGGACCGCCAGAACTTCATGCAGGAGATCGTAACCGAGGTGACGCTCTTCGATATGATGAAGGCTCAACTCGATCTCACCCGCCGCGCCGACTCCATTGCTACGGAGAAATACGGGATCGCGCGCGACCGCTACGTGCTCGGCAAACTGAGCATCACCGACCTCAGCATCGCCTTCCAGGAGAAGGACCAGGCAAAGCGTGATTACATCTTCGTGCTGCGCGACTACTGGAAGGCCTTCTACCGGCTCCGCTACCTCTCGCTCTACGATTTCGAGCGGCAGCAGAAGATCACTTATCCCTAAATTCAATCAACAACCCCGAATATGATCCAGTTAAAAGCGGTCGAAAAGACCTACCGCACCGATACGATCGAAACCACGGCCCTCAACGGCATCGACCTGAACGTCGCCAAGGGGGAATTCCTCTCCATCATGGGGCCCTCGGGCTGCGGCAAGAGTACGCTGCTCAACATCATCGGCCTGCTCGACACGCCTACCCGCGGCGAGGTGCTGATCGGCGGGCAGCAAACGACGCAGCTCTCGGACAAGCAGCTCGCGCGCTTCCGCAACCAGCAGCTTGGGTTTATCTTCCAGAGCTTTCACCTGATTAACGATCTGCGCGTGCTCGACAACGTGGAGCTGCCGCTTCTGTACCGCAACGTGTCGGCCAGGGAGCGCGCGGAGCTGTCGAAGGAGGCCCTTGCCAAGGTGGGCCTCGGCAACCGCATGAAGCACTTCCCGTCGCAGCTCTCCGGCGGTCAGAAGCAGCGCGTGGCCATTGCCCGCGCCATCGTGGGCCAGCCCGCGATCGTGCTCGCCGACGAGCCTACCGGTAACCTCGACTCCGCCATGGGCAACGAGATCATGGACCTCCTGCTGCAGCTCAACGAGCAGGACGGCGCCACCATCGTGATGGTGACGCACGACGAGCTCATGGCCCGGAAGACCCACCGCCTCGTGCGCCTCTTCGACGGCGCGCAGGTCAACGATCACTACTTAAAGAACGCATATGCTTAAGAATTACTTCAAGACCGCGATCGCCGTGCTTCGGCGCCGGAAGTTCTTTACGTTCATCTCGCTGTTCGGCATCGCCTTCACGCTCACCATCGTAACCGTGCTGGCCGCCTTCGTCGACAATACCGTGAGCGCCAACTACCCGGAGGTGCACCGCGACCGGTCGCTGTACATCACGCTGCTGAAGCAGGAGAACACGAAAGACCAGGGGCAGTGGAACTCGCCGGCGTCGTTCTATTACCTGGATAAATACGTAAGCACGCTGAAGACGCCGGAGAAGGTGGCCATCAGCTCTTTTTTCAACCCCACCAACGCCTACCGCAACGGCCGCAAGCTGGCCGTCAACCTGAAATACACCAACGCGCCGTTCTGGGAAGTGATGCAGTTCGATTTCATCGAGGGCAAGCCTTTCACGGAGCAGCAGGTGGCCAACGGGGAGCGGGTAGCCGTTATTTCGGAAGACACGAAGCGCGACTATTTCGGCAATGCGGCAAGCGTAGCAGGCCAGACCATCGAGGTAGACAACCAGGCCTACCGCGTGAGCGGCGTGGTGAAGAGCGTGCCGGTGACGATGCCCATTGCCCATGCCGACATGTACGTGCCCTATACCGTGTCGAAGGCCGACTACCGGCAGCCGACGCTAATGGGTAATTATACGGCGGTGCTGCTCGGGCGCTCGGAGGCCGACCTGCCTGCCATGCAGGCCGAATACGCGGCCGTGGTGGCGCGCGTGAAGCCGGAGGCCAAGGGCTTCGATGTGTTCAAGAGCAATGCGGATCCCTACCTTTCGAGCTTCCTGCGCAACTCTCCCTTCGGCGATACCGACGACGGCGGAGTAGGGCGGGCCATGATGGCCGGGGCGCTCATCCTCCTGCTGTTCATGCTGCTCCCGGCGCTCAACCTGGTCAACATCAACATCAGCCGCATCATGGAGCGCTCCTCCGAGATCGGCGTCCGAAAGGCCTTCGGTGCCTCGGGCCACACGCTCGTAGGGCAGTTCATCGTCGAGAACCTGATCCTCACCTTTCTCGGCTGCTGCATCGGCATTCTGGTTTCGTTCGTCGCCATCCAGGTGATCAACGGGGCCGGTCTCATCAACAACATTCACCTCACGATCAACGGTACGGTACTCGGCTTCAGCCTCATCGCCTGCGTCGTGTTCGGACTCCTTTCGGGTGTGTACCCGGCCTGGCGGATGTCAAGGTTGCAGGTGGTGCAGGCGCTCAAGGACCGTTAATCTTTCCCGTACAAAACTCGTATCATGTTCAAGCATTTGTTTAAACTCATCTGGAATAAAAAGAAGCAGAACGCGCTGCTCATCACCGAGATGTTCATCTCTTTTCTCGTCATCTTCGCCGTGTCGACGATGGCGGTGTACGCGTACCGGAACTACCGCCAGCCCATGGGCCTCGAGTACGCCGATGTGTGGGTGGTGAATTACCAGCCGCCCGCCAATATCCGTACGCTCGATTCGGTGTACGGGTTCCAGGAAGCACTGAGGCGCGAAGTGAAGGCGATGCCGGCCGTGCTCGACGTTACCTACTCCGGCAACAACGTTCCCTTCTCCATGAACTCGTCCAACTCCACGCTCAGCACCGACGACAAGCGCCGGGCGAATGCCAACTTTTACACGGTAGAGGAAGCGTACCCCGGAGTACTGGGCATGAAGATGAAAAGCGGGCGTTGGGTAACCAAAAGTGACCTGGTATCCAACGTGCCGGCAGTCGTGATCAACGCGCGGCTCGAGGAGGCGCTTTTTGACGGGACGGATGCGGTTGGCCGGTACGTCCACACCGATATGGAAAAGCTGAAGGTGGTAGGCGTGGTGGAGAATGCCAAGGAGAAGGGGGCCTACCAGGTGGTGGAGAGCGGCATGTACCGCCACCTCGATTCCAACGCAGCGCGCTGGACCGGCACCATGCTCCTCAAAATGAAGCCGGGCACCGGCGCCTCCTTCGAGAGCGGCCTGTTCCGGACGCTTTCGGACCGCATCGGCTCGAGCATCGAGATCGAGCACCTCGACGAAAAGCTGGCGAGCAAGAACCGCCTGTCGCTGGTGCCCATGATCATCCTTTTCGTCGTGGGGGGCTTTCTCGTCATCAACGTGGCCCTCGGCCTCTTCGGGGTGCTGTGGTACAATATCAGCAAGCGCCGCGGTGAGATCGGCCTGCGCCGCGCCGTGGGTGCCTCGGGCGCCTCGGTATCGAGGCAGCTGGTGCAGGAGGCTCTTTTCCTCGCCACCCTCGCGCTGCTCATCGGGCTGTTCTTCGCGGTGCAGTTCCCGATCCTCCACGTGTTCGACCTGCCGTCCTCCGTTTACGTGGCGGCGATCGGTTTATCGGTGGCGTTCATTTATATTTTAGTATTCTTATGCGCGCTTTACCCGGGCAGGCAGGCGGCGGCCATCTACCCCGCCGTGGCCCTGCACGAGGAATAGCGCCCAATCACCTGTTGCATGATCCTGATCATTGATGATGACGTAGCGGTACGCGCCTCGCTGCAGCTGCTGCTGCAGGGCGAGGGCTTTGCTACCTGCGAAGCGGCCGACCCGGATGAAGCCCTGCGGATGCTGGCGGAGCCGGCGCTGGCGCTGGTGCTGCTAGACCTGAATTTCTCGATCGAGACCTCGGGCGACGAGGGCATGGCGCTCCTGGAGCGGATCCGGGCCGCGCGGCCGGGGCTGCCCGTAATCCTCGTCACCGGCTGGGGTACCATCGACCTCGCCGTGAAAGGCATGAAGCTCGGCGCCTCCGACTTTATCAACAAGCCCTGGGAGAACAGCCACCTGCTGCAGTCGGTGCGCACCCTGATCGACCTGAAGGCGAAGCCCGAGGCGCCGATCGGCCGCAGGGAGCTCGACCGGCGCTACCAGTTCGGGCACATCGTTGGCGAAGACCCGCAGATGCTGACGCTCCTCGAGACCGTGGGCCGCGTGGCCGATACCGACGCCCCGGTGCTGATCATGGGCGAGAGCGGAACGGGCAAGGAGCTCATCGCCGAAGCCGTGCACCAGAACAGCCGGCGGCGCGGCAAGCCCTTCGTCAAAGTGAACCTGGGCGGCATCTCCACCTCCCTGTTCGAAAGCGAGATGTTCGGCCACGTGCGCGGCTCCTTCACCGACGCGCGCTTCGACCGCGTGGGCCGCTTCGAGACGGCACACAAAGGCACCATCTTCCTCGACGAGATCGGCGACCTCGACGCCAGCAGCCAGGTGAAGCTCCTGCGCGTGCTGCAGGACCGTACCTACGAGGTGCTGGGCAGCAGCCGCACCCGCACCGTAGATGTACGGGTGGTGTGCGCCACCAACCGCAACCTCGAGGAGATGGTTGCCCGCGGCACCTTCCGCGAAGACCTGCTCTACCGCATCAACCTCATCACCCTCCGCCTTCCCGCGCTGCGCGAGCGCCCGAAAGACATCCCGCTGCTGGTCGATTTCTTTCTGGGCAACCTGAAGGAGATCTACGGCCGGCCCGGCCTTTCGGTGACGCGCGAGGCGGCCCGCTGGCTGCAGGGACTGCCCCTGCCCGGCAATATCCGGCAACTCAAGAACCTGGTGGAGCGCACGGTGCTCGTTAGCCGCGGCGACGCCCTCGACGTGGCCGACTTCAAAAGCCAGTACGACGCAAGCCCGGTGAAGAGCGGCACGGTGCAGCTGCCCGGCGTCGGCACCCTCACGCTCGAGGAAGTAGAGGTGGAGATGATCAGGCGCGCCCTGGCCTTTCACAAGGGCCGGATCGCCAAGGCGGCGGTGGCGCTCGGGCTCACGCGCAGCGCGCTCTACCGGCGCCTGGAGAAATACAACCTACCCTACGATGAGGCTGCGGACTAAATACCTCCTGTTCATCTTCTTCCTGCACGCAGTAACCCTTGTGCTCAGCTTCTTCGTGTTCCGGGAAAACAAGCTGCTGTTCCTAGTGACGGAGGCCGTGATCCTGTTTTCGCTGTGGCTGGCGTGGGGGCTCTACCGCGAGCTCATCCGGCCGTTGAAGACGCTCATGACCGGCGTGGAGGCGATCCGCGACCGCGACTTCAACGTCAGGTTCCTGCCCACCGGCAAGTGGGAGATGGACCAGCTCATTTCCGTATACAACAGTATGATCGACCAGCTGCGCACCGAGCGCACGCGGCAGGAGCAGCAGCACTTCTTCCTGGAGAAGCTGATCGCCACGGCGCCCACGGGCATCATCATTCTCGATTTCGATTTTCACATCGAAGGCCTCAACCCGAAGGCGGAGCTGCTGTTGCGGATGGAAGGGCAGACGGTGCGCGGCAAGAAGATCGGCGACCTGCCCCACCCGCTGTTGCAGGCCGCCGCCGCCCTTGCCTCGGGCGAGGCGCGCACGGTAAGCATCAACGGCGTCAACACCTACCGGCTGCAGGTGTCGCATTTCGTGGACCGCGGCTTTCCCCGCCACTTCCTCACCATCGAGGAGCTGACCGCAGAAATACTGGAAGCGGAGAAGAAGGTGTTCGGACGCGTGATCCGCATGATGGCGCACGAGGTCAACAACACGGTAGGGCCGGTGAATTCCATTCTGGACTCGGCTGCGAAGGCCGACCGCATGAACGACGCGCAGCGTGCGCTGCTGCAGAATGCCCTCGGGGTAGCCGTGCAACGCAATAACAACCTCAATGCCTTCATGCGCAACTTCGCCGACCTCGTGAAGCTGCCACCGCCGCGCCTCCGGCGCATGGACCTCCACGCCCTGCTTCGCAACCTCCGCGACCTGATGCAGGTAGCAGCGGCCGACCGCGCCATCGACATCGTGCTGCATACCGACGAAACGCCCTGGTACATCGAGGGCGACGAGCAGCAGCTGGAGCAGGCGCTGATCAACATCGTAAAGAACGCTGCGGAGGCCATTGGGCAGGGGGGAAGGATTTCGCTCGAAACCGACCGGCAGCGGGGCGAGCTGCGGATCCGCGACACGGGCAAGGGCATTGCGCCGGACGACGCCGAAAAGCTGTTCACCCCGTTCTACAGTACGAAGCGCGACGGGCAGGGCATCGGGCTCATGCTGGTGCGCGACGTGCTCCGGCAGCATGGCTTTGCCTTCTCGCTCCGGACGGAGGCGCCGGGCGATACGGTCTTTCGGTTGGCGCTGTCCCCTTCACTCCGCTAAGCAGGGCATAACGATTCGTTAACGCGGGCTTTACCTTCTGTTCATACACGTGCGCCAGCTTTGTTGTGGTGAAGTGTTGCCGGTCCTGGAGTTCGATCATCCCGGCCAGCACCCCGCCGCTCAAGCTTCCCTATGCGCTGTCTGCTGGTCCTTGTACTCCTTTGCTCTCTTTGCTGCTCGAAGCCCGCTACCAGGGAGCAGTTGCCTTACGTGCAGCTGCGCGTGGAAGGACGCGCCGGTGAAGTAGCCTGGGACGAGCTGACCGGCAGCTGGACCCCCGCAACGCAGCACCTCGAGATCGATGCGCAAGGCTACGATTCGGAGCGCTTTTTCCTGCAGCTCGACGGCATCACCGGTACCGGCCCGGTCTACCTCACCGGTAATGGCCGGTTCGGGTATTCCGATGGTGTAGGCTTCACCGCCTCGGGGGTGCGTGCCGAAGCCGTGCGCATCACGCGCTACGGCCCGGAACTGATCGAAGGGGAGTTCCGGATCGTGTTCGGCAACGGTGCCGATTCGGTACGCACCAGCGGCACCTTCGGCATCCGGCTACCGTAATACTACAGGCCTTTTTCCTTCCGCCCCTTACTTATGAAATCACTCCCGCTGCTTTTATTCGCCCTTGCCGCCTGCGCGCAGCGTCCGGCCTCCCGCCCATTGCCCTCCATCGATTTTCAGGGACACCGCGGCTGCCGCGGTCTGATGCCGGAGAACACGCTGCCGGCAATGCGGCATGCCGTTGACCTCGGCGTGACCACGCTCGAGATGGACGCGGTGGTCACCGCCGATAGCCAGCTCCTGCTGTCGCACGAGCCCTTCTTCAACCACGAAATCAGCACGGCGCCCGATGGTACGCCGGTGCGCGCAGACCAGGAGCGCGATCACAATATCTTCCGCATGACCTATGCGCAGGCGGCGCGTTACGACGTCGGCCTTCGGCCGCACCCGCGTTTTCCGCAGCAGCGGCGCATCGCCACGCACAAGCCCCTGCTGGCAACCGTGATCGACAGCATGGAAGCCTATACGGGCCGTCGCATCCGGTACAATATCGAAACGAAGTGCCTTCCGGCTACGGACGGGATCTTTCATCCCGGCCCCGACGCTTTTGCGGAGCGGCTCGTGCAGCTGGTGCTGCACAAAGGCATCGCAGCGCGCACTACGATACAATCCTTCGATCCCCGCACGCTGCAGTACCTGCACCGCCGTCATCCCTCAATCCGGCTCGTATTACTCGTTGAGCCCATAGAGCGCCGTCCGCTGGCGCAACAGCTCGCGGATCTTGGATTTACGCCCTTTGCCTGGAGCCCGCACTATACACTGGTCAATACGGCCGACATTGCCGCCTGCCACCGCGCGGGCATCCGTGTTGTTCCCTGGACGGTGAACGAGCGCGCCGATATGGAGCGCCTGCTAGCCATGGGCGTCGACGGGCTGATCTCGGACTACCCGGACCGGTATGCTGGTCTGGGCCGCTAGGGGAGGGATTGTATTCCTACGGGTTGCCTGATCAAAAAAAATCCCGCCACGTAGCCGCGGCGGGAAAGGCTACTTTACCGGTTTTTCTTAAGTAGTGCGTTGCAAGCCGCTTCCCGGTGCCTGCAGGGCCAGCTCCTGGCTGAAGACGTTGCCGAAGCGGTCGGTCGCCTTTATGGTAACGCGCTGCGCGGTGGCGGCCGGCGTAGCCACGAAGAGGTGGTCGGCGATGGTGGGCTCCACGAACTTGTGCTTGGCCGGGAGCTGCGGGCCGGCATACAGCTCCACCGCCCAAGGGTCGAGGCCCGTGCGCTGCTGCATGGCGCCTTTTGCCTGGCCGTCTTCCCACCATTCCACCTTCCAGGCGGGGTCCCAGTTCCAGACGTTGGCCACGATCTCGTTGGGCTGCTCCTTGCTAGCCCCGCGGCCGTAGATCCGCAGCTGGTGCTCCTTCGGCTGGCCAGTGGATTTGTAGTACCAGCGGATCTCGGAGCCATCTACCTCGTACACGCCGTAGCCGCCCGGCGTGCCGTCGCCGCAGATAGGGCCGGTCCACCAGGCGCCGCAGACGGTGCCGTGGTTGTGCTCCATCAGGTTGCCTTCTTCCCAGGACTCGTTGAAGTGCGTGTGTCCCGACATGATGTGCGTCTTGAAGGGAGCAAGAAGCTTATACAGTTGCTTGCGGTTGGACACCGACCCGCCGAGCTCGTCGGTTTTGCCGGTCCGGCGTGCGGCGCCGGTATTGGTGGGGATGTGCACGCTCAGCACCACGGTGCTTCCGGGCTTCACGAGCGCGAGGTCCTTTTCGAGCCAGGCGAGCTGCGTGTCGGTGATGTAGCCGATGTACTTCTTGGCGGTGCCGATGAAGAACACGTCGTCGAGCACCACGTAGTGCACCGCGCCGCGGTTGAACGAATAGTAGGTGGGACCGAATTGCTGCTTGAAGGTGGCCGCGGAGAAGTCGTCGCCCCGCGCGCTGATGTCCATGTCGTGGTTGCCGATCACGTTGAAGAAGGGAACGCCCGTCATGCCGATGGCTTCCTTGTAGTCGGCGAAGAGGTCGAACTTGTCCCACACGAGGTCGCCGCAGCCGATGCCGTGGAAGAGGGCACTGCTGCCGTAGCCCGCCACGAGGGCCTTCAGGTCGGGCACCGATTCCGCCTTCAGCTGCTCGCAGTCCTTTTTTGAGATCATCTGCGTGTCGGCCCAGACCACGAACTGGTGTTTGCTGTCGTCAACGCCGAGCTTTTCGAGCGCGAAGTCGTTGACGACAGCGCCGGTCTTTCCTGCAACCGGTGCATAGAAACGCGCGATGCCCTTTTCGGTTGGGAAGGCGTAGCCCGCCGGAATGGAAATGTAGACGAACTCGGCATCGGGATGCGCAGCCAGCTCGTAGCGGCCGCCGCGGTCGGTGACGGCGATCGTACGCCCGTCGGTGACGGCTACTCCGGCGATCCCGGTGCCGCCGGCATGCACCTTTCCTTTCAATATAGTGGCCCCGTCCTGCGGCTTGTCGGTCCCTTGGGCAAGGGCCGGCGTGCCCAGCCAGGCGCCGGCAAGTCCGAGGCTCTTGATGAATGTTCTTCTTCTCATAGTTTAAGTAAATGGTTGGTGGTAATCCTGTGTCAGCGTGTGGCCGGAAGAGATGTTCCGGACGTTCTTGCCTCTTCTCCTCACGCTTCACGCCTCACGACCGCTATTGCTGCCACCAGGCTTTGATGTTGATGTGGTCGCCGCCCATCTGGCTGACGGCGCTGTTGTAGTGCTCCAGGTTGTAGATCCGCTGCGATACGGGGTAGATAAGCCGCGACGGCATCACGCCGCCATTGAGCATACCGGGGCCCTGCGGCAGCACCGGCAGGCCCGTGCGGCGGTACTCGAACCACTGCTGGTAGTCGTTGAAGAACAGGGCATAGTATTTCTGCAGGTGGATGCGTTGCAGCGTGCCGTTGTAGGCGGCGCTGGCGTTGCTGAAATAGGTAGCGGGCATCGTAGCGCCCCACTGCTCCACGGCGGCCTTCACGCCTTTCTCGTAAGCGGCCCTGGCGAGGTCGTGACGCTGGCTCCGGTGGTAAAATTCTGCCTTGATGAACTCCACCTCGGCATAGGTAAGGATCGGGCAGGTCATGGGCGCGCTGATCAGCGCCTGCAGCAGGTTGGAGGGCGTGAAGTTGAACTGGCTCTCACTGCCCGTATAGCCGCTCGGGATGCCCTTGTAGCCGATGTTGACGTTATTGAGGTCTTTGGCCTGCGACGCGAAGCGGGCGCGGCGCGGGTCGTTGAGCACGTTGAGCGAGTCGAGGAAGAACTGCGCGGCGGCGCGCCCCGTGGTGAAATCCTGCGGCCGGCCCCAGGGCGAGGAGAGCGGGTACACACCCGTCAGCTTCAGCACCGCGGCCTCCGTGTTGGCGTTGAACACCGGGTACTTCGTCGGGTTGTTGATTATGGAGTCGAGGCGCGTCCAGGCATTCATCTCGGGGCGGGCCGACACGCGCAGCAGCAGGCGCATCTGGAGCGAGTTGCAGAACCGCTTCCAGTTCGTGACGTTGTTGCCGAACAGGATGTCGGTGCCGAAGGTCATCGCGCGGCTCGTGTTGAACAGGCGGTTGGCGGAGTCGAGATCGGCGATGATCGTTCTATAGATCTCTTCCTGCGTGTTGTAGCGCGGCTGGATGATGCCCTCGTCGGCACGAATGGCTTCTTCCATCGGTACCGACCCGAAGCAGTCGGTGAGGTTGGCGTACACCCAGGCATTCAGGGTCAGGGCGATGGCCGCGTAGTTGGGATCGCCGGCGGCAACGGCCGCCTCGCGGATCTCGCGGATGTTCTTGAGCCAGCGGTAGTAGGTGCTCCAGGTGCTGCTGCCGGTGCCTTCGTTCACATCGTAGCGGTGCATGCCGGGTGTGGGGCTCGGGAAGTTGAGCGCCACCTGCATGAGGTCGAAGGTGATGTCGTCGGCCTTCTGCATGTTGAACGCGGCCAGCTCATAAAGCGTTGGGTTGAGCAGGGTTCCGGGGCTGATGATGGAGATCTTGTTGGGATCGGTATTGATCTTTTCGAACCCCTTGGTGCAGGCGCCGAGCAGCAGGGCCGCCGAGGCGAGCGCGGGAACGATATAGCGGGTGATCTGTTTCATGATGCGGGTAATGGGGGTTAGAACTTGAAGGTTAGGTTGGCGCCGATGGTACGCGTCGAGGGCAGCTGGCCCATTTCTACGCCCGGCATGATGGAGGTGCCGTTGAGGGCAGCCGTTTCGGGATCGAACATCGGGAAGCGCGAGAGCATCAGCAGGTCGCGGCCATACACGGCAAAGGAGGCGGACTTGAAGAACTTGCCGAGATGCTTCTTGGAAAGCGAATACTCGAGGCGGGCCTCGCGCAGCTTCACGAAGGAAGCGTCAAAGGAATTTGCTTCCACGTTGGCGCGGCGGTAGTATTCGGCATAGAACGTCGCCGGTGCCACTTTGGTCGTGTTGGGCGCGTAGCGTCCGGGCCCGGTCTCCACTACGCCTTCGCCGATGATGTAGCCTTCGGCACGGCCGCGGAGCGTGTGCTCCAGCTTGCCCTGCTCCGACATTTTGTGGTGCGTTTGCGAGTATACGATGCCGCCGTACTGTCCGTCGATAAGGAAGCTGAAGCGGAAGTTCCTGTAGCGGAACTCGTTCTGGATGCCGCCTTTCCAATCGGCATAGGCGTTGCCGATGTATTGCACCTCTGCCGGGCGTGCCGGGAGGCCGTTCGCTCCGTAGATGATCTGTCCGTCGGGGGAGCGCAGGAAGCCGAAGCCGTAGATGTCGCCGGAGGAGCCGCCCACGCGGGTCTGCTGGTAAGCATTGCCGCCGGTGGCGATCACGAAGTAGTCGCTCTCGATCTCGGCGGGCAGCGACAGCACCTTGTTGCGGTTGCGGGCCCAGGTAAAGGTGGTATTCCAGGAGAAGTGCGGCTTCGCGATGTTCTTCGTGGCCAGCAGTATTTCTACGCCCTTGTTCTGCACCTTGCCGCCGTTGATCACCTTGCGCGCATACCCGGTCGTCGGGTCCACCGGGATCTCCATGATCTGGTTGGTGGTGAAGTTCTGGTAATAGGTGACGTCGAGGTGCACGCGGCCCGAGAAGAGGCGCAGGTCGAGGCCGGTCTCGTAGCTTACCTGGCGGCGCGGCGACAGGTTCTCGTTGAACAGCACGTTGGGCGCCGTAGCCGATCCGGAGAAAGGGCTCTGGTCGTAATAGCGCTTGTTGAGGTAGGGCTTACGCGAGTCGAAGCCGGCGCCGGCCACCGAGCCGCGCAGCTTGGCGAAGGCGAAGGGCTTCGGCAGCGCGAACACGTCGCTGAGGATCACGCTCGCATTCACCGAAGGGTAGAACATCGAGTTCGACTTCGGCGATAGCGTGCTCCACCAGTCCTGTCGGCCCGTGAAGTCGATGAAGTACCGGTCGCGGTAGCTGAAGGCGGCGATGCCGTAGAGGCTGTTCACCTTGAAGTTGTTGTCGGTCACCATTAGCGTGGGCGATGCCTGCCCGTTGGTGAGCTTGTATACGCCCGGCACCACGAGCCCGTCTACGAAGGCATTCGATACGTGCTCTTTCGCATTCATCGTATTGCCGCCGGCCGAGACCTTCACGTCCACGCGGTCGGCGATGCGATCGTGGTAGGAGAGAAGGAAGTCGGCATTCGTTTCCAGGAAACCTACGTCCTGCTGCTTGTAGTAGCCGCTGAGGAAGTTGGCCGTGTTGAAGGGTCGGCGCATTTCGCGGAACTCGCTGTTCATGTTCATGGTACCGCGCACCGCCAGGTCCAGCTTCTTCGTGAATTCGTAGCGGAAGCCCAGGTTGGCGACCACCGAATTGGCGTTGATCGAGTTCGTCATCTCGTGCGCGATCAGGAAGGGGTTGTCGATGAAGGAGCTGAAGGGGTGGATCTGCTGCAGGCCGTGCTGGTTGCGCTTCCAGATGGGGCGATACCAGTTCAGGTCCACGTTCGGATTCTGGAAGATCATGAAGTAGGCGATCGACTGGTTGTTGTAGCCGGTGGCCGGCAGGTTGTCGCTCTTCTTGTTGGTGTACGAGAGCCTTGTGTTCATGGAGAGCTTGTCGGAAAGCTTGTAGTTGCCGCCCGCCTGCACGGTGAGGCGCTCGTAGCCGGTGTTGGGCATGATCCACGTATTCTTCGAATGCGTGATCGAGGCGCGCATGCCGCCGCGCTCGTTGCCGCCCTCGAGCGAGATGTTGTTGGTGAGGGTGGAGCCGGTGCGCCAGAAGCCGGTGATATTGTCTTTGTACGGACGCCAGAGGGTGCGCTCGTCGCCACGGCCCTCCTTGTTGGGATCGTACTGGAAATACAGCTGGCCGTCGAACTTCGGGCCGAAAGCGCTGCTGGTGCCGCTCGTGCCCGGGCCGTCGGGGGAGGCGCCGTACGAGTAATAGAGCTGCCCGGCCGAGTTCACGGTGCCGGTGCCTTGCCCGTATTCATACTGGTAGTCGGGCCACTTCAATACCGTGTTGATGCTGTAGTTGCTGTTCACCGTGATGCCGATGCCTTTCTGCTTCGATCCCGACTTCGTGGTGATGAGGATAGCGCCGCCGCCGGCGCGGCTTCCGTACAGCGCCGTGGCGCCGGGGCCTTTGAGGATGGAGATGCTCTCGATGTCGTCGGGGTTGATGTCCTGGAGGCCGTTGCCGAAGTCGACCGGTACGTCGTTGCCCGAGCCCGCGCCGTAGGCGCTGCTCACGCCCGACGTATTGCCGCCGCTCTGGATGGGAACGCCATCGATCACGATCAGGGCATTGTTGCCGTCGGCGTCGAGGGCGGCATCGCCGCGCAGCGAGATGCGGGTGGAGTTGACGGGTCCCGACCCGGGCGAGATGAGGCTGAGGCCGGCCACCTTGCCGGAGAGCGCGGCCGACCAGTTGTTGGCGCGCGCGTCGTTGACCTCTTTCGAGCCGAGTGTCTGTGTGGCGGAGCCCAGCGCCTTGTATTCGCGCTTGATGCCGAGCGCGGTGACCACTACATTGTTTAGGGTGCTGTAGTCGGTTTTGAGCACATAGGAAAGCGCCTTGCCCGCAGGGTGCGCCAGCTCCCTTGTTTCGGATCCGTAGCCCACCGAGGTGATCGTGACCGTATAATTACCGGCGACGGCCGCCAGGGAGAAGGAGCCAGCGGCATCGGTGCTTGCCTGGTAGGTCTGTTTCGTGTCCTTTTTGCGGAGCAGGAGGGTGGCGCCGGGTACGGGCTGCCCCTGCTCGTCGAGCACCTGTCCGCTGAGCGGGCGGGCAATTTCCTGGGCCTGGAGCAGGCTGGCGGGGAAGGCCGTGGCGAGCAGGGCCATCCCGGCCAGTACAGTTGCCTGTCGGGTAACGTTCATGTTCATAGTACGTGCAGTTGAGGAGTTGAAGGGTGCGTTGGGTTTGAGGGGATCGGAGACAGGGACAGAAAGCTTTTTCTTTCCGGTGCGAAAGTGGCGTCCTGCTGTGACGTAATTGTTAATCCAGGATTATGGGTTGATTAACCTGTGCCTGCCCGGCGCCTCGCGCCTCGGGTATTGCCTGTATTAATACGGGCGCCCGTCGGCCCGGTGCGTGCTGCTGCCCGGATGGCCGCTACTGCCGGGCTGCCTAGGGGTAAACCTGCAACGGTCGCTGTTTTGCGCCGCTGCGTCCTTCTTTTTTCGCTTTATCGCCGCCGCCCGTACCGGTTCGCGGCGTTCCTGCCGGAATAAGGTGGTAAATTCGGGACCCCAAACAGTTTCGATGAAAACACTGCTACACACACTCGCCCTTACCCTTGCCTCCTTTGCCGCCGGTGCCCAGGGCTGGACGCTGGTGACGCCCGTAAAATCACAATCCGCCATTGAGGATGTGTTCATGACGAGCCCGAGCACCGGCTTCGCCTTCGACGACCTCGACGACCGCATGCTCCGTACCCGCGACGGCGGCCTTACCTGGCACCGCCAGGGACTCGTGTTCGGCACCACGCCCACCTCGCTCTGGATGTTCAACGACAACGTCGGCATCATGGGCACGGCAACCGGAACCTTTTACAAGACCACCGACGGCTTCGTTACCCGCAGCACCGTCAACTCGAGCACGGGGGCGACGAAGGCGCTGTTCTTCGTGAACGAGCAGACGGGCTACGCGATCGCGGGCGACGTCAACATCAAGAAGACGACCGACGGCGGCAACACCTGGACGCTGATCAACACCGGCAACAGCAACTTCCTGTTCGGGCTGTATTTTATCGATGCGAATACCGGCTTTGCCAGCGGCGCCTCCGGCACCATCCTGAAGACCACCGACGCGGATGCCACCTGGACACCGCTCACCACGAATTACAGCTTCCTGTTCAACGACGTGCTGTTCACCAGCCCCACGGTGGGCATGGCGGTAGGCGCGCAGGGCTACCTGTCGCGCACCACCGATGGCGGCGCCACCTGGACAGCCGTGGCCATGCCTACCACGCAGCACCTCTTCACCCTGTATTCCTACAACAACACGCTCTTTGCGCTCGGCGCGAACGGCGCGCTCCTTCGCTCCACCAACAACGGCGCGAGCTGGACCGCCACGACCCTGGGCACGTATACGCTGCATTCGATCCACATCAACTCCTTTGGGCAGGGCTTTATCGGCGGCGATGCCGGAATCTACAAGACCACCGACGGCGGAATGACCTGGACACCCAGCCAGCTCGGGAGCCCGCACAGCAACCTGAATAAGGTAAGCTTCGCCAACGAGAACATCGGCCTTGCCGTGGGCACGCAGTCTACGGGAGGCATGGTGAACGCACTCGTGCGCACCACCGACGGCGGCAAGACCTGGACCGGCCGGAACATCGGTACCTCCGTGCTCGGCGTGCACCTGCGTGCCGACGGCAACGGGCTCTTCGGCGGCAGCAGCGGCTATTACGAATACACCAGCAACTACGGTCAGAACTTCAACTTCGGCGGCAACCGGCCTAACGTAGCCGTCCGGACGGTGTGGGCGCAGAACGCCACCACCTGGATCATGGGCGGCGGCTTCTTCAACGGCGGTCTTTACCGGACCACCAACAGCGGCGCCACCTGGACCTACACGGCAGGCGGCAGCATGCTCGACATCTACTTCCCGACGGCCCTCGTGGGCTACGCCGGCGGCGAAGGCGGCGAGCTCAAGAAGACAACCGACGGCGGCGCCAGCTGGACAACCATCAATTCCGGCGTCACCGGCGACATCAACGCGGTGTATTTCCTCAACGAGCAGGTGGGCTTTGTCGGCACGCCGGGCTCGCTGCGCAAGACCACCGATGGCGGTGCCACCTGGTCGGGGTTCGGCCCTTCGTATGTGATGGCGCTGCATTTCTATACGGCCGATTCGGGCTACGCCGTTACCGTTTCCGGACACCTGCTGAAAACGATCGATGGCGGCGCCAACTGGAGCACGCATGCACCAGGAATCATTGCCGACATGCTGGTGCGCGATGCCGCCTTCCTCAACGGGCGGGTGGTGGCGGTGGGACAACTGGGCGATGTGTATGTGAGCAACCTGTCCTGCGCCGGCGCGGTCGGCACGCCGCGCGTTATCCAGAGCGGCGCCACGCTGTATTCGTCGTTCGCCACCGGCAACCAGTGGTACAACGGGAGCGGGGCCATCGCGGGAGCCACGGGTGCTTCCTACACGGCTTCCGTGCCGGGCACCTACTACGTGGTGCATACGAGCGCCGACGGCTGTGCCTCCCCGGTCTCCAACAGCATCACCATTGTCGCCACGAGTATTCCCTCGGTGCGTGAGGGCAGGGCGCTGGTCATCTATCCCAACCCCACGGCGGCGCGTATCCGGATCGAGGTGCCTTCGGCCCTGCGCCGCGAGCCCCTGCTGCTGCGCAATGCGGCGGGCCAGCTCGCCCTTGTGCGCAAGGGCGCCCACCCGCCGGTGCTGACGCTTGACCTCGGCCACCTGCCGGCCGGCACCTATTACCTGCAGCTGGGAAAGACCGCCAGCCCGGTAGTACTCGGCAAATAGCCATCGATTTGAACTGATTGCTGGGCGGCCTCCCGAAAGGAGGCCGCCTTCTTTGTAGGGAAAACGCCTTAAAAATGGGGCATGGGGGCGACAGCGGTGCCGTGGCTGGTGGCCCTCTACAGGCACCGGAAATCCATTCGAACGTCTGTTTTGTGGCCTTTTTCCGCCAGCGGCCTGCGTTTCGGGGCATGCCGGCCACAAGCTGTGGCTTAACAGTTTGCGGCATGGTATTGAACCTTTATACCGTATGCTAACCTCAATACTCAATACCGCGGCCGAAGATTCCCCGTCGGGCTTTCGGATGCTCCCGGCCATCCTGACGATGCTGATCTTCCTGGCTTTTTTCGGAGCCATGTTATACGTGCTGGTTGCCAGCTTTTAAACGGGGCCAGACACCGGTTTTCGCGAGGCGCATACGCGCCTTTTGTTTTTTTGCGTTCGCTATGTCGCGGCAGGAGCTATATTTGTCCGCAGGCGGCGGGGCGATCCTTGCTCTTCGAAGCTCCTGCCTTCATTTTGTGCTGCCTCATTCTGCTTCTTAGTTACAGCCTCTCGTGCATCAGATCCTTGTACTTAGTGAATTTTATCAGTGCCTCACTTTTAAAACTCGAGCTATGCGACTATCTGACTTTGTCTTGCTGTGTCCCGGAGAGAAGAAATTTACCGTACTGCACCGCGGCGTGCTCGTTGCGAAGCGCGCCATCCCTGGTCACCTGGTGCTGTTGTTCCAGATGAAGGGCTATTACGTCGAGGCCTTTTGCCATGTGGAAAGTAAGGCGATCGCCCGGTATTCGGCCTTTGTGGATCCCCGCCACCTCGATGTCTACCTCGATGCCATCCGCCTCGACGAATTACTGCACTGACGCCTGCCTCCTTTGTTTCGCCCTGGCCTTCCTTGGGACGCTGCCGGCTCCGTAGATCTACGGGGCAGCGAAAACCCCCTGTGAAAACAGGGGGTGGTTAGTGCCTGGAATGCGTTTGAACGGTTTAAGAGTCAAAGCAGCCTTTATATGGCACTAAAGGGGACAAATCGTTCGCCCTGCCGCTGCGCGCGCCTGATGGTGCCCGGATCGGTCCAGTCGAGTACGAACAGGGCCGTGAGCTGCGCGCTGAGTTGCTGCATCGACATCGGTTTCGTCAGGAACATCGTAGCCCCGGAGCTGAAGCTATCGTCGATGACGCGGCCAAAGTCGCTGCCGGAAAAGGCGATCACCGGGAGCGCATGCATTCCCCGGCCGCGGATCCGCCGCAGGCATTCGTGCCCGTTCATGCCGGGCATATTGAGATCAAGGAAAATCAGGTCGGGAGTTTCGGCCGATAGCTGCGCCAGCAGGTCAATGCCCGTGGTGAAGGCCCTGAAACGCGTAGAGGGGGAGAGGCTGTTCAGCACACTTTCAAAAACAAGGAGGTCATCTTCGTCGTCATCAACCATCCAAATGTCTTTGAGAACGGATCGGGTGATATCCATTTTCAAAAATTTAGATAAACCGTTGAGAAAAAATTGTCCCCTCTTTCTCTGTATGAGTTGCGATGCCTTGTGAAGGTACGGGCTATTGCTCCAGTGCGCAGTTTTATTTAAGCCAGGCGGCTACGCGGTGCGGGCGGCGTCAGCGTGTTCGCTGCACGAAGGCATGTACGTATTCGGCGATGGCTCCCTGTAATGCGCGGTCGATGTGCGCGCTGTCGGCCCGGTTGCGGTGCGTGTGCAGCAACGCCTGTGCGTGTTGCTCCAGTTCGAGCCGCAGGGTGTGCGTATAGCCGGCACAGAGCTGCCGGTAGTGAAGCTCTTCGCGTTCGCGGTTGATTGCGGCCGCGTTCGCGAAGAACTCCTCGACGAGCTCGAAGAACCGGCTGCGCACGGCTTCGTGAAAGGCTACCAGTATGGTTTCAGAGTCGCTCATCACGCTGCTTGTGTGCGCGGGTTACGGATCAATTCTTCCGGAATTTGTAGACGCGCACCGGGCCGGTGCCGACCTTGTAGGAGCCGAGCTGCTCCTTCTTTTCGGGAGCTTCCTGCACGGAAAGCTGCAGTCCCTTGAATTCGGTGTCGTGCAGCGAGCGGATCGCGTTGAGCGCGGCAGTCTCATCGTCCATCACGATCTGGCCAAAGCCGCGCGATACGCCGGTGAACGCATCGAGTGCGATCTCGGCGGAGGCGACCGGTCCAAACGGGGTGAACAATTCCTGCAGGGCAGCGTTCGTTACCTCGGAATCGAGGTTATAAATGGCAATATTCATCAGGAGGGGCGGGGTCCGAGGCGTGGAAAAAAGCAGGAGCGGGAAAGGGAAGGAGGCGGAATTCCAACGCTGGTGCCGGGATGACATAGTAAAGATAGGCCGAACGGCCGCAAGAATGCGCACGCGCCCGGAACATTAACAGTAACGGGCGCGCACGGGTTCTTATTCGCCCTCGTTGGGAACGGTGGTATGGGCAATATGACGGATCGACAATTCGTAGCGGGGGCTCAGGCTGATCACGAACTCGCGCTCCTGGATGAGCGACTGCACGGTGGCGTCCTCGAGCAGCACCTGGGCAAGCGCCGAGGCGAGGGGCACGTCCACGATCACGTTCCGGAGCTTGCCGTTGGCAAGGCCGATCTCGAACTTATAGCCCGACTTGCGGGTGAGGCCGATGCGCTCAAAGTCAGGGGCGTTGAGCGGGAGCACCTGATCGCCGCTGCTGAGGGCACGCTTCATTACGATGCGGATAACGGGCAGGTAGCGCTGCCATACTTGCTGATACATATTGTTGACCGTGGAGTTTCGTTTAAAAAGTAGATTTCCGCCTCAAAGATAACTCCGAAGCAGGCCCGCATTGCTGCGACCTCGCAAGGATCGCAAGGCTTTGTCTTTTATTTGACGTACCCGCTCTGCCGTCATGCCGAGCGAATTGGCGATTTCCTGCAGGCTGCTGGGCGCCGTCTGGCCGATCCCGAAGAAGGCGATCACCACGGTACGGTCGCGCTCGCTGAGCCCGGAAAGGCTGCGCCCGAGCTCGGTTTGCAGCGATTGGGTATGCGCCACGGCCCGGTCGGAGGCTCCGCTGTCGTCGATCGCCAGCTCGTCGTAAAGGCTGCTGTCTTCGCGGCCGGGGAGCGGTGCGTCGAGGCTTTCGTGGCGGTCGGCGATGCTGTTGGCAAGGCGCACGTCAGAAACCTTCAGCTGCAGCGACTCCGCCACTTCCTCAAGCGTAGGCGTGCGCTCGTGTACCTGCTCCAGGGCGCAGGCAGCCTGGTGCACGCGCAGGCCAAGCCCGATGCGGTTGGCCGGCAGGCGTACCAGGCGCGCCCCATCGGAAAGCGCCTGCGTCATGCTCTGGCGGATCCACCATACGGCGTAGGAGATGAACTTGAAGCCCTTCGTTTCATCGAAACGGCCGGCGGCGCGGATGAGGCCCACATTTCCTTCGTTGATGAGGTCGGAGAGCGAGAGCCCGCGGAACTGGTATTGCTTGGCCACCGACACCACGAAGCGGAGGTTGGCGTGCACGAGCTGCTCCAGCGCGTCGGGATCGCCTTCGCGGATGAGGCGGGCAAGCCGGGCCTCGTCTTCCATGGTGATCATCGGGAGGCGCGAGATCTCGAGCAGGTAGCGGTCGAGGCGGTCGGCCTTCCGGGGCGTAAGCAGGGATTGGATGACGAAGGGGCGCATCGGCAGTTGTTGGGGAGTAAAGCAGGAACCGGGCACGGGCTCAGGCAAACACGCGTACGTGCAGCGGGAGCTCGGCTCCGTGGAGGGCGTGGTACAGGTTCTGCACTTCGTGCAGGTGGCGCACGGTGCGGCGGAGCGCGGGCTGCGTGCAACCGGGCTCCGGGCGGGCGCTGTCGAGCTCCAGCAGGTAGTTGCCGGTGAGCGGCACCGCGTGGAGGCGTACCCGCGGGCTGGCAGCGAAGCCCACGGCGCGCAGCACGGCTTCGGAGAGGGGGGCGGCTTCGACGCGCGGGGAGGCACAGCTTTCGTAGGGGTGCTCCTCGCAGCCGCTAAAGCCGACATAGGGAGCGCCCTCGAAGCCTTCGTCGGCGTTGATGAGGCAAATGCTGCGCAGGGCGCGGTCCACCCAGATGAAATTCCCGATCCGGTAGTCGTTGATCTGTATCATAAAACAGTATTAGAGCCGTAAGCGGAAATCGTAAAGCAGTAGGGGAGCGTAGGAAGAATTGCGATTTGAGACCGGCGGTAAACAATGAAGGTAGTTCTATTCCAACGGAAGCCCTTTTTTATTTAATGCTGCAGGCAAGGGCGGGCGCCGATTCTGCAACATTGACAAATCGTTGGCGTTATTGTGCGGGATAAGGCCTACCTTTACACCGTCAATCGTTTGAGCCTCGCATTCAGTATCGGCTAATTATCCTGCCTTCGCATGTAACACTGCCTCCGCATCTTAGTTACTCTCTTACTCCTTGCCTTCCTCAGATCTTTATTTATTTTTTCAATCAACACGTATGAACATCTACGTATCGAACTTATCCTTCAATATCCAGGATGAGGACTTAAGAGAGTTTTTTACCCCCTACGGCAACGTCACTTCCTCGAAAGTGATCATGGACAAATTCACCGGCAAATCCAAGGGCTTCGGCTTCGTGGAGATGAGCGATGATGAGGCCGCCCGCAAGGCCATCGCCGAGCTCGACAACGGCAGTGTGGAAGGCCGCACCATCCGCGTGATGGAAGCCCGCCCCAAAGAAGATCGCCCCGCCCGTAGCGGCAGCAGCCCCTTCCGCGACAACAACGGATCCGGCAACCGCCGCTGGTAAACGATACACAGGGGCCTTTCGGGGCCCCTGTATTTTTACGGCCGTCGAACCGGCTCCACCCTGCAACCATCGGAGCCACCGGAGTTGCGGGATTTTTTATTCATAAAACAAGTGAATGGCAAAATCAAAAGAAACGTTCAGCAAGCGCGAAATGGAAAACCGCAAGCGCAAACAACGCCAGGAAAAGAATGAGCGGAAGCTGGCCCGCAAAGATCAGGCGCCGAAGTCGTTTGACGACATGATCGCTTACCTCGACGAGAACGGCAACCTCACGACGCAGCCTGTCGACATCAAGAAGAAGAAAGTGTATTCCCTCGAAGAGGTACCCGATGCGGTGCCCAAGGCCGAGCACTTTATCCTCGACGATTCGATGCACACCGGCAATGTCCAGTATTTCAGCAAGTCGAAAGGCTTCGGCTTTATCAACGACAGCGTCACCGGCGAGCGCATCTTCGTGCACAAGGACCAATGCAACTTCCCCATCATGGAAGGCGACAAGGTCACCTACATCCTCCGCAGCGGCGACCGCGGCCTGCTGGCCACCCTCGTGCGCAAGGCAGTGTAGCGTCTTTCTCCGGATCGGAAGCGCCCTCCGGCTGCGCCAGGCGTACAGCGCCCGGCCTGAGCAGGTGGTGCTTACCTCCTGCATCAGTAGTCATAAGCTTCGGCAGCGAGATCCGCTCGGGAACGACAACCATCTTCAAAAACAATCAGTCCGTATGCACCCGGGGCACAACGCCCCGGGCTCTCGGCGTTGGGCCTGTCCGAAAAAAGCACGTTACTTTTCTCCGTAGATATACGGTACCGGCTGCCGTTATACCGGCGCCACGCTTACCGTGAGGCTGCGGCTCGCAAAGGAGTAGCCGTTGAGCCGGGCTACGGCGGCAAGTGCCTGCTCCGGCACCGGCATCTCGATGAAGGCGCGGCCCTGCGAGCGGTTGTTCCATTTGTCGCGCTGGATCTCCACCGAGTGGATCTCTCCATAAGGCGTGAACAAACGTTGCAGGTCGGATTCAATAAGGCTCGGGTCGAGATTGCCGATCAGGAGGCGCATGTGCGGATGTTTTCGTTACAAAGGAGCGGGAGGGAGGCAAGGAGCAGGAGAGTAACTAAGATGCAGCCGCAGGATAAAGTGCAAAGGCAGGATAATTAGCAGGACCGATCGCTCGTCTCGGGGAAACTTTAGTGAAGATAGGCTACCCGAGCCGTATTGCAGCTCATCGTTGGCAGGGGAAAGCCGTTTTTGTTCCGTAGAAGCACGGTCGGCGTCCTTTTTTTCCACCGCGAAGCTTGTGCTACGGGCCTTAATTTAGCGCGACAAACATAACTGTATGAAGATCCTGCTCCTCCTGCTTTGCGTGGGCTTCGTTCTTTCCGCACCGGCACAGCTCACCCTGAAGCCGAAGGCGGGCGTCACGCTAAGCCGCTTCCAGCGCGCGGAGCAGGGCTACCCGTATTCTTATCCCGATCGGAACGTTGGCGGCTTTGCGGCCGGTGCTGCCCTGTCCTGTTCGCGGGGCCACCTGTCGCTGCAGGCGGAGCTGCTCTACAACGCCAAAGGAAACCTCGTGGCGTATCCCGCGGACGGGTACTCCATAGGCATCCCGCCGCCGAACGCGCACCGCTTTCATTACCTCGAGTTGCCGCTGCTGGCGTACTACCGCCTCTTCAGCGGCCTGCACGCGGGCGCCGGTGGCTATTACAGCTACCTGCTTCGTGGCGACGCGTTCCGCAAGGGTAAGCGGATCGACGACCCAGCCGTAAGCTACTCACGCTCCGACTTCGGCCTGCTGGCGGAGCTGGCCTTCCGCAGCCGCCGCTTCGAGGTCGGTGCGCGCTACAGCTGGGGCCTGAAGACGGTGCAGCAGATCACCACCGTGCCCAACGACCCCGAGTTTGCGCAGCAGGCTCCGGTCGATATGGGCCGCAACCGCAGCCTGCAGCTTTATGTGGCTTACCCCATCCGCTTCTGACCGCCCACGCTGACCACGGGCTGTCGTTTAACCCATGCCGTACGATGCGCTCCGGACGGCTTCGACTGTCTGACTTAGTCGAACCCTGCTCATCGGACCGCGCAAGCGCGGGGAGCGGGGCTGACCCCCCTTGTCGCAACGGCACGACGGCGCTCCCGAAGCCTCGGGAGGCACAACGAAAAGAGGAGACTCGTTGCCTTTCTTCGTCGCGCCGTTGCGCCGTTGCGCCGTAGTGCATCGAGGCCGCTTGCGGCCGGCCATTTCAGCGCTTCCGCGAAGCACATTAACCGGAAAGGCTTTTACGGAACTAAAAAAGCCTCCGGGGGAGGCTTTGGTGTTTGCGGCAAAGAGGTTGGGGACTAGTTCAGGTAGCTGTTCGCACGAAAGCTGTGTCCGCCGATCAGCACGGTTTCACCGGTGCGGTCGAGCAGGAACTCGGGGCGGGCGCCGGGGCGCTGCAGGAGCGGCTCGTGCTCTTCGCAAAGCACCCGCATGGTGCCCTGCAGGTAGTGCACCCGCTCCTCGGGCGTATGCAGCCCGTTGTAGTTGAGGGGCACTACGGCCACCAGCAATCCGGAAACATACATTTTGAGGTACATGGCGTTCAGGTTTTAGGTCCGCCGCCGGAAGACCCGGGCGGCGCTCACTGTATAAGACGCCTGGCGGGCCTTGTTGTTTGATAAGGGAATGCTAAAAAGAGGGCCCCGAACCCCACGCGGGGCTGTATCGGTGAACGTATCGCGCCGGTATTATTCAGTACCTTTTACGGGATGAAACCCTCCGTTCCACCGCCCGCCGCCCGCCGATACCACCCTACGTCCGGAGCGGGACTGCTCCTGTTGGCGTTGTTCTGCGCAGCAACCGCCACCGCCCAGCGAACCGCGCTCCCGGACAGCGGGCGCTTCCTGCTCTACCTGTGGTACAAGCCGGTGGGCGAGGAGACGTATACCGTCACCCGCCAGGGCGGGCAACGCCTGATCGACGTCCGTTTCCAGTACGAGGACCGGGGCACCAGGGTGCCGATGGAAAGCCGGCTCGAGCTCTCCGACCGCTTTGCCCTCCGGTCGTTCACGCTCACCGGCAAGCCGGGACGCTTCAGTGTCATCAACGATTCTTTCTCAACGAAGGGGGAAGGCTTGTCGCTGACACGCGGCGGCCGGACGACGGTGCAGAAGTCGACCCGCAAGGTGTTTCCGCATTATACGAGCGCGCCGGCGAGCCTCTACCTGTTCCTGGTGAAATATTGGGAAGCATCCGGGCGACCCGCAAGTATTTACTCGATCCCCGACGGCACGCCGGTCCGGATCGCGCACGCGGGCGTTGATTCCTTCTCGCGCAACGGCAAGACGCTCGTGCTGCACCGCTACCGGATGGAGCGCGAGCGCTTTCTCGTACGCTACCTCTGGTTGGATGCGGACGGAGCCCTGGCCGGTATCGCCGCGGGATTTCTGTCGACCATCAATGCAAAGTACAGCGACCTGCTCCACGAGTTCCGCACCCGCACCGCGCGCTACACCTTACTGGAGTTCCCGGTGCCGCAGCCAGAGAACAGCCTCGTGATCCGGAATGCGCGGCTTGTGGACATCGAGACGGGTACGGTTACCGGGAATGCAGTGATCCACATTCAGCGCGGTGTGATCGCCTGGGCGGGCCCCGCTTCGGAGGCACCGGTGATCAGGAAAGGGAAGACCCTCGACGCCGCGGGCGGTACCGTGCTGCCCGGACTCTGGGACATGCACCAGCATTACAACAGCGCGGTGCTCGGGCCGGCGCTGATCGGCATGGGCATCACCTCGGTGCGCGACTGCGCCAACCAGGACGATTTTCTTGCACTCGTGAAGCGCTCCATCGACCAGGGCGAAAGCATCGGGCCGCAGATCTACCGGGCGGGCCTGATCGACGGGTCGGGTCCCAATATGCTGGGCACCGTGGCGGCCAATAGTCCGGCCGAAGGGCGGGAAGCCGTGCGCCGGTACCACCGCGCGGGCTACGACCAGATCAAGGTGTACAACTCGGTGAAGCCTGCCGTGCTCGGCGCCATCTGCGCGGAGGCCCGCGCACTCAGGCTCCCGGTGGTGGGCCACGTGCCGCGCGGCATGAGCGTGGGTGCCGTGCTCGACTCGGGGATGACGGGGTTGAGTCACATCAATAACGTGATGGCGGGCTTCGACATCGACAGCAGTAGTTATACGATCGATTATGCAAAGCCGGTGAACGCGGCACTGCTGGCCAGGCTGAAAGCGACCGGCGCTGTGATCGACCCGACCTGCGTGTTCCTCGAGCTTGCCCGCCGCCCCCTCGCGGCCGATATTCGCGCGCTCTACCCGGACGTGGATACCTGGCCGCGCTTCATGGCCACGGACATCCGGACCTACGGCTCGCCGGCCGATACGATCGCGAAGTACCGCTTCGGCCGCCGGCAGCCGCTTTACGGAGCAACGCTGCTGCGGATGCTGCGCGCGGGCATTCCCGTGGTGGCCGGCACCGACCTGCAGCCCTTTCCCGGCTATCCGCTATACCGCGAGCTGGAGCTGTATGTGCAGGGCGGCTTCACGCCACTGGAGGCGCTGGAAACGGCCACATCGATCCCGGCCCGGGTAATGGGAAGTAAAGCCGGTACGCTCCGCGCCGGCGCCACCGCCGACATCATCATTGTGGAGGGCGACCCGCTCACCCGGATCGGCGACTTGCGCCGCGTGCGCTGGGTGATCCGCGGCGGGCAGCTGTACGACGCGCCCAGGCTGCGGCGCGCACTCGGGTTCGGGCGTTAGCCCGCGATGGCCGTTCCCGGAAAGTGATAGCAGAACAAAGGATGGATAGAAGTCGTTCTTAGATCAAGAACTCCGCTCATTCTGGTCAGGCGAGCGGCGAGCCGTGACGTCCCCTGCAGGAACAGCTTTTTTCTCCCGCCTCCCGCTGGACGCTTCCCGATTTTGCAGGGAGCCCCGGATCCGGGGGCAGCTCGTGGTCGCTTTGTCCCCTGGCCTGGTCGGTCGGGCAGGAATTCGCCGGGAGATGATTGCGAACGCAGGCGTGGCAGCGCCCGCCGGGTGGTTGCCTTTTTGGGTTGCCTACAGCATCACGTTGCGGTCTACCAGCACGCCGTGGAACTTCTTGGCGCGCTCTACCTGCTCGGGTGTCAGTTCGGCCGTGAGGGTGAAGCGGTCGTAGTCGATCACCGGCCGGCGGATGCTGAGGTGATACATGCATTCGGCCAGATCGGCGAGGGAAGGAAAAAGGAGGGTAACCTGGCTCATAATCTGTTGTAAGCCGTGAAGATAAACAATCTTCCGAGAGCCCGGTCCAATTGCGCGCACGGGGCGGTAAGAAAAGCTGCGCGGAAAGCCGTGGCGCCCGGCGCCGGCTTTACCGCGTCCGGCGAATCGGGGCGCGGCTTTCGGCCGGATTGGCTACCTTTGCTCCTGCTTCGCCCTATGTGCCGACAACTGCTTATCCTCCTCCTCCTGCTGACCGGCAGCCTTCCCGCCGTTGCCCAGTCGCTCCCCCGCGACTTCGCAAGCCAGTACCTCCTCGTTGCCCGCGTCGGCGACCTGCGGGCGGTGGCCGACAGCCTCGTGCGCGTTGGGGAGCAGGAAGGAAACAAGGACTTCGTGCGCCTCGTGCAGCTCCACCGCTCTTATTATCGCTCCTACGATCCCCTGAACTACGGTCCCGGCAAGTCCGGCGGCGACCCCGAGCGCGAGCTGCTGGCTTCACTCGAGGCGGCCCGCAAGCGCAGGGCCACCGGCTTCGAGGCGCTCAACCTGCTGCTGCTCTCGCAGTTCTACTGGGGGCGCAACGATTTCGGCCGCGCCTTCGAGTACGCCCTTCGTGCCCGCGAGCTCTATGGCCCGCGCGACGCCCGCTGGTTCCCGGCCAAGTACTTCGCCCTCTACGAGCTCGCTTCCAAGTATTACCACTTCGAGGACTTCAAAACGGCGCGTAGCCTGCTGCAGGAAGCCCTCACGTCCGCCAACCCGGATGCGGACGTGTTCGAGGCCGTGCCCCGCAGCGTGGCCCTCAACACCCTCGGCCTCTGCTACCGCAACCTGGGCCAGTACGACTCCGCCCTTACCTACTTCCGGCACGCCCTCGCTGCCGGCGATCCCTCGCCCGACAAGATCTATATCAGCATCATCCGCGGCAACCTGGGCATCACCTATTACCACCTGCGCCGCTACCGGGAGGCGATCCCCCTGCTCGAGGAGGACATCCGCCATTCCCTATACAAGAATGCGGCTACCGTGAACGGCGTCAAGAGTATGGTGATCCTGGCCCAGATCCACCTCGACGAGGGCCGCCTTGCCGACGCCGGCCGGCTCATCACCGACGCCTACCGCATTACCCGCGAAGGCGGCCTCCTGTCCGACCACAAGCTGCTGAATACCCTCTACCCGGTGCTCGCCCGCTACCACGATGCCATCGGCGACCCCGCTGCCGGCGGCCGCTACTGGCGGGCCGCCCTCGACAGCCGCGACTCCTTTCACCGGCAACGCAACGCGCTGGTGGCCTCGGGCGCCGTGCTGAAGGTGCGCACCGAGCAGCATGCCCGCGAGCGCGTGCTGCTGGAAGATCAGCTCGGGATGCAGAAACTGATGCGCAATGTGCTGATCGGCGGCATCCTGCTCCTCTCGGCCCTCGGTATTTTCACGATCCAGCAGCAGCGGGCCCGGCACCGGTTGCGCCAACGGGCCGCTTCGGCCGAGCTGGAGCACGCCCGGGCGCGGCTCGAAGCGTTCACGACCGCCGTACAGGAAAAGAACGAGCTCATCGAGCGCTTCCAGGCCTCTGTGGGGCAGGCGGTATTCGAGGCAGCCGATACGCCCGAAGACGCCGGCTCCTACCGCGAACTGCGCTCCCTCACCATCCTCACCGACGAGCAGTGGGTGTATTTCCAGGACCTCTTCGAAAAGGTGCACGCCGGCTTCCTCGACCGTCTGGCCCGCAAGATCCCGGGACTTACCCCGGCCGACACCCGCTACGTGGCCCTGAGCAAGCTGAATCTTTCCAACAAGGAGATCGGCGCCATGCTTGGCATCAACGCCGCCTCGGTGCGCGTTACCCGCTCCCGCCTCCGCAAGAAGCTCGGGCTGGGGGAGGAGGCGTCGCTCGAATCCGTCATCGCCACCATCTGACCGGGTGTAACGCCCGCGTTACAGTGCTGTAACGAGCTGGTAATCAATATCTAAAAATGTAACGCCGGTTGTAGCGCCGTTTTCTTGCAATTTGGGTCCGGGCGGGTCATCTTCGGCCCATGAACGGTATCCGGCCTCTTCTTCGATCCAGGTACACCTGGCGCATCCTGCTGGTGCTGCTGCTTGCCTTCGCGGCTTGCACGGCGATCTGGCGTTGGTCTGATGCGCAGACGGAGCACCTGGAAAAAAAGATCGGGGCCCCGGGGCCGTCCATCGACTAAAACGCCCAAACCCAGTCCCATGCACCCTGCTTATGTTGCGCGGCCCCTTTGCCGCCTGTTCCCCCTTTCTGCCCGGTTCTGTCTCCTGCTCCTTTGCCTCCTTGCCGCCGGCGCCCTGCGCGCGCAGTCGGGAACGGCCGATGGCGTCTATGATTACCGCGACGTCGGTGCGGCCGGCTCGGCCGGGACCGGGATGAAATCCCTGAACGACAAGTTCGCGGTCTCCGACGCCTTCGTGGCCGACGCGGGAGGTACGCCCTCCCTGGGCGCCGGCAACGTGCTGTATATGGCCAACCCGGGCCCCGGCTCCCTGCTTACCGGCACCATCCGGGCGGCCGGCGGCGCCGTGTGCGCGACCTTTTCGCTCCGCGATATGAGCTTCAGCAACTACAGCGGCGGCGAGTTCGAAAGCATCTCGGTGACCCTGTACGGCTACTGGGGCAACACGATCGCCCAGCACTCCTTCATGATGCCGAACTATATGTTGGCGGCCGGGGCGCGCACGAGCCTGTCGGCAATGCCCTTCTCGACGCCCTGGCCCGCCTCGGGCTACGACGGCGTGAGCCGGATCGAGCTCTCCTGGCGCTATGGGCACATGGGCGTCGCGGGCAACCTCGTATTCTGGGATATGACGATCGCCAACGTAAGCAACAGCGTGCCTGCCGGCACGGCCGTCGGCGCCCTTTCCGCCAGCAGCTTCTGTCCCGGCGCGCCCATCACGGTCCCCTACACCGCCGGTGGCTTCAGCACGGGCAACGTATTCACGGCCCAGTTATCCGATGCCTCGGGCTCCTTCGCCGCGCCGGTGACCCTCGGCAGCGTCACGTCCACCGCATCGGGCGTCCTGACGGGGCTCATCCCGGCGGGCACCACCCCGGGCGGCGGCTACCGCATCCGCATCGTGGGCAGCAACCCCTCCTTTACCCCCGATACCGACAACGGCAGCAACCTGACCGTATATGCGCCGCCGGCCGCGCCCTTCCTCTCCGCCGGGCACGTTTCCTGCTTTGGCGGCACCAACGGCTCGCTACAGGCCAACATGGGACCCGCCGGGATGCCGGGCGGCGAGATCTATACCTACCTCTGGTCCAATGGGGCAACGGGCGCGGGCATCAGCGGGCTTTCGGCCGGCACCTACTCGGTGACGGTGACCGACGGCCGCGGCTGTACGGCGAGCGGCAGCAGCAGCATCACGCAGCCCGCGGCAGCGCTGACGGCCACCGCGGTGGCTACCGGCGTTTCCTGCTACGGCGGCAGCAACGGCGCTATCGACGTCAGCGTCAGCGGCGGCACGGCACCCTATACCGTCGTGTGGCAGGACGCGGCCGGTGGGCCGGCGATGCCCGGGATGATAGCGGAGGACCGCAGCAACCTCGCCGCCGGTACCTACTCGGCCACCATCACCGATGCCAACGGCTGCAACACGGCGCTGAGCGTCACCGTCGGGCAGCCTGCCGCCGTCCTGTCGGTTTCGGCGCTCGCCACCCCGGTGACCTGCTTCGGGGATACCGATGGCGCCGTAGACCTGACGGTCACGGGCGGCACGGCCCCGTATTCCTACAGCTGGAGCGACAGCGTAGCTACGGAAGACCGTAGCGGTCTCCCCGCCGGTTTGTACTCCGTAACGGTCACCGATGCCCAGGGGTGCACGGCCGGGGCGATGGCCCCCGTTGCGAGCCCCGTGTTGCCGGTTGTGGATTCGATCCCGTCGCGCGAGCTGTGTGCCGGCACCTGGGTGCCCACGGCCTTTTTTACCGGGAACGCCGCCACGTACCAGTGGACCAACAGCAACCCGGCCACCGGCTTCGCGGCATCGGGTGCCGACAGCATCGCTGCCTTTACGGCGGTCAATACGGATACGGTGGCCCGTATTTCTACGGTCACCGTGATCCCGGTCACGAACGGATGCGCCGGCGCGGCGCGCACGTTTACGATCAGCGTACACCCGGCGCCCTCTGTGGATCCCATCGCCGACCAGTCGCTCTGCGCGGGTGCCGCTTCCGCCGCCGTAACCTTCAGCAGCCCGGTGGCGGGTACCTCGTTCCTCTGGTCGAACAACAACACCGGCATCGGGCTTGCCGCCGGCAACGGGATGGGCCATCTTCCTTCCTTTACCGCACTCAACGCCACCGACACGACCCAGACGGCGACCCTTACGGTGATCGCGTCTACGGCGCGCTGCCTGGGCTCCACCCGTACATTCTCCTACCGCGTGCACCCGGTACCCGTGGTGGATTCGGTAGCCAACGTGCCCCTGTGCGCCGGCAGCAACAGCAACATCGTTGTGTTCAGCGGCCCGGTTCCGAATACGACCTATAGCTGGACCAACAACAACACAAGCATCGGGCTCGCCGCTTCGGGCGCCGGCCATATCGCCTCGTTCGTACCGGTCAACAGCGGCACGGCGCCGGTATCGGCCACCGTGACCGTAACCCCGGCTACCAGCTTCTGCACCGGCGCGGCGCGGTCATTTGCGTTCATCGTGAACCCGAAGCCGGCGGCCTTCTTCAGCTATCCCGCAGTGGCCTATTGTGCCGCCGACTCCACCGCGCCGACCCTCACCGGCACGGCCGGCGGCGTGTTCACCGCAACGGCGGGCTGCATCGTCAACCCGTTCACCGGCGTGGTGGACCTGGCTACGTCGACGCAGGGGATGCACACCATTACCTATAATTCGGTAGCGCTGTTCCCCTGCACGCCTGCAACTGCCACTGCCATCATCTTCGTGCGCTCCGTGCCGCAGGTAACGGGCACTTCGGATCTCGTAGCCTGTAACGGACAAGCATTCGTCGCACCTGCCTTCACCGGCACCGACTCCAGCACGGCGACCTATACCTGGTCCAACTCCAACCCCGCGATCGGGCTGCCCGCGGGCGGCACCGGCAACCTCCCGATGTTTACGCCGGTAGCGCCCACCGCGCCGCAAACCGCAACCATCACGGTAATCGCTTCGAAGCGCACGACCACCGGTGGTGCTACACCCGAAGTGCTGTTCTACAACTTTGAAGGCAGCGGGAAAACCGTCGTCAACGAGGCCAGCGCGCCGCCTTCCGGAACGGCCAGCACCTCCATCATTGGATCGATGAGGCAGGCCACGCCCGGCATCTGCGGCAAGGCGCTGACCGGCGCCGGCGGCTCCTCGCTCACCAACTATTTCAACACGGGCTGGGCGCCGAGCCTGCCCTCTACCGGCTGGACGGTCTCGTTCAAGACGTCGAACATCCCGCAGGTGCGCGACACCACGTATTATGTATTCGGCGACGTGAACGTGGGCGGCTTCCGCTGCCTCACGGGCAGCGCTTCGGGTAAGGGCGCCTGGATCCTGCGCGGCGGCTTCACCGACGTGGTGGCCACCGGCGGCGCGGCATCGGGTACCCGTACTACTACGTTCGTGTACGATGCCACCGCACGCGTCATCAAAGCCTATGTCGATGGGGTGCTGGTCAATACCGTAGCCCAGTCTTCTGTAACGGTGAGCGGCGCCCGCCTCAAAATCGGCGGCTACAGCAACTCGCTGTCGCTGCCGAAGGGCGCGCTGGTCGACAACTTCCGCGTGTACAGCCGCTCCCTCAGCGCTGCGGAGGTACTGGCACTGAACGATTGCGTGAGCGACCTCACCTGCACCGGTACGCCGAAGACGATCACCCTCACGGTGAACCCGGTGCCCAATGTGGCCGCGGTGGCGAACCTCGTGTATTGCAACGGTGCCACCACCGATTCGATTCCCTTCGCCGGCACCATCGACGGAGCTACCTATACCTGGACCAACAGCAACCCCGGCATCGGTCTCGCGGCCGCAGGCACCGGCACGCTGCCTTCCTTTACCGCGATCAACGATACTACCGAGGCACGCTCGGCGACGATCACCGTGACACCCTATTTCGGGAACTGCAGCGGCGCGCCCGTGACGTTTACGATCACGGTGAATCCGTCGCAAGCGGCTACGCTCAGCTACCCCTCGGCGGGCTTCTGTGCCAGCGGCTCCGCGGTCGCCACGCTCACGGGTAACACGGGCGGCAGCTTCAGTGCGGATGCGGGCCTCGCGCTCGACGCGCAAACCGGCAACATCGATCTCGGCGCCTCCGCTCCGGGTTCGTATACCGTCACGTACACCGGCCCCACGGTGACCGGCTGCACCCCGGCAAGCGCGAGCGCCGTGGTGACCGTACTCGCCATTCCGACCGCGCAGGCCGACAGCTTCACGCTGTGTGCCGACGTGCCGGCAACGCTCCCTGCATTCACGGGTACCGGTACTTCCTACAACTGGATCAACAACGACCCGTCGATCGGTCTCCCTGCCTCGGGTACCGGCGACCTGCCTGTATTTACCCCGCTGAATGCCGGCAACAGCCCGGTGTCTGCTGCCATTACGGTAACGCCTGTGAGCGGCTACCTCGTGGGCGCCGATTCGCTGTATTGCGTCGGTACGCCGGTCGACATCGTGCTTACCATTAAACCGGCGGCCGTACCGACCAGCATCTCGTACGACGCGGCTCCGTATTGCCCGTCGGGCACGGCCACGCCGCAATTCGCCGGTGTCGCCGGCGGCTTTTATACGGGTGAGGCGGGCCTGATGATCGATGCCGCAACGGGTATCGTGGATCTTGCCGCCTCTGCTCCGGGAACGTATACGGTTACCTATACGCCCCCGTCGGATTGGTCCTGCACGGCAGCGGATACGGCCCTTATCGTGATCCTCCCGACGCTCGTGGCGGACGCGATCGCCGATACCACCGTTTGCGCCGGTACCTCGGTGCAGCTGCCCGCCTTCGCCGGCACCGGCAGTAGTTATACGTGGACGAACACGGATATGTCGATCGGCCTTGCCGACGCCGGCACGGGCGACCTGCCCGCGTTTACGGCCACCAACAGCGGCACCTCGCCGGCGACGGCCATCGTCACCGTAACCCCTCAAGGCAACGGCTGCCCGGTAACGCCGGTTACCTTCAGCATCACAGTGAACCCGGTGTTCTCGGCTGCGATCACCTACGGTGATGCTAACTTTTGCCAGACGGGCACCGCCACACCTACGATGACCGGAACCCCGGGTGGTACCTGGAGCGCCCCGGCAGGAGTTGCGATCGACGCGCTCAGTGGGCTGGTAAACCTCGCGGCTTCAACGCCCGGTATTTATACGGTATCCTACACGGTTCCCGCCTTCGCGCCTTGCGCAGCGATGGTGGCTACGGCAACGATCGTGATCGCAAAGCTCCCGGAGGTGACACAGCCTGCCGACATCGTGGTCTGTACCGGTACTTCGGTGGCGCCCGCTGCATTCAGTGCCACACAGGGTGCGACGCTGTCCTGGACGAATGCGACCCCCGCGATCGGTCTGGCCGCCTCGGGAACGGGCAACCTGCCGTCCTTTACCGCCACCAACAGCGGAACGGCACCCCTCACCGCAACGATCACGGTAACCGCCGCTACAACCGCCACCACGGTGCCGGTTCCGGACATCCTGTATTATACCTTCGAGGGCAGCGGCACTTCGGTACCCAACCTCGCCAGCGCCCCTCCTGCGGGCACCGCTACGGCCACGATCTCGGGGCCGACGCAAGGCGTAGCCGGCACCTGCGGCAACGCGCTGCAAAGTGTGGGCGGCGGCTCTTCCGGAAGCAATATGGTGTCTACCGGCTGGAACATCAACCTGCCGGGTACCGGGTGGACGATCTCCTTCCTGACGGCGAATATTTCGAACCTTTCCACAATAGGCTATGTATTCGGTGACGCCGACATCACCCGCTTCCGCTGCTTCGCCAACGGGGCAGCCGGCAACGGGAACTTCATCTTGCGCGGCAACGACATCGCCGACGTGCTGGTTACCGGAGCCGTCTCCGGCACCCACGTGATCACCTTCGTGGCCGATCCCTCGGTCGGAAAGATCAAGGCCTATGTAGACGGCGTGCTGGTCAACTCCGTCAGCCAAAGCAATATTGCCATCGGCGGCGGCGCGTTTACGATCAACAATTTCGGTACGTCGAATACGCTGCCTGCGGGATCGCTGCTGGATAATTTCAGGGTGTATGGTCGTGTACTTAGCGATGCGGAAGTAAGCGCGCTCAACTATTGCCCCGAGACGCCCTCCTGCACGGGCACCAGCGTTGCGCGCACCTTCACCATCACCGTGAACCCGGTGCAGGACGCGACGGTATCCTATGGCGCCGACATCCTGTGTCCCTCCGGCACCGCCACGCCCACAATCACCGGCGTCAGCGGCGGCACGTTCTCGGCGCCTGCCGGCGTATCGATCAACCCGGCCACCGGTGTGCTCGACCTGGGCGCGTCGACGCCGGGCACCTACACCATTTCCTATACCGTTCCCGCGCTGGCGCCCTGCACTTCGAAGGTGGTGACCACATCGGTCGTGATCGGCCAGGCGGCCGTGCTGAATCAGCCCGCGGATGTCGTGGCCTGCGGCGGCAGCACGGTGGCCCCGGCCGCCTTCAGCAGCAATTCGAGCAGCTCGGTCACCTACACCTGGACGAACTCCAACCCGGTGATCGGGCTCGCGGCCTCGGGCTCGGGCAACCTGCCCTCGTTTACCGCGGCCAACAGCGGAACTTCCCCCGTTACGGCCACCATCACGGTAACGCCCACTTCGGTAGCGGCCAACCCGCCGGTGCCCGATGTGCTGCTCTACACCTTCGAAGGCAGCGGTACCTCGGTGCCGAACGGCGCCACCGCGCCGCCCTCGGGCACCACCAATGCCACGATCGTAGGCAGTCATACGCAAGGAGTGGCAGGCGTCTGCGGCAACGCGCTGCAGATCGCCGGCACTTCGAGCGGCAACTACCTCAACACCGGCTGGGCCACCAGCCTGCCGTCCACGGGATGGACGGTTTCATTCCAGACCGTCAACTTCCCCTCTTTCGACCTCAGCGATGTTGGTGCCTATTACCTGTTCGGTGACAATACCGGCTCCGGTATGCGCTGCTTCGCCAACGGTGCCGCCAACCCCGGAAACGAGACCGGGAACCTCCTGCTCCGCATCAGCGGCTTCAGCGACATAAAGGTGCCCGGCGGCGGCGCCACCGGCTCCCATGTCGTTACGTTCGTAGCCGACCCCGCGGCCGGCAATGTGAAAGCCTATGTAGACGGTACGCTGGTGAACACGGTATCGCAAAGCAATTTTTCAGTATCCGGCAGCGGCCCCTTCCGGGTGGGTGGGTACAGCGGCCAGAACGGCCTGCCCGCCGGCACGCTGCTCGATAACTTCCGGGTCTACAAGCGTGCCCTGAGTGCCGCCGAAGTGGCTTCCCTGAATTATTGCCCCGGGGCCCTGACCTGTGCCGGCACGGGTACGCCGAAGACCTTTACCATTACGGTGAAGCCGAAGGCGGGCGTCAATGCCGTAGCGAGCGCGGTGTATTGCACCGGCAGCGCCGTTGCGGCCACCCCGCTCACCGCCCCGGCGGCAGGCACTACGTTCACCTGGACGAACAGCAACCCGGCGATCGGCCTTGCGGCCTCCGGCACCGGCGACATCCCGGCATTCACCGCCACCAACAGCGGCAGCAGCGCCATCAGTGCCACGATCTCCGTGACGCCGTCGCTCGGCGACTGCGTGGGCACTCCTTACCAGTTCACCCGCTTCGTGGAGCCGGCACTCAGCGTGCCCGTCGTGAGCGATGTGACGCTTTGCGCCGGCAGCAGCAGCCCCGCGATCTCCCTGGGCAGCAATGCCTTTACCACCTATGCCTGGACGAACCCGAACCCGGCGATCGGCCTTGCAGCCACCGGCTTGGGCACCATCCCGGCATTCACGGCCACCAATACCACGTTTGCCCCGATGAGTGCCGGTGTAACGGTAGCCGCGCGGTATACCGGTTTCCAGTACACGACCTATACGACGCATGCCGGCACCGGCAGCACGTCTCAGTACGGGATCGCGCCCAACAACGCCGCTGATTTCGACGCCCTTTTCAATTCCGGCAACAGCCATACGACCGTGTATGCAACGGGTACGGCCAACCCGTCGAGCCTGCTCAATTTCGGCAGCCGCAGCGTGCTCGATGCGGCAGGCGTGCAAATGCCATCGAGTGGGGATTACTTCGGCCTCGAGATCGTGGGCACCTTCACCCCCGTGGAAACGGGCACCTACCGGTTCGGGATCACGGGCGACGATGCCGTGGAGCTTTCCCTCGATGGTACGGTGCTGATCGCGTATTACGGGGCACACGGCGCGGGGCATTACGAAGAAGCCAATATCAACCTCGTGGCAGGCACCCCGTATCGCATGCGGGTGCGGATGCAGGACTATGCCGGCGGCGAGGCGTTGCGCGTAGACTGGAAGCGTCCCTCCCTGAACTACTATTTCCCCCATGCCGACGAAATGTATTCCAGCTGTGCCACGCCCGACACGTTCCACATTACCGTGAACCCGCTGCCGAAGGCCACGTTCAGCTACGAGCCGCTGCCGCTCTGTGCCTCGGGCACGGTAGCGCCCCTCTTCGAAGGCAGCACCGGCGGCACCTTTACGGCACCGGCAGGCGTCGTGATCGACCCGTCCACCGGCGTCGTGAACCTTTCGGCCTCCACACCCGGTAGCTATACGGTGACGTACACCACGAATGCTGCCGACGCCTGCACGCCGCAGGCAGTAGCGGAAGCCGCGCTCATCATCAATGCGCTCCCGGCGATCGCCACCCCGGCCAGCATCAGCACCTGCAACGGTGTGCTGCTGACGCCAGGCGCCTTTACCGGTACCGGCCTTGATTACACCTGGACCAACAGCAACCCCGCGATCGGGCTCGATGCCTCCGGCTACGGCGACCTGCCGGCAGTTACCGCTGTGAACACCGGTACCTCGGACGCCACAGCCACCATCACCGTCACGGCGATGTCGCAGGAGACGGGATGTGAAAGCGCCCCGGTCACGTTCACCATTACGGTGCGCCCGACGCCGGCCGCCACGATCACTTATGCCGCATCGCCTTACTACATTGGCGCCGGCACTGCATCCGTGACCCAAAGCGGTACCACGGGCGGGGTATACAGTTCCACGCCGGGACTCGTGATCGACGCCGCCACGGGCAGCATCGACCTCGCGGCTTCCACGGCCGGTAGTTATACGGTAACGTACACCGTTCCGGCCACTTCTTCCTGCGCGGCATTCTCGACAACCACGACCGTGCAGCTCATCGAGTTTGCCGCCGTCATCACCTACACCGGATCGCCCTACTGCGGCAGCACGGGCACGGCTACGGTGACGCGCACCGGCGCCTCGGGAGGCACCTACAGCGCCCTGCCTGCCGGGCTGGTGATCAATGCGGCGACCGGTGCGATCGACCTCGCCCTCTCTGCAGCAGGCACCTATACGGTACGCTATAGCTACGGCAGTACGTTCACGGAGGCCACGGTGAGCATCCGCCCCACGACCTATATCAACGCGCAATCCAACGAGGTTTTCTGTGCCGGCAGCCAGACAGCACCTCTGACCTTCAGCGGCGCGCACGGCTTCACGTTCGGGTGGACGGCGTCGGACCCCAGTATCGGCTTGCCGGCCTCGGGTACCGGCGGGATCAACGCCTTCACGGCGGTCAACACCGGTACTTCTACGGTACAGTCGACCATTACCGTCACTGCCTATGGCGGCACGGGCTGCGCTACCAAGCGGATGGCATTCCGCTATTCCGTGAAGCCGGTGCCGGTACTCACGGCCATTGCCAACCAGGCACTCTGCGCAGGAAGCCCGTCGGCCGCCGTGACCTTTACGAGCTCGCTGTCGACGGCTAGCTATGCATGGACCAACAGCAACACGGCCACCGGCCTCGCGGCTTCCGGAACCGGCAACATCGCCTCGTTTACCGCCGCCAACAGTACCGGCAGCACCCAGGTGTCGGCTGTGACCGTTACGCCCACCGCGTCGGGCTGCGCCGGCACGCCCGCGAGCTTCAGCATCTCGGTGTCGCCGGCGGCCGGCAGCATCGCCTATCCTTCGGCAACCTACTGCCAGACGGGCACGGCCACACCGGTGCTCTCGGGCGGCACGGGCGGCATCTTCAGCGCCAGCCCGGCAGGCCTGGTGATCGATGCGGCCACAGGCGTCATCAACCTCGCTACGTCGGCTACGGGCACCTATACGGTGAGCTACGAGGTAACCGGCGCCGCAGCCTGCGGCGGTGCAGCCACCACCACGGTCTCTGTACGGTCGGCGCTCTCGAGCATCGGCAACATGGTGTTGTGCAACGGGGTTACGACGGCGGCGATCCCGCTCAACGGCGTATCGGGTTCTTACAGCTGGACGCTCACGGGCTCGGCTGTGGGCCTCGCTGCCGGCACGGGCACCACCATTCCCTCGTTCACCGCTACCAACAGCGGTAACGCGCCGATCTATGCCATGGTATCGGTTAGCCCGATCGGAGGCGGAACCGGTGGCTGCACCGATAAAGTGACCACCTTCCGCATTACGGTGAACCCGACGCCCACGGTCAATACCATCGCTTCGCAGACCGGTCTTTGCCCGGGCATGATGACCAATGCCGTCACCTTCTCCGGCAACATGACATCGGGCGTGACCTATAACTGGACGAATACCGAAACGCGCATCGGCCTCGCTGGCCGCGGCACTACCCATATCGCTTCCTTCAGTGCGCTCAACCCCACCAGCGGCACGCTAACGGCCAACGTCACGGTAACACCGATCGCCAACAAGTGCACCGGCATCGCGAAGACGTTCAGTATCTCGGTGGGCAGCTGCGTCACCCGCACCTCCGGCACACCGGGCGCGGTGAAGCGCGCAACGGAAGAAGAGCCGGTGTTGTCCGACGAGGTGATCGTAGGTCCGAATCCCACGCAGGGGCGGCTCCAGATCCGCTACCGCGGCAGGGGAGCGGGTCCCTTCACGGTGCAGCTCACGAGCGCGCTCGGCCAGGTGATCCTGCGCCCCGCCACCTTCACCGGCACTACCTACAGCATGGACCTCACCGGCCTCACCTCCGGGGTATACCTGCTGCAGTTCACGGCGCCCGGGATGAAGCGGGCGATGGTCAGCCGGATCGTGAAGCTTTGATCTGCCTGCGCGCGCAGAAAACAACGAAGGCCGCTCCCAGGGAGCGGCCTTTTTCGTGCGCCGGTGCGGTCGGTGCCGTGCCCGGGCAATGATTTAATTCGTAACATAGCAGCCCGCCCGTGCCCGCTTGAGCAGGTGCCGGCTACATTGATCTTTATGAAACAATTCCTTTCGCTCCTGCTCCTGCTCGCCTTGTGCTCCGGCGCGGATGCCCAAACGGCCCCGGCCTTCTGGTCCGATATCGTCGCTTTTAAAAAACAGGATTCTGCAGGGCCCGCGCCGGCCCGTCCCATTCTGTTTGTAGGCTCTTCGTCGTTTACCCGCTGGACCGACCTGCAACAGTATTTCCCCGGTTACCCGGTGCTGAACCGCGGCTTCGGCGGGTCTACGCTGAAGGACGTGATCCGGTACAGTTACGATGTCGTTCTGCCCTACCGGCCGAAGCAGGTGCTGGTATACTGCGGCGAGAACGACCTCGCATCGGCGGACAGTATTTCTGCGGAGGAGGTGACGCTGCGCTTCCGGACCCTGTTCGGCATCATCCGCACCAACCTGCCCGACGCACACATCGCTTTCGTATCGATCA
This sequence comes from Flaviaestuariibacter amylovorans, assembly GCF_039541815.1. NCBI lineage: Bacteria > Pseudomonadati > Bacteroidota > Chitinophagia > Chitinophagales > Chitinophagaceae > Flaviaestuariibacter > Flaviaestuariibacter amylovorans. The sequence goes on from NZ_BAABGY010000008.1 coordinate 411,840, forward strand.
AGCCGAGTCCTTCCCGGGCGTCGATCCAACCCAAGGTGCGCGCCGCCAATGCCGCCATCCGGAAGTTCCTGAAGAGGCATCGACGCACTGCGTTTATTGATATCTACGACGCGATGCTGGATGCCAACGGCAACATGCGTGCGTCGCTGTACGTCGCCGACCGGCTCCACATGACGCCTGAGGGCTATGCCATCTGGCAACGCATCATCGGGCCCCACCTGCTGAAGTGATCGCAGATCTGTGATCGAGGATCTGGGATCTCGGATTTCAAATTTTTGATTTCGGATTTCAGATTTAGCTGGGGCAGGCCCGGTGCGTCCGGATTTAGGGCAACTGAACTAGGTGTAGCAAGCTGGCGTCGCTAACGTTTACAAGTAGACCAATAGACAAATAGACCTTCTGTTTTATGAGATACCTCCGCGTGCTCTATATCCAGGTCCTGATCGCGATCGTGCTGGGCGTTGCCGCCGGCGCGCTGCTGCGGAACGACTATCCCGGTTTTGCGCCGGCGATGAAGCTCGTTTCGGAAACCTTCATCAACATGATCCGCATGGTGATCGCACCGGTGATCTTCCTCACCGTGGTATCGGGCATCGCGGGGGCGGGCTCGCTGAAGCAGGTGGGACGCGTGGGCCTGAAGGCGCTGATCTATTTCGAGGTGGTCACCACGATCGCGTTGGTCATCGGGCTCGTTACGGCCAACCTGGTGCGCCCGGGTGCGGGCGTGGCCCTGCCTGCCGGTACCGCTTCCCCGCAGGTGTCCGACCTTTCGAAGCAGGCAGCAACGGTAGACTGGGGCGCCTTCTTCGCGCACATCGTGCCGGCCAACATCGTGGAGGCGTTTGCGAAGGGCGATATCCTGCAGGTGCTGTTCTTCTCGGTGCTCTTCGCCATCGGCCTTAAAAAGCTCGGCGCGGCAGGGGCGGGGCTGTTGGCTACGTTCGACCGCCTCAACAAGGTATTGTTCAACGTGCTACACATCGTGATGCGGCTCAGCCCGGTGGGCGCCTTCGCAGGCATGGCCTATACCATCGGCAAGTTCGGCTTCGGTACGCTCGCCGTGCTGGGCAAGCTGCTGCTGACGTTTTACCTCACCGGGCTGCTGTTCATCTTCGTACTCCTTTGGGGCATCTGCCGCTACTACCGCGTGTCGCTCCTGAAGCTGCTCGGCTACATCAAGGCAGAGATCCTGATCGTGGTCGGCGCGAGCTCGAGCGAGGCCGCCCTGCCTTCGCTGATGGAAAAGCTGACGGCGGCGGGCTGCGGCAAGGAGGTGGTCGGGCTCGTGGTCCCCACGGGCTACAGCTTCAACCTCGACGGTACCACCATTTACCTGAGCATGAGCATCATCTTCCTGGCACAAGTGTTCGGGATCGACCTCTCGCTCGGGCAGCAGCTCACCGTCATCGGTATCCTGCTCCTCACGAGCAAAGGCGCCGCGGGCGTTACCGGGAGCGGCTTCCTGGTGCTGGCCTCCACGCTTACGGCACTCAACGTGGTCCCCATTGAGGGGCTCGCGCTCCTGATTGGCGTCGACCGCTTCATGAGTGAGGGCCGCGCCGTCATCAACTTTATCGGGAACTCCGTCGCCGCCGTCGTTATCGCCGCCTCCGAGAACGAGATCGACCGCGAGACGTATTACCGGGTAGTAGAGGGGAAGGTTTAGGCGGTTTTGGGGGTTTTGAAGGTTTTGGAGGTTTTAGGAGGTTTCGGCATGGATAGCGATGGAGTTCTTAATCGTACAACGACATCTAATTGGCAACATAGAGATGCGGTGGAGGCGAAGTCGAAGAACAAATCCGTCCTGATCTTATAAAATCCGTACAATCTGCGTTCCTTCTCTCCCGGCCCAAGCGGTTGCCGTTGGCTGAAATTGATGTTGGGTCAATGAAAAAGGGGCCGTTGAAGGCCCCGTATTTTGGATAGATCGTTTGGGTATTTTTTGCCGCGATCAGGCTGATGCGCGCCGGGAGTCGCTTTCACTTAAGGTCCCGATGCGGGCGTTACGCATGCTGATCTCGTACTGCAGGGCTTTCAGGTCACGGTAGAGGTCCCGGGCAAGCGGACTTGCGCTTTCCCGCTCCAGTTGTTCTTTCTTATCCTCAAGGGAGGCTTTCAGGGTTTCCAGGTCAAGGCCTGCGAATTTGTCGCTCATAGTGGGTTCAGGTTAGACGGTAAAAAAGGACAGGCGTGGCCATCCACTCCCTGTGTTGCATACGCAATTAGGCGTTCTCCCCTAATTGTTAAACAAATTATAATCAAATTGCATACCAGAGCCGGTATCGCCCGTTTTGGCACGCCGTTCGAAATATCCTCCTTGCTAACTTATTGAAAAACACCATTTTTTACCGGTCTACTGACCCAAACCCCGTTTTATTATGGGACGCATTGAAGAACAAGAGATCACCCGGATGGACCTCGACGGGTTGCAGCTGGAATACGCCCAGGCCCTGTCGGAGTTGCGCTCGTCGCTGCTCAACGGTACCCCCTGGGAGCAGGTGCAGGAGCACCGTTTCCAGGTCACCACCCTAAGCATCGCGCTGCACCGGCGCCTGCAATCCGGCAGCCTGGACCCGGCCCAACACCGCAATCGTGGCTGAGCGCGACCAGCGTGGAATGTATTGCCTCGTGAACGAAGGGAGCCCGCCGGCTCCCTTCTTCTATTAGGGCCTCCGTAGAAGTACGGGCGGGAGCAGTTTGGCGGCTACATGCAGCTCAGGTCTCATCAATTTTTCGCCCGGGGTATTTTCAGCCTCACCTGCAGGCGCTGCAGGGTGGGGCGTGTACCCATCGCTCCGCCAGGAGGTATCCACCGTGCCGCCAAGGTTGCGTAAGCGGGCAGGATTGCCGGCGCATTCCGGAAGGTGATGCAGCCGTTGGCGAAAAGCCGTTTCGTTTTCTGAAACCTTTGCTGCGCGTAGGTTTCGGCTCTCGGAGATCGGACTGACAATCCGAAAATGGCCCGCAGGTTGTTCCGCCGCGCCGAAAGCAGGCCGCTATTTTTGTATCGCTGTGAAGGAGCATGTGCTCCGCTCCGGCACGGTTCAACCGGTTGCTTGCTGATGACGACGGTTGTTTTGCTGTAAAGATTTTTTTACAACAAAAGGTAACATATGAAAAAACACATCAGCCCTTACGTACGCACATTTTCCACTCGTCTTTCCTCCTTCGTGCTGCTTGCCGCCTGCTTCGGCTCGCTGCTGCTCCCTGTGTCTGCCCGTGCGCAGGAAGAAGAGCCTGCGAAGCCGCGGGTTTCGGTGCAGGATGCCGGCCTCATCGGCGGCCTCCCGGTATTCGATGTTTATGTTGATCAGACCGGCGGCGAACCGCTGGAGCTCACGATCTCCGACGAGGCCGGCGTCGTTCTCTACAGCACCCGGATCCGCTCGGGCTCCTTCTCGAAGCGCTTCCAGGTCGAAGACCTTGGCGTCGAGGACATGAAGCTCGTGCTCCGCCTCAACAGCCGCAAGTCGAAAGAAGCCCAGGCCTACCTCATCAGCTCCCGCGTGAGCCAGGTGCAGGACGTGGTCGTTTCCCGACTCTGAGTTCCTGCCGTTGCCCGGCCTCCCCTGACCCCTCCTGTGAAGGATACCAACCACCGGTACATCCGGTGAACACAAAAGCCACCGTGAGGTGGCTTTTGTTGTGGGAAGGCGTGGGTATCGTCCGTAGTATTACGGTTGCTGCTCCGACGGGGCAAACAGGTCGCCTTTGTTCCAGGCCGGGCGCGTAGCCGTCTGCGCAATGGAGTAGGAGACGAGGAAGTTGAGGTGCACGTACTTGCGGGCGGCGCCGAAGTTGAAGATGCCCGTCTCGAGGTTGTCGGCCGTCTGGTGATAGTATTTGGCGCGCCACTGCTTTACGAACGACACGAGGTCGAAGCCGGGCACGTCGCTCTTGTTGCCGTACTTGATGTGTAAGGCCGGCACGCCGCTCAGCACAAAGCTATACTGGTCGCTGCGCACAAAGCGGTTCTCGGTCGGCTCCGGATCTTTCTCCACGTCGAGGCCAAGCTGTTTGGCGGCAAACTGCACATGCTGCATCATCGTGGAATGCTCGGCGCCGAGGGGCACCACCGATAGCAGCGGCGCGATCACCGTAGGCATGTCGGTATTGACGTCGGCCACGATGGAGCCTTTGGGCACGGTAGGATTGGCGGCGAAATACGAGGAGCCGATCAGGCCCATCTCCTCGCCGGTCACGAGCACCATCAGGATGGAGCGCTTCGGGCGCACGCCGCTGCTGCGGTAGATGCGCGCGATCTCGAGCAGGGAGGCTACGCCCGAGGCATTATCGTGTGCCCCGTTGTAGATGGAGTCGCCGTTCACGGGCTTGCCTACGCCGAGGTGATCGAGGTGCGCGGAGTGCACTACATATTCGCTGCGCAGCCGGCGGTCGTCGCCGGGGATGAGGCCCACTACGTTGTAGCTTTCAATGTCGGTATGCGTGGTGCTGTAGCCGGCGCTGAGCGTGTAGGGCAGCTCGAAGGAGGCCGGCTTGCGGCTTTTCAGCCCGGCAAGTACCTGCTCGATATTCTTGCCGCTGTTCATCAGCAGGCGGTGGAGCAGCACCCGTCCGGCATTGAGCGCGATGCCTGTGTTGCCGGTGAAGTGCCTTGAGTACACCGCCGAGCGGTCGGGGTTGAGCGCCGCGTTGCTTTGCAGTACGGGAGGATTCGTTGGATTTCCCGGACGCAGCGCGGGGTTGATCACGATCACGCCCGCGGCGCCGCGGGCTGCCGCCGCATTGAACTTGCTGCCCATGTTCGAAAGGTGCGCGGTGATCGTGGACGGGAAGCCGTCCGGGGCACCGGTGAGCAGCACCACGATCTTGCCTTTCACGTCTACGTTATTGTAATCGGAATATTCACCGGGAACGTCGAGGCCGTAGCCCACGAACACGAGCCCGCCGCTGGCCGACGTCTGCGTGCGCATCGGGTGCGGCACCGGAAGGAAGTCACGCTGCAGCGTGAGCGAGTCGCTGTTGCCGGCCGCGTCTTTCAGCACGGCATAAGCGGAAGCGTTCGTCACGAGCGACTTGCGGATGAGCAGCTTTTGCGTATAGGCGCCCGCATCGCCGCCGGGCTTCACACCCATTTTTTTGAATTGCTCAGTCACATAGTCCACCGCAAGCTGATAGCCTTCGGTGCCGGGAAGGCGGCCGCGCAGGCGGTCGTCGGCGAGGTAGGCCACGTGGCCGCGAATGCTGTTGCTGTCGACACGATCCATGGCGGCGCGCACCCGGGCACTCACCGCCGGTCCCTGGGCCGCTGCCTGCAGGGCAAGGCAGGCGCAGGGAAGAAGCAGGTATTTCATCATGGCGGGAAGATAGCAAAAAGCAGGTGCGCGGCGCGGGGCAACCTTTTCCCCGTGCGGTAAAGAAGGCACGACTTTGGTGGCAGCAACAGCCCGCATCGCCGTAGCGGTGCGCCATTGAATCTTTAAAAAAAACTGGAGGTAATTATGTCTCAAACAGTAATCGGGCTCTTTGATGAGCAGTCGCAGGCACAACGTGCCGTAGAGCAATTGGAAGCGCGTGGCATCGGCCGCGACCGTGTAGACGTGTCGAGGTCCGGTTCGGGCGCCGCCGGCAGTACGGCAACGAAAGCCGGCGCCGACCGGAACACCGACCATGTAACGGGTGAAGGACGGACGGTGGACGAGAAAGGACGCAATACGAACGCCATCACGGACTTCTTCAACAACCTGTTCGGTGGCAGCGATAAGGATGAAAGTGACCGCTACAGCCGGGTTGCCGAGCGCGCCTCCGCGATCGTGACCGTACATGCGCGCGATGCAGCAGAAGCACGCGTGGCTGCCGATATCCTCGACAACAGCGGCGCCATCGACGTGGACGACCGGGCGCGCTCTTATGGCGTCGGCAATACGCGAAGCGCGGAAGCCGGCCACCGGGGCGATGTTTCGGCCGACCGGGGTACTACGATCCCGAGGGTCGAGGAGCACCTCGAGGTAGGAAAGCGCGAAGTGGAAGGCGGCGGAGTGCGCGTGCGCAGCCGCATCGTGGAGCGCCCCGTGGAAGAGCATGTGCGTCTCCGTGAGGAGCATGTGCATATCGAGCGCGAGCCGGTGAACCGCCCGGTGAGCGATGCCGACCGGAGCGCCTTCCAGGACCGCGACATCGAGGTGCGGGAGCACAACGAGGTTCCGGTGGTGAACAAGGACGCCCGCGTAGTGGAGGAAGTGCGCGTATCCAAGGAGGTGACCGAGCGCGACGAGACGATCCGCGATACGGTGCGCAACACCGAGATCAATGTCGACCGCACCGGTAGCTCCGACCGTGGAACTACGGATCGGAGTGGGAACACCGACCGCAACATCGACCCGCTGCAGCCTGGCAGCAGCCGGCCGCTCTAAGGGCTCACGGTAATGCAGGTACGCAAAAAGGGGAGTATGGTACGGTCATTGTGTTCATCCCATATTCTTAACCAAAATCAAATTAAGATGAAGAAGGTAACAAGAAGCTTTGCTGTACTGGCGCTGAGCGCAGGCCTGTTCTTTACGGCTCCTGCCATGGCGCAGACAACAGAGAACACGACGACGACAACGACGGCGGCCAACGATGACCGCGATGATGATGATGATGATTCTGGTAAGATCGGTCTTGCCGGCCTGCTGGGTCTTCTGGGCCTGCTGGGCCTGAAGCGCCGGGATAACCATCATGTGCATACGACCACGACGCACAACCCCAATCGCTGATCAACCTGCATCTAAGAAAAAAGCCACCGGCCCTGCAACAGGAGCCGGTGGCTTTTTTATGTCGTTTGACGTCAATGGTTTGCTGCCCATCAGTAGTGGCCCCGGCCCGGCCGCTCGTGGCGCGCGCGGATAAAGTTGAATACACCGTAGCAGAGCAGCCCCGCGCCGATCACCGCCAGCAGGTAGGTGCCGTAGCCGCCGTCCGAGAGAAAGCCGAAGGCCTTGGAGGTATCGCCGGCCTCGCGGGCATTGCTGCTCAGCGCTGCCTTACCGAAGAGCCATCCGAGAAGGATCCAGACGGCCCCGCGGGCACAGTAGCCGATCTTGCCGGCGAGGCGCAGGGTGGCACTCGTGTCGCCGTCCACATGCTTCAGGTATTTCTCCTTGTAGGCGTAGTAAAACTGGAAGACGCCAATACCGATGAGCACCAGTGCCGCAATACCGGTAACCACTGCCCCAAAAGGCTTCGAGAGGGTTTCCTGCGCCAGCTGCTGCTTTTGGTCGCCCGATGAGCCACTACCCGAAAAAAGGAGGCGTGCCGCGGCGAAGGCCAGCGAAGCGTAGGCAAGCCCGCTAAGCAGGTAGCGGCCCCGCGATGCCCAGCCTTTGGCGTCGCGCCCCTCGCGCTCCGTATCACCAAAAGCCTGGATCCCGCGCCAGAGGCTGTAGCAGGCGAGGCCAACGGCGATGGCGCCGAGCAGGAGCTGTCCGCCCGTCTGTTCGTGGATGAAGCCCAGCACGCCGGAGGTATCCGCTTCCTGCGTCGAGTGCCCGTTGATGTGAAAGGCCGCCATGAAGGCCAGCGCGCCCAGCAGGCTGTAGAGCACGCCTTTGGCGATGAGCCCGGCCTGGGCAAGACGCTGCACGAGGGAACGATTGGGAGCAAGGTCGATCATATGGTATAGTTGAGTGCGACCGGGTTGTTGCAAGCGCCGGGCCACGAAGGATCTCAGATGTCAGATCTGGGATCTGTGATCTTGCTCAAGAGTTCGCAACCGTCCTGAGGGTGATGCTGTTTTCACCCCGGTGGCAAATGGAGCGCCTTAGGTGCCCCGGATACACAACCTGCTAAACCTGCTAAACCTCCTAAACCACCTAAACCCTTCTCCTGCTGTGACAAGCGGTACCCACCCGCGCCGCGCTACCCTTACATTTGGCGATAACTCCCGCTGATGCGCACCTGTTTCTTCTTTTTGCTTTGCCTCGCGCTTGCCGCCTGCCGGGCCCGCAAACCGGCGCCATCGCCTGCCGCCGTCACGACGCTCCGCGATGCGGCGCTCATCCCCGAAGGCATCGCGGTGAACCCGGTGAGCGGTGCCGTGTATGTAAGCAGCCTGCACCGGCGCAAGGTGGTGCAGGTGCGTGCCGACGGCTGGCTGCAGGAGCTCTTCCCTGCCGGCAGCGAGGGCTTCCTGATGGGCCTTGGCATGAAGGTCAGCACCGACGGCAGCACCCTGTGGATGTGCAGCGCCCTGCTCGACGGCAGCAAGGCACCCGGACTTTTCCGCTATGACCTCACGGCGCGCCGTATCACCGGGCGCTACCTGCACGACTCCGCCCTGTTCCTGAACGACCTGGCGCTGCATCCCGATGGCAGTGTCTATGTTACCGATACCTATCGCGGGGCGGTCTTCCGGCTGCCACCCGGCGGCAGCGCCCTGGAACTCTGGAGCCGGCAGCCTGCCTTCTCCTATGCCAACGGGATCGCCAGCTCGGCCGACGGCCGCCTCCTGTTCGTAGCCTCCGGCGACAAGGGTGTTCAACGGGTCGACCTGGCCACGAAGGAAGCGGTGTCCGTAACCCGCGGCACCCGTACCGATTATGCCGTTGACGGACTGCTCCTGCACGGCAGCAGCCTCATCGGGGTGATCGGCTGGCCCCACGACCGCCCGGAGCAGCACCGCATCATCCGTTACCGCCTCACGGCCGAAGGCTACCTCGACGGGGCAGAAACGATACGCGGTGCCGACTCGCTGCTGCTCATGCCCACCACCGCCGCCGTCAGCGGCAACGAGCTGCTCGTGCTCGGGCGCACCAACCTGGCCCTGTTCAACCGGCACTGGAAGGGCATGGAGCGGGTGTTCGACTCGCTGCAGCGTTCCGTAATACTACGTGTCCCGATCGCGAACTAAAACGATGAAACCGATGAAGCTTCCCTTCCTCTTGCCCCGCTATGCTCCGCTCCGGAAGCTACTGACGATGTCCGTGCTGCTGTTGGGCGCCGGGATATCCGCCGCTGCCCAGGCCCGCGACAGCAGCCGCCTTGCGCCCGACCTCCTGAGCATCGTCGTCACCGACATCCGTATTGCTACGGAATGGTACCGGGACCGGCTCGGGTTTTCGACCGTGCGGGAGATCGACCTGCCGGAGCGCGACAGCCTGCGCATCGTGTTCCTGAAGCGCGACTCCTTCCTGCTGGAGCTCGTGGGCAAGCGCACCGTGTTCGGGATCGGCAGCAAGGTGCCGGGCTACGACCGCTTCAACGATCCGCGCCTCGCCGGGTTCAACAAGGTCTCCTTCCGCGTGCCGGACATCGAAGCCTGGGAGCGCCGGCTGAAAGCGAAGGGCGTTCTGTTCCACCTGCCGCTGATCCACGACCGCAACTTCGGGCTCCGCACCTTCATCATCGCCGACCCCGACGGCAACCTGGTGCAATTCGTTCAGTACGATGCGGCCCGGCAGTAAAAGACTTGGCGACTGGTTAAGATCATGTGCTTCCAACAAGTGCTCATGAGATCGCCACATTCTGTGGGCCGTCACTTTTGCGGAGGCCGCAAGCGGCCTCGGCACGCGACGGCGCGACGGCACAACGGCGCGACGATAAAATGCAAAGGAGAATTCTTCGCACATAGCCACTTCGCTGCGCCGCCACCCGCCGCGTCGCTGCGTGTAAAAGGCCGCTTGCGGCTTTGCTGGCCAACCAGTTTGCTTTGAACAACTTTTCAGGGAATGCTACTCTCCTGCGCAAAAGAAAAGCCCCTGCGTAGCAGGGGCTTCAAATAATTTCTCCGGCCGGATCATTCCGCCGTGGCCAACACCGGCCTGCCGGCATTGGTGGTCACGTAGCTCAGTTGCGTAACGCCCTGGCCGAGGCGCTTCATGGTGCGCACGTGCGACGCGATGGCCGACGATACCGTGGGGAAGCTGTGGTAGGGAACGCCGAAGCGGCGGCAATGCTCCTGCACGATGGCGCTGAGGGCGGGGTAATGGATGTGGCTGATCCGCGGGAAGAGGTGGTGCTCCACCTGGTAGTTGAGGCCGCCCACGAACCAGTTGACGAAGCGGTTGCGCGGCGCGAAGTTGGCCGTCGTGCGCAGCTGGTGGATCGCCCACTCCGTTCCGATCACCCGGTCTTCGTCGCCCACCGACTCGAATTCGGGTCCTTCCACGGCGTGCGCCAGCTGGAAGGTGTAGGAGAGCACCACGCCGGCCACAAAGTTCATGGTGACGTATCCGGCCAGCCAGGGCAGCGGGCCGAGCACCATGATCGGGAAGATGATGTATACGAAGTAATAGAAGGCCTTGCTGATCCAGAAAGTAAGGTGCTCGGCGAAGTCCATCGGCGGCAGGGGCGTATTGTGTACGCGCCCGGTGAAATACTTCACGAAGTCGCGGAAGGCAACCCAGTGCATCAGGGAGAGGCCGTAGGCGAGCGTGAGGTACACGTGCTGGTAGCGGTGCACCTTCATCCAGGCCTGCGAGGGGCTCTGGCGCAGCCACTTGCTCTGCGCGATGTCGTCGTCGAGGCCTTCGATGTTGGTATAGGTGTGGTGGATGATGTTGTGTTTCTGCTTCCAGAAAAAGGCGTTGCCGCCGAGTACGTTCATGGTAAGGCCCATCACGTTGTTGACCCACTTCTTATTGGAGTAGGAGCCGTGGCAGGCGTCGTGCATCACGTTGAAGCCGAGGCTGGAGATGACGCAGCCGAGGAGCCCGCAGGCCAGCAGGGCGGGGAAGGCCGGCAGGAGGTCGAGGAGCAGCACGGTATAAAGGCCGATGCCAAGGGGAAAGAGCACGAGTGCCTTGTGGTAGAGCTTCCAGCCGCCGGTCTTAGACAGCCCGCGCTCCTTGAAATAAGCTTCCACCGATAGCCGGAGCGACCGGAAGAACTGGTTGTTTGTGTTGTCAAAGGTTACTTTAGCCATGAAGTTGGTTTAAGGGTAGCGGAAAGATAGCACATGACGGGATCGGCGAAAAGGTGTAAACGGAAATCGGCGCCGGAGCGCCGTTCTGCTAACCCGGGACGAGGCGCTGCGGTCATTACTGCTTGCGTACGTTGAGGGCCACGGGGCCACGGTCGCCGTCGGTGACCTCGAAGGTGACCTTGTCGGTTTCCATGATGGGCTCGGTGCATTGCTCGATGTGCACGAAGATGCGCTCGCCGGAGCGGGCATCCACGATAAAGCCGAAGCCTTTGGCCTTGTTGAAGAATGATACCGTGCCGTTGCGCGGTCCGGCGTCGGCAGCCTCATCGGTGCGGCGGGCCACCACGTCGGGGATTTCTTCGAGGGTGAACTCGCGCTTCTTGCCCGGGTCCGGCGGCGCCGACGTCAGGTTGCCGTCCTCATCCAGGTAGGCCATCATGTCGTCGAGGCTCTTCTTTGGAGCGCTTTTCCGCTCCTGCATCTTTTCCTGCTTCTCCTGGCGCTGCTTCTGCTTTTTGCGCTCGAGTTCCTTTTTGTGAAAGCTTGCTTTTGATTTCGCCATAAATGATCGTTGATGAAAAAGGCCGGGCCTTTACAAGCAGCAAGATACGTCAGGATGGGGGCATCTGGCAGTTTTGCCCCCGGAACTTGTTGGCTGCGGGAGCCGGCGTGGGGGTTTTTAACAGGAAAGTGGATCAGGAGCGCGGTGCGGGCGCGGCGCCGCCGGCGCCGGGAAGCTGGATCCGGGCAGCCGGGTCGCACTGGTTGACGCGGTCGAGCTCCGGCGCGGTAAAGTGGCCGCTCAGGGTAAGCTGCGCGATATTGATGCGGTAAGGCCGCTCATCCAGTGATTTGAAAAAAGACGTCAGCCCCCGGAGGTCGCTGAACTGAAGTAAGGCTTCTTGCATGAACAATCAACTTCTGTTCCGGGGGAACGTTCCTCCGGGCGTTAAAAGTAGGGATTCCGGCGGGATCCGCAAAGCGGTGCGGTTCGCCCTCAGTTGGCCTGCAGCTGCAGCCAGAGGATCACGAGCACCGTGATCACCGTTAGTACGATGCCGAAGGCATAGAGGGGCCGGTTCGGGTTGCGGCCGTAACGATCTTTGCTCATAGTTGGTCGTGGGTTAAATAGACGGGGCGTGCCTGTAATTTAGGCTTTTTGTCGATCAGTGCAGCGCGGTTTCCGGGCGCCGGGAAGCAGTCACCTGATCATCAAAGCGTTATCGCGAGACATTTTTTTACCCGGCAGTGGTAAATCCGCTATTTTCATGCAAACGATTGCACCTTGGCAAAGAAGGTCACCATTCACGACATCGCCCGCGAGCTGCAGGTCAACGCGGCCACCGTTTCGCGGGCGCTCAACGATCACCCGGCCATCTCGGCCCGCACCAAGGAAGCCGTACGCAAGGTGGCCCGCCGCCTCCACTACCAGCCCAACAGCATTGCCGCCTCGCTGCGCTCCGGTCGCTCCCGCATCCTCGGCGTGCTCATCCCGAGTGCCGAGATCACGTTCTTCGGCTCCGTGGTACACGGCATCGAGCGCGTTGCGGCCGCGGAGGGCTACACGGTGCTCATCTACCAGACCAATGAGTCGGAGGAAGGCGAGCGAAAGGGCGTGGAGACCTTCCTGCGCTCGCGCGTGGACGGGGTGCTGGCCTCCATCGCCAAGGGCACACGCGACCTGGCACACCTCCAGGATCTGAAGCGCCGCGGCGTGCCGCTGGTGCTCTTCGACCGCGTATCCGCGGAGGCCGGAGTGCCTTCCGTATCCATCAACGACAGCGCCGCCGCCTTTATGGCCACCGAGCACCTCCTGCAGCAGGGCTACCGCCGCATCGCCTATATCTCCGGGCCGCTGCACGTGCCCATCTGGAAGGAGCGCCTGAAGGGCCACCGCAAGGCACTGAAGAAATACGGTCTGCCTGCCGACCGCGCGCTGCTGCGTGAGGGCGACGTTTCGATCGGATCCGGCGCGGCCTGCATGGAAGCGCTGCTCCGCCTCCCCGAGCCGCCCGACGCGGTGTGCTGCGTCGAAGACTATACCGCGCTCGGCGCCCTGCAGGCCCTCCGTCGCGCGGGCATCGCCGTACCCGGCCAGGTCGGTATCATCGGCTTTGCCAACGAATTGTTCGGCCAATACATCGAGCCCGCGCTCTCCACCATCGACCAGCAAACGATCCGCATGGGCGAGGAAGCCGCGCGTCTTTTCTTTGAGCTTTCCGCCGGGAAGTTCTATGGTTCCGCCCCGCGCCACATCGTGCTGGAGCCGCAGCTCATCATCCGTCAATCATCCGTAAAGATCCACACAGCATCATGAGAACTTTGCTCCTGCTCTGCCTCGCCGCCATCGGCTTTGCTTCATGCAAAAAGGAACGCCAACCCGCAGTGCCCACGCCCCTGCCACCGGTACCGGTGGATACGACCACCGTCGCCGTCACTGACTCCTTTGCCAAAGGCGCCGACGTCAGCTGGATCACGGAAATGGAAGCGGCCGGTCGCCGCTTCTACAACAGCGCCGGCGCCGAAATGGAGGGGATGGCTCTCCTCAAAAGCCTTGGGATGAACACGATCCGCCTCCGCGTATGGGTAAACCCGGCGGGTGGCTGGAACGGAAAGAACGATGTGCTGGCAAAGGCGCTGCGCGCCAAAGCGCTCGGCATGCGGGTAATGGTCGATTTTCACTACAGCGACTCCTGGGCCGACCCCGGGCAGCAAACGAAGCCCGCCGCCTGGGCAGCCTTGAACCTGCAGGGACTGAAGGGCGCGCTCGCGGCGCACACCGTAGATATACTGTCGGCGCTCCGAACGGCGGGCGTGACGCCCGAATGGGTGCAGGTGGGCAACGAGACCAACAACGGGATGCTCTGGCCCGAGGGGCGCGCCTCTTCCAACATGGCCGCCTACGCGGCGCTCGTTGATACGGGTTACGTGGCAGTGAAATCGGTATTCCCTGCGGCAAAGGTGATCGTACACGTATCCAACGGCTGGGACAACGGGCTCTTCACCTGGAACATCGGCGGGCTCGTCAGCAACGGCGCCCGCTTCGACGTCATCGGGCTCTCGGTGTACCCGACGCTCAGCAACTGGGCTACGACCAACGGCGAGGTGGCCATGAACATGAACAATATGGCCGCGCGCTACAACAAGCACGTGATGGTGGTGGAGGTGGGCATGCCCTGGGACAGCCCCCAGGAATGCGGCCCCTTTATCGCCGACCTCATCCGGAAGACCCGCGCCGTGCCCAATAGAAAAGGCCTTGGCGTACTGTACTGGGAGCCCCAGGCCTACGGCGGCTGGAAGGGCTACACGCTCGGCGCATTCGACAACTCCGGCAAGCCCACCCCGGCGCTCGCCGCTTTCCAATAAACGCGGGCTGCATCAGCCCGGATTATCAACACCCACATGATGAACACATTCTTCCCTCGCCGGATCCTCCAGCTCGCCTTCCTGTTTATCGCAACAACAGCTGCCGCGCAGAAGCGCAATCCCGGCAACCCCGTATACGTAGATAAGGGCGGCGTGCTCCGCTGGACGCGCGACGGCAAAGAGGCCGCTTTTTTTGGTGTCAACTACACCGTGCCCTTCGCCTATGGCTACCGCTCGCACAAGGCGCTGGGATTAGACCTTGAAAAGGCCATCGACGCCGATGTGCACCATCTGGCGCGCCTCGGCCTCGACGCTTTCCGGGTGCACGTGTGGGACGTGGAGATCTCCGACACGGCCGGAAACCTGCTGCAGAACGAGCACCTGCGCCTCTTCGATTACCTCCTGGCCCGGTTGAAGGAGAAAAGGATTAAAATACTGGTAACGCCCATCGCCTTCTGGGGCAACGGCTACCCCGAGCCCGATACCAAAACGCCGGGCTTCGCCACGAAGTACGGCAAGGGTCCGTCGGTAGTGAAGGAGGAAGCGTTTGTAGCACAGGAGAATTACCTGCGCCAGTTCTTCCGGCACGTGAACCCCTACACGGGGATGACCTACACGGCCGACCCCAACGTGATCGCGATGGAGATCAACAACGAGCCGCACCACAGCGGCCCGCGCGCCCGTACCACGGAATACGTAAACCGGATGGCCGCTGCCGTGCGGAGCACCGGCTGGTCGAAACCGGTGTTCTACAACATCTCCGAGTCGCCTTCCTATGCCGGCGCGGTGGCTGCCGCCAATGTAGACGGGCATAGCTTCCAGTGGTATCCGACGGGCCTGGTGGCCAACCGCGAGCTACGGGGCAATTTCCTGCCGCATGTAGACCGCTACCACATTCCCTTCTTCGATTCGATCCCGGCGGTGCGGGCCCGCGCGCTGATGGTGTACGAGTTCGATGCCGGCGATATCTACCAGTCCAACATGTACCCGGCCATGGCACGGGCATTCCGCACGGCGGGCTTCCAGTGGGCCACCCAGTTTGCCTACGACCCGATGGCGACGGCCTATGCCAACACCGAATACCAGACGCATTTTCTCAACCTTGCCTATACGCCGGCGAAAGCCATCAGCCTGCTCATCGCCGGCAAGGCCTTTCACCGGCTCCCGCGGAAAAAATCCTGGGGCACCTTCCCGGCCGACACCACCTTCGACGCCTTCCGCGTCAGCTACGGGCAGGACCTCAGCGAGATGAATACGGAGGAGGAGTTCTACTATACCAACAACACGACCACCCAGCCAAAGAATGCCGCCGCGCTGCAGCACATCGCCGGCGTGGGCTCCTCGCCGGTGGTGCAGTACGCCGGTTCCGGCGCCTACTTCCTCGATAAGGTGAGCGAGGGCCGCTGGCGCCTCGAGGTCATGCCCGACGCGGTGCGGTTCCGCGATCCCTTCGGCAAGGCATCGCCATCGCGCGAGGCCGTGCGCATTCACCATGCCGCCCGGCGGATGACGCTGCGCCTCCCGGGATTGCCGGACGGCTTCCGGCTGCAGCGCACCGACAGCGCCGGCTTCGGAAGGATCATCCACAACGACAATGGCTTTATCGTGGAGCCGGGTGTATACGAATTGTCGGCAAGTGGGGTTGCAGCGGCGGGCACCGCGCCCTTCTATGCGCCCGCTTCGTATACCGGCGCGCCCTATGCCGTACACGAGCCGGCCGGCGAAGTAGCTGCGGGCAGCGTCTTTCAGCTGCCGGTGCGCATCGGTGGGGCCGACAGCGGCGCGCGCGCCTCGCTGGAGCTGCGGCATTCGCTCGGCAAGTGGAAAACAGTGCCGATGCAGCGCCGCGACGGGCAGACCTTTGTGGGTGAAGTGCCGGCCGAGATGACCGAGGGCGGGCTCCTGCAATACCGGGTGCTGCTGCAACAGGCTTCCGGCGCACAATACACGTTCCCTGCCGGGGTCAAAGGGAATCCCTATGCCTGGGACGCGGCCAACGACGATACCTGGCAAACCTTCGTAACGCCCGGGAGCACGCCGCTCGCCCTGTTCGACGCCACCCGCGACCGGGGCCGGCTGTCGCAATGGACCGGCGACTGGCGCCGCAATACCATCGGCTTCGCCGCCGCCGGTGAGCCGGGCCGCCTGCTGCTCCGTGCGGTCATGACCGCGCCCTCGGCCGGACAGCTCACCGGCTGGCAGCTCTTTGTCGGCGATCACCTGGCCTCGCGTGCCCCGGACGCCGCTTTCTCGACGGTGGTGGTGCGGGGAAGTTCGGCGGAGGGCCGCTCGCTGCGCCTGACCCTCATCGATGCCAACGGCAACGCCGTGTCGGCACTCGTGTCGCTACCCGCCAGCCCGTCGACCGTAGAAATACCGCTCACCGATTTCCGGCCTGCACCTGCGGTGCTGTTGCCGCGCCCGTACCCGGGCTTCCAGCCCCTCCTGTTTGAAGGAAGCGCCGCGGTACCCTTCGACATCCGGAAGGTGGACAAGCTCCAGTGCAGCTTCGGCCACGACGTGAATGCAGCCCTGGCCGGTAAGCGTCAGAGCATGGAGGTGGAATGGATCCGGCTCCGGTGATCAGGCCGGTAGGTATGTATGACATTGCCGTAACCCGTTCGGCAAACAATGTGCTGCCACGTGTATTTGGATTGCAGTTTGAGTCGTGCTTTATGTGGCAACAGGTCCAGCATTGACCTTGTTTTTTTACGCTCCCGAAGCTTCGGGAAGAGCAAGGGATTTTTCTGCAGGTGCGGGGATAGCGGGTCGTTTACAGGCCGACGTTTCCGGATACGGGTAGCGCCCCCCCCGAAGGCTGCGGCTTTTCTTCAAGGACGCAAAGGGAAAGCGGCAAGCGGCTAAATGGGACAGATTCGGTTCTCCCTGGACGAGTCCGGGTGCATCTTCCGAGAATACAGGTACTACAGACATCGTGCCCGGACTCCCCGTCATTTGCGTTCGCTGCGCGCCTATGCGCGAAACCGGCTTTCATCTTAAGGATCACCCGGCGAAAATGGCAGCGAAGCAATCACGGTCGCTCATCGAAAATGCCGCTCAGGGCTTGTCGTAATTGGCCTGGATCATCTGGTGAAGCTGCAAGATGAGGTTGATCTCAAGGCCTACCTGTTGCTCGTGCTGCAACATGAAGCCGTCCTTGGTCACCTTCTGGTTGTTCTTCCGGTCGAGCATCCGCAGCCGCACGGACGCCTTGGCGGGCTGCATCGTTCCGGGGTGATAGCGTTGCTCGGGCGTGTTCACATACACCACGCGGCTTTCCATGTTGCCTGTTGCGGGGTTGAGCCCGCGCTGTACCGTGGGGCGGGAAACATTCACCGTTTCGTAGCGCGGCGGGCCCATCACGGGCTCGCGCAGGTCGAGGTCGATGTCCACCACGTGATCCGCATAGTAGCCGCTGCGCGTATCGTCTTTCGTGTTCACGAAGTAGCGCACCCGCTTGCTTTTCTTGAAGCGGTTGAGGTGGGCCACCAGCGTATCGACCGTATACTCGGTGAGGAAGTTGTTTTTCGACGAGTAGATCGCTACCGTACGCACGGAGTCGGGGATGGCGTTGCTCTGGGCGTGGGCAGCGTCCGCAAGCAGGAGCAGCAACAGCAGGAGGCCGGAGGGCAGGATGCTTTTCATGTCTGGTCGGTTGGTGTCCCTAAGTTAAGACATCCTCGCTTAAGTGCGGTACACGGGAAGCTGCCTCGGATTGACGGCCACGCTACCGTGTCGTGAGGCATGAAGCGCCGAGGCGTAAGGAGGACATTCATTGGTATCGGAAAGTCGCTACTTAACGGACGCCTCACGCGGGACACCCGGGGTGTCAATTCAGAGAAAATCTCTATCTCCGTCGCCCATCAAATTACGATCGTGTTCCATTCCTGCGGGTCGGGCAGGAGGCCCCGGCGCAGGTCGGTGAGGTAGCGCCGCGCCCGCATGCAGAAATGTTGCTCAGATAGAGGCGGCAGCTCAAGGCGCTCGCCCCGTACGGTGATCGAGGCCAGCGGCGCCACCACGGCGGCGGTGCCGCAGCCGAAGGCTTCCTGCAGGGTGCCCGCGCGGTGCGCTTCCACCAATTCCTTTGCCGGGATACGGCGCTCTTCCACCGCGATCCCGAGCGTGCGGGCATACTGCAGCACCGAGTCGCGCGTGATGCCGTCGAGGATCGTGTCGGAAAGTGGCGGCGTCACCAACACATCGTTGATCCGGAACAGCACGTTCATCGTGCCCGACTCCTCGAGGTGCAGGTCGTCGGAGCCGTCGGTCCACAACACCTGGTCGAAGCCTTCGGCGCGGGCGAGCTGCGTGGGGTAGAGGGCGCCGCCATAGTTGCCCCCGCATTTGGCAGCACCCACGCCACCGGGAGCGGCGCGGATGTAGCGGTCTTCCACCTTCACGTGCAGCGGCCTCGGGTAAAGCCCGGCCACCGGCCCCGTGAACACGAGGAACAGGTACTCTTCCGATACGCCCACGCCAAAGCGCTCCTCGGTGGCAATGAGAAACGGACGCAGGTAAAGCGCGCCGTCGGCGTCCTCCGGCACCCAGGCCGCATCTTTCGCCACCAATGCCGTCAATCCTTCCGTGAACAGCGCTTCCGGTACGTGCGGCATGCACATGCGGTCGGCCGACCGGCACAGTCGCCGGTAATGGTCGGCCACGCGGAAGAGCGAGATACGCCCGTCGGCGCGGCGAAAGGCCTTCATGCCCTCGAAGATCGTTTGCCCATAGTGGAGGCAGAGCGCCGCGGGCGAGAGCGACAGGTTGCCGAAGGGGAGGAGCTCGTAATCGCTCCAGCTGCCCTGCGCATAGCGCGCCAGGAGCATGTGGTCGGAAAAGGCTTTGCCGAACGCCGGTGCGGCAGGGGTCGTGGCAGGAGCAGGGTGCATGGGCATTTTTTTAGATGAGTGGCATTGGGCTTCGGATCGGACAGGCTCCGGATTCGTGAGGCGTCAGGCGTGAGCGGGAGTTTCTTCAAGTGGAAGGCTCCTGCCCGCACACAACACCCGGCAGATGCTGCGCACGCTCTTTCGAAACACATACACGGAGCTTGTTACTGTATCTGTGATCGCTCTCCTTGTAGTGATTCGCGAAGCGTGCTGTGAAGTTTCCAGGCGTAACCACTTTCTCCTCACGCTTCACGCCTCCCGACGACGCTCCACAAAATTGATGGAGGAGCGGCGACCGGAACAGATACAAAAAGTATATTTTTGGGCATAACAGTTACCCCCATGGCCGTTCTTTCCCCATCCCGCACCGACTTCCGCTACCTCCAGCTTTCCCGCAGCATCGAGCAGCAGATCCGCGACGGCGTGTGGAAGTGCGGCGACAAGCTGCCCTCCGTGCGCAGCCTCTGCCGCGAGCAGGGCATCTCCATGAGCACCGTGCTGCAGGCCTACCTCGAGCTCGAGAAGAAAGCGCTGATCGAGTCGCGGCCGCAATCAGGCTACTACGTGAGCTATTGGCACCGCCAGCTGCCGCCGGTGCCCGGTGCGAGCCAGCCTTCGGCGCTGTCGGAAGTGAGCGAGCCCGACGACATGATCCGCAAGGTGTACAGCCAGCTGGGCAGGGAGGGCCTTGTGCCGCTTTCGCTCAGTGTGCCCTGCGATGCCCTGCTGCCCGTAGCCAAGCTCAACAAAGCGATGATCGCGGCGATGCGCGAGCTGCCCGGCTCCGGCACCGGGTACGAGGAGGTGCAGGGCTACCGGCCGCTGCGCCGCCAGGTGGCGCGCTGGTCGCTCAGCTGGCAGGGGCACCTGAATGAGGAAGACATCGTGACCACCGCCGGCTGCATGAATGCGCTCAGCCTCTCGCTGATGACGCTCACCCGGGCCGGTGATACCATCGCCGTGGAAAGTCCCGTCTACTTCGGCATCCTGCAATTGGCGCGCTCGCTTGGCCTGCATGTGCTGGAGCTACCCACCCACCCGCAGACCGGCGTGGAGCCCGATGCGCTGCGGGCAGCGGTTAAGGGCGGCAAAGTGAAGGTCTGCCTGCTGGTGCCCAACTTCAACAACCCGCTCGGCTCCTGCATGCCCGACGCGCACAAGAAGGAGGTCGTAGAAATACTGGAGTACTACGGCGTGCCGCTCATCGAGGACGATCTCTACGGCGACGTGTATTTCGGTGATGCGCGTCCGCGCAGCTGCAAGTCGTATGACGAGAGCGGCAACGTGCTCTGGTGCGGCTCGGTATCGAAAACGCTGGCGCCCGGCTACCGCGTGGGCTGGGTGGCGCCCGGGCGGCACAAGGAGGCGCTCATCCGCCTCAAGCACTACCACTCCATCGCCTCGGCTACGCTGCCACAGGCCGTGATCGCGAGCTTCCTCGAAAACGGGCGCTACGAGCACCACCTGCGCCGCCTCCGCAGCACGCTGCAGGCCAATGCCTTCCAGTTCATCCGGGCGGTCAGCCGTTACTTTCCCGAAGGCACGCGCGTGAGCCGTCCGCAAGGTGGCTTTGTGCTTTGGGTGGAACTCGACCCTCGTGTGCAGACCGCTTCACTCTACGACGCCGCCATTCGCCAGGGCATCAGCATCACGCCCGGCCGCATGTTCACGCTGCAGCAGCAATACCATCATTGCATGCGCCTCAGCTACGGCCACATCTGGAACGCGGAGCTCGACAACACCTTGAAGCGCCTCGGCCGACTCGTGCATCTCGAGCTCGGCGCCTGAAAAGTTGCTTCACTCAAGTGAGTATGAGAAGCGGCCGCAAGCGGCCTTATCACGCCACGGCGCAACGACGCTGCGACAGTAAAATGCAAGGAAAAATATGTTGCACATTTCGGCTTCGCTGCGGCGCCCCCCGAAACTTCGGGGCGCCGCGTCGCCGCGCGAAACAGGCCGCTTGCGGCCTTGCCGGCCTATCAACTAATTCAAACAGCGGCTAAGGCATTTTTTTTGGAGGGGCAAGAGCATGCCTCCTCAAAAATTCCCGACCCTGCAACGACCCTTTTTCCTGTTGCTCGGCTGCCTCTCGCTTGGGGTGACGCAGGCGCAGCCGCCTGCCGACAGCTCCGTGCTTCGCGACTCCTTGGTTTCCTCACCGGGGATCGTGCGGCTGACGCCGCGGGCCTACGGCGGCCTCCTGCTGCGCAACATGCGCGACGCGTTCACGAAGCCTTTTCACATGAGCCGGCGCGACTGGGGCAATGCCGGCAAGTTTGCGCTGGCAGCGGGTGCCCTCGCGTTTGCCGACCTGCCGGTGCAGCGGGCGGCCGTGCGCTGGCGCAACCGCTCGGGAACGCTCCGTACCCTCAGCGCACAGGTAACGGAGTTCGGTGGCGATTACGAGGGCATGGTGATCGGCGGCATCGGCGTATATGGTTTCCTCGCCAAAAAGCCCAGGATGCAGACGGCCGCATTGCTCGCCACGCAATCCTACCTCACCGGCTCCGCACTCTTTGCCGTGCTCAAGAAGCTCACGGGCCGGCAGCGGCCGTATATCACCGATCCGAATACGCAGGAAGTGAGCCCGCGCTTTTTCGGGCCCTTCTATAAAACACCGCCGAACCCGGGCGGCGGCAGCACCAACAGCGCCTTTCCTTCGGGCCATACCACGGTCAGCTTTGCCGCCGCCACGGTGTTTGCCGAAATGTACCCCGACCGGAAGTGGGTGCCCGTTCTTTCCTATTCCGTGGCCACCCTCGTGGGACTGAGCCGCATCACCGAGAACAGGCATTGGGCCACCGACGTGCTGGCCGGGGCGGCGCTCGGCTACCTCACGGGCAGGCTCACGGTACGCAACTACAAACGCTATGCAGCTTCACAAGCGGGCGCCGGGGTACGATCCCGCACCTCGTTTCGCCTGTCGTATGCCTACGGGCAGGTGCTGCCAGGGCTCGTGCATACTTTTCGCTGAAAGCAATGCTGATTCCATGAATGGTGTTCCCGGCAGGTGGCCATTGCCGAATTTTGACGCATGGCCCTCCTGAGAATCCTGCTTTTACTCTCCTGCTGCCTTTCTGCTTCGGGCGCGGGCGCACAGCACGTGTTCCGCGGCCGCATCCTGGGTGGCGGGCTGCCGCTCGAACTGGCCACGGTTTCAATAGCCGGGAGCCCCCTGCGCGTGTCGAGCGACGTTACGGGACGTTTTCAGTTTTCGTACGGTAAGACCTCCGCGCAGGTAACGGTATCGTATGTGGGCTATAGCCCCGTGCAATTCACGCTGCAGGCCGGCACCGAGCCCCTGATCCGGCTGCAGCCGCAGGAGGTGAGCCTCCAGGAGCTCACCCTCGCCACCAGCGCCGTGGTACCCTTCCGGCAACTCACCCGCGTGGATGGCCTGGTGCGCCCGGTGATCAACACACAGGAGCTACTGCGCACCGCCCCGGGCCTCATCATCGCACAACATGCCGGCGGCGGCAAGGCCGAGCAGATCTTTCTGCGCGGCTTCGACTCCGACCACGGCACCGACGTGGCGGTGAACGTGGACGGCATGCCGGTGAACATGGTGTCGCATGCGCACGGGCAGGGTTATGCCGACGCGCACTTCGTGATCCCGGAAACCGTGTCGACCGTCGACTTCGCACCTGGTCCCTATGGTGCTACGCAGGGCAACTTCTCCACGGCCGGGCAGATCGACCTTTCGACCTATCGCACCCTGCCTGCGAGCCGGGTGCAGCTGGAGGCAGGCCGCTTCGGCACGGCCCGCGCACTCGTGCTCGCCAACCTGCTGCGGGCCGACGCGTCGCGCAGTGCCTACGTGGCCGGTGAATACTACTACACCAATGGGCCTACGCTGCAGCCGCAGGACTTTCACCGCATCAACCTCTTTGCGAAATACCACACCCCGCTGGGCCAGCGCGACGAGCTGACGGTGAGTGCCTCCACGTTCGGCTCTTCGTGGGATGCCTCGGGCCAGATCCCGCAACGAGCGGTCGATGTCGGCATGAGCCGCTTCGGGGCCATCGATCCTACCGAGGGCGGCAATACGTCGCGGCAGAACCTCAACCTCCTGTGGCTGCACCGGAACGGCAGCGACCGCTACTCCGAGCACCGCTTCTATTACACGCTCTATGATTTCAACCTCTACTCCAACTTCACCTTCTTCCTGAACGACCCGGTGCGCGGCGACGGCATCAACCAGCGCGAGCGCCGCGACCTGCTGGGCCTGCATTCGCGCTTCGTGCGGAAACGGGCGCTCGGGAATGGTACGCTGCGCTCCACCTGGGGCACCGGCATCCGTTACGATGCGGTGCCCGAAACAAGGCTCCAGCGCCAGCAACAACGCACGCTGCTCGAAGACCTGCAGCGTGGCGCCGTGCGCGAGGCCAATGCGTTTGCCTATACGGCGCAGCAATGGCGGGCCGGCCGCTGGCTGCTCGAAGGTGGCCTGCGGGTAGACGGGCTCTGGTCACGCTACCGCGACGATCGCGCCGGTGGCAGTTCGGCACGTTCCGGCGGCCTGCTGCAGCCAAAGCTCAGTGTGCAGTATGAGTGGAATGCGCAGCTGCAGCTCGTGGCGAAAGGGGGTAAGGGCTTTCATTCCAACGATGCGCGCGTACTGCTCGGTGCGCCCACTCGTGACGTGCTGCCCGCTGCCTGGGGCGCCGACCTCGGACTCCAGTGGAAGCCCGCACCCAGGCTCTTTTTCGGCCTCACCGCGTGGACCCTGTTCCTGGAGCAGGAGTTCGTGTATGTGGGCGACGAGGGCATCGTGGAGCCGAGCGGCCGCACGCTGCGCCGCGGTGTGGACCTGCAGGCGCGGTGGCAGGCCGGGCGCTACTGGTTCGTGAACGTGAACCTGAATGCGACGCGCCCGCGAGCCCTCGACGAGCCCAAGGGTGCCGACTATATTCCGCTGGCGCCCGTGCTGAGCAGCAACGGGGGCATCTTTTTCAAGCACGACCGCGGCCTCAACGGCAGCCTCAGCTACCGCTACCTCCGCAACCGGCCCGCCAACGAAGACAACAGCATCGTGGCCCACGGCTATTTCGTGGCCGACGCCGCACTGCAATACACAGCGAAGCGCTTCGAGGCCGGCGTGGTGATCGAAAACCTCTTCGATGCCGAATGGAACGAAGCCCAGTTCGCTACCGAGTCGCGGCTGCGCAACGAGGCCGCCCCCGTGAACGAGCTGCACTTCACGCCGGGCAACCCCTTCGCCGCGCGCCTCCGGGTGGCCTACCTTTTTTAGCGGGAGGCGTCAAGCGTGAGCGGGTGAGCAGGCGAGCGGGCCATCTTCACAACTGTTCATTTCCTGTAGCACGTAGCCGGGGTTGAACAAGAAACAGGCACACCATCCGGTGTGCCTGTTTCTTTTAAAGGCGGGCAGAACTTTCCGATCCTAGCGATGCTCTCCCTCACGCCTGACGCTTGACGCTCTACGACATCGTCTCCAGTTCCTGCGGGGCAGCTGCTTTCGACGCGCAATGGTCCTTGATCAGCTCGGCGATGAGGGCCGTCCAGCCAGTCTGGTGGCTCGCGCCGAGGCCGGAGCCCGTATCGCCGTGGAAGTACTCGTAGAACAGCACCAGGTGCTCGTTGCCCACGCGGCGGTAGAACTCGTTGTAGGCGCCATAGCAGGGCCGGTCGCCGTGCTCATTGCGGGTGAACAGCGAGATGACGCGCTCGGTGAGCGCATCCGCCACCGCGCACAGGGTCATCTTCTCGCCGGAGCCGGCCGGGTATTCCACCAGCAGGCTGTCGCCATAGAACTGCCCGTAGCGGCGCAGCGAGCGGATGATGAGGTAATTGATCGGGATCCATACCGGGCCGCGCCAGTTGGAGTTGCCGCCGAAGATCTCCGAGGTGGAGTCGCCCGGGTCGTAGGTGATGCTGTACACGTTGCCGTCCACCGTTACCGAGTACGGGTGCTCGCGGTGGTCCTGCGAGAGCGCGCGGATGCCCCCGGGCGAGAGAAATTCCGACTCGTCGAGCATGCGCTCCAGTAGAAATACGAGGCGCTCGCGCTTCACCAGCGACAGCAGGATCTCTTCGCCTTCGCCCCGCTCCTCGTTGGGCCAGAATTTGTTGTTCTGCTTTCGGTAGTTCTCGAACCAGGTGGTACGCCGCAGGAAGTCGGGGAGGCGCTGCAGCGTATCGCGGCTGATGGTAGATACGGCGAAGAGCGGCGTAAGGCCCACGATGCTTTTGATGCGCAGGGAAATAGGTTCCGATCCGTCGATGGAGAGGACGTCATAAAAGAACTTGTCCTCCTTGTTCCAGAGGTGGTGCTCGTTGAGCGATTCGGCGATGAGCACGAAGTGCTCGAAGAACTTGGTGGCCGTATCCTCGAAGGTGGGGTCGTGGCGTGCGATCTCGAGCGCGATGTCCATCATGTCGAGCGCATAGGTGCCCATCCAGCTCGTGCCGTCGGCCTGCTCCAGGTGCATGTGGCCGGCATAATGACTCCGGTTGAATACACCGATATTATCGAGGCCGAGAAAGCCGCCTTCGAAGATGTTGTTGCCGTTGCGGTCCTTGCGGTTCGTCCACCACGTGAAGTTGATGAGCAGCTTCTGGAAGATCTTCTTGAGAAAGGCGATGTCGCCGGTGCCGGTCTTGCGCTGCTCGATCGAATAGACCTCGTAGGCGGCCCAGGCGTGCACGGGCGGGTTCACGTCGGAGAAGTTCCACTCGTAGGCCGGCAGCTGCCCGTCGGGCTTCATGTACCACTCGCGCATCACGAGCAGGAGCTGCTGCTTGGCGAAGGCGGGGTCCACATCGGCAAGGGCGATGCACTGGAAGGCGAGGTCCCAGGCGGCGTACCAGGGGTATTCCCACTTGTCGGGCATCGCAATGATGTCGTGGTTCTTGAGGTGCTGCCAGTCGTGGTTGCGCCCGGTGAGGCGTTGCGGGATGGCGGGCATGATGCCGTCGCCCTGGTGCAGCCAGCGCTCCACGTCGAAATTGTAGAACTGCTTGCTCCAGAGCAGCCCGGCCACGGCCTGGCGGTGGAGGCGGCGCAGGTCGTCGGAAACGGGGTCGGGGAGGAGGCTCTTGTAGTAGGCGTCGGCCTTGGCCTTCTGGCGGGCGAATACAGCGAGGAATCCTGGCTCGAAGGGCACGTCCTGCAGCGTATCGGTGAGGCGCACGAAGATGGTGCGTACGCCGCCGGCCGGCACCCGCCACTTCTGTACGAAGGCGGCCTTGGTGCCGCTCACCCGATTGGCGAGGTCCTCGGTGCCAGTGCCGCCGATGATCGCATTGTGAAAGGCATCCTTGCAGAAGGGGTCGTTGGGGCCGTCGCCGTTGAGGCGCCCGAAGTTGGTGCTGTTCTCGGTGATCCACGCAGGCGCCTCTCCGTAGAAATACAGGAACCGCTCGCCGAGGTCGGGGTGCAGGGCCCGTAGGCTTCCCTGGGTGCCTCGCGACAGCTTCGGGCGCAGGGGTGCATACTGCTCGATGGTGTGTCCTGAGAACCACAGGGTGGGCAGTACGGTGAGGTCGGCCGCGCGGTGGTAGCGGTTGTGTACCTCGATGCGGATGAAGATGTCCGAGGGGCCTTCCTTCGCATAGGTGATGTGCACATCGAAATAGCGGTCGTCGTTGAAGATACCCGTGTCGAGCAGCTCGTACTCGGGGTCCAGCTTGCCGCGCGCGGCATTGGCCGACTTGAGCCCCTCGTACGGGAATTCCAGCTGCGGGTATTTGTAGAGGAACTCCATGTAGCCGTGGTCGGGCATGTTGTCGAGGTAGTAATACAGCTCCTTCACGTCCTCTCCGTGGTTGCCCTCGTAGTTGTGGAGTCCGAAGAGGCGCTCTTTCAGGATGGGGTCGCGCCCGTTCCATAGTGCGATGCCGAAGCACAGCTGCTGCTGGCGGTCGGAGATGCCGGCGAGCCCGTCCTCGCCCCACTTGTAGGCCCGGAAATGGGAGTGCTCGAAGGGAAAGTAGCCCCAGGCGTTGCCGTCGCCGCTATAGTCTTCGCGTACGGTGCCCCACTGGCGCTCGCTCAGGTAAGGGCCCCAATCGGGTATGCTGGTATCGGGATTATGATAGGGTAGCTTCGGGTTCATGCGTTACAGTTTTAGGTTGGGCCCGTTGCTTTTCAGCGGGGCGGTAGGTGCGGGCCAGCAGCAGCACCAGTAGGCCTACGGCGGCGATCCCGGCAAACGACACCCGGAGTCCGAAGAGCCCGCCGATAAAGCCGATGAGCGGCGGACCGCTCAGGAAGCCGAAGAAGGCGATGCTCGATACCGCTGCCAGCGCGATGCCCGGTGCGCCGGTGGCCGTGCGGCCGGCCTCGCTGAAAACGAGCGGCACTACCGACGACACACCGAAGCCCACCAGCAAAAAGCCTGCGATCGCGTAAGGTAGGTCAGGAACCGTTACGGAGAGGAGCAGCCCGGCCGTAATGAGCGCGCCGCTGAGCTGCACGGTGCGTGAAAAGCCGAGGCGCTGCGCGACCCCGTCGGCGAGGAAGCGGCCCGTGGCCATGGTGGCCATGAAGGCCGTGTACCCCGCACCCACCCAGGCGGCAGGCGCCTGCACCACCCGCTCGAAGTAGATGCCGCTCCAGTCGAACATACAGCCTTCGGCGAGCATGCAGCAGAAGGCCAGCAGCCCGAGCCGGAGGAGGGGCTTGCCGGGCCAGGTAAAAAGCTTTTGCGGCCCGGAGGGGCGCTCCTCGTTGGGCAGCAGCCGCGCCAGGCAGGCAGCCAGCCCGACCAGGATGAACGCCGCCACCCCGGCAAAGTGGGCGAGGGGCCGGATGTCGTTCCCGATCATATAGGTGCCGATGCCGGCGGCAGTGAAGCCGGCCAGGCTCCAGAGGCCATGGAAAGAGGCCATGATCGGGCGCCGGTAGCGGGCCTCCACGCCCACGGCCTGCGTGTTCATGGCGATGTTGGCCGTGTTGCCCACGAGGCCGAAGCCCACCAGTACGGCCAGCAGGGCGGGTACGGTGGTGGCGGCGCCGATGCACAACAGGAGGGCAGCATACAGAACGAGGGCCCAGGATACGACGCGGCGGCTGCCAAAGCGGGTCACGAGGGCGCCGGCCAGGGGCAGCCCGAGCAGGGAGCCCACGGGCAGGGCCAGCAGGAGGGCGCCGAGCGCCGTGTGGGAAAGGTGCAGGGAAGCCTGTATGGTGGGGATCCGCGATGCCCAGCTGGCAAAGCAAAGGCCCTGCAGGAAGAAGAGGCCGCTGACAGCCACCCGGTACGTGGGGTTAGTTCTTGCTATGTTGGATGTCCGTTCGCGCATAGTTTCCTTTTTGCCGCACCCAACCAGGGGCGGTTTCATACACATAGCAGGAAGGCAACCGGGAATGGCCATGGACGCACTAATTTCAGGCCACGGCTCCTAATGTGTACTGAATACACAAATATAGGGCCATCCGGCCGCCTGGCCCGATCCGGGGGTAGCCGGGCGGGGGAGGGGCTCTGGGAACCGCTGGGGGGCAGGGGGCGGCCGGTGCTGTACGAGCGGGTGGGGGCGGCTGGCGCGGGATTTTGAGTAATGCCGGTGATGGACGCTTTGTACACTACGATCGCACTTACGCACTGGAGCGATTTCCGCAACCTTGTAGACAAACTCTCCGAGAACTGGGTATTCCGGGGCCAGGCCGAAGCGGCATGGGACCTCCAGAATACCATCGAGCGCACCGATTTTATCCGCCTCCGCCCGGAGATCGAGGCCGAGTTCATGGCCGAATTCCAGCGGGGCGCGCGCAACTACCTTACGCGCGACCAGATCCCGGAGCACCTCATCGAATGGCTGGCGCTGATGCAGCACCACGGCGCGCCCACCCGGCTCCTCGACTTCACGAAGTCGCCCTTCATCGCCGCTTATTTCGCCTTCGAGATCGCCCTCGCCGAAGGCGGGGGCAACGTCGCCATCTGGGCCATCAACATCCACTACCTGAAGCAGCGCTCGCTGGAGGCGCTGCGGGCGCAGTACGGCCGCGAGCTCGAGGCAAGCCGCAACATCGTGAACGAGACCCTCTTCGAAAAGATCTTTCACGGCAACCACTGTAGCCTCGTGTTCCCGGTAGAACCCTTCCGGATGAACCGGCGCTATTCGCTGCAGCAGTCCACCTTCGTGAGCACCGGCCGCGCGGCCGAGCCCTTTATGGAGCAGTTGCGCTTCCTGGGCACCGAGATGGAGCGGGCGGTGCTCAAGATCGAGCTGCCCGCGGTGCTGCAAAAGCAGGTGTTGCGCGAGTTGCAGCGGATGAACCTGAACCGTGCCTCCCTGTTCCCCGACCTCGATGGCTACGCCGCGTCGATGCGCCTGCGCTACAACAGCATGCGCACGCCGGAGGAAGTGCTGGCCGACGGGATGCGGAAGCTGGAGGATGGCGAGTACCGGTTTTTGCCGTGAGGAGGGGAGGGAATATCGAACAGGGAACAGGGAATATCGAACAGGGAACAGGGAATAAGGAACCTGGTGGCGTGTGCGCTACTGCTCTTCCAGCAAGGGATGGGAAGGGGGTGGTCGGCTGATGGGAAGTACAAAGTTTGGGAAGGCGAAACACACGCAAGAAGGACGTTCCTGCAGTTGCTTGTTCCGCCGCACCGCACAACGATTGGCTTTTTCCTGCGTTGCCCGGGAATTCGGGGGCGCCGTCGTTTCGGGACGCCATTCCGACTAAAAAATTTCTTAAAGCCTTGCTCATCCATAGCTCCTCCCTTAACTTGTGACCCGATCCTGAGTCCAATTTTTATCGGAGGAATTGCTATGAAAACACGGTTTACCCAATGGCCCGTTTCGGAGCCCCTGACACATCATCCGGCTGCCGAGCCGAAGAAAAAATCGGCCCTGAAGCGCCGCAAGCTGGAACGCACGTATCCGCCTTCGCCGTCGCCCGACAGCAATAATTTGCGGGGCAGGAACGATGCCGGTGGCCTGCGTTATACCCCTGCTCCCTGACGCGGCAGCCAACCATTTCCCTGCCCGCTTGTTTGCGCCTTGCCGACCTTTGTGTCGCCACTAAAATTTGTGCTTCGTTATGGGTGTATGGAAACAGATCGCCGAATACCTCTATCTCCGAAAGCCTGACCCGGGTCGTCCGAAGACGCAGTGGGTGCGCTATATGCACGGCATCAACCGCATCAGCATCCTGATGTTCCTGCTCTGCCTGGTGATCCTGGCCGTGAAGCTGATCGTGCGGCGGTGAGGTCGGGAATCGGGAATCGGGAATCGGCAATCGGCAATCGTGAATAGGGCATCGTCCTATTGCGTGCCATAAACCGTGAGCGCGCCATTCACTATTGCTTCATCCTACATGGTCATAGGAGGCTCCTGTTGCTGATAACCTTTGGCGATGAGTGCATTCCGGGCGTCTGCGCCAACTGCTTCGCAACGGGCGGCGGAATCGCTGTGCCGTCATAGAATGCTTCCCGTAGGGATGCGCATTCGGGATCCCGGCATGAAATGCCCGGGAAGGGCATAGACAAAAACGCCTAAGCACCCCGTAGGGGTGCTCGCTAAAGGGATAAAGGACCGGTCGAAAAGGCAAGCGACGTAACGCACCTTCCAATGTCTGATAAAAACGGGCACCTTTTTTTACGTTTGATCATCCCTCTGGCGCTATCTTTTTTGGTAGCGCGCATCCCACCGGGATGCATTCGTTGCTATAGGTGTAAACGGGAAAATCCTTATGCTGTTCGAGAGGCCTTCTTTGAGACCTGCGTCCTTCACCTCTGACGCCTCGCGGGTCAGCTTCGAAACGCCCGCCGTCTTGACAACACAAAGATCCATTCCAAATTCCCGATCACCGCTTCACGACCTCCAGCACGGCCTCCGCGGCTTTCGCCGATGCGTTGCCGCCCTGCTGCAGCAGTTGCTTCAGCTCATAATAGTCATTCTTCACCTGCGCGCGGCGCGCCTCGTTGTGGAGCAGCGCTTCCAGCTCACGCACCACGTTGGGCGGCGTGCATTCGCCCTGAATGAGCTCCGTGACCACCGGCTTGTCCATGATCAGGTTTACGAGCGAGATGTACTTGATCTTCACCAGGCGCTTCGCGATCTGGTACGAAATGCTGGAGCCTTTGTAGCACACCACCTGCGGCACGCCGAAGAGGGCGGTCTCGAGCGTAGCGGTGCCGGAGGTCACGAGGGCAGCGGTGGATTGTGCCAGCAGCGCATATGTGTCGTTCTTGACCGACAGCACGCCCGGATGATCGCGCAGCAGCTCCTCGTAAAAGGCATCGTCGAGGGCGGTGGCACGCGCCACCACGAACTGGTAGCCGGGAAAGGATTTTGCGGCAGCCAGCATCACCGGGAGCTTGATGGCCACCTCCTGGCGGCGGCTGCCGGGCAGGAGCGCGATCACCGGCTTCAGGTACTCGGCCTCGGGCCGGAAGCCGGCCAGGAATTCCTGCACCACCTGCATCAGCGGGTGCCCCACGAATTCGACTTGGTACTCCCAGCGATCGCGGTACCAGTGCTCCTCGAAGGGCAGGATCACGAGCATCTTGTCGACCACCTGGCGGATCTTCTTCACGCGGCTCTCTTTCCAGGCCCATACCTGCGGGGAGATGTAGTACACGACCTTGATGCCCTGTGCCTTCGCCCACTCGGCCACGCGCAGGTTGAAGCCGGGGTAGTCGATCAGCACGAGCACGTCGGGCTTGAAGGCCGCAATATCTTCCTTGCAGAATTTAAGGTTATTGAGGATCGTGCGCAGGTTGCGCAGCACTTCGATGAAGCCCATGAACGCGAGGTAGCGGTAGTGCTTCACGAGTGTGACGCCCGCGCCTTCCATAAGGTCGCCGCCCCAGCCGCGGAGCACCGCACCGGGGTCGCGGCGGCGCAGCTCCTTCACCAGGTTGCTGCCGTGCAGGTCCCCGGATGCTTCCCCTGCGATGAGGTAGTACTTCATAGGCGCAAGATAATGTGCTAATGTGCTAATTAGTTAATGTGCTAATAGGGATCAAACTCCCGTCCAAGTTCTTTGGACGGTTTCAGACGCGGGCGCATTAGCACATCAGCACATTAACCCATTACCACATTAAATCAGCGCTTTCACGAGCAGCACGCCGATGCCGACGACCACGGTCACGATGAAGAGCCCGCGGGCGGTGAGGTGCCGGTCGGTGTTGGTGTAGTAGGTGAACAGCGCGATGTTGCCGAGCGTACACCACACACCGACGAAGGTGATGATGCTGCGCTCCTTGAAGAGCGCGGCGATGAACTCGCCGAGGTCCATGAAGTCGAACCGGATCTTGTAGATGATCAAAAAGATCAGGAGTGGCGCGAGGATGCCCAGGACCACGCCAAGGCGCCAGTCGTCGCGCTTAAGAAAAAATGTTCCAGCTGTTTTCAAGTTGCTCTTTTTGTTTGTAATGGGTGAGGTCGAACTGCACCGGCACCACGCTCACATAGTTGTTGGCCAGCGCCCATACGTCGGTATCGGTGCCTTCGTCGAAATTAACGAACTCGCCCGTGAGCCAGTAATACTTGCGGCCGTGCGGGTCGTTGCGCTCGAGGAAATCTTCCTCGTACTTGGCATAGGCCTGCCGGCACACCTTGATGCCCTTGATGTCCTCAGGCTTGCCGATCGGGATGTTCACGTTCAGCACCGTGTGCTTGTCGGGGGGCGCGGCCAGCAGCTGCTGCACGAGGATACGCGCGTACTTGCGCGCGGCGCTGAAGTCGGCCTCGAGGCTGTAGTCGAGCAGCGAGAAGCCGATGGCCGGGATGCTTTCGATAGCGGCTTCCACGGCCGCCGACATCGTGCCCGAATAGATCACGTTGATGCTGTGGTTGGCGCCGTGGTTGACGCCCGAGATGCAGATGTCGGGCTTCTGGTGCAGCACCTTGTCCACCGCCAGCTTCACGCAGTCGACCGGCGTGCCCGTGCACTGGTACGCTTCGATATCGGGTCCGAAATACTGCACCTTGTGGAGGCGCAGGGGCAGGCCGATGGTGATGGCATGGCCCATGCCCGATTGCGGCTTGTCGGGCGCTACCACCACCACCTTGCCGAGGTCCTTGATCGCTTCTACGAGGTTCTGTATGCCGGGGGCGGTGACGCCGTCGTCGTTCGTAACCAGGATCACCGGGGTCTTTTTCTCTTGGGTCATTCGTTTGTTGCTTTCGTGCGCCGAAATTCCTGCATTTTTCATGCCTTGCAAAGAAGAGTTGAAAAAGGAGCGGCCGCCCCGCCGCAGGCCGGTTGCCCTTAATAACGCTTTCGCCCCGGAAATCGTATGTGCGGCACCGGTTCCCTGCGCGGCGCGGTGGAAAGAGCCCATCGGGACCGGCGCGGAAATTCGGCGTGGAGCCCGGCAAAAAAATTTGTGGTTCTAAATTAATTAGTATTTTGCGGCTAAATAAGTTAGTTGCATGGGCCTCTCCAACAAGAACCTGAAATACCTGCGTAAGCTGCGCGGCTGGACACAGGAAGAATTCGCCAACAAACTTCACATCAAGCGCTCCCTGTTGGGCGCCTATGAAGAGGAGCGCGCCGATCCCCGCATCGACGTACTCGAGGTGGTGGCCGACCTGTTCAAGCTGTCGCTCGACGAACTCCTGCGCAAGGACCTCAGCGAAAGCAAGGGTACCTACATCTCCCGCCGCCGTGCCCAGAAGCTGTCCGCCGGCCGTGCCGACATTGCCTTCGTTCCGGTGAAAGCCGCCGCCGGCTACCTCGCCGGCTACTCCGACCCCGAGTTCATCGATGAGCTCAACACCTTTACCCTCCCCATGCTCGCCGGCGGCGACTACCGCGCCTTCGAGATCGTGGGCGACTCCATGATGCCGACGCCCACCGGCTCGGTGATCGTAGGGGAGAAGGTGGAGAGCCTCGACGACGTCAAGACCAACCAGACCTACATCGTGGTGTCCAAGACCGAAGGCATCGTCTACAAGCGGATGGCGAAGAACAACCGCTCCAAGAACAAGTACACGCTCATTTCCGATAACCCGGCCTACCAGCCCTATACCGTGTCCGCCGAAGACATCGTGGAGGTGTGGCAGGCGCAGATGATCATCTCCCGCGCCAACCAGCAACAGCGTTGGGACGTGAATCAGATCGCCTCCCTCGTCACCAACCTGCAGCAGCAGGTGAGCGTGCTGAAGAAGAAGATCAACTAAACGGAAGTCCTGCGGAGGTTTACCGGATCATCCCGGAAACACGAGCAGACAGCTTTCGGAGTTTTCTCCTCACGCCTGACGCATCACGCCTCACGCCCCCGGCGTCGGGGCTTTTTTATGCCGGTGACTAGGGTTGCTGCAGCCCCGGACCCTTTCCGGAGGCCCCGTTTGGGCCGAAGCCCCTATATTTACCGACCAAACCTGACGCCGCGCCTGCATGCTGAGGAGCCTTCTTTTACTGCTGATCTGTATCCCGCTGAACCTGCTGGCCCAACAGCGTACCTTGTCGGCTACCCGCACGGCGCACCCGCCCCGCATCGACGGCGACCTCTCCGATACCGTGTGGGCCTCCGCGGCCGTAGCTACCGATTTCATCCAGAACTTCCCCGTATTCGGAAAGCAGTCGGAGCGCCGGAGCATCGTCCGCATCCTGTACGACGATGCCGCGCTCTATGTGTCGGCCTATCTCTACGACAATCCCAAATTGGTGCGCCGCCAGCTGACGCCCCGCGACGGGGAGAGCCGCCAGGACGTGGATTATTTCTCCGTCTTTTTCGACACCTACCGCGACCACCAGAACGGCTTCCAGTTTGGCGTTACCTCGGCCAACGTGCAGACTGATGCCCGCCTCGGGGGAGCCTCCTCGGACGGCGACAAGACCTGGGATGCTGTGTGGCAGAGCGCGACGGCGATGCGGCCCGACGGCTGGACCGTAGAAATGCGGATCCCCTACATCTCGCTCCGCTTTACCGCTAAGGACGCGCAGTCGTGGGGGCTCCAGTTCCTGCGCTTTACCCGCCGCGACAACAGCAACGACTACTGGAATCCTGTCAACCCGAGCGTCAACGGCTTCGTAAACCAGTTCGGGCTGCTCGAAGGCCTGCAGGCCATCCGGTCGCCGCTGCGCCTTTCGCTTTCACCCTACGTGTCGGGCGGCGTGCGCTTCAACCCGGAAGGCAGTGCCCGGCGCACCGAGGTGCTGCGCAGCGGGGGCATGGACGTCAAGTGGGGCGTCAACAAGAGCTTTACCCTCGATGCTACGCTGATCCCCGACTTCGGACAGGTGATCTCCGATAATATCGTCAACAACCTGACGCCCTACGAGATCCGCTTCCAGGAGAACCGCCCCTTTTTCACCGAGGGTACCGAGCTGTTCAACAAGTCCGGGATCTTTTACTCGCGCCGCATCGGCGCCCTGCCCTCGGGCTATAGCCGCGTAAACAATACCTACCG
This sequence comes from Flaviaestuariibacter amylovorans, assembly GCF_039541815.1. Taxonomy (NCBI): domain Bacteria; kingdom Pseudomonadati; phylum Bacteroidota; class Chitinophagia; order Chitinophagales; family Chitinophagaceae; genus Flaviaestuariibacter; species Flaviaestuariibacter amylovorans. Next base: position 447,294 of record NZ_BAABGY010000008.1, read on the forward strand.
CGATGCATCGGCCTGGGAGATCGTCCGCAACCCTTCCGTGACGCAACTCTATAACGCCATCAAGTTCTCGGGCCGCACCGACCGCAAGCTGGGCATCGGCGTCTTCAATGCCGTGACGGCGCCCATGGAGGCGCGGGTGCGCAACCTGGCTACGAAGGAGGAACTGCGTGTCGAGACGGAGCCGCTTACCAACTACAACCTTTTCGTGCTCGACCAGGCTTTTTCGCAGCGCTCCTCGGTGACCTTCACCAACGCCTCGGTGGTTCGGGCCGGCGCTGCCCGCGACGCCAACACGAGCGCGCTCGACTGGTCGCTGTTCAACCGCTCCAACACCTATGCCCTGAGCGGCTCGCTGCGCAGCAGCCACATCTTCAGCTACACCTACTGGACGCCCGCGTACTACACCAATACCGACACCATCACCCGCAACGGGCAGCGTTACCTGAAGCCTTACGACGGCTTTGCCGCGCGGCTGCGCCTCGGCAAGGTAAGCGGCCGCTGGCGCTGGTTCGGGCAGGTCAACCTCGAGTCGGACAAGTACGACCCCAACGACCTGGGCTACCTGCAGGCGCCCAACGAGGTCAATTACAGCGCTGGCGTGCACTTCACCGAGTTTACGCCCACGAAGCGGTTCATTACGTATAACTACGGGCTGAACCTGTACCACAGCAACCTGTATAAGCCTTATGCGTTTTCTTCCTTCGAAGCGGTGGCCAGCGGCTACCTGGTGTTCCATAACTTCTGGGACATCGGCCTTACCCTCGGCGCCGTTCCGGGTGTGCAGACCGACTTCTTCGAGCTGCGCAACATGAACTACCGCCTGCGCCGGCCGGCCTTCTATTACGGCAATATCAACGGATCCTCCGACAGCCGGCGCAAGCTGTTCGTCAGCTTCGGCTTCGGCTATGAGCACAGCACGCTGGCCGAAAGCCCGTATTACGAGGTCCGCAACGGCATCCGCTACCGCTTCTCCAACCGCTTTCTCCTCAGCCTCGACGTGTCGCGCCAGCACGACAAGCTCCAGATCGGCTCGGCCTACCAGTCCGATCCCGGCATCGTGGGCTACCGCGACTATAAGGACCTGACGTCGGTGCTGTCGGGGATCTACAACTTCACGCCGCGGATGAACCTGACGCTGCGCGCCCGCCACTACTGGAGCCAGGTGCACTACCTCAACTTCTTCAAAGTAAACGCACGCGGCGACCTCGGCCCCATCGCCTTCATCCCGGGGCAGGATCAGAACTTCAACATCTTCAACCTCGACGCCTTTTACACCTGGGATTTCCGCCCGGGCAGCCGCATCATCCTCGGCTGGAAGAACTCGCTCAGTGCCACCACCGCCATCGACGGCATCAAGTACCGCGATTACGGCCGCAACCTCACGCGCACCTTCGAGCTGCCTCATGCCAACGAGTTCACGCTACGGGTCATCTATTTTCTGGATTACAACCAGCTGCGGAGGAAGTGATTTCGGATCTCAGATCTCAGATTTCAGATTTCGGCTGACGCACGACGGTGGGAGCTCGGAGCCTGGATTTCAAATCTCCTATTCCGGGAAGGTCGAACCGGTGAGCTTCGGTCGTCCCTACCTGCACCCAGACATAGAATTATTGCATTTTCGGGCCCTCGCGTGTATCAGCGCCAGGTAGGGTCGGTACCTATAAGAAAAGTCGCTTCCGGAGCGACCCTTACCAATAAACCAATAAACCAATAGACTAATAGACCAATAGACAGCCGCGCAGCGGCTTCACGACCGCACCTGGATAACGCTTTGCTCCACTACGGCAAACACGGCGTCGCCCTTGCCGGGCTGCACGTTGGCGAGGCCGGTGAATTTGCCGAAGGCCGGCAGGATGCAGTATTCCGCACCGAAATAAAAGCAGGGAAAGCGCAGCGATTGCCGGCCGAGGCCATGCAGTACCACACCGGGATGCAGGTGACCACAGAAAGTGTATACACCGGCAGGGGCGTCGGCCGGGTCGTGCGCGAAGCAGAAAGGCCCCACCCGGAGCGGCTCTTCCTCCACTTCGATCCCGGCATCCCGGTACCACTGGTCGGGCAGGATGTCGTGGTTGCCGCGTACGAGGGTGATGCGCTGGTCGGGGAGGTCGTCGCGCCAGCGGCGGAAGAGGTCGTGCTCGCGGTTGTCGCGGCTGTGAAAGAAATCGCCCACCACCACCAGTTGCTTAGGTTTGAAGTGCCCCAGCAGGTGCAGCAGGCGCTGCATGTCTTCCTTCATCACCGCCGCCGGCACCGGGATGCCGGCTTTGCGGAAATGCCCCGACTTGCCGAGGTGAAGGTCGGAAAGCAGCAGGATGCCGGTCTCTTCCCAAAAGAGCGCGCGCTGCGCCGAGAGCCAGAGGCGCTGACCAAGATGTGTGTGAAGGAGGGGCGGCTGCATGAGCGGTGCAAAGGTAGGCTGGCGCCGCCCGCGCCGATGGTTCTTTACCCTATCTTCCCGGAATAATCAACCCTGATGAGGGCCCATTGCCGACCGATCTCCCTGCTTGTTGCTATCTGCTTCCTTTCTGGATCCGGCTATGCGCAGCACACGGTCACGGAAACCTTTACGTCAAAGCTCGTCGGCGACTCCTTCCGCCTACACATCACCGCGCCGCGCGCCACCGACAGCCTTTGGGGCACCGTGTACTACCTCGATGCCGGCATCCGCTCCGGTGCGGCCCTCCGTAGCCTGCTGCCATCGCTCGGCACCGCCTGGACGCGCCACGTGCTCTTTGTCGGCATCGCCCATACCGGCGACTTCCACGTGCTGCGCCGCCGCGACTTTATCCCGCCCGGCTTTGCCGAGCGGGATGCGCCGAAGCATTCGCCCGACTTCGGACAGGCGCACCGCTTTCATGCCTTCCTCGCGAAGGAGCTGTTGCCTTATATCGGGAAACGTTATCGCGTGCGGTCGCGGCGGACGCTGATCGGGCATTCGTTCGGCGGCCTGTTTGCCCTGTATGCCCTCTTCCGGCCGGAGCGGCTCTTCGATCAATACATAGCAATGGGACCATCGATCTGGGCCAACCATTGGGACCTGCTGCGTTACGAGGCACAGGCAGCGACCGCAAAGGAAGGATTTCGGAATTACCTCTACTTCAGCGCCGGCAGCCTGGAGGCATTCAACCTGGTATTGCAGGGCACGCGCCGCCTGCAAAGCTTGCTGCGGCAACGGAGCTACCCGGGGCTGCAATGGCGGTATGAAGAGCACGCCGGCAAAGGCCATAACGACGCCGTGTTGCCCGCCTTGCGCACCTACTTCAGGCAGCGGCCCTGGCCATAGATCTTTCAGAGGAAAAACAGGCAGCTCGCTGCAACGGCCGCCTTGTGTAACTGCATTGAAACCTACAAACTACGAACCTCCCCGCTCGAGTTGCTCCTGCATCCGCCGTACGCGGTCCGCAAGCTTCTCGGAGGTCAGCGTCTCGCGCATGCTGTCGACCTTGATCGGGAAGCAGAACGGCGTAAGGCGCTCCGGGAAGGTGAGTACGATCTTCGAGCGCTGCACCCGCTCCAGCATGCTGCGGAGGCGCTGCTCCTCCATCTGCTGGTCGAACACTTCCTGGAAGGCTTGCCGTAGTAATACGTTTCCGGGCTCGTACTCATTGAAGACGTTGAAGAGCAGGCCGGCCGAAGACTGCAGGTGCCTTGCCTTTTTGCGCTCGCCGGGCATGCCCTGGAAGATGAGTCCGCCAATGACGGCAATGTCGCGGAACTTACGGCGGGCCATCTCCGTAGCATTCACGCTGTGCTGGATATCGGCGATCAGGTTGGCTGGCGAAAAGAGCTCGTATACGTTGCTGTCATCCACCGGCACGGGCTGATCGCTCAGGAGCTCGAAGCCGTAATCGTTCATGGCGATGGAGAAAGTGATGGGCAGTAGCTTCGAGATGCGGTAGGCGAGGAGGGCCGCCGTGGCCTCGTGCACGAGCCGTCCTTCGAAGGGATACACGAACAGGTGAAAGCCGTCGCGTGTTTCGATCTGCTCGATGAGAAGCTCGCCCGCGGCCGGCACATGCGAAAGCTGCGCCTGTAGCCGCAGCAGGGGCGACAGCGCTTTGATCTCTTCTGCCTTTTTCTTCGTTTTGCCAGCTACATCGCCTGCCAGCTCCACCTGCTCGCGGAGCACGGCGCCCAGACTGGCGGAGAGCGGCAAGCGCCCACCCTGCCAGCTCGGAACGATGGCTTTCTTCGCCTTTGATTTTTTCACGACTACCGTCATGTCCTTGATGCTCACGAGCTCCAGCTGGTGGCCGGCAAGCGTGAACGAATCGCCCGGCTCGAGTCGCGAGATAAAGCCCTCTTCGATCATGCCGATGTATCCACCCCCCATGAACTTGACCTTGAGCATCGCATCGCTTACGATGGTGCCGATGTGCATCCGGTGCCGCATGGCGATGCGCCGCCCGATGATCTTGTACACGCCGTCTTCGATCACCACCTTGTGGTATTCATCGTACTGCTGCAGCGCGGTGCCGCCGGCAGTGATGAAGTGAAGCAGCTCGCGGAAGTCGTCTTCCGTAAGCTCCCGGTAGCAATGCGTGTTCTTCACTTCCGCAAACACGTCTTCCGGCACGAACCCGTCCGACACGGCCAGCGTACAGAGGTATTGCACCAGCACGTCGTAGCAGAGTACCAGCGGCTCGCGGCTCTCGATGAGCCCGCGGTTGATGGCTTCCTTGAGGGCCGCGGCTTCCATCAGCTCGAGCGAGTGCGTGGGCAGGAAGTAGATGCGGCTCACGGCGTCGGGGCGGTGGCCGCTGCGGCCCGCGCGCTGCAGGAAGCGGGCGACGCCTTTGGGAGAACCCACCTGGATCACCGTTTCCACCGGCCGGAAGTCGACGCCGAGGTCGAGCGAGGCGGTGCAGACGACGGCTTTGAGCTTTCCTTCGTGCAGGGCGTCCTCCACCCAGTTGCGCAGCTCCATGTCGATGGAGCCGTGGTGCAGGGCGATGGCCCCGGCGAGCTCAGGGGCGATGCGGAGCAGGGTATGGTACCACTGCTCGCTCATGCCGCGGGTGTTGATGAAGATGAGCGTGGTGCGGCTCCCATTGATGATGGGCAGCACCTTCTCCGCCAGCTTCAGGCCAAGGTGTCCCGCCCAGGGATACTTCTCGATCTCGTCGGGCAGGATCGAAGACACTTCCAGCTCCTTGTGGATCTTTGCCCGTATAATTACGGGTTTCGCTCCGCCCTGCGCCACCACCGGCGCCAGCAACACATCCATGGCCTGATCGAGGTTGCCGATGGTTGCGGAGATACCCCAGACCGAAAGGGAGGGTTTTGAAGGGTTTTGAGCGGTTTTGGCCTTCGACAGGCTCAGGCTGACAACGGGCCCCTTGTCACCCTGAGCTTGTCGAAGGGGACTTTTGACTTTTGACTTTTGACTTAGCTCGGAAAGCGCGACCAGCCGGCTCATCGCCAGCTCGATTTGCACACCGCGCTTCGACCCCATCAGCTCATGCCACTCGTCGATGGCTACGAGCTCGAGGTATTTAAATACTTCCGGGTACTGCTTCTGCGCGAGCAACAGGTGCAGGCTCTCGGGCGTGATGAGCAGCACCTCGGGCATGTGCCGCTTCTGTTTGGCGCGGTCGGAGAGCGAGGTGTCGCCGTTGCGCACACCGATCTTCCATTGCAGCCCCAGCTCGGTCACCACTTCCTCCATGGCGCGGGCGATGTCCTTGGCCAGCGCGCGGAGCGGCGTTACCCAGAGCAGGCGCAGGCCGTTGCCGCTGCGCTCCCGGTAGTCGTTCGGGTGCTCGTTGATGAAGCGGATGACGGCGCCGAGAAATACGGAGTAGGTCTTGCCCGATCCGGTGGGCGCATTCACAAGGCCGCTACGCCCGTCGAGGATATGGCTCCAGGCTTCTTCCTGGTACGGAAAAGGGCGAAAGTCCTTTGCGGCCAGCCACTCCTGCACGATGCGGTAGCCGGGGCTTTCCTGCAAGCGGGTGGAACTCATAGCGTCTTCAGGTATTCGAGCACGGCGCGGCGCTGCGCGTCGGTCAGGTGATCGCCGAAGGTATGGCCGCCGTTGCCGTAGCCCGGCAGGTCGGTATTGTAGATCTCTGGCTTGCCGCCTTTCTCTTCGATTTTGTATACCCATCCAGGGCTCTCGTAGTTATACTGGGGCCGCTTGAAGTTGCGCGACCAGTAGCGCGGGCGCGCCTTGCTGTTCAGCACGCCCTCCAGCGTAGGCACGGATGCGTTGTGCAGGTACGGCGCCGTTACCCAGATACCGTCGAGGGGAGGAGCGATGTATCCTGCAAAGGGCTCGAGGCGCGCGGGGTGATCGCCCTGCGTGAACCAGCTCTGGTTGAACCAGCCCACGAACTGCGGCGTGGAATAGTTGCTCGCATACAGCAGCGAGTCGGTGCCGATGATCGATCCCGGGATCAGCAGGTTGGGATAAGATCCTTTGCCGTCGTAGGTGCCGTGGCAGCCGCTGCAGTTCTGCTGGAAGATGGCCTTGCCTTTTGCCGCCAGCGGCTTGTCGATCGCCTTCGGGTATTTCGGTGCCTGCAGCGAATAGATGTAGGCGAGCAGGTCGGGCATATGCGTGTCTACCTGGCGCGACTCGGCCGTGTCGCCGGTAGTGAGCAGGTTGGAGGCCATCAAGAAGCGCCCGAAGTCGCCGCGGCCGAAGCCGTTGTAGAACATGGCGTTCTTTTTCTTCAGCAGCCACCACGGTGGCGTATCGGTGGGCACCACCGCGTGGTTCTTCTCGAGCTGCGCGGAGTCGTTCCATTTGAAGGTCACGGGGTCGCGGTGGGCCACGAGCAGGGCGGCAAGGTGGTCGGCGAGGTTCACGCCCCGCACGTCGGCAATGAGCTGCGGGGAGATGGCCTTCGTGACCGTAAGGAAGGTGGCCGAGGCCTCGTATTGTTTCGGTGAGGTTTTTTTGATCCAGTTCTCCAGCATGGCGATGCGCTGCGGGGTCATGCCGCGCGCGTTGGTGAAGTCGATGCCGGCGTTACCGAGTCCCATCACGAGCTTGCCGTCGAAGGGCATCGCATGGCACTGCAGGCAGTTGGGTGCCACGATCACTTCGCCGTTGCTGGCCGTCAACGCGGTGAAGTCATAGGGCATGTTGGCGTTGAGACCGGTGCGGGTCAGCAGCGACGAGTCGTAATTGAGATAACCCATCCGGAACACGTTCAGCGGCAGCCCGCTGCGCACGTAGTCGCCATTGACGAGGTAATCAAAGCCCTTGCGCGCGTCGCCGGTGCGTTGCTTGCTGGGCGGAATGGGTACCGGCTTGTCTTCGGTGCCGAAAAAGCGGAAGGCGAGCAGGGTGCTGCAGAGAACGGAAAATAACAGGATCTTTTTCATGGGAACTGTCTCCCGTGAAATTACGAAACGGCCGGGTGGGAGGCTGTTAAAATCAACCCTGGTTTAGGTCGAAAGTCAAAGTCAGAATTCAAAAAGGCTGTTTGTGAATGGATGCTCCTCAAAGGTGGGAGGACGGTTCAACGTGCAAGCTTTTTGACTTTTGAGTTTTGACTTTTGAATTCAGGAGCGCAATGAGCACTGCAGAAGCCAGCGTCACCCCGGCCACCAGCAGGATCGCGGGTTCTGTTCCGAAAGCGTCGGCTACGGTGCCGGTGAGGATGGCGCCGAGCGCATAGCCCATGTCGCGGCAAAAGCGGAAAGTGCCGATGGCGCGGGCCCGGCGCGTGGGGGCGGTGCTTTCGTCGATGGCCGCAAGGAAGTTGGGATACACGAGCGCTTTGCCGATGCCGAGCGCCACGGAGAGTCCTACGAACACGGCCCGCTCTTCCACAAAGGGCAGTGCCGCTAATGTGGCGGCCTGGAGCGTCATCCCGGCAAAGAGCAGGTGTTTCTTCGGAAGCAGGTCGCCGAGGCGGCCGGTGAACAGCTGCCCGATGCCCCAGCAGGCGGGGTATAGGGCGATGATGGCGCCGGCCTCCGCGATCGTGAAACCCTTCGCGGCCAGCACCAGCGGGTAAAGGCCCCACAGCATGCCGTCGTTCATATTGTTGACCGTGCCTGCCTGCGTGATAACGGGCACAGGGCTGCGGGCGGCAGGCCGCTCCCCGAAGCTGTCGGCAGGCTGCGCCGCCTCGGCGACCCGGAGGTGCCGGGTGTCTTTGGTGAAGAATAGGCTGAGCAACAGGCCGAGCAACGAAAAGAGCACCCCGGCATAGAAGGGGTAGGGGCGCAGGCCATAGGTGCCCGCGATCCAGGATACGAGGAGGGTCACCATGCCCACGGCGAAGTATCCGGCGAACTCGTTGACACCCATCGCCAGGCCGCGCTCGCGCCCGCTGGCGAGGTCGAGCTTCATCACCTGCGTGCTCGACCAGCAGGCGCCCTGCTTGATGCCGAGGAGGATATTGCCGGCGATGATCCAGTTCCAGTGATCGGCATACATCAGGATCCAGGGCACCGGCAGGGCAAAGAGCCAGCCGGCCACGAGGAGGCGCTTGCGGCCCCAGCGGTCGGAGAGGCGGCCGGTAACGAGGTTGCTGAGGGCCTTGGAAATGCCGAAGGCCACGATAAAGGAGAACATGGCCGTCTTCGAGGTGAGGCCGAACACCGACTGCGCGAGCTGCGGGATGAGCGGGCGCTCCATGCCCACCATCGAGCCGATGAAGGCGGTGATGAGCACGAGCAGCAGGAACTGCGCGCGGTGCTGTCGGATGCCGGTGCGAAGGGCGATCGGATTGGGATGGTTCATGGTGTCGGGTGCAAGGTTACGGGATTGCCGATGGGCAAGAGGCCCATGGCTGAAGCCGTGGGCTGGCGGGTTCACCGCTCCCCTCCCTCCCGGGGAGGGGCCGGGGGTGGGGTCCCATACACCTCGAGCAGCTGCTTCAACTCCTCGAGCGTATTGATCTCATCGGCCTTTTTATCCTGCCGCCAGCGGCTGATGCGCGGGAAGCGCAGGGCCACGCCAGATTTGTGGCGGTTGCTCGCGGCGATGCCTTCGAAGGCGATCTCGAAAACGAGCTCCGGCTTCACGGTACGCACGGGACCGAACTTCTCGAGCGAGTTGCGCTTCACAAACGCATCCACCTGCGCGAACTCCTTATCGGTGAGCCCCGAGTAGGCTTTGGTAAAGGGCACGAGCTTGTCGCCGTCGCGCACGGCAAAGGTGTAGTCGGTATAGAGGTTGGAGCGGCGGCCGGCGCCTTTCTGTGCGTAGATCATCACGGCGTCGATGGTGAGCGGGTCGATCTTCCACTTCCACCAGTCGCCGCGCTTTCGGCCCACCTGGTAGGTCGACGCCTTGCGTTTCAGCATGAAGCCTTCGGCACCTTTTTCGCGCGAGCCTTTTCTCAATTCGGCGAGCTCGGTCCAGCTACCGAACGCCACGGCTTCGGACAACAGCAGGATGGGGTGCTTCGCCGCGCGCACCACTTCCTCCAGTTTTGCCCGGCGCTCCGAAAGCGGGCGCGTGCGCCAGTCTTCGCCTGCCCACTCCAGCAGGTCATAGGCAAAGAAGGCGATGGGTGCTTCCTGCAGCTGCTTCTTCGTCACGTTCTTTCGCCCGATGCGGGTTTGCAACAACGCAAACGGTAAGGGCGCGCCGTCCACGCTCGGGATGATCTCGCCATCGAGCACCACCCCGTCGGGCAATTGGTCGAGCAGGGCTCCGTACTCCGGGAACTTTTCGGTCATGAGCTCTTCACCACGGCTCCAGACGAACAATTCGTTATTGCGTTTGATCAGCTGCCCGCGGATGCCGTCCCACTTCCACTCGGCCTGCCACTCCGAAGGAGCGCCGAGCCCTTCGAGCTCCGGCTCTTCGATGGCGTAGGCGAGGTAGAAGGGATAGGGCTTGGAGTAGTCAGTGGCTTGGGCCTCTTCACTCAGGAGGTCGGAGAACGTGATGGTGGACGGGTCCCAGTTGCCGGAGATGCGGTGCGCGATCACCGAGGGCTCGGCCTTCACGGTCTTGGCAAGCGCGTTCACCATCAGCTTCTGCGACACGCCGATGCGGAAGCCGCCGGTAATGAGCTTGTTGAACACGAAGCGCTCCGCGAAGCCCATCTCCTGCCACGACTCGAGGATGAAGTATTTGCGGGCCTCCTCGCTCTGCCTGCCGAGGTGCATCAGCTGCTCGATGTAATAATGCAGCGGCTCGGCTTTTGCTACCTCCTGAGGGTTCTCGGGCAGCAGCAGCGCGATGGTCTCGGCCAGGTCGCCGACGGTGCCGTATGATTCCTCAAACAGCCAGAAGGGCAGGTCGATGAGCTCCACGGCCCAGGTGGCCAGCTGCGTGGAGTTTACCACGCGCTTCGGGCGGCGTCCGCTGAAGATGGCTATCATCCACACCTTGTCTTTGTCGTCGGCACCGTGGAAATACTGTACGAGGGCGTCGAGCTTCACGTTCGTCTTCGTGCTGGAGCCGATGCGGAGCACGAGCTCGGCGAAGGCCCGGAAGCCCTTCATAGTTTCGGCCGGTGCGGGCAGCGGATCGTTGGGCGTGACTTCTGTTGTCATGATGCCTCCTCGTTCGTTTGTGGTGGTTCTTCTTCGGTGGGCGTGGGGCCGGCGTCCTCGTCGCTGCCGTACTCGGTGATGACTTCGCGCGCGTCGATACCTTTTTCGGTGAGGTAGCGGCTGAAGGCGGCCTGGAAGCCGTGCGTGGCATATACGTGCTCGGCGCCGGTGGCGGTACAGGCTTCGATGAGTCCCTTCCAGTCGGCATGGTCGGAGAGGGCGAATCCGGCATCGGCATTCTTGCGGCGGGTATTGCCACGCACCTGCATCCAGCCGCTGCAGATGCCGATGGCGGCGGGCGCGAAGCGGCGGATCCAGGAGGTGCCCTCGGCGCTCCCGGGCGCGATCACCACGGCGCCCTTGAGGTGCTCTTTGGGTGTATCGGGCGTCACGCGCTCCACGGGCGGCAGCTTGTGCCCGGCGTTCACCAGGGCCATGTGCATGTTGTAGACCGCGCCGTGCACCAGGATGCGCTCGCTCACCTCGCTCAGCGGCTGCAGCAGGCGCTGGGCCTTGCCGAGGCTGTAGGCGATGAAGATGGAGGATTTACCGAGCGCCTTGTTTTTCGCGATCCATTCCTGCATCGAGCGGTAGATTTCGGCCTGTGGCTTCCAGTTATAGATCGGGAGGCCGAAGGTGCTTTCGGTTACGAAGTGGTGGCATTTCACCGGCTCGAAGGCGCCGGAGATGCCGTCGTTCTCGGTCTTGTAGTCGCCGCTCAGCACCCATACCTCGCCCTCGTATTCAACGCGGATCTGCGCAGAGCCGATGATGTGGCCGGCCGGGTGAAAGGAGACGCGCACCCCGTTGATGTACGTGGTTTCGCCATAGGCCGTACCCTGGAATTGGTGCGGCCCCAGCCGCGCCTGCATGATCGGGATGGAATCGTGGTGGGCGAGGTAGTACTTCGAGCCGGGGCGTGAATGGTCGCTGTGGGCATGGGTGATGAGGGCCCGCTCCACGGGGCGCCACGGATCGATGTAAAAGCCGCCTGCGCGGCAATACAGTCCTTTCTCCGAAAATTCGATCAGGGGCATAGGGTTCAGCCGCTAAAAGAAGCGTGCCATAACCTCAAACAGCTGAGCCGGACGGAGGTTCAGAAGAGGAGAACACGGATGGGACGGATGCCGCGGATGTATGCGGATCGATCCGTTCCTTTCTGTCTTAAAAACCGAAGACCCTGATTGCGCCGTCGCCGTCATTGCGAGCGCAGCGAAGCAATCTCCAGCGTTACGCGGAGTGTTCCAAAATGCGAGCGCAGATTTATTGTTTCCGAACGGGCAGCGGGCTTCTGGTTTTACCTCACGCGTAACGCCGGCGATTGTCCCGAAGCTTCGGGACGTCGGTCCCTTGCCTGCGGCAGGGACGCTCCTCGCAATGACGCCCGGCTTCGATCATTCCGCCCGGTGGAAGAGTATAGGGCGAAGCCGGTGATCGCGTGTCCTTTGCGTGCCCCGCGTCTTGGCGTTTCCGCGTGAAACCCGCGTCGATCTTTCGGAAATGGAAGGCCGCCTGCGGCCGTCCTCGCTGTTATGAAAAAGTCCTGCCGTCAGGCAGGACCTATGTACCATTCCATTTGTCATCCTGGGCCTGTCGAAGGATCAAGGCAGCACTGTGCGCACGCCGTTCTGCACCCGCACGAAATACAGATGCTTGTTCTCGAAATAGTCGAGCGTGGGTTGCGCCCGGTCGAGGAACACGGGCTGGATGTTGAAGGGCGTAAACACCGCGTTGCCTTTGCGCGACAGGTTGGGCGCCATATCGCCCGCCGTGTCGAGCAGCAGCAGGGCGAAGCGCAGGGTAGACTCGTAGCCGCGGTAGTACAGGTCGGTGGGACGTCCGTTCTGACGGGCGCTGAACGTTCTGCCGAGCTGCGTGGCCAGCGGTGTCGGCTTCGCGTAGTAGAAGGGCGTCGTGTACAGGATGTCCATACCGCGGTACTCGGTGCTGCGGAAATTGAACGCGTCCCAGGTGGGCATGCCCGCGATCTGGATGCGGTAGGAGGAGCCCGCCGTGCGCAGGGCGCCCGCTACATGCGATGCAAAGTCCTCGTCGAGCGAGCCTACGAGGCAGACGTTGCGCTTCGTGGAATCGAGCATCGCCACCACGGCTTCGTCTTCGGTTTCGTCGGTCACCGTTTGCACCTGGATCTTCAGCGGGGCGCCGGTGGTTACCTTGGCGTAGTCGTCGAGGTAGTCGCGCACCTGGGCTTCCTGGGTGCCGCTGCGGGTAAACAGGATGACCCGGTCGGCGGCGGCCGTGCGCTGGTAGTATTTATACAGGGCCTCCACGTGCGTGCGGAGGGTGGAGTTGAGCACCACGTAGTAAGGGTTGTTGGTCACGCCGGCGTCGTTGGGCAGGGTAGCCGAAACGAAGGGCACCTTGCGGCGCTGCGCCTCTTCGGCCAGCAGGCGCGTTTCTGCCGCGTTCGCAGAAGCGATGATGAGGCCCACCTCCTTCAGGTCGCTGTTGCCGCGGAGCTCGCCGGAAAGCGGCTTGCGGGCCGAGCGGGAGTCGATCACGAATACGTCGAGCGGGGCGCCGGCCCTGTTGAGCGAGTCGAGGGCAGCCTGCGCGCCCAGGTAGAACTCGAGGCCCGGGTTGAGGTATTTGGGAAACTGCGTGTTGAATCGGTAGTTGTTCGAGGCGTCAAAGGCCGAGTCGAGGTAGAGCGGCGCCACCAGCGCGATCTTATGGCGCTTCGGTGCCTGTGCGCCGGCGGTGCCGGCAACTGCCAGGAAAGCACAGAGGATAAATAGGATTTTCTTCATACGGACAAAGGGTGTTTTTAGGTTTATTCGTCTATTGGTCTATTTGTTTATTGGTAAGGGTCGTTCCAGGAGCTACTTTTTTTCTGAACTGAATCACCTCGCTCTTTAAAATACTCAACCGCACCTGAAGTAGTAACCGGCAAATGACGCTCTTACCAATTTACCAATAAACAAATAGACCAATAAACATTCCCTACTCCCACTCGATCGTGGCGGGCGGCTTCGAGGAGATATCGTACACCACGCGGTTGATGCCCCGCACGGAGTTGATGATCTCGTTGGAGACGTACCCCAGGAACTCGTAGGGAAGGTGGGCCCAGTCGGCCGTCATGCCATCCACGGAGGTCACGGCGCGAAGGGCCACCGTAAACTCGTAGGTACGCTCGTCGCCCATGACGCCCACGCTCTTCACCGGCAATAAGATGGCGCCGGCCTGCCATACCGTTGCGTAGAGGTTGTGTTTCTTCAGGGCTTTAACATAGATGTCGTCGGCCGCCTGAAGGAGTTGCACCTTTTCTTCCGTGATCTCGCCAAGGATGCGGATCGCCAGTCCGGGCCCGGGGAAAGGATGGCGGTCGATGAGGTTGTCGGGAATGCCGAGCTCACGGCCCACGCGGCGCACCTCGTCCTTGAAGAGGTAGCGCAGCGGCTCCACGAGCTCCAGGTGCATCGTGTCGGGGAGGCCGCCCACGTTGTGGTGGCTTTTGATGGTGACGGAGGGACCATGTACCGACACGCTCTCGATGACGTCGGGGTAGATGGTGCCCTGGCCGAGCATCGACACGTTCTCGATACGGTGCGCTTCTTCCTGGAAGATATCGATAAAGAGGCCGCCGATGACCTTGCGCTTCTGCTCGGGGTCGCTCTTGCCGGCGAGCGCGTCGTAGAAGCGCTGCTTCGCGTCGATGCCCGTTACGTTGAGGCCGATGGTGGCGTAGGTGTCGAGTACGCTCTGGAACTCATCCTTGCGCAGCACGCCGTTATCGACGAAGATGCCGTGGAGGTTGGGGCCGATGGCGCGGTGGATGAGCGTGGCGGCCACGGTGGAGTCCACGCCGCCGGAGAGAGCCATCACCACCTGGCGGTCGCCGATCTTCTCTTTCAGCGCGGCCACGGTGTCGGTCACGAAGTGGGCCGGCGTCCAGTTCTGGCTGCAGCCGCAGATGTCGACGAGGAAGTTCTTCAGGATCTTCTTGCCCTCGATGGAGTGGTACACCTCGGGGTGAAACTGCAGGCCGTAAAGCGGCTGCGTAGTGCCGTCGGCCTTGAAGGCGGCCACCGGGATGGAGTCGGTGGTCGCCAGCACATGGAAGCCGTCGGGGAGGCGCTGGATGGAGTCGCCGTGGCTCATCCACACCTGCGAGGTAGCCGAAAGACCGCCGAGGATCGGGTCTTGCTGCCCGATGTGGAGGGTGGCGCGGCCGTACTCCCGCTTCGAGGAGCGCTCCACGGAGCCGCCGAAGACCTTGGCCGTGAGTTGGGCGCCGTAGCAGATGCCGAGTACCGGCGTTTGCCCGGCCAGGTCGCGCACCGCCACTTCGGGGGCGTTGTCGTCGTTCACCGAAAAGGGCGATCCCGACAGGATCACGCCTTTGACCGAGGGGTCGGCGGGGAGGGGCTTGTTGAAGGGGAGGATTTCGCAGTAGACGTTGGCTTCCCGCACGGCGCGGGCGATGAGTTGCGTGTATTGTGAGCCAAAGTCGAGGATCAGGATCTTTTCCGTCATGGCGGCCCGAAGGTACGGGAGATGGGATTTAGGATTTCAGATTTCGGATTTCAGATTTGTGACTGGGTGTTGAGCGAGTGGCTGCTCGATCGATACAGGTAAGGCGATAAAAGGAAAGAAGGTTTTTTTACCGCTAAGAAAAGAAGGGGCTAAGGTATTCGCTAAGAAGGGATTGTTTACTTGCAGTAGTTAAGAGTTGATCTGACACTTGGGTATTTTTAAGTAACCACACTTTCAAACCCCAAAATGTCAGATCATGAACTCTGAGACAAAAGTAATCA
>NZ_BAABGY010000009.1:0-361315 GCF_039541815.1 Flaviaestuariibacter amylovorans
CATGAAAACACCTGAGCAGGTGCACAAAACAAAAATCCCGGCCACCTGAGGCAGCCGGGATCTCTTCTAAAAACTGTCAACCTATTCTAGGACTATTCAGAATGATTGAGGAGCAAAGAAGTACATGGGTGTAATAAGTGATGAAATCTGTCGTTTGCCCCCTCATGTATTTCCCCGCCCACGATCGAAGAACAGCCTCCTACCGTAAAAAAATAATCGGCCTGATTTCCCCCCCTTGGGGGACAGGGGGGCGGGCCTATCTTCGCCGCGGACCCAAAACAACTGCATGAGAATCCTACTGCTCGCTGTGCTCCTGGTGGCCGCTCACGGCCTTTTCGCCCAGAAATCTGTTTCCCGCGCCACGTTCCTGACCTACGACCGTCAAAAGCTGGAAGGCTTCGTGCGCAACACGGCCTACGAGGGTACGCCTCAGGCCTTTGAATTCGGGTGGTCGGAGAACGGCCCGTTCAACGTCATCCCGCTCAGCCAGGTAAAGGAAGTGCGGATGGCCGACGGCCGCATCTATGAGCAGCACCCCGTTTCGCTGAGCGTGATCGCCGCTCCTTACATCTCCCGCGTTCGCAACGAATACGTCAATCCTGCCAACCAGCTTTCGGGCAACGTGTTCCTGGAAAAGATCCTGGACGCGCCGGTAGGGCTGTACCAATACGTCGACCGGTACCTCTTCCCCCATTTCTTCTATATGTCGGCCCCCGACACCTCCGTCGTATACCTCGATTACCGCCCCTTCGACGACAACGGGAACCTGCGGGAGAACGCCGGGTATAAAGACAAGCTGAAGCGGCTCGCGGAGGACAAGAGCTGCCGTAGCGCGGGACGCCTCGTACCGAATCTCGATTATGCGCGTGCCACGATGCTGCGGATGTTCCAGCGGCTCAACGCCTGCGGCGGCGGCGCGGCGGCGCCGGCACGCAAGACAGGGCAGCAGCGGATGCGCGTCAGCTTCGGGCTGATGGGCGGGATCTCGATGATCTCTTCCCGGAAGATCGAGGAAGACTTCACCGGCTTTCCCGCCCTGCACGAGAAGGCCTTCGGTGCCTCGTCGAAGCCGGCCTTTGGTGCCTACGTCAGTTTCTATCCCGCCAAGACCGTCCGCAACTATGTTTTTTCCATCGAGGTACTCCACCAGTCATATGCCACCGCCTCGGATTCGGTGACGCAGGGAAACTATACCGGCAAGGGCACCCTTTCGCAGGGGATGCTTAGCCTGGCCCCCGTGATGCGGTTGCTGCTGACCCAGGGTAAGGTGCTCAACCCGTTCCTTGAGGCGGGTGGCAGTGCGCACTACACCTACCGCTCCGACCTCAGGTATCACTACCGCCACCACCTGTTCCCCGGCAGCGCCATGTACACCCGCTCTACGGCCACCAACGGCTTCTCGTTCGGCGCGCTCCTGGGTGCCGGCCTCGACCTCAAGCGGGTATCGCTGCATGCGCGCTACGGCATCAGCGGCAGCGATTACACTTCCTTCCTGCTGCTGGCCAAGGTCAACCTGTTCTGACCGGCCCGGAACGCGAAACGTGTGCTGATATAAAAGAAGGCCCCGACACTACTGTCGGGGCCTTCTTTTATATCACATTAGCACATTAGCACATTATCCCATTACCCCTTCAGCACATTACTTGAGTTCCTGCATCTGCACGAGGCGGTAGTAGTAGCCGCCCTTCTCCATCAGCTGGTCGTGGTTGCCGCGCTCCACGATCTGGCCCTTTTGCAATACCACGATCTCGTCGGCGTGGCGGATGGTGGAGAGGCGGTGGGCGATCACGATGGAGGTGCGGTGCTGCATCATGTTGTTGATGGCGTCCTGCACGAGGCGCTCGCTCTCGGTGTCGAGGGCCGAGGTGGCCTCGTCGAGGATGAGGATGGGTGGGTTCTTGACGATGGCGCGGGCGATGGTGAGGCGCTGGCGCTCGCCGCCCGACAGCTTGGTTCCGCGGTCGCCGATGTTGGTGTCGAAGCCCTGCTCTTTTTTGCTGATGTAGTTGTACGCATTGGCGATGCGCGCGGCGGCCTCGATCTCGGCCTGGCTGGCGTCTTGCTTGCCCATGCGGATATTGTTGGCGATCGTGTCGTTGAAGAGGATGGGCTCCTGCGTTACGATGGAGATGCGGTCGCGCACGGAGCGAAGCGAGTACTCGCGGATGTCGATGCCGTCGATGAGCAGCTGCCCGGAGCTTACGTCGTGGAAGCGCGGCACGAGGTCGGCGAGCGTGCTCTTGCCGGCGCCCGAGGAGCCCACGAGTGCCACCGTCTGGCCCTTGCGGATCGTGAGGTTGATGTTCTGCAGGATCGGCTTGCCGTCGTAATCGAAGGAAACGTCGCGCAGCTCGATCGAGTCGGTGAAGTCGGTCAGCTGCCGGCCGTTCGGGTTGTCGTCGACCGTCACCGGTGCCGTCAGCACTTCCTCGATGCGGGCAATGGCGGCGGAGCCTTTCTGCATGTTGGAGAACGAGGTAGAGAGCGCCTTGGCGGGGTTGATGATGGTGTAGAAGAGGCCCAGGTAGCCGATAAAGGTGGCCGCATCGAGGGGGATGCCGCCGGAGAGCACGAGGCGGCCGCCGAAGTAGAGGATCCCGCAGAACACCATGATGCCGAGCGTTTCGGAGGTGGGCGAGGCGATATCGCGGCGACGGGCCACAGCGTTTTTGGCCCGGAGCAGTTGCTCGCCGTTGCCGTGGAAGCGGCGCTGCAGCAGCGGCTCGAGGTTGAAGGCCTTCACCACGCGGAGGCCGCCAAGCGTTTCGTCGAGGATGGAGACCGCGTCGGCATTGCGGTTCGAAACCTCGCTGTTCTGTGCCTTGAGCGAGCGGGAGATGCGGCCGATGATGACGCCTACGATGGGCAGCAGCACCAGCACGAACACGGTGAGCTGCCAGCTCGTGCTGAGGAGAAAGGCCAGCACGATGAGGATGGTGATGGGGTCGCGTACCCAGCCTTCGAGGGCGCCCACGAGCGAGCCTTCCACCTCGCCGATGTCGTTGGTGACGCGCGAGATGAGGTCGCCCTTGCGCTTCTCGGTGAAGAAGCCGATGGGCAGCTGCAGGATCTTGTCGAACATCTCGGCCCGCATCCGCACCACGATGCGGCTCTTGAGCGGGTTCAGGATGTACATCGAGAGCACGAGAAAGATGTTCTTGAGCAGGATGGCCACGATGATGAAGATGCAGATGAACGCCAGGGCGGCCACACGGCCCTGGGAGTCGATGATGTTCTGCATGGCGCCCTGGATGGCGTTGATCACCGGGCTCGAGGATTCCTTCATCTCGGCGCCTTCCACCGCGAAAATGAGGTTGAAGAAGGGGATGAGCATGCCGATGGAGGTGATCGAAAAGGCCACCGAGAGCAGGGTCGTGAGCGTATAGAGCGCGATCTGCGGCTTGTAATGACGCAGGTAGCGGAAGATGCGGGCGTATTTGTTCATGATTGCGGAGGCAAAGGTAGGCCCGTAGTAGGAGACTACGGACATCGTGAGCGGTGAGCGGGGTGAGCGGGTGAGCTGTCGGCTTCCAAAGTCATTTTCCGCATGAATTCTTCACAGCATTCGCTCACTTGCTGACTCGCTCCCCCGATCACAGCTCACGGTTCACGGTTCACGCCTCACGATTTCGTATTTTCGCCGCCAAACCAACCCCCAAGCGATGCAGGAAGGAAAACGACAGAAGCAGGTGGCCGGGCTCATCCAGGAAGAAGTGAACGACATCTTCCGGCGCCTCGGCATGAGTATGATGGACGGCGGCATGGTGTCCGTATCCTCCGTAAAGGTCACCCCCGACCTCCTCGAGGTGCGGATCTACCTTTCCTTTTTCCAGGTGACCGACCCGAAGGCGACGATGAAGAAGATCACCGAGCGCGGCTGGGAGGTGAAGCGCGAGCTCGCCGCCCGCATCGCCAAGCAGGTGCGCCGCATGCCCGAGCTCCGGTTCTTTTACGACGATACCCTTGACCACGTGTTCAAGATGGAAGATATCTTCAACCAGATCAAAAAAGACGACGAGGCAAGGGACCAGGGAACGAAGGAAGAGGGGGGGAAGGAGAATACTTGAGCATTTGAGTACATGAGTACCTGAATAACCGAGGGGTTGAACGGATAGGGGAGCGGGAGCAGGAAGAATACTTGATTACTTGAGTACATGAGTACTTGAATAACCGAGGGCGGGCCTGATTGATAAGTGATGAATTCCCTTTTCCGATCCTTCCTTCCGGCCTCCACCTCGAGTAATCGATTATTCATGTACTCTATTATTCAAGTAATCCCCCTCATAACCTTCAGTCCTCATTCCTCATGAACTTCCTGTTTGCCTGGCGCTATTTCAAGGCTAAAAAGTCCACGAACGCGATCAACATCATCTCGTGGATCTCGATCCTCGCCATCCTGGTGGGGGCGGCGGCGCTGATTTTGGTGCTGAGCGTCTTCAACGGCTTCGAGGACCTCGTGAAGGGGCTCTATTCCTCCTTTTACCCCGATATGCGGGTGGCGCCGGTGTCGGGAAAGCAGATCACGCTCACCGCGGAGCAGCTTGCCAGGCTCCGGGGCGTACCCGGCGTGGCCGCCGTTGCCGGCACCCTCGAGGAGAAGGCCCTCCTCCAGAACGGCGACTACCAGTCGATCATCTACCTCAAAGGCGTGGAGGAAAGCTACCGGCAGGTGAGTGGCGTGCCTGCCCATATGCTGCGCGGCGAATTCAACCTCGGCAGCGCGGAGCAGCCCCTCCTGGTGCTCGGCGCCGGCGTCGAGAACGCCGTGGGCGTGCAAAGCGACCGCAACATCGTTCCCCTGCTCGTGCATCTCCCCAACAAAAGCGCCGTCGAGGTGTCGAGCCCGCTCAACTCGATCTCGGCCGATACCGTCAATACGTCCGGGGCCTTCCTGATCCAGCAGGACTTCGACAATAAGTACGTGCTGACGCATATCGGCTTTATGCGCGCCATGATGGGCATCCCGGAAGGCAGCTACAGCGCCCTGGAGATCGCCCTGCGCCCTGGCACCGAGCCGCTCGACGCCCAGAAGGCGCTGCAAAGCGTGCTTGGTAAGGGCTACCAGGTGCAGACGCGCTACGAGCAGAACGCCTCGCTCTATGCGGTGATGCGGGCCGAGAAATGGGTCATCTACGCGATCCTCTCCCTCATTCTTGTCGTTGCCGCCTTCAACATGATCGGATCGCTGACGATGCTGGTGCTGGAGAAAAAGGCCGACATCACCGTGCTGCATGCCCTGGGCGCCGATGCGCGGCGCATCCGCTCCATCTTCGTGAGCGAGGGCCTCCTGCTCGCCCTCATCGGCGGCGGCGCCGGCATCCTGCTGGCCCTCGGCCTCGCGCTCGCCCAGATCAAGTACAAGCTCATCCCGCTCGCGGGCGGCTCCTTCCTCATCGATTACTTCCCCGTCAAGCTCGACCCCTGGGACTTCCTCCTCGTGGCGGTCACCATCCTCGTCATCGCCCTCGTAGCCGCCTGGGTGCCCGCCCGCAAGGCCGCCCAGCAACAGTTCGGTTTCCGGGAGGAATAAATGACAACAGTCTACTTAGAACTTCAAAAGCAAGGCAGAGTAAGGTAAAGAAGGGTCTTTTTACCGCTAAGAAAAGAAGTAGCAAAGGTATTCGCTAAGGCGACCGGTCACGCAGCACTCCATTCAGCCATCGTACGAAAAGATCATACAGAGAGGTATCGCGGAGTAGGGAAAGCGTCTGGAATAATTATTAAAAAACGGCGGGAATCGTATAAATCCTACTAAATCTGCGTTCCTTCTCTCCGCTGACCCAATAGCTTGCCCTATGGCCAAAAAAGGAGGAACGATTATCGCTCCTCCTTCACTTCGGTATTCAAAATTTCTAAAGCCCCCGTTGTCCTCTAATAATCGCCAAGGGTCTCCGGCAGTTGGGCTAACGCCTTCTCAAGTTGCTCGTTGGAGGGGGCCACGCCGTGCCAGTTGTGGTCGTTTTCCATGAAATCGACCCCGCTGCCCATGATCGTGTGCATGATGATGGCGATGGGCTTGCCCTTGCCTACGAGCGATTTGGCCTCTTTCAGGGTGTGTACCACCTCGTCCATGTCGTTGCCGTTCATCTCGAGGGTATGCCAGCCGAAGGCGTCGAACTTCTCGCGGATGTTGCCGAGGGAGTTCACTTTATAGGTCGGGCCGTCGATCTGCTGGCCGTTCCAGTCGATGGTGGCGATGAGGTTGTCGACGTTCTTGTTGGGGGCGAACATGATGGCCTCCCAGTTCTGGCCTTCCTGCAGCTCGCCGTCGCCATGGAGCGACCACACTACGTGCTGGTCGTTGTTGAGCTTCTTGGCGAGGGCAGCGCCGATGGCCACGCTCATGCCCTGGCCGAGCGAGCCGGAGGCAATGCGCACGCCCGGAAGCCCCTCGTGGGTGGTGGGGTGGCCCTGCAGGCGGGAGTCGATCTTGCGGAAGGTGGCCATTTCCGATGCCTCGAAATAGCCGGAGCGGGCCAGCACCGAGTAGAACACCGGCGAGATGTGCCCGTTGGAGAGGATGAATACGTCCTCTTCCTTCGCGTCCATATCAAAGGCCGGGTTGTGGGTCATGACCTCGAAGTACAGGGCGGTCAGGAAGTCGGCGCATCCCAAGGAGCCACCGGGGTGTCCGCTGTTCACCCCATGTACCATCCGGAGGATGTCGCGGCGTACCTGGCTGGCGATCTCTTGCAGGCTTGGCATAGATTTTTTATTGATTTTTAACCTTTTGTGTGAAGTGCTGCGGGGACTCCCGTGCCGTGCAAATGTGCAACCTTTTTGCATTCAAAAAACCGTAGTCTCCCGGGAATTTCCTATGTTAAATGATGTATAATGGTTATTTTCGCCGCGTAATTGAGCGCGAACGACAGCCGACAGCGGTTCCTGCGTTCGCTAGTGCGTATCCCTTACCCATGAAACTTGTAAGCTAAACCCAAACCACGCTGTATGCTCAATGTGCTCTTGACTGCATCTGTTTCCTTCGTCCTTACGTTCCTGGCCATCCCGGTCGTGATGCGTATAGCCGAGCTGAAAAAGCTCTACGACGTGCCCGATGCCCGCAAGCTCCACACGAAGCCCATTGCCTCCCTTGGTGGTGTCGGCATCTTCATCGGCTTCTTTCTCTCCAGCCTCCTCACGGTTTCCCTGAAGGATACACCCGAGTTCCAGTATTTCTTTGCCGCTGCAACCGTCATCTTCTTCCTCGGCATCAAGGACGATATCCTCGTGCTGAGCGCCACCAAGAAGTTCCTCGGCCAGGTGCTGGCCGCTGCCATCATCATCCACCTCTGCAAGGTCCGTATCGACTCTATGTATGGCCTTTTCGGGCTCTGGGAGCTGCCGGAAGCGCTTAGCCTCGCGCTGAGCTACCTCACCATCATCGTGATCGTCAACGCCTTCAACCTGATCGACGGGGTCGACGGCCTCGCCGGAACCCTCGGCCTGCTCACGAGCTGCGTGTTCGGCGCCTACTTCGTGATGGTGGGCGTTCAGGCCTATGCCGTGCTCTCCTTCGCGGTGGCTGGCTCGCTGATGGCCTTCCTGATCTTCAACTACAACCCGGCCAAGATCTTCATGGGCGACTCCGGCTCGCTGATGCTGGGCCTTGTCAATGCCGTGCTGGTGATCAAGTTCATCTCTGTGGCCGACAACCCGGCGGTTGCCTACCCGATCCCCTCAGCCGTGGCCGTGGGTTTCGCCATTCTCGTAGTGCCGCTGACCGACACGCTCCGCGTGTTCTCGATCCGCATCCTCAACGGACGCTCGCCCTTCTCGCCCGACCGCAACCACATCCACCACCTGCTGCTGGATCGGGGCCTCAACCACAAATACGTGACCTTCTCCTGCCTCGTGCTGAATATGGCGTTTATCTCCATCGCTTATTTCGGCCGCACGCTGGGACCCAACTACCTGATGCTCCTCATCTTCGGCGTTTCCTTTTCGCTGCTTGCGCTGCTGATCTATACGCGCAAGGAAAAGCGGATCAGCCGCCGCTCCGCCGTTGCCGAGCCGCTCACGAAGAACATAGCCGAAGGCCATACCCCGCTGGTCACCAAGGTGGTACCCATCTCCGCCGAGTCGGCCGTCGCCGAAAACTAGGGAATAACGAATATCGAATACGGAATATTGAATATCGAAGTGAGGACCCCGCTACTGGCGGGGTCTTTTTTATCTCGGATCGGTGATCTCGGATCTGTGATCTCTTCCTCCACAAACTTTTTGCGCCGCCGGCTGCCTTCGGCGCGGTGTGCAGGGCAGCCGGAAAAGGCTGGTCAGAAACAGATCTCAAATCCGAGATCTGAGATCCGAGATCTATTTTGTTCCTTAGCTTTGCCTCACTAAATCAAAACTTTATATGTCAGAAGAAGTGTCGCTTACGCTGGAAATGGCAGAAGATTCGATGCAGAAGGCCATCAGCCACCTGGAGTCCGAGCTCGGCAAGATCCGCGCCGGC
Organism: Flaviaestuariibacter amylovorans; assembly: GCF_039541815.1. Classification (NCBI taxonomy): domain Bacteria; kingdom Pseudomonadati; phylum Bacteroidota; class Chitinophagia; order Chitinophagales; family Chitinophagaceae; genus Flaviaestuariibacter; species Flaviaestuariibacter amylovorans. The sequence goes on from NZ_BAABGY010000009.1 coordinate 8,456, forward strand.
AAGGCAAATCCCATGATCCTCGAAGGCATCATGGTGGACTATTATGGCTCCCCGACACCCCTCAACCAGGTAGGCAACGTGAGCGTGATGGACGCCCGCACCCTCACCATCCAGCCCTGGGAAAAGAACATGCTCCAGCCCATCGAGCGCGCGATCATCAACTCCAACATAGGCCTCAACCCGCAGAACGACGGCATCATCATCCGCCTCTTCCTGCCGCCGCTGACCGAGGAGCGCCGCCGCGAGCTCGTAAAACGCTGCCAGGGCGAGGGCGAGCATAGCCGCGTGGCCATCCGCAACATCCGCCGCGACGCCATCGAAAGCATCAAGAAGGCCCAGAAGAACGGCCTCTCCGAAGACGCCGCCAAAGATTACGAGGCCGAGGTGCAGGAACTCACCAACAAGTATATCGCCCTCGTGGAAAAGCACCTCGTGGCGAAAGAGAAAGAGATCATGGTGGTGTGAGGATCTCAGATCTCAGATCTCGGATCTGTGATCTGTTTCGGATCAGACAGACGTTACAATATTGGGCCTTTCCGCTTTGCGGGGAGGCTTTTTTATTGCGGCTATGTGCTGGTCGGGAGCAACACCGTTCCTTATGAGGTACACCTGCAGGTGCGGGACTAAAGGAAATGTTCGTCTAAGAACAGATCACAGATCTGCGATCACCGATCTGAGATCACCGATCTGAGATCAGCTCTTGTTGCCGAGGTATACCCCAAACAGGATGACCCCTAGGCAGGCCATCTGCAGGAGGGTGACGTGCTCGCCGGCGAGCAGGCCCCAGCCGATGGCCACCACCGGGATGGCATAGGTGACGAGCGAGGCGAAGAGGCCGCCGGCCCGCTTGATGAGGAGGTAAAACAGGGCGGTGGCCACCGCGCTGCCCACGATGCCGAGCAGGGCCGAGGCGCCTATGCTCCAGCGGGCCGCCGCGTCGTGCACCGCCATCGACACGAGCTCCTGCTGCGCCACCACGATCGCCGCAGGCACCGCCACAATGCTCAGCGACACGGTAGCCATAGCGATGGGGTCAAGGCCCTTCAGGTAGTGGTTCACGAGGTTGACGTTGATGCCATACATTAGCGTCGCCAGCAGGATGAGCGCGGCATAGCCGATGTCGGAAGCACCGATGCCGCTCGAAAGCGTCAGCAGGAGCAGTCCCACGAAGCCCACGATCACGCCCAGCACCTTGCGCGCAGGTAGCTTCAGCTTGAAGAACAGGACGCCCACCACGATCACGAACAGCGGCGTCAGCGAGTTGAGGATGCCCTCGAGGGCCGAGTCGATCTTTTCAATGGCCGTGGCAAAAAGATAGGCCGGCAGCAGGTTGCCGAGCACCCCCGAAAGCGCCACCAGCGGCAGCTTGCGCCGCGGCAGCCGCCGCACCTGGAACAGCGCGAACGGAAGGAACACGAGGCCTGCCGAGAGAATCCGCAGCGATCCGATCTGCAGGCCCGTCAGGTGCTCCTTCCCGATCTTCATCAGGATGAAGGAAGATCCCCAGATCAGGGCCAGCAGCACAAAAAGCCCCCAGTTGATCCATCGTTCGCGTGCGGTCATAGGCTGCAAAAGTGCGGTGCTGCCGCCAAAGCGCCGGCACTTTTCTGCGCTGTGCACAACGCGGCGGTCCCGCATCGCCCGATTGAATATTTTCTCCTATTTTTGAGACCCGCGCCCTCCGGGAGCACGGTATTAAAACCAACAACTGTTTTATGAGAAGAGCACTACTGTCGGCCGGGGCCCTCTGCCTCGCGCTCACGTCCATTGCGCAGACCGCCCCCCGCAAGATGAAGAACCCGAAATGGAACCGGGGGGGTATGGTGAGCATCGTAGGCGCACAGACCGGAAGCCGCAACTTTACGGTAGCCCCCGAAAAATATTCGCTGACAGGCGTCGCCTCGGCTTACCTCTTTGCCAATAAGAGCTGGGGCCGCTCAGGCTGGGATACCGTCAAGTACGAGAGCCGCCACAACTGGAATACTTCTGTGGACCTTTCGTACGGCCTGTCCAACGTTCAGTCTTCCGGCATCCGCAAGGTCGACGATAAGCTCGAGCTGCATACCCGCTATACCTTCCACGCCGTGCCCCGCTTCGGCCTCGGCTTCCAGGCCAACCTGCGCACGCAGTTCTCAAACGGCTACGACTATTCCGAGTCGCCGCGCCGCCGCATCTCCGGCTTCTTTGCGCCGGCCTACCTCTCCTTCAGCCCCGGCATGCACTGGGCGCCGAGCCGCAACACCCTCCTTGCCGTGGGCGTGGTGGGCCGCTGGGTGATCGTGAGCAACAACCCCTACAGCTTCAACTACCAGGGTGGCGTGAAGCCCACCGGCGAAACCGAGCGCACGCTGGCCAGCATCTATGAGGTAGACCCCGAGCGCACCTCGCGCTTCGAGATCGGCCCCATGGTAACCCTGCAATACAACCGCAACGTGTTCAAGAACGTGCACTACCGCACCCGCCTCGACGCCTCCTACGACACGAAGCAGGCGAGCCGCAACGGCCTCGACGTGTACTGGACCAATAACGTCACCATGAGCGTGAACAAGTGGCTCAAGGTGGTCTACAACTACGATCTCATCTACGACGGCAACGTGAAGTACTTCGGCCCCAACAAGAACCAGAACGCCATCCAGATGCGCTCGGTACTCGGCGTGGGCGTTGGCGTAGCCTTATAACAGAAAAGCGTAACTTTGAGGGTCCCGTGGCACGAAAGCCGCGGGATTTTCGTTTCTTTCCCTATGGCTGCACACAACATCAATTATAAGATCCAGCTCCCCCAGTTCGAGGGCCCCTTCGACCTGCTGTTGTTCTTCATCGAGCGCGACGAGCTGGACATCTACAATATCCCGATCACGACGATCATCAAGGACTTCCTGGCCTACATCCATTCGCAGGAGACGCTCAATATCGAGCTCTCGAGCGAGTTCATCCTCTTCGTTTCCACGCTGATGCGGATCAAGGCCAAGATGCTGCTGCCCCGCAAGGAGGTGGACGCCCAGGGCAACGAGATCGACCCGCGTCTCGAGCTCGTCGACAAGATCCTCGAATACAAGAAATACAAGGAGGCCGCTGCGCAGATGGCCGAGATGGAAGCCGAGCGCATGCTGCTGATCCGCCGCGGCAACATCCAGAAAGAGCTTTCCTCCATCGGCGAGGAAGCGGCCGAGGGCACCGAGGTGCAGGCCATCACGCTCTTCAAGCTGATGAAGGCTTTCGAGAAGGTGATTCAGCGCCTGCATGAGAAGCACAACAAGCCCGTGCATACCGTGGTGCAGTATAACTACAGCATGGAGGCCACCAAAACGAGCATGATCTCCGTGGCGCAGAGCCGCCGCACGCTCTCCTTCGAAAGCGTATTCGAGCGGGCCGAGAACCGCGTACACGCCATCTTCCTGTTCCTCTCCATGCTGGAGCTCGTGCAGCAGAAGTTCCTCCGCATCATCATCGGAGAGGGGCGCAACAACTTCCTGGTAGAATACAACGAAACGGAAGAAGGCCTCACCGACGAGGAGCACATGCACCTGTTGTGAGTTTGAAGTTTATAGTTGGCTCCGCCAGCGGCCATAACTGGTAATAGGACCCGGAAGCTCCGGGTCCTATTATTTTTTGTCCGGCCGGCGATGAAAGACACCTGCGATAAATTACGTTTCGGAGAGCGCACATTTTTCGGCGAACAGGTCATTGCGAGCCAGGCGAAGCAATCTCCTGCGTTACGCGGAGGGCTGCAACAGAAAGGCTCTTTGGGCACTCCGAAGGTGATGGAGATTGTACCGAAGCTTCGGAACGCTGTGCTTGAAATGACTGCTTCCAAGTATGGAACAAGGATTCGAATGCCCGAATCATCTGCATCCATCAGTTTCGTCATAAACCCCGAAGCTTCGGGGGGCGTTCTCCTTTCCGGCAACAGTTATTTGGAGATAGCGTTTGGTCCGCAACGGGACCTTCCCCGAACATCAAACCGCAAACGGCTACCGCATCCGGCGGAGCGAGATCTCGATTACCCGCGGCACGCCCATCGCCGAGCGGCCCTCGACAGTGGCCAGCGCTGAATCGGCGCTCACCTTCCGGTAGCCGATACGCTGCGGGTTGTCGTGCGTTGGGTTGGCGAAGGTATATACGGTGCTGCCCGAATCGATGCGTGTGAAGGTCACGGGCTGGCCGGAGTTCTGGTCGGCGACATGCACGATGTATTGCAGGCCGGCAGCACCTTGCTTGAGTGTGACCGATTCGAAGAACGTGGTGTCGGTGCTGCCGTCGGCAAGCAGGTAGCTGCGCCCGGTGAAACTGCTGTCGTTCTGCCGCCGCCACTCTTCCACCTGCCGCTTTCCGGCTTCCGCGGGCCTGCCCGCGGCCGACATATCCCACTTGCCCAGGAGCCATTCGAGGCTGCGCAGCTGGGCGCGCTCGGTCGGCGCTTGGGCAGACTTCCCGTTACAGGCAAACAAAAGGCCGGCGGCACAGAGTACAGGGAGGAGGCGCATAGGTACTTTTTGTAAGGGCCGAAAGATACGAATGCGGCTCAACGGTAGACCCAGAGCAGTACCGGTTTTCTTTCGCGGGCGAGGTAGCCGGCCGCCGTTTCCAGGAATCGGTTGGACACCATCGGGCAGCCGAGCGAGTTGCAGATCGATTCCGGATACACTTCGGTGTCGGGCACGCAGCGATAGGCATGCAGTACCACGAAGCGCTCGAAGGCCGTGCGGTTGCTGCTGTCGAGTCCGTACAGCTTGAAGGCCTTGCCGTAATTACCGGTGTAGGAATAGCCCACCTTGTAGCGGCCGAGGGAGCTGCAGCCGCAGCCCGGCTCCGCTGAAAAGGAGGCCTCTTCGAGAAAGCCTGCGTTGCAGGAGCCGTGCGCCACGAGGCCGGCGGCCAGCACCGAGTCGCGCACCAGGTCGTGGATAAAGAACCGGGCCCGGCCGCTCGGGAGGCGCATGTCGATGAGGAACGCAATATGGGTGGAATAGCCGTTGCGCCGGGCGAACGAAATGAGCTCGCGTGCATGGCGGCTGCGGCGTTGTGCGGTTGCCGTGGCAGCCGTTGTGGCGCCTGCGGCGGGGGCTGCCCGCTTCGCTGCAGGAGCTGCTGCCACCCTTGGCGCGTTCCCGGACCCGGGCTTCGCCACGCCCCCGGCCGAATGTAGGAAAAGGCCTGCCGCGAGCAAGAGGCCGGCAACGGGGAGGAAGTACACCAAGAGGCGGTTCATACGCATGGGATGCTGTTTTGATCGGTTTCCATAAAATGACCGCCACTCCCGCCGCCCCGCTTTTTTTCATACCTTTCGGTCATCCTCCTGTGTAAACCGTCCTCAGAACGCTGCGGCTCCTCTTTTATGATGCCGCGGCCTGCCGGCGCAGGAATATTTGTAAACCGATCCCGATGCGCACCCGGCTCCTCATACTGCTGCTCCTGCTGTTTGGTCTCTCCCGGGATACCCTGGCGCAATGGACCGGCGCGCGCGAGAACCTCGGGCCCTCGGTCAACGACGCCCGCGCGCAGGTGCTGCCGGTGTTCTCGCCCGGTGGCGATACGCTGTTTTTCAGCGAGCCGGCGGCAAGCGGTGGCTTCATCATCCGCTATAGCGTCCGCGGCTCCGCGGGCTGGTTGCCCAAGACCGACCTCGCTCCGCTCAATCCGCCTTCTTCCGGTGATAAGTATTTATACGGGGCGCTCTGTGAAGGCCAGTACCTTGTGAACGGGCATTTCCGTACGCTGAACCGGCGCGTGTACCAGACGGCAGGCCTGGCCTATGCAGCCGTTGCTGCCGGCGAAGGCAGTTTTCTTTCCGTGCCGTTCGAAGGCGCCGATACGATGCTCAACAGCCGCTATACCGGCGCCTGCATCTTCGAGCCGGCACGGGCGCTGTTCCTGAGCATCGTGCGCGGTGGCAACGAGGATCTTTTCGTGTGCGTGCCGCTGAACCCCGAAGAGCGCGAGTGGAGCCGCATCCGCTGGGCTTCGCCGCAAAAGCTCTCTGTCAATACGCCCTTCCGTGAGGGGGCGCCCTCGGTCTCGCCCGACGGCAGCACCCTGTTCTTTTCTTCCGACCGCCCCGGCGGGCAGGGAGGCGCCGACCTCTATCGCTGCACGCGTAGCGGCCCGGGCTGGACGGAATGGAGCGTACCGAAGAACCTCGGCCCCTCCATCAACAGCAGCGGCGCCGAGCGCGGCTTCGCCCTCGACCCACTCAGCGGCGACGCTTACTTCGTGTCCGACTCCGGCACGGTGGGCGCCACCGACATCTTCCGCCTCCGGCCTGATACCACGGTGCCACCGCCTGCAGCCCTGGACACACTGCCGCCCACCGCTCCCGGCGACCCCGAGCTCGACGAGCGCTACTACAAACCCAACAACATCGTATTTCTGCTGGATCTCTCGAATTCGATGAAAAAGGCCAACCGGATGAACCTGCTGAAGACCGCCATGCGGCCGCTCGTGCGGGCCCTTCGCCCGGTGGACAAGGTCACGATCTACCGCTTCGCTGAGGCGACCCTGCGGCTTTATGAAACGTCATCGGTGAACGATCCGAAGCGGCTATCGGGGCTCGTGGATTCGCTGCGCTCGCTGGGCGAGGCGACCAACGGCTCGGCGGCGATACAAGAGGGCTACCGCGAGGCCGAGCGCAAGCTGCTGCCCGGTGCCAACAACGAGATCTTCCTCATCACCGACGGCGACTTCCCGATCTTTCCCGACGTGGAGAAGCTGATCCTCCAATCGCTCCATATCCGCTTCTGCGTGGTCATGATCGACGAAACGCCCGAAGGCCAGGCGCTGCTTGCCAAGTTCCGCCGCTACCCCAACGTGCAGGTCGTGACGCTGCACGACGTAGTGAGCGATGCGCGGGCCCTGCTCAACAATGTGAAACAGAATGCGCGGAAGAAGTAGTTTCCGGTTTGTTGTGTAAAGCCTTGGAGTTGCCTACAGGCGCTCGGCGGCCTCTTGCAGCACCTCGCGGTACTCGGGATCCCATTTGCGGTATTTCGTTACGTCGAGCACTACCGAGCCGGCCACCAGGTCGTGAAGCGCGCGGCGTTGCGGGTGAAAGAACGCGATACCGATATCCACGAAGGAGAGCCCGATCACGATCCCCTCCAGCGTAAGCGAGCGGGCAGGCAGGCCGGCCACGGCAACCGGTGCACGGGAAAGGAGCAACATCACCAGGGTTCCGTAAAGCAGCGAGGGAAGCTCCCGGAGCAAGGCACGCCCGTAGCCGATGGTGCCTTGCTCCTCGCCGGCAAGGGTGACTTTCAGGTCGGAGGCACGCTTGCCCACCGTCCAGCCGAAGCGTCCGTGCATGAAGACCCGGTAGGCGGTCAGTAGTACTACGGATATGCCTTCCTCGAAGTATTCGGACAGCGGATCTCCTTCGCCGGCAAGCGCCGTGCACGCGATGCTGACGGGCAGGAAGATCACTGCGTCGATAAATGCGGCGGCGGCGCGCTGCACGAGCGTTTTGTGGCGTCGTTTGATTTTTCCCATGGCGTTGCGGCGGTCAAGATACAATAAAAGAAAAGCAGCCCCGCAGGGCCGCTTTTCTCCTGGAGATTACCCAGGATCTTTTAGAACGAGGGGCATCCATAAGTATGCTCCGTTCATGATTCAGGATTGACGATTCACGCTTCCGGCTGCGCGATGATGGCCGCCACCGAGATCCGGCACAGGTCGCGCACCGCCTCGGCGATGGCCGGGGCATCGTAGCCGCATTCCTTGTGCAGTTCCTTCAGCGTGCCGTGCTCCACCACGCGGTCGGGGATGCCGAGGATGCGCACGTCGTTCTTGTAGCCATGCTCCGCCATAAACTCGAGCACCGCCGCGCCGAAGCCGCCGACCACCGTGCCGTCTTCTACGGTCACGATCTTGTCGTAGGAGCGCAGCGCCTCGTGCAGCAGCTCGGCGTCGAGGGGCTTCGCAAAACGCATATCGTAATGAGCCGGCTCGATGCCTTCGCCCTTCAGCTCGCGGATGGCAGCCGCGGCGAAATTGCCGGGGTGGCCGAACGAAAGAATGGCCACGTCCTTGCCCGTGCGCAGGCGGCGTCCTTTGCCGATCGTCACCGCTTCGAGCGGCTTGCGCCACTCCGGCATCACGCCCTCACCACGCGGGTAGCGGATCACGAAGGGTAGCTCCGTGCTCTCGAGCTGGGCGGTGTACATCAGGTTGCGCAGCTCCTGCTCGTTCATCGGCGCGGAGATGATCATATTGGGGATGCAGCGGAAATACGGGATGTCGTAAGCGCCATGGTGCGTCGGGCCGTCTTCGCCCACGAGGCCCGCGCGGTCGAGGCAGAATACCACGGGCAGCTTCTGGATGGCCACGTCGTGCACTACCTGGTCGAAGGCGCGTTGCATGAAGGAGGAGTAGATGTTGCAGAACACGCGGAGGCCCTGCGTGGCGAGGCCGGCGGAGAGCGTCACGGCGTGCTGCTCGCAGATGCCCACGTCGAAGGCGCGGTGCGGCATCTTTTCCATCATGAACTTGAGCGAGGAGCCGGAAGGCATGGCGGGCGTGATGCCCATCACCTTTTCGTTGGCCTCGGCGAGCTCGATCATGGTATGGCCGAACACGTCCTGGTATTTGGGTGCCTGCGGCACGTCGAATTTCTTCTTGTAGATCTCGCCGGTGATCTTGTCGAAAAGGCCCGGGGCATGCCACTTCGTCTGGTCCTTTTCGGCGAGTGCGTAGCCCTTGCCCTTCACGGTTACGATGTGCAGCAGCTTGGGGCCGGGGATATGGCGCAGGTCGGAGAGGGTATCCACCAGCTTCGTGATGTTGTGGCCGTCGATAGGGCCGAAGTAGCGGAGGTTGAGCGCCTCGAAGAGGTTGGAGCTCTTGTTGACCATGCCCTTGAACGAGGCCTCGAGCTTGGAGGCCATGTCGCGCGTAAATTTCTTTCCCACGGGCAGTTTGCCGAGCAGGTTCCAGACCTCGTCGCGCACCTTGTTGTAGGCGGGCGAGGTGGAGATGTCGGTCAGGTATTCCTTGAGCGCGCCCACGTTGGGGTCGATGCTCATGCAGTTGTCGTTGAGGATGATCAGCACGTCGGAGTCGGCCACGCCGGCGTGGTTCATGGCCTCGAAGGCCATACCCGCGGTCATGGAGCCGTCACCGATCACCGCCACCGACTTGCGGTCCTTCTCGCCCTTGTAGCGGGCGGCCATGGCCATGCCGAGCGCGGCGGAGATGGAGGTGGAGGAATGGCCCACACCGAAGGTGTCGTATTCGCTCTCGCTGCGCTTCGGGAAGCCCGAGAGGCCTTTGTACTTCCGGTTGGAGAGGAAGGACTCGCGGCGGCCGGTGAGGATCTTGTGGCCGTAGGCCTGGTGCCCCACGTCCCAAACGAGCTGGTCGTAGGGCGTGTTGTACACGTAGTGCAGGGCCACGGAGAGCTCCACCACGCCGAGGGAGGCGGCAAAGTGGCCGCCGTGCACGCTCACCACGTCGATGATGTATTGGCGCAATTCGTCGCACACCTGGTGCAGCTGCTCTTTGGAAAGCTTCTTAAGGTCTTCGGGACTGTCGATCTGTTGCAACAGCGGGCCGGGGGGTATCTGCATGAGGACGATTTTGGGCTTCCCGGCGCTACCGCCGGGAGGAGGGACAAAAATAGCCGAAACTGGCGGTCCGCAGCCGTCAAACTACGGCCGGGCGGAAGCTTAACATACCGGATGCAATTATGTTGCCGCACCAGGATCTTAGATCTCAGATCTGTGATCTCGGATCTGCTTCCGGTGGCATCATTTCCTGCGCCTGGCGGAGGTTTCACCAAGTGCGTCCTGAAGTTTTTTGCGGTATTCGTGGCCCAACTCGTCGACAACGACTTAGGAACTGTCCGGTATCAATAGGAAAACTACCCGCCGAAAACAGATCTCACATCCGAGATCCCGGATCTGAGATCAACTCTCCATGGTCATATACGCGAGCTCGCCGTTGGCGTCGAGGTTGACGACGATGAGGTATTGAGTGAGGTCTTCGCCGAGGCTGTAGTCGAGGGTGGCGAACACTTCCTCGTCGTTGGGGTAGAAGCCGGCACGCACCCAGCGCAGGGCCTTCAGGAGGCGCTCGTCGCGGGGAGCGGCCGCGTCGGAACCCTCCAGGAGCGGATCCAATGCGTTGCCGAGCTCCTCGGAGTGATGCTCCAGGTACTCCGTTACCGTGTCGCCGCCGCCATGGAAGTCTTCGGCCATGAGGGCACGGGCCTTCCGGTCGAGGGCGGGCAGGTCTTCGAGGAAGCGCTTCACCTTGTCGAGCGACTCCGGCGCCACGCTGGCTTCGTCGACGTTGAGGTCGAGGGAAAGCGGGCCGTTGCCGAAGGTGGCCTCGGCGTCGTAGAATTCTTCGGGAGCGCCGGTGTCGATGGCACCGAAATAGGGGAGGGTATAGGTGGCCATAAGTACAGAGCGGCTTTGCGCCGCTGCCCCGAAAATAGCGGTTTTCGCCTGCCGTTGCTACAGGCCGAACCGGACGCCCAGGAGCAGGCTCAGGGCGTTGGTCCGCAGCACGCCGTTGTCGGGACCATCGATATCGCTGCTATTCGTAAGCCCGAGCTCGTCGCGCAACTCGAGGCTGAACGCCATTTTCCGGCTTACCGGGAAGAGTCCGCCAACGCCGGCAGCAAGTCCGAAGTCGGTCTTCCGGTAGCGGCCTTCGTTGTCGGCCCGGTCGTTTACCCCGGGCCCCTTAAGCTCGGCACGCTCGCGCAGCAGGAAGCCGGCCCAGGGGCCTGCCTGCAGGTAGATCCGCCCGCGGTTGCTACCCATATGGATGCCCACCAGCAGGGGTACGGTGAAGTAGTGCAGGCGGTGCGTCTGCTCGGCGCGGGCAAGCACGGTGCCGTTGCTCCCGATGGCGGCACCCGTCCAGCGCAGCCCTTTTTGTGTGAGCGAGAGCCCGCTGCGGAAGAAGAGGCGGCCGTGCAGCGCCCGCTGCAGGATGATGCCGGCCGCGGGTGCAAACAGGGGCTGCTGTCCTTCGAAGGGCGTACGCTCGCCGCGGGCCGATGCGAGGCTGGCCCCGCCTTCGGCACCGAGCGTCCATTTTCCGTCCTGCGCCCACAGGATGGTACAGGAGAGGGCGAGCAGCACGAAAAGGGTGCATTTTTTCATGGGTCTTTCTTTCCCTGAAGGTACGCCTGTGCTCAGCTCCGGCGCAACGCGGGCAGCTTCCGCAAGGGGATGCTATAGATCGACTCGATCCGGCGCCCGCCGGGGAGCACCTGGGTGCGCGAGAAGTAAAAACGCCGGCTGCCGGGGTGTACCGAAGGGCAAAATTCGCTTACCGGGGTATTGACGGCCGGGCCCAGGTTTTCGGCAGGCGCCCAGCCATTGCCCCGGCGCCGGGCGATGTGGAGGTCGCCGGAGCCGGCGCCGCCGGGGCGGTCGCAGAGCAGCAGCAGGTAGCGCTCGTCGGGGTCGATGAAGGGATTGGTCTCGTTGCCGGAGCTATTGAGGCTGCTGTCGAGCGGTACCGGTGCCGTGTAGGCGCCGTTCTCGAATCGGCTCATCCAGATATCGTTGCTGTTGTGCAGGCGGCGGGTGAAGTAGATGTTGCCGCTCCGGGCCATCGTAGCGTAAAAGTCGGAGGAGTCGGAGTTGAGCGCCGCGATCGGCTCGGGGCGGCTCCACCCGGTGTCGCGGCGGTGGCTGATGAAGATGTCGAAGCTGCGGGTGCCCGGCCCGTTGATGTTGAGCAGCAGGTGCTGCCCGTCGGGCGAGAAGGCCGGGTCGATCTGGCGCTGCGCGCCGTCGGCATGGGCCCAAGGCCGGGGCCGGGTCCACCGGCGTCCCCGCTTCACCATGTGGTACAGCTGCATCGTATCGCGCCCACCGTTGGAGTGCACGAAAAAGGCTTCGCGACCGTCGGGCGATACCGAAAGGCCGAAGGCGCCGTAGGGCAGCAGTCCCGGTGCGAAGGGCTCGGCCTGAGCGAGCGCCGCGCTGGAAAGAAGGAGCAGCGAAGTGAAGAGGAGCAGGGGCTTCATCTTTTTTTGTCAATGTTCGGCGTTCCTGCTCGTCACCTCAATTACATCCTGCCGAGGCGTTCCCGCGGCGGACGGGCCGTGCGCCGCGGCGGCGGTGGCGTTTCTTTCACCCGGGTTTCAGGCGCGCTCCTCCGTTCCCGACAACGATAGTTCTTCAGCCCATTGCAGCGGCGGCGGTAACTCGGAATCCGAGAACTCGAGATGCAGCACGCGCCGGGGCCGGTCGGTGGCGCTCCGCGAGGAAGCGTGCCACAGGAGCGGGCGCATCAACAACGCGCCACCGCGGGCAACCGGGCACAGCACCTCTTCGAAGCCTGTGGCGGCATCGGCCCGAAGGATGCCCTGGCGGTGCGAGCCGGCCCGTACCCGCAGCGCCCCGTTCTCCGCATCGGTGTCGTCGAGGTGGATGCGGAGCGTGAAGTTGTTTTCCAGCACCTGGAGCGGCGGCTGCACGGCCCACTGTTCTTCCTTCCGGGTCCAGGGACCGAAGCCCGGTAACGCGGCGCGCTCCTTTACGGCGATCGTCAGGTCCTGGTGGCCGGCCACGAACCAGTTGGCCGCCGGTGGCTTGTCGAAATAGATCGCTTTCACGAGACGATAGCCCTCGCCGAAAAGCTCGTGGAGGGCAGCCCGCAGCGCAGGCGTCATCAGCAAGGCGCGGCAGGCCGGCGCCGCATGCAGGAAGCGACGAACGGCAAAGCGCCCCGCTTCCTGCAACCCTGCTGCGTCGATGGCGGCGAGCAGGGAAGCTACTTCCGCTTCTGAGTAAAGCGGCGGCAATACGGTAAAGCCGTCCGCAGCAATCGCCCTCCGCTGTTCGTTGAAAGAATGCATGCTTAAAGGTAGGTGCAGGTGCCGGGAAAAAGTTCAGGTGAGGTCGCCGGCCGTATCCCTGATCCGTATTTCTACCAGTGTGCGCAGCTCCTCCGCCTCTTCCCTTGCTGCGTAGCGTGCTGATGCCTCCACAAGCGTCTCCCGCAACGAGTTGCGCAGCAGTGCATGGTAGGTGTCCGGAAAGCTTTCCGGATCCTGAACAGAAAGTTCGGGGTTGTTGCATTTCACTTCCAGCAGCGACCGTAGTACTCCGAGGGCATAGCGCTGTTGTTCTTCGTCGGCTATCGCCAGCACATGGTCGAAGAGCTCGCGGAAGGTCAGCCCGGCCAGTATCATACCGCGGTAGGCGTGGTAGCGGGTGCCGGTGCCGGAGCCGCCCGCCTCGTAGCACGGGTCCAGCAGCGCGTCGAGGAACCAGGGAAATCCTGCTTCGCCACTTCCTGCAAACCCCAGCAGGAGGCCGGCGTTACAATCAGTGGACGCCCATTCGCGGCCGGAGTGGTAAAGCTCGGGAAGCAGCTCCACGCGGTTCGGAAGCGTCGCTACGAGCGCAGGCACAAACTCCGGAAACAGGTTCTTGCCCAGGGTTGCGCGCACCGCGGCCTCGATCACGGCCCGCCACTCGCTGCAATCAACATGAAGTAGTCCGAGGGTAGCTGAGGCGGCATTGTAATAATCGTCGTTTTCGACGAGCGCATAATGGTGAAGCACCGCCCGCGCTGGCGCCCATTGCAGGCTTCCCAGCACCTCGAGCACTTCGGCCGGTGCTTCGGCATGAAGGCGTTCCCCCTCGAGGCAGGGCTTCGCCAGGAGCGGGGCGAAGGTAGGGTCGCCATGACGTGCAAATACCGGCAGCAGCAGCCCGCGCTCGTACTGGAAGGGGCGCTCGAGGAAGACTTCGAGCAAGGCCCGGGCGTCGGTGCGGTCGCCCCGGTACAGCACCGTGCGTATACCGGCGCGGATCGCCTCGTAGGCACCGATATCCATCCGGATCAGATCGGAGAGGTGTTTGGTGGCGGGCAGCATATGCCGCAAAGAAAATGCATTTGCTTCCGGCTGTGGCCTTCGGCAAATGCATTTCTATGATCGTTGCAAACACGGTTACTGCTTCATGAAGCGGAGCGTCATGGGCTTGTCGCCACCGTTGCCATCCACCGACACCTGGTACAGACCTGCCGGCAGGCTGCTCACCTGGAGCGGGATCTCGTTGGTGCCGGCATGCAGGCGCACGCTGCCCTGCAGGAGCGGGCGCCCGTCGACGCCGTAGACGCGGTAGCGTACGGGGCGCTCGCCGGGCGACTGGATCTCGAGTACCGTGCGGTTCGTGGCCGGGTTGGGCCGCAGGCCCTGCACCGAAAGGCCGGCGCCGGTGTTGATGACGCGCGAGTATTCGGGGCGGCCGTTGGCGCCGGTGATGCGCAGGCGGTAGTACGACGTGCCCGGGCGGCGCGCCACGGACTGGCGAACGTTGCGCGGACTGTTGCGGGTCAGCACCACCTGGTGCTCGGTGCGGAAGGTGGCGCCGTCGGTGCTGCTTTCGAGGGCCAGCGTTTCCAGGCCTTCCAAATCGGCCAGCCGCCAGTTGAAGGTGTGCTCGTCGGGGCTGGAGCCGGCAAGTCCGAAGTGCAGCAGCTTGATCGGCAGCAGCGGGCCGCAGGGCAGGATGCTGAACACGAAGGTCTTCAGGTTGCAGCCTTTGTAGGAGCCGACCGTTACGCGGTAGGAGCCGCCTGCAAGACCGGTAAGCTCGATGTCGGGGGAGGAGTTGTCGGATCCGTAGGTATACGTATCGCTGAAGTCGAACACGCCGTTGCCATCGGCGTCGTAGGCGATCGTATACTCCATCGGGAAGAAGGTGGAGATGTTGGAGCCGGAAGCGGTAATGGTGACGGCGCCGCGCTGTCCGGTGCAGTAGTCCATAGCGTTCACGATGTTCATCGAGTAGGTGATGCTGGACGTACCGCCGGAGGTCTTGTTGTTGTTGGCGCCCGCCGAGATCTGCGGCTGCTTGATCCATTCGCAATCGCCATCGAGCCTGCGGGCAAAGGAGTTGGCCTGGCCGGTCGACATGCCGAGCACTTCGTAATTAAGCGTCAGGTTGTCGAGGTCGAAGGTCTTGCGTACACACTGGCTCGAAACACTGGAGGTGGTGATGGTGCTCACGGCAGGGGCGGGGGTGGAGCGGGTTACGGCATCCACCACGTTCATACTCGCGTCGAAGAGCACCATGTTCGGATTGCCGTTGCCGCCGTCGGGCATGAAACCGGGTGCGGCTGTCGGGATCGTGGTGTTGGTGCAGCCGCAGGTGTTCCAGTTCAGGTTCACTACGGTGGGGCCGTCGATGTTGCCGCAATTCGTGACGAGGGTGTTGACGCCGGAGATCACATAATACTGACCGGGCTGCAGGATGGTGTTGGGCGGAATGGTCACCGAATACTTACCGTTGGTAAGGATATAGCATCCGATATTGGTGGGGCCGGGGCCGAAGTTCAGGAGCTCTACGAACTCCGTGGCCACTCCGCACGTGTTGGAGGTCCATGGCATGTACTCGTTGATCACGACACGGCCATAGCTCTGGGCTTTTGAGGTAGCTGCAAACAGCAGGACGATTCCGCTGAGCAGCACCAGTTTTAGGATACGGGCGCTCATAGGGACGGTTGGTTGGGTTTACGGACTCTACTAAAGTAGATACGAGGTGTACCAATTATTGGATTTTGGTAAGGAAACATTAAAAAATGCGGCCTTGTACTTAGGGAAAATACGATGGTAACCTAGGGCCCTAATGGTTCCTCCTGAGGGCATCTAAAGGAGTATCCTTCAGTATCGGTGGAAACCCGTAGAAGTCCCTTTGGGCGGCCCGGAAGCCCATTCAGCGGCCCGATTGCCCGTTCCTATAATTCGGCGCCGGCAGGCCGGCAGATATCGTAGATTTGTTTTCTATGAACCTGGGCAAGTTTTCGCGGTATTGGTTTTTCCAGGCAGCAGGGTGGGGGAGCTTTGCCTTTATCAACACCTTCTTTGCCTACTCTTTCGACAAGCTCAATAACCGGGCAGATGTGGAAGTGTATTTCGGCCGTCTCGGCATCTTTATCCTGCTGGGCATCCTGGCCACTCATGCGATGCGCTTCGTGATCATCCGCGTCAACGTGCTGCAGAAGTCCTTCGACCGGCAGGTAGCGCAGTTCCTGCTCATCACCTTTTTCTTCTCCACCGTCGCCTCCTACTTCTATATGATGGCGCTGCAGGACCGCACCTGGCTCAAGGACCGCAGCTGGCTCAATAAGAACGAGCATGAGTACCTCGAGAAGAACATCTTCCTGCTCGTGCTTTCCCTGGCCTTCTCCTTTTTTCTCCTGCTCTTTATCTGGAACCTGATCTACTTCATGTACCACTACGTGTCGAAGAGCCGCAAGCAGCAGATGGACACCCTGCAGCTGGAGGCGCTGGTGAAGGAGCTGGAGCTGAAGACCATCAAGGCGCATATCAATCCGCACTTTATCTTCAACGCCCTCAACAGCATCCGCGCGCTCATCGATGAAAACCCGGGACGCGCCCGCACGGCCGTGACCGAGCTGAGCAACATCCTGCGTTCCTCGCTGAAGGCGGAGAAAGGGGAGACTGTTTGCCTGAACGACGAGTTGCGGATCGTGAAAGACTACCTGGCCCTCGAGCATATCCGCTTCGAGGACCGGCTGCGGGTGGAGTACCAGCTCGACGAGGAAACGCTGAAGTGCGAGGTGCCGCCGATGATGCTGCAGACGCTCGTGGAGAACGCCATCAAGCACGGCATCTCCAAGCAGATGCGCGGCGGCCTCGTCCGCATCTGTTCCGGCTTCCGCGACCAGTTCTACGAGCTCACCGTGCAGAACACCGGCCACTTCAACGGTTCGGGCTCGGCACAGGGCGGGGGTTTCGGCCTCTCGAGCACCCAGGACCGGCTCGTACTGCTGTACGGCGCGCGTGCGCGCTTCCAGATCCGCCAGATCGGCGACGACCTCGTGGAGGCCAAAGTGCAGATACCGGTGGGGATGTAGGGAGCTTAGATGTCAGATCTCGGGTCTTGGATCTCAGATGTAGGATTTCGGATTTCAGATTTGGCTGGCGCACGTAGCGGATGCGGCAGAAAGAGTTGAACCGATCGAGGAAAGCCGGCACCAGAGGCGACCCCTTACCAATAAACCAATAGACCAATAAACGAATAGACCAATAAACGAATAGACCAATAAACTAATAAACATCCTCATGAGAGCGATCATAATTGACGACGAACGACTGGCCCGGGCTGAGCTGCGCAAGCTGCTCCAGGAATTTCCGGAGATCGAGATCGTGGACGAAGCCAGCAACGTGGACGAAGGCCTCGCCAAGATCGAGACCCACAACCCGGACCTGATCTTCCTCGACATCCAGATGCCCGGCAAGACCGGGTTCGACCTGCTGGCCGAAGTGGACAAGGCGCCGCAGGTGATTTTTACCACAGCCTACGACGACTATGCGCTGAAGGCCTTCGAGGTCAACGCGCTCGATTACCTGCTGAAGCCCGTGGAGCCGAAGCGCCTCGCCGACGCCATCCATAAGCTGCGCGGCGAAGAAGGCGGCCATGGCAACGGCGGCACCGCTTTCCCGACCGAAGGTAACCGGAGCCTGCTCACCGAGAACGACCAGGTGTTCGTGAAGGACGGCGACCGCTGCTGGTTCGTGCGCCTCTCCGAGATTCGCCTCTTCGAGAGCGTGGGCAACTACGCCAAGGTGTTCTTCGGCAACAACAAGCCCCTCATCCTGAAATCCCTCAACGCCCTCGAGGAGCGCCTCGACGAAAAGGTGTTCTTCCGCGCCAACCGCAAGCACATCGTGAACCTGCGCCTCATCGAAAAGATCGAGCCCTACTTCAACGGCGGCCTGCTGCTGGAGTTGAAAGGCGGTGAGAAGATCGAAGTGAGCCGCCGCCAGACGGTGAAGTTCAAAGAGATGATGTCGTTGTAGGCACGCAGAAAACGCGGAAGTACGTTTTGTGAGCGGTTTACAGAAGGGAAGTTTGTTTTACTGCTTGATGAACCCTCCGAAAAAGGTGCTGCTTTCCGTAGATGGACGTTGTTGTATAAAGCGCCGAAGGAGCTACCTCGGTACTCCCAGGCAACGATCCGCCGGTCTCCCCGCGTTCGCTTGCGAACGCTTCTGCGTTTTATTTGGAGGCGTCGGATCGAAGACGCTTCGAGCTAATTGGAATGATGGCATTGAAGCATTTGCAATTCAAAGAATATTGACCACCGATCGGAGTGCCCATGCAAAAAGATTCCGCGTTTTCCGCGCTTTCTGCGTGCCACCCGGTATTACCCACTAACCCCAATCATGAATAAAAAGCTGTTTTTGCTCCTGGCCTTTGGAGCCCCTTTATTTTCCTGTGCACAAAAGACCGACATCTCCGCCGCCGAGGCGACCCGTATCGAAACCTACCTTGCCTCCGACGAGCTCGGCGGCCGCCGGCCCGGCACGCCTGGTATTGAAAAGGCTGCTGCCTTCATCGCCGACGAGTTCCGCAAGGCCGGACTGCAGCCCCTGCCCGGTGCCACCGGCTTCCTGCAGGAGTTCCCGGTACTGCGCCCGAAGCAAACCCTCCTGAAGGCCGAAGTGAACGAGCAGGACTTCGACGTAAAGAACGTGCTGGTCGTCACCACGAAGAAAGAATTCAAGGTGAACGAGAAGAGCGGCTTCCGGGTGATGCGCCTGGCGCCGCAGGGAAAAGTGGACACGCGCCAGGTGTTCTCCGAGGTGCGCGGACTGGCCTCCGGCAAGGAGAACCTGGTGGTGCTGGTCGATACGGCCTATAGCCGCCTGTTCCCTCGTTTTTCTGGACTGAAGCGTGCGATGCTGCCCTCGGAGTACGACGTAGTGTTTCTTCTGACGCAGGAGACACCCCGTAGTTTTACGGTAAAGGCCGAGCATTCGTTTGCAGAAGAGCGGATGGCCAACGTGGTAGGTGTTCTGCCCGGCACCACGCGTGCTTCGGAGCAGGTGATCTTCTCCGGGCATTACGATCACCTGGGCATCGGCAAGCCGGTGAACGGCGACTCGATCTACAACGGTGCCAACGACGATGCGTCGGGTATCACTTCGGTGATCCTGCTCGCGCAGCACTTCGCAAAGCTAAAGAACAACGCGCGTGGGCTCATGTTCGTGGCTTTCACCGCGGAGGAGAGCGGCGGCTGGGGCGCCCAGTACTTCTCGCGCCAGCTTGACCCCGCCCGGGTAATGGCGATGTTCAACATTGAGATGATCGGCACCGAAAGCAAGTGGGGCCGCAACAGCGCCTTCATCACCGGCTTCGACAAGACCGATATGGGCGTGCTGCTGCAAAAGAGCCTGAAGGGCTCCGGTTTCGACTTCCACCCCGACCCGTACCCGGAGCAGGATCTCTTCTACCGCTCCGACAATGCCACCCTCGCCTATCTAGGCGTACCGGCCCATACGATCTCTACGTCGAAGATGGACGTGGAGCCGCACTACCACAAGCCCTCCGACGAGGTAGGCACGCTCGATATGGCCAACCTCGCCAAGATCACCGAGGCCATTGCCAGGAGCGCCGCCGGCATCATCTCCGGAACGGATACGCCGACACGGGTGAAGCAGGAAAAAAGTTTTTAGTTTGAGGTTTGGAGTTTGAAGTTGGCTGAGGCCGGTTGCTTTGGTCTCCAGCCCTTCCGAACACATACAGAAAAGCCGCCCGCCGGGCGGCTTTTCCCGTCATTGCGAGCGCAGCGAAGCAATCTCCTCCGTGACGCAGGGTGACCGCAAGATGACCGATATCGTTGGACGGTCATTCCGATAGTGCGGGAGATTGTCCCGAGGCTTCGGGACGCTGCGCTCGCAATGACGATGCCGCGCCTTTTGGGCGCGGCATCTTTATAAAGTTTATCGTCTAAGCCACGTTCACACCGTGAATCGCCGACGCGATCTCATTCAGCAGTTCCGGGTCTTTTTCGATGGCGTTACCCACTACCACCACGTCGGCACCGGCGGCGCAGGCGGCCGCGGCACGGGCGCCGTCGCGGATGCCGCCGCCCACGATAAGGGGCACGTCGATATGCCTGGCCACGGCACCGATCATGGCGGTGCTCACCGGGCGCAGGGCACCGGAGCCGGCATCGAGGTAGATAAGGCGCATGCCGAGCATCTCGCCCGCCAGTGCCGTGCACAGGGCGATGTCGGCCTTGTCGTGCGGAATGGGGGCCGCGTTGGAGATATAGGAGACCGTGGTGGGCGCGCCGCCGTCGATCACCATATAGCCGGTAGGCATGATGTCGAGACCGCTCTTTTTGACGAAGGGCGCCGAGATCACGTGCTGGCCGATGAGGAGCTCGGGGTTGCGGCCGGAGATGAGGGAGAGGTACAGGAGGGCATCGGCATGACGGCTGAGCTGCGACGGAGAGCCCGGGAACAGCACCACCGGCTTATCCGTGCGCGCCTTGATCTGCAGGACGCAGGCGTCGAGTCCGTCGGTTACGACGAGGGAGCCGCCTACAAAATAGAAGTCCACACCGGCTTCAATAGCGCGGTCGAGGAGGCGGTCGAGCGATTCGGGGGTGACGTTATCGGGATCGATCAGCAGGGCGAAGGATTTGATCCCCTGTATCTTCCGTTCCTGTAAAGTCTGATAAACAAGCCCCTGCATCCGTAGTCTTTAAAATGTATGCAAAAATGCGGAATTTTCTGCAATGCCGGTGCCCTGGGGAATTTCAGCCACCATCCGCACCCCCTCCGCAGCCCTCCCCGTATGGGTATAAACGGTAGTTCCTGTTTAGGGGATTTTGGGGCGATGCCAAAAAATTGTTATGCCGCGGACTGTGGATTTTGAGTGCAAAAATCACGGGATTCGCGCCCGGCGCGCCCTCCCGGGATTGTCCCCATTTTTGGGCCTCCATGTGCATATCTCCGGCCTCTTTTTTTCGCTCTATCCGGATACTTTCGTCGTCCGCCGAAACATTTTGGCGGATGTACGTCCGACAATTTTAATCCTACATAAACACATTTGGCTATGGGCAACGCTAAGAAAACCACGAAGGGCTTGGCCTTCACGCGGAAGTTCACCCGCGACGACATTCCTGTTTTCGACCAGTTCGAGTACGATTACCGCACCTCCGTGATCCGCAACCCGAGCGGCGAGGTAGTGTTCGAAATGAACAACGTTGAAGTGCCCAAGGGCTGGAGCCAGATCGCCACCGACATCCTGGCGCAGAAGTACTTCCGTAAGGCCGGCGTGCCGCAGCCCGATGGCTCCACCGGCCGCGAGACCTCCGTGAAGCAGGTGGCTCACCGCCTCGCCAACTGCTGGAAGGCCTGGGGCCACAAGTACGGCTACTTCGCCACCGACAAGGACGCGCAGGTGTTCTACGACGAGCTCGTTTATTCGATCCTCGCCCAGATGTGCGTGCCCAACTCGCCCCAGTGGTTCAACACGGGCCTGTACGAGAGCTACGGCATCTCCGGTAAGCCCCAGGGTCACTACTACGTGGACCCCGTCGACGGACAGCTGAAAGAATCCACCTCCGCTTACGAGCGCCCGCAGCCCCATGCCTGCTTCATCCTCTCCGTGGAGGACGACCTCGTGGGCGACAACGGCATCATGGACCTCTGGGTACGTGAGGCCCGCATCTTCAAATACGGCTCCGGCGTAGGCACCAACTACTCCAACCTCCGCGCAGAAGGCGAGAAGCTCTCCGGCGGCGGCACGAGCTCCGGCCTCATGTCCTTCCTCAAGATCGGCGACCGCGCCGCCGGCGCCATCAAGAGCGGCGGCACCACGCGCCGCGCCGCCAAGATGGTGTGCCTCGACCTCGATCACCCCGAGATCGAGCTGTTCGTGAACTGGAAGGTCGAAGAAGAGAAGAAAGTGGGCGCGCTCATCGCCGCCGGCTATCCCTCCGATTACGAGGGCGAAGCCTACCGCACCGTGAGCGGACAGAATTCCAACAACTCCGTGCGTATCCCCAACTCCTTCTTCGAGAAGCTCGAGAAAGGTGAAGACTGGGAGCTCACCGCCCGCACCGACGGCCGCGTAATGAAGAAGGTGCCCGCCAAGCAGCTGTGGGACACGATCGCATACGCCGCCTGGCGCTGCGCCGACCCCGGTACGCAGTACAACACCACCATCAATGAGTGGCACACCTGCCCCGAGGGTGGCGAGATCCGCGCCTCCAACCCCTGCTCGGAGTACATGTTCCTCGACAACACGGCCTGCAACCTCGCTTCGGCCAACCTGATGAAGTTCTACGATGCCGCCACGAACACCTTCGACGTGGAAGGCTACGAATACAACTGCCGCCTCTGGACCGTGGTGCTCGAAGTATCGGTGCTGATGGCCCAGTTCCCCTCCAAGGAAGTGGCCCAGCTCTCCTACGACTACCGCACCCTCGGCCTCGGCTACGCCAACCTCGGCACCCTGCTGATGGTGAGCGGCATTCCGTACGACTCCGAGAAGGCCCGCGCCATCGCCGGTGCCATCTCCGCCATCATGACGGGCGTTGCCTACAAGACGTCGGCTGAAATGGCTTCCGTGCTCGGTGCCTTCCCCCGCTACGAGGAGAACAAGGAGCACATGCTGCGCGTGATGCGCAACCACCGCGCCGCTGCCTTCGATGCTGCCGAATACGAAGGCCTCTCCGTGAAGCCCCAGGGCCTCAAGGCGCAGTTCACCCCCGACTACCTCCTCAAGGCTGCCTGCAAGTCGTGGAACGACGCGGTGGCTCTCGGTGAGCAGTACGGCTACCGCAACGCGCAAACGACGGTGATCGCCCCCACGGGTACCATCGGCCTCGTCATGGATTGCGACACCACCGGCGTGGAGCCCGACTTCGCCCTCGTGAAGTTCAAGAAGCTCTCCGGCGGCGGCTACTTCAAGATCATCAACCAGTCGGTTCCCCTGGCGCTCCAGCACATGGGCTATGGCCAGAAGGAGATCGACGGCATCATCAACTACGCGGTCGGCCACGGTACCTTCGCCGGCGCCCCGCACATCAACCACCAATCGCTGTCGGAGAAAGGCTTTATCGCCTCCGAGATCGAGAAGCTGGATAAAGCCGTAAAGGCCGCTTTCGAGATCGGCTTCGTGTTCAACGTCTACAACCTCGGCGAGGAGTGCCTGCAGCGCCTGGGCTTCACCCCCGAGCAGTACTTCAACTTCGAGTGGAGCCTGCTGGAGGCCCTCGGCTTCTCCGACGAGCAGATCGACGCCGCCAACGACTACGTGTGCGGAACGATGACGGTGGAAGGCGCACCCTTCCTGAAGGCCGAGCACCTGCCGGTATTCGACTGCGCCAACAAGTGCGGTAAGAAAGGCGAGCGCTACATCCACGCCCACGGCCACATCCGCATGATGGCCGCCGCCCAGCCCTTTATCTCCGGTGCCATCTCCAAGACCATCAACCTGCCGCACGAGGCCCAGGTCGACGAGATCGCCGATTCGTACCTGCTCTCCTGGCAGCTCGGTCTGAAGGCCTGCGCCCTCTACCGCGACGGCTCCAAGCTTTCGCAGCCGCTGTCGAACAAGTCGGACAAGAAGAAGAAAGAAGATACGTCGGCCACCTCTGAAGCTGCTGCCGAAACGCCCGCAGCCGAAGTGGAAAGCGGTATCGTGGATATGAGCAAGCTCACCATCGAGGAGCTCCTCGAGGAAGTGCAGAAGCGTGTGCAGGCTTCGCCCGACACCGTGCTGAAGCGCCAGCTCGCCTCCATCGTGGAGCGTCGCTCGCTGCCCGCCAAGCGCCGGGGCTTTACGCAGAAGGCGAAGATCAACGGACAGACGATGTTCATCCGCACCGGCGAGTACGCCGACGGCACGCTGGGTGAGATCTTCATCGATATGGCGAAGGAAGGCGCAACGATGCGCTCGATGCTGAACTGCTTTGCGGTGGCCATCTCGATCGGCCTGCAGTATGGTGTGCCGCTGGATGAGTACGTGGAGAAATTCGTGTTCACCAAGTTCGACCCCGCCGGCTTCGTGGAGCACCCGAACATCAAGAGCACCACCTCGATCGTGGACTTCATCTTCCGCCTCCTCGGCTACGAGTACCTCAACCGCACCGACCTCGTGCACGTGCTCGACAAGCCCGAAGTGGGCAACACCGGCGAAGAGAGCTGGGACGAGCCGACGGCGAAGTCGATCGAGAAACCTGAGTTGTCTTCGGTGCGCGTGGTAGCCACGACGCCCCAGGCCGCCAAGACGCAGAAGCAGCAGCCGGCAGCCGTGAAGGCTTCGAGCAATGGCCTCGGCGCAGTAAATGCAGCCGCCAAGAGCATGCAAAGCGATGCCCCGGCCTGTAACACCTGCGGCCACATCACCGTACGCAGCGGCACCTGCTACAAGTGCCTCAACTGCGGCAACAGCATGGGTTGCAGCTAACACTGGGATCTAGTTACTAAGGAAGGCTTTGTTTCATCGCCCTTTGCTTACTAACCTTTGGATATGGCAAGGGCCGCACGCAAGTGCGGCCCTTTTGTTTTACCCTTCTTTGCTGGGGAAACACCACATTTTTTGGCCAGAAAAAACCCAGCTTTTTTTGAGAGAAAGCACATGGAAGCCCCCTGCAAGCAAGGGTAGTTTTGAAAAAAAAGTTATGAAACAAATTCCTCTCCTCGCCCTGCTTGTAGCCTGTTGTATGTCGCCTTTCGAAAAGGCGAAGGCGCAAACGAAGAACGTTTTGCAGTTGGACCAGTACAAGAAAATCACCGCCGATC
Organism: Flaviaestuariibacter amylovorans; assembly: GCF_039541815.1. NCBI lineage: Bacteria > Pseudomonadati > Bacteroidota > Chitinophagia > Chitinophagales > Chitinophagaceae > Flaviaestuariibacter > Flaviaestuariibacter amylovorans. The sequence continues at coordinate 32,997 of NZ_BAABGY010000009.1, forward strand.
AGCTGGAAGCGGCTGCACGCCAATCTGCTTCCGATCCAAGTAAGGAAAGCACCTGGCCCACCCTGCGCCCCGAAGACATCCAAGGGGCCCAACTCATTGATCTCAAGAATGAAGCTACTCCTGTCGTCTTTGCCTCAGTTGTTCGTAGGGATGGTGAAGCTGTGGGTGTGCTCGCCGGGTACCCTGTAAGAGGCGGGGTTTTTAATGTCTACTACAGCTTCGAAGGCAGCCGCGATAGCAAGTATCCTGGCTTGGGCGTCTACTTGATCAATGGAACACGGCTTGGTTCCGTTATCTTTAACGAAGAGGGCTCCGGCCGAGTGGTGCCGGTGGAAAATACCGAAGTAGCCAGGCGCGGATTCTGGCAGTGGCTTGCCTGTACGGGAGATTGTGTGGGAGATGCGCAGATTGCGTGTAATTCGAATGCGCAATGTGCCATCCTGCTGATCTCGACAAACATCGGTGGCTCCGCAATTGGGGCAGGTCCGATCGGAACGGTGTCCATCGCGATGGCCTGCGGGATTGCCTGTACCGCCAACTCGAGTATCGACCTCCTTCCTGCCTTTTAATTCATGAATATGAAGAAGATCGGAAATACCCTGTTACTCGTTTTCCTGCTGGTCGTCATCGTTGTCATGAGTTTTCAGCAGCCCCAACGGTTCCTGCCGATTTACCTTTCCGTGTGGGTTGGTACCCTTATCTGGATCTATGTGGCTTTTTACCGTAAGCGGGCCGGCCGGAAACATGCCCGGTAACACTGCTTTGCTGACGAAGGCCCTGTGCTATAAGGTTCGCTTTTGGTAACCGAAGGGCACTTGGTTGTCTGTCTTAGGGGGAAAGAAGGTAGGTCTTGCCGCAGGGCAGGGCCTGCCTTACTTCTTTACCGGAGCTTTCGGTTGCTGCTGCTTTTTCACGAAGTCGCGGAGGTAGCCGCAGCGGTTGTAGGAATACTTATAAAATCTGGTGTCGCCGAATTCCCTGATGTACTGCGGGAAATACGGGTTTTCGCGGAAGTTGCGCTCGAAGGCTTTTTCAGCGGCCATCGGCGCGCTGTAGTCGGGCCGCGCGAACTGCCGTTGCCGGCACTTGGCTACCAGGAACAGGCAGGCTGCCTTGAACTCACGGTCGGCCGTCAGGGCATACGCTTTTTCATAGAAACCCTTGGCCCGGTACACGCCGTAGTATTCCTTTTGCCAGGCCAGCTTGTAGTTGCCCTCGTTCCAGTCGGAGCCCGTGCGGTCGTAAGCCACGGCGTTCCAGTTGTTGCCGTAGTAGCTCATGTTATACAGCGCGCTCGCCCAGCGGTAATACAGCTTCGCCTTTGCCTCCGGCGCCGTTTCTTTCTCCACCTGTTGCTCCAGGGCCAGCAGCTGCCGCGCCACGTCCAGCTTCGTAGGGCTTCGGTGCGCCTTTGAGGTAGCGCTGCCGGTCGCTGAGGTAGTCGTGGAAGGGATCGGGATCGGCCTTCCAGTTCTTTTCGTCGGTGTACAGGTCGTGGGTCAAGGGCTCCAGCTTTTTTGCTTTTGAAAGCCACTCAACGGCCTTCGCATACTGCCCTTCGCGGAGGTAAGCGGTTCCCGCGGTTTCGCTCACCGCGTCGGCATTGAAGGAGGTATGGTTCGCGAGGAACCGTTCCCAGGGCGTGGCCGGCTGCGTCATCGTACCGTATAATTGCTGTACGTCGGGTGCCGGAAGCTCGTAGCGCACGAAGTCGAGGCCGCGGCCCCAGCCATAATGCACCGGGCGCACTTCGTTGCCGGAGAACTTGAGGTCTGCCATGCCGAGGGAGAGGGCCGCACGCGTGCGGCTGCCGGCTTTCTGGTAGCGCAGGGCCAATACTTCGGAGAAGAAGTTGCGGCAGAACACCGCGTACTCGGTGTTGGTTTTTGCCTTGCCCACGAGCCATTGCGCGGCCGGCAGGAGCGCGGCTTCCTGGGTGGGGCCAATGACCTTTGGTTCCTCGGTGAGCAGGAGTAGTTGCAGCAGCTGCAGCTGGTCGTTCACGGGTGCCGCCGGTTCCAGTGCCCGCGCGTGTGCGAGCTCCTTACGCGCCGCGTCGAACTGGTGATCGATGATGTGGAGGTAGGCCGACGCGGCGGCATAGAACGCCCGGTTAGGCAGCGCAGCGTTATCGGCCAGGCGCGGCAGCCAGGCGGCGAGCGCGCGGGCGTTGCGCAGCACTGCCGGGAACTTGCCGGTGGTTTCGGTGCCCGGCTCCCAGGCATAGCCGAAGGAGGGTAGCTTGCTCTTGGGCCAGTGCAGCGCGGGCGAGAGGTATTGCTCCTCCACCTTGCTCACCTCGCGCGACACGAGCAGGGGCACGAGGGGCGACGAAGGGTCGAGCGCATACATCTGTTTCAGGAGGTGCAGCTGGCCCGCTTCGCCATACAGGCCGAACATCCCGAGCAGGTTCGCTTTTTCCCGCGCCGTGCGGCCCTGGGCGGTATAGGATTCCCGCAGGCTGCTGTCGACGGAGTTGGTGCTCCAGTTGAAGCCAAGGTAAGCACTCCTGCGCAGGCCCGGGGATTCGGCGAACACGCGGCTGAAGGCATAGGCCGCCTCCTTGTTCCGCCCCATGCGGTAGAGGCTGCCGCCTTTGTAGGAGCGTGCCAGGGTGGCCACCGTGCTGCTGTCGGCGGGAGCAAAGCCCTCGTCGGCATACTGCACGGCCGCCTTGTGGTTGCGGGCGTGGAAGGCGGCGCGGCAACGCTGCAGTCCGTAGCGTCCTTTCAGAAAAGGGTCGGCGGTAGCGGCGGCACGCCCGGCTTCGGCGGAGAGGCGCATGAGGCCCGCGCTGTCGCGTTTGGGTGCCGCTTCCCATTCATCGCCGGCGGGTACGAGGCTGTCGATGCGGCCTACGAAGGCGAGGTAGTTCAGGACCGCAGGATTACGGTTGTCGACGAGCGTACGCACCACTTTGTTGTTGCTGTAGTCGGGCGGCAGGGCTGCACCGGGCGGGAGCCTTCGTAATTCATTGATCGTGCTGTCGGAAGCGCCGAATACCAGCGCGGCGGCGTCGTCGCGGTGGGGCGTCCGGAGGTAGGCTGCCCATTCGGCGGCGGCGGCGGCCGTCAGTTGTTCGCTGCGGTCTTCTTCGCTGTCGTCGTAGAACGTGTGCATCATCGTATAGAAGAACGGGCGGAGCGACCGGTCCTGGGTGGCTGCCGGCCGGCTGAAGAAGGAGGTGAAGTAGTCGGTGCCGTCGGGTTCATCGCCCGCGCAGCTGATCCCGTTCTGCGGCAGCGAGCCGAGGAGGGCGGTGGCGCAGGCGGTCGTAAAAAGCTTCCAGTTCATCGTGGGTGTAGGCCGCGAGGTTTTGCTCGTCGAGCGCAAATAAAAGTACGCGAACCTGCCCGGATGGCAGCCGTTTTGCGACGGCGCTGGCGGCCCGCCGCACGCTTTCGGCATCGCTGCGTTCGGGCCGGAGGCGGTCGCCGGCACGGAAGCGGTAGCCGCCAATGGTGCTGTCGCGCGTGAAATCGAGCGTACTGCGGGGCGCGAGCGAGTCCGGTAGATATACAAGTCCTTTGTAACGCCCGCCTTCAAACCATACATTCCACTGGAACACGGGCAGGGCCACGTCGAGCGGGAGCGGGTAGGAGCGGAGGCCGCCGATGTACGGCTCCAGTACGCCGGGGTCGATGATGGAATTGCGAACCTTCGGATCACGGAGGTCGCCCATATTGTAGCACATCAGGAGGCCTTTGGCGGCAGGAGGGAGGCCGGACGCTGCGCGGTATTTGAGCTGGTGCAGGCGGATCGTTACCGAAAGCGTTTTGCTGCGGACGAAGGGCTGTCGCTGCAGCGCGCGCAGCAGGCAGAAATAGCGGTCGCGGGTGCCGGCGCTCCAGTCGCAATCGAGCTGCAGCTCGCCGCTCAGCGGCAGCCCGGCGCAGAGTTGCTCCATCAGGCGGGCCATCCGCGGCGCGAGGGCTTCGAGTGCGGTGCTGTCAGACCGGCGGAGTACTTCCTGCGTGATGAACACGACCGGGGTGATGCGAACATCAGGCGGCGCGGCGCTGTTGATCTGCACTGTACCCACCGGTGCGGGCTTGCCCTGCTCGTTCAGGTCTACATCAAACAGGCGGAGGTAGAGGTGGGAGGCGTTTAGCGCGCGCAGGTATTCCTGCTCTTTAGGCGTCGGGTCGAAGGTGGTCTTCCAGTAATAGAACCCACGCTCTACGGTGCGGTCGGCCGGTGGCTGGCAGCCGGCCACCACGAGTGTGATCAGAAAAAGGAGCGCTGCATTACGCATGGGGAGCGCAAAGATAGCAGGCCTGGCCCTGCGCCGGTTTCGTAACTTAGGGGTATCGTTAAGCTCCCTATGAACCGACACCTTTATCTGTTTGCACTACCGGCCCTTGTGCTCCTCTGTGCGTTCCGCTGCTCGCGCACGCCGGATTGCCCGCCCGATTCCGGGTATGCCTTCCGCGTTGCATCTTCCTGGGAGCCCGGACTTCCCGGTTATCGCGTCGGCGATACGCTCTGGTTTACATCGCGGTTTCCGAAAGCGCTGTTCGACGAGCGCAGCCGGCAGGTGGTTGTCTACAGTGAGGCCCAGGTCAGGATGGCGCTGCAGGTGTACCGTCTCGATACCGTGCGGCAGCGGCATGAGCCTGCAGCGGCGGAGTTCCGCTATGTGACCGTCATCGGTACGCTTCCCGATTCGTTTGCCACGGACCAGCGCGGTTTTCGCTTTCGCGAAGACAGCAGCGGCTATGCCCTGCGCGTCGGGCTTGTGACTCAGCGCCCCGGGCTGTACGCGATCATGGCCACCCAGATCACGAGTGCCGGCCGGGCGGGGCTCGCTTGCACCTTCGCCACCTTTTCGAACCGCCTCAGCAACCCCGACCGCTTCGTTTCGCTTTACCGGAATGCAATGGGCGCCGCGGCGCAGCCGGATGTAGACGAGCGGCTATTTGCCTTCCGGGTAGAATAAAAAAACGTCCCGCACAGTGCGGGACGTTTCCAATTTGTTTTATGCGCTTACTTGCCTTTCCCGAGCATGTTCTCGACCATGCCCTGCATCATCGGAAATTGCTCTACGAGGTATTCTTTCATGGTCTCGAGTACCTGTGCCACCTGCTCGTCGGTGAGGCCGGCATCGGCTTTCAGACGGGTGGAGATTTCTCTGACGTGGCCCTGCATATCGCCGCCGCCGCCTAACATGGATCCGAACATAGATTCTGGTTTTATAAGTCAAAAGTAAAAAGTCATCCCGCATTCTGCGGGACAAAAGCCTTGCCGCACACAGCGTTTTTGACTTTTGAATTTTGACTTTTGAATGAATTAAAATTAAGCCACCTTAAGGAGCGACATCTTGCTCTTGTCGAACTTCCGCTGCGCGTACTCGAGGTCGAGCGTGAAGAACTTCTCCTGTGAGGAGGGAAGCTCGAACATCGCGTCGGTGAGGATGCTTTCGCAGATGGAGCGGAGACCGCGGGCGCCAAGCTTGAACTCGACGGCTTTTTCCACCATGAAGTCGAGCACGGGATCCTCGATGTGCAGCTTGATACCTTCGAGGTCGAAAAGGCGGATGTACTGCTTGATGAGGGCGTTCTTCGGCTCCACCAGGATGGCGCGGAGCGTCTTGGCGTCGAGCGGGTCGAGGTGCGTCACCACGGGCAGGCGGCCGAGGAGCTCGGGGATAAGGCCGAAGGCCTTCAGGTCCTGGGCGTTGACGTAGCGGAGTAGGTTCTTCTTCATGTTCTCCTGCAGGTCCTTGTCGACGTTGAAGCCGATGGTGTTGGTCTGCACGCGGCGGCCGATGATCTTGTCGATGCCGTCGAAGGCGCCGCCGCAGATGAAGAGGATGTTTTGGGTGTTGATCTTGATGAGCTTCTGCTCGGGGTGCTTGCGGCCGCCCTGCGGGGGTACGAGCACGTCGGTGCCTTCGAGCAGCTTCAGCATGCCCTGCTGCACGCCCTCGCCACTTACATCGCGGGTGATGGAGGGGTTGTCGCCCTTGCGTGCGATCTTGTCGATCTCGTCGATGTACACGATCCCGCGCTCGGCGGCGGCCACATCGTAGTTGCACACCTGCAGGAGGCGCGTCAGGATCGACTCGACGTCCTCACCCACGTAGCCGGCCTCGGTGAACACGGTAGCGTCCACAATAGCGAAGGGCACGTTGAGGAGCTTGGCGATGGTCTTGGCCAGCAGGGTCTTGCCCGTGCCGGTCTCACCCACCATCACGATGTTGCTTTTCTCGATCTCGATCTCGGTGGCGGGATCGGTCTTGTACTGGAGGCGCTTGTAGTGGTTGTACACGGCCACGGAGAGGACCTTCTTGGCCTCGTCCTGCCCGATGATGTACTCGTCGAGGAATTTCTTGATCTCGAGGGGCTTCTTCACGGTGAGCTTGAAGGTGGCGGAGCCGGCACCCTTCTCATCGCGCACCATCAGTTCCTGGTCGATGATCTCCCGGGCGTGCTCCACGCAGTTCTCGCAGATATGCCCTTCCTGGCCGGCGATGAGGATCTTGACCTCGTCGCGGCTGCGCCCACAGAACGAACAGTGTAATATATTCTTTGCCATTGCTTCTAGTTAGAATGTTTTCCCGGCCATTTGGCTGCATGGATAGCCGGCAAAGTTAGAAAAAAGCCAGTGCCCCGGGCCCCTTTTGGCCGAATTAGGAACAAATTAGGGCGAAGCGGCTCCGGCCCCGGTTTAGAACGTTGAACGGCAGGGGTTTGTTACAGGGCGAAGCCCGGCATTTACGCGGAGAACAAGTGAACAGGGAATAAGGAACAGGGAACACGGAAGGGGAAGGCGGGGAAGGTAAAAGAAGGGATTTTTACCGCTAAGAAAAGAAGAGGCTAAGGTATTCGCTAAGCTCAGGGTGACAAGCCACGCTATGGAGGGAGCGTCTGTTTGTCTATTTGTAAAGGTCGCCTCTGTGCGACCTGCCTCATCGTACCCAAATATCTTACGGGTGTCAAGCTCGCGAACGCGGAGTGTACCCATTATAGGTAATCATCCGCGCTCATCGTATCAAATCCGTGACATCTGCGTTCTTTCTCTTTCTTGCCCATCCGGTTGCCACTGCCCATAAAAAAGGAGGAACCCACGGTCCCTCCTTCGTATTTCACATGTTCCTTGTTTCCTGTTCACTGGTTCTTACACCAGCTTGTCGATCACCTTATCCACGATGCCATAGGCAACGGAGGCTTCGGCGTCCATCCAATAGTCGCGCTCGAAGTCCTTGCGGATGCGCTCGATGGTCTGGCCGGTGTTCTCGGCGAGGATCTTGGCGCCCATTTCCTTCGTGCGGAGGATCTGCTCGGCATGGATCTCCATGTCGGCGCTCACGGCCTGGATGTGGCCGCCGAGCGACGGCTGGTGGATCATCACCTCGCCGTTGGGGAAGATGTAGCGCTTGCCCTTGGTGCCGCCGGAGAGCAGGATGGAGCCCATCGAGGCTGCGAGGCCCATGCAGATGGTGCTCACGGGGCTTTTGATCATGCGCATCATGTCGTAGATCACCATGCCGCTCGTAACGGAGCCGCCGGGCGAATTGATGTAGAACTTGATCTCCTTGCCCGGATTGTCGTGCTCGAGCAGCAGGAGCTTGGTGGTGATGTCCTTGGCCGACTTATCGTCTACAACGCCCCAGAGGTGAATGGTGCGGGTGTCGTAGAAGTACGACTCCAGCTTTTTATACAGCATGCGCGTGTCGATCTCCGCGCGCTCTTCTTTTTCTTCTTCGGTGTGTTCCGGCTCTTCCGGGTTGGGCTGGGGGCTCATGACCGGGTACCGGTTCAGGAGGATATCGTTGATGCTCATGGTTGTTCTTTTTGTGGGGTGATTCCTTTTTATTCTGATGTTTCCTGGAGTGCTTGTGAGCAGGTCAGCAGGTCAGCGGTGAGCGGTTGTCCAGGAGGCGGCTCACCTGTTCACCTGCTCACCCGCTCACGCTCCTTCGCCTTTCTTCTCTTTCTTCGGATTGGTGCCGAGCACTTCGTCCACGAGGCCGTATTCCTTGGCTTCGGCGGCCGTCATCCAGTAGTCGCGGGTGAGGTCGGCCTCCACGCGCTCCACGGGCTGGCCCGAGTGGTTGGCGTAGATCTCGTAGAGCTCGCGCTTCAGCTTCTTGATCTGGCCCACGGTGATCTCGATGTCGGTGGCCTGGCCGCCCATGGCGCCGGAGGGCTGGTGCATCATCACGCGGCTGTGCTTTAGGGCGGCGCGCTTGCCGGGGGCGCCGGCGGAGAGCAGCAGCGAGCCCATCGAGGCGGCCATGCCGATACAGATCGTGGCCACGTCGGGGCTCACGTACTGGATCGTGTCGTACATGCCCAAACCGGCATACACGGAGCCGCCGGGCGAGTTGATGTACATATTGATGTCGCGCGTGCGGTCGGTGGAATCGAGGAAGAGGAGCTGCGCGGTCACGATGTTGGCCACTTCATCGGAGATGGGATAACCCAAAAAGATGATGCGGTCCATCATGAGGCGGCTGTACACATCCATTACGGCTACGTTCATCGGGCGCTCCTCGATTACGTTGGCCGTCAGGGCGGTGACACTGTACTTGGCATAGGAGTCCAGCGTGTTGCTGGAGATGCCCCGGTGCTTGACGGCGTATTTTTCAAATTCGGAGGGGAAACTCATATCGTCTGTTGTTAAGTTGTGGCAATTTAGTGGAATACCGGTTTGCAAATACCGTGCGCGGCCGGAATTCGGACATTCTGTCCGAACTCCGGCCGCGCACGGGGATCTCAGATCTCAGATGTGATGATCTCAGATGTATTGCTTTCGCCGGCCACGGGGATTCCAGATTTGGGATTTCAGATTCAGGCTGACGCCAGCCAGGGGATTTTCGATTTCAGATTTCGGATTTGTTGCTTGCGCAAGACGGGGAGCCCTGTACCGCATACCCACAAACGAAAAAGGAGCCCAAGGGCTCCTTTCCGGTTATCGTGCGTCAGCAATAAATCTGAAATCTGACATCCAGATCTGAGATCATCACATCCGAGATCTGAGATCTCTTAGTGGTGTTGGTGCTGGTGCTGCTCGTTCATCTTGATGAAGTCTTCGCGGGAGATGGGCGTGTCCTGCGCGCGCGACTGGCTTTCGACCCAATCGAAGATCTTCTGGGTCTGGATCTGGTTCCAGGCATCCTCTACGTACTTGCGGTCCTTCATCATGCGGTTGATGTAGTCGCTTACCCACTCGGCTTCCTCGTCGAGGGCGCTCATGCCCATGTAGCCGAGCAGCTGCTGCTTAGCGAAGGCGCGCAGGTCTTCGGGCTGAACGTCGATGCCGGCTTCGGTGGCGATCTTATCGGTGATGAGGGTCCACTTCAGCTGGTTGAGGAACTGCGGGAACTCGGCTTCCACCTGCTCGTCGGTCTTGGGCTCGTTCTTCTCGCCCTGGGTCTTGAGCCAGCGCTTCAGGAACTCTTTGGGGAACTCCACGTTCGCGCCGTCGAGCAGCACGTGGTAGAGGGAGTGGTGCAGCTGGTTGCGACTCTGGGTGGCCCACTGCGTCTCGAGCTCGGAGCGCACCTTGTTGCGGAAGTCTTCCTCGGTCTTGACGTCGCCGTTGGGGAAGAGCTGGGTGAAGAACTCCTCGTTCAGCTCGCGCTTCTCCACGAAGCCCACCTTGGTGATGTCGAGGCGGAAGTAGCGGTCGGTGCCGGAGTCGATGCCGAGGTCCTGCAGGATCCACTGCGCTTCCTGTCCTTCAAAAGCCTCGTCGAAGGCCACCTGGAGGGAGTCGCCGGTCTTCTTGCCCTGGAGCTGGGGGCGGAAGGAATCCTTGAAGTAGCGCACCAGCACGGAGTTGTCCTTCGTTACGCCACCCGTGATGGGGGTGCCGGCAGCATCGGTCTCGGTGAAGGTGATGTTGAGCACGTTCTCGTCGTTGTCGACGGCCGCGGGCTCCGTCATGTTGCCATAGCGGCTGCGGAGGCGCTCCACTTCCTCGTTCAGCATGGCGTCGTCTACCGACACCACGTAGCGCTTTACGGAGGCGGACCCGAGGTCGGGAAGCTGCACGGAGGGCTTCAGGCCCATCTCGAAGGTGAAGTTGTAGTCGGCAGGCTTGTTCATGTCAAGCTGGCCGAGGTCCATCGATACGGGGATCGGCTGGCCGATGTATTCCGCCTTCTGCTCCTGGAGGTAGGTGTTCACCTGCTGGTCCACCTGCTTCAGCACCTCGTCCATGAAGAGGGAGGAGCCGTACATTTTCTTGACGAGGCCGGCGGGCACCATACCCTTGCGGAAGCCGGGGATGTTGGCCTTCTTGCTGTATTCCTTGAGGGCCTTCTCGAAGGCCGGCAGGTAGTCTTCTTTCTGGATGGTGACGTGCAGCTGCTGGTGCAGAGGCGCCACCTCTTGTTGGGTGATCGTAGCCATAATGAGTTTATGATTGGAAAACAGTGGAACAAGGAACAGGGAATAAGGAACAAGGAAGGGAGGCGCCGTTCGACGGTTCCCTGTTCCTTATTCCCTGTTCCATTGTTCGTTCGGTGCGGGTGGAGGGACTCGAACCCCCATGCCTCGCGGCGTCAGATCCTAAGTCTGATACGTCTACCAATTTCGCCACACCCGCGGTCCCGGCAAGCCGGAAGGGGGGCAAAGGTAGGGGAAACCCGAAAGGTTTTGGAGGTTTTGGGGGTTTTGAAGGTTTTAGGGGTTCAGACCCCACCCCCGTTTCCTCCCCGGGGAGGGAGGGGAGCGGCGCCCACCAGCCCACGGCTTCAGCCGTGGGTTTTCGATTTTTACCAGCCCATGGCTTTAGCCATGGGTGCCGGAAAGCGCCCCCCTCATGTTCTACCCGCCCGCAGGAAGCCACAGACGCCTGGTAACCCGTTTGACGCCCATTTTAGAAGAGCTTTAGCAAGGATCCCGACATTTAGGAGCGCGGTTTGCCCTTTATAAAAGTGGTGCTCCTGATCCCGTGACCGGGTCGGCCCTGCCGGCGTCAGCGCAACCTTCCCAAACCCATCAAAACCACTCAAAATCCCTCAAAACCTTTGTTTTCCGTAAATTCGTGACGCATGGAAACCGTAGCGCAGGCCCCGAAATACAACCTTAATGAAGAACAGGAGAAGCGGCTCATCCTCCGGGAGTACCGTGCCCTCCTCCGCTGCCTGAAAAGCCGGATCAAGCCCGGCGACCGCAAGCAGATCCGCCAGGCCTTCGAGATGGCCGCCGACGCCCACAAAACGATGCGTCGTAAGAGCGGCGAGCCCTATATCCTCCACCCGCTGGCCGTAGCCCGCATCTGCGTGGAGGAGATCGGCCTCGGCGTACGCTCCACCATCTGCTCCCTCCTCCACGACACCGTGGAAGACACCGACGTCACGCTCGAGGACGTGCAGCGCGAGTTCGGCTCCGAGATCGCCAAGATCGTGGACGGCCTCACCAAGATCTCCACCGTGGTGGACGTCAACGCGTCGCAGCAGGCCGAGAACTTCCGCAAGATCCTGCTCACCCTCACCGACGATCCGCGCGTCATCATCATCAAGCTCGCCGACCGCCTCCACAACATGCGCACGCTCGACTCGATGAAGCCCGAGAAGCAGCTCAAGATCTCCTCCGAGACCATCTACGTATACGCGCCGCTCGCCCACCGCATGGGCCTCTACAACATCAAGACCGAGATGGAGGACCTGGCGATGAAATACCTCGAGCCCGAAACCTACCGCGGCCTCGCGCGCAAGCTCGCCGAAACGAAGCGCGAGCGCACCCGCTTCATCAACGAGTTCGTAAAGCCGCTCAACGACAAGCTCACGGCCGCCGGCTTCAACTTCGAGCTCTACGGCCGCCCCAAAAGCATCCACTCCATCTGGAACAAGATGAAGAAAAAGGGCGTCGCCTTCGAGGAAGTGTACGACCTCTTCGCCATCCGCGTCATCCTCGACTCACCCGCCGAAAAGGAAAAGGAGGACTGCTGGAAGGTGTACTCCATGGTCACCGACGAGTATACGCCCTCGCCGGAGCGCCTCCGCGACTGGCTCTCCAACCCCAAATCCAACGGCTACGAGGCCCTGCACACCACCGTAATGGGCCCGCAGGGCAAATGGGTGGAAGTGCAGATCCGCACGAAGCGCATGAACGAGGTGGCCGAAAAGGGCCTCGCCGCGCACTATAAATACAAGGAGGGCAACCAGGACGAGAGCCGCTTCGACAAGTGGTTCAACCAGATCCGTGAGGTGCTGCATAACCAGGACACCGACTCCGTCGACTTCCTGGAAGACTTCAAGACCTCGTTCCTGGCCGAGGAGATCTATATCTATACGCCGAAGGGCGATGTCAAGATGATGCCCACGGGCGCCACCGCGCTCGACTTCGCCTTTGCCGTGCACTCCATGGTGGGCACCCGCTGCATCGGCGCCAAGGTGAACCACAAGCTCGTGCCCATCTCGCACAAGCTCCGCTCCGGCGACCAGGTGGAGATCATCACCTCCAACAAGCAGAAGCCCAACGAGGGCTGGCTCGACTTCGTGGTGACGGCCAAGGCGCGCACCAAGATCAAGGACGCACTGAAGGAAGAGAAGCGTACGATCGCGGAAGACGGCAAATACAACCTCCAAAAGAAGCTCGAGGGTATGGGCGCCGCCTTCGTGCCGCATAACATCGAGGAGATCGCCAACTTCTACAAGCTGCCCTCCTCGCTCGAGCTCTACTACCAGATCGCGATCAAGAACATCGACCTGAAGGAGCTGAAGGAGTTCAAGCAGGTGGGCGACCGCCTCGACGCGCCGAAGCCCGTAAAGCTCCCGGACCCGCGCCACGAGGCGCCGGCGCACCCCGGGATGCCGCGCAAAGACACGGAGCTCATCATCTTCGGCGAAAGCTCCGACCGCATCGTGTACCACCTCGCCAACTGCTGCAAGCCGATCCCCGGCGACGACGTGTTCGGCTTCGTGACCACGGGCAAGGGCCTCACGATCCACCGCACCAACTGTCCCAACTCGGCCAAGCTGATGGCCAACTACGGCCACCGCATCGTAAAGACCCGCTGGGCCAAGAATAAGGAGATTGCCTTCCTGACGGGGTTGCGGATCATCGGGCTCGACGACGTGGGCGTCGTGAGCAAGATCACCAACCTCATCTCGGGCGAGCTCCGGATCAACATCGCGGCCATCACCATCGAGGCGAAGGAGGGGCTCTTCGAGGGCTCGATCAAGCTTTTTGTGCACGACCGCGACGAGCTCGATGCCCTGGTGGAAAAACTGAAAGCGCTTTCAGGCATCTCATCCGTGGACCGCTTCGACACCGAAACGGTCTGATCATATCGTTGTTTTCCCTGATGTGACCGATTATTTTAAGGGGTTCAACCTAGAGTTTTGTAAATTGTAGCCAATTTTTTGTCAAACCTGGCTGCTATGAAACTCAAGGCACTACTCCTCTGCTTCTTTGTTGTATTGATCCACGCTTCGGGCGCTGCCCAGCGGATCGTACTCAATGGCAGCCTGAACGGAACGACCCAGCAACTGATCTGCGGCAACACCTGTACGCCGGTTTCGTTCAAGACCTTCCACCTGAAGAAGACCGATGATTATGTAGTGCGCTCGATCAACTACGAGCCGTATGATTTCGTGACCCCTACGGGAACCGAGCTCAGTACGCTGTATGCCGACGACGAGTTCGGGCCGATCATGAACATGGCTTTCGACTTCTGCTTTTACGGGGCCACCTATAATAAAGCGGTTGTGGGGTCCAACGGCCTGATCACCTTCGACCAGACGAATGCGAACTGCGCCAATGCCTATACCACCACCGCCACCATCCCTTATGCTTCCGGCGACCAGTGCGACCAGTTTGACGTCTACTACCCCAAAGCCACCATATTCGGGATGTACACCGACCTCGATCCCCGCGCAACCGCGAGCGCTTCGGGCCGGAAGATCGAATGGCGCGTGGAGGGCGTAGCCCCGCTGCGCCGCCTCGTTGTTTCCTACTACAACTCGGGCATGTACGGCGCCAGCACCTGTGGCGGCAACCCGACCACGTTCATGATCGTAGCGTACGAGTCCACGAGCGTTGTTGAGGTGCACATCAAGTCGAAGGCCTGCAACACCACGAGTGCCTCCGGTAAGACGGTGCTGGGCATCCAGAACTTCAACCGCAACAAGGCCGTCGCCGCTCCGGGCAAGAACGCCACGGTGTGGACCGAGTCGAATACCGCTTATCGCTTCCTGCCCAACGCCGCCTCCCTCTTTGTAAAGAGCGAGCTGTATTCGATCACGGGCACCCTCATCAGCACCACCACACCCGGAACCGATACCTCCTCCACCACCGACGGCTATCTGAACGTCCGCTTCCCCGACGTCTGCCCCACCGCGGATACCACGCAATACGTGATCAAGACCTACTGGGCCTCCTGCACCGGCACGGGCCAACTGGTGGTCAACGACACCTTCAAGGTGGTGCGCGCCGGCCTGCTCACGGCCAACCTCGCGTCCACCAACTCGGCCTGCAGCCCCAGCGGCACCATCACCGTTACGCCTACCTCCGGCACCGCCCCCTACACGTATGAGCTGAACGGCGGAGCTCCCCAGGCTTCGGGCGCTTTCACCGCACTCGGCGCAGGCACCTACAATATCCTGGTGAAAGACGCCACCGGCTGCCAGGTGCTCAAGACCGTCACCCTCACCGCCTCCAACAACCTTACCGCCGCGGCAAGCGCTACCTCCTCCGGCTGCGCGCCCTCCGGCTCCATCACCGTAACGCCGGTAACCGGAACCGCACCCTATACGTATGCGCTCAACGGCGGTTCGCCCCAGAGCAGCAACGTCTTCAATGCCCTCGCACCCGGCGCCTATACCGTGCTGGTGACCGACGCTGCCTCCTGTACGAAGACCCTCAACGTCACGGTGGGTGCGCAGCCGCCGCTTACGGCCACCTTCAGCACCACTTCCTCCGGTTGCGCGGCAACCGGCACCATTACCGTGAACGTAACGCCCGGCGTCGGGGTGGCACCCTTCAGCTATTCCCTCGACGGCGGCACGCCCCAGGCGGCCAACGTACTCACCGGCGTCAGCGCCGGCGTGCACGTGGTGACGGTCAAGGATGCGTCCGGCTGTACGCTCAACATCAACGCGCTGGTTTTTGGTCAAACGATGACCGCCACGGCCGCCAGCACGGCCTCCGGTTGCACGCCTTCCGGCACGATCACGGTAACCGTGGGCGCTGTGGGTACTGCACCTTTTACCTACGCGCTTGACGGCGGCACGCCCCAGGCTGCCAACAGCTTCACCGGTGTCAGCGGCGGTGCCCACACGGTTGTGGTGCGCGACGCCGTTGGCTGCACGGTCACCGTCAACGTCAACGTTGCCTCCAGCTCCGCGCTCACCGCCACTGCCGCCAGCACGCCTTCGGGCTGCCAGCCGGCTGATGGCACCATCACCGTTACCGTTCCGGCAGGCGCCGGCGCGGGTCCCTACACCTATGCGCTCGACGGCGCTGCCGCCCAGGCTTCCAACAGCTTCGCGGGAGTAGCCGCCGGCCCGCACGCCGTAGTGGTGGCCGACGGTGGCGGCTGTACGTTCACCGTGAACGTGACCGTAGGCGCCACGCCTGCGGTACAGGCTACCGCCACAAGCACGCCCTCCGGCTGCAACCCCATCGGTACCGTTACCGTGAATGCGACCGGCGGCACCGCGCCCTTCCAGTACTCGCTCGGCACCGGCGGCGCCCAGGTCGCCAACACGTTCAACAACGTGGCCTCCGGCACCCACCAGGTAACGGTGGTGGACGCAAAGGGCTGCTCCAAAGTAGTTGATGTGACGGTAGGCGCCCACCCGGCACTTACCGCAACCGCTACCGCCACCCCCTCAGGCTGCACTCCGCCCACCGGCAGCATTACCGTAACGGTGCCTGCCGGAAGCGGCCTCGCCCCGTTCACCTACACGTTGGACGGCGGCACGCCGCAAGTGGTCAACACGTTCAACTTTGTTGCTTCAGGGGCGCATAGCGTGGTCGTCAGCGACGCGGCCGGTTGTACGTTTACCGTATCTGCTACCGTCGGCGCACCGGCCCCGATGACCCTGACGGCTGCTACCACCGCTACGGGCTGCACCCCCGCAGGCACCCTCACGGTCACGGTTGCCAACGGCGTCGCACCTTATACGTATGCGCTCAACGGCGGCACCCCGCAGGCCTCCAACGTATTCAGCGGCCTGGCCGCCGGCAGCTACAATATCGGCGTCACCGACGCCCAGGGCTGCACCGGTACCCACAGCGCTACGGTTTCCAGCCTGCCGCTCCCCGACGCTACCGCTTCCATGACGCCGTCAGGCTGCGATCCTACGGGTACCATCACGGTAAGCGTAGCCGCCGGCTCGGGTACCGCTCCGTTTACCTATGCGCTTGACGGTGCGGCCGCACAGGCTGCCAACAGCTTCAGCAGCGTAGGCGCCGGCGCCCACCGCGTAGTGGTGTTCGATGCCACCGGCTGTACCGATACGGTCGATATTACGGTGACGGCACTGCCGGCCCTGGCAGCAACCACTGCCACCACCCCGTCGAGCTGCACCCCCTCGGGCTCCATTACCGTGAACGTGACTGCCGGTACCGGCGTGGCTCCGTTCTCCTATAGCCTCGACGGTGGCGCCCCGCAGGCAACCAACGTCTTTACGAACGTTGCCTCCGGCCCCCACAGCATCACGGTGCGCGACGCCGTTGGTTGTTCGGTTACCTTGTCGGTGACGGTGGCTGATCCGTCGGCCCTTGCCGCCACCACCACCGTGAACAACACCTCCTGCCAGGGTGCCAGCAACGGCACCGTTACGCTGAACCCGCAGAACGGCCTTGCCCCCTACGAATACCGCCTCGGCGCGGGTGGCTGGCAAACCGCCGCCACCTTTACCGGGCTCCCTGCCGGCACCTACGACTTCTACTTCCGCGATGCGGCCGGCTGTGCCTCGGGCCTCATCCAGGCCACGGTGGCTGCAGGCGCTCCGCTGACCGCTACCGCCACGCAGGTGAACGTAACCTGTTTCGGTGGCACCAACGGATCGGCCACTCTGGCCCCGTCGGCCAACGGTACCGCCCCTTATGTTTATTCGGCTGATAACTTCGGCATCACCCAGGCAGGAGCCACCTTCACGGGCCTTGCGGCCGGCACGCACAACTTCTGGGTTCGCGACGCCGTTGGCTGCTCCGGCTCCGTAGCCGTGACGATCACAGCCCCCACGCAGCTCGTGGCCGGCACACCGGTGGTGACCGACGCCCGCTGCAATGGCGCCTCTGACGGCTCGGTGACCCTGTCGGCTACCGGTGGTACGGCGCCCTACAGCTACTCCTTCAACAACAGCCCCTTCGGTGCTTCGGCCGTCTTCACCTCGGCCGCCGGCACCTTCCCGGCTGCTGTCCGCGACAACAACGGCTGTTCCGTAGCGGTCACCCCGAACATCACCGTGGGCCAGCCTTCCGGTATGACGGTGACCGGTATCGACGTCGTCAACGCGGCCTGCGACCGCCTCGGCCAACTGACCGTGCATGCATCGGGTGGCACCGCGCCCTACCGCTATGCCCTCGATGGCGGCACGGCGGTTACCAACAATGTATTTGCCAACGTACCGGCCGGCCCGCGCGCGCTCCAGGTAACCGACGCCAATAACTGCCCGGTGCCTGCTGCCGCTACGGTAGGCCTGGACTCCAACCTGACCTATACCCGCCCGGTGGTGGACCCGATCTGCGAAGGCAGCAAGGCCAGCATCGAGCTCGGCGCCCCGCGCAGCAATGCCACCGCTTTCAGCTGGACCGGCCCCGTGCTCACCACCAACAACGCCTCCGGCTCCTCGGTGGACGTGCGCCCGACGGTATCGACCATGTACCACGTCCGGATGACCCTTGGCCGCTGCACCCACATCGACTCCATCTTCGTTCCGGTGCGTCCCGCCCCGGTTCCGGATGCCGGAACCCAGACGCCGATCTGCTTCGGTCAGAACGCCCAGCTCAACGCGGCCCCGGGCTATGCGACCTACGACTGGACGCCGCGCACCTACCTGTCGGGTAACGTGAACGGACCGAACCCCAACGTCGTCCGGCCTACGAGCTCGATCCGCTATACCCTGCACGTGGTGGATGCCAACGGCTGCCGCTCGCTGGTGCCCGACACGGTAACTGTAGTGGTGACGCCCCCGATCATCGTGCGCACCAACCCGCTCGACACGGTGGCCTATATCGGCGATACGATCCGCGTTACCGCATCCTCGCCCGGCACCAACTACCAGTGGTCGCCGGCGACCGGCCTCTCCAACCCGAACGTCGCCAACCCGCTCATCCTCGTGAACAAGGACGAGGTGTACCGCGTACGTGCCTGGACCGACCAGGGCTGCGCCGGTGAAACGATGTTCTACCTCCGCGCCTATGCCGGCCCGAACATCTATGTGCCGGATGCCTTTACGCCGAACCGCGACGGCCGCAACGACCTGCTGCGCCCCGTGTGCGTGGGTGTGAAGACGCTGAGCCACTTCCGTGTGTTCAACCGCTGGGGACAGCTGATGTACGAGTACAAAGGCGAGCGCCGCGGACCGGAAGTGTATAACCTGCTCAACTCCAACATCGGCTGGGACGGTACGCTCGGCGGCAAGGAAGTTTCGTCCGGCACCTATGTCTGGATCGCCGAGGGCGTGACCAAGGAAGGCCGCGTCATCAGCCGCAAAGGCACGGTCACCATCATCCGCTAATTGAAGCCGCTGCTTTTTATAGAATAGCCATCCCGCCAAAACGGGATGGCTATTTTTTCACCCTTACATTTGCGGCAATTCAACAAGCTTTTTATGGTAGACGTTATCCTGGGCCTGCAGTGGGGCGATGAAGGGAAGGGCAAGATCGTGGACTATTTCGCTTCGCAGTACGATGTCATCGCGCGCTTCCAGGGTGGTCCGAACGCCGGCCACACGCTGTATGTAGGCCCGGAGAAAACCAAGGTGGTGCTGCACCAGATCCCTTCCGGTGTGTTCCACCAGGGCACCGTCAACCTCATCGGCAACGGCGTGGTGCTCGACCCCATCACCCTGCAGCGCGAATGCGCCACCGTTTCGGGCTTCGGGGTAAACCTGAAAAAGAACCTCTTCATCGCGCAGCGCGCGCACCTCATCCTGCCCACCCACCGCGCCCTCGACAAGGCCGCCGAGCTGGCCAAGGGCGCCGATAAGATCGGCTCCACGCTGAAGGGCATCGGGCCGACTTATATGGACAAGACCGGCCGCAACGGCCTGCGCGTGGGCGACCTCCTCCACAAGGACTTTGAGAAGGATTACCAGAGCCTCCGCCAGAAGCACCGGGTGCTGCTCGACCACTACGGGTTCAACGAAGACATCACGGCCTGGGAGGAGGAGTTCTTCGCAGCCATCGAGGAGCTGCGGGCGCACAACATCGTGAGCGGCGAATACTTCATCAACGAGCACCTCTCCAACGGCAAGAAGGTGCTGGCCGAGGGCGCCCAGGGCTCGATGCTGGACATCGACTTCGGCACCTTCCCCTTCGTGACCTCGAGCAACACCACCTCGGCCGGCGTTTGCTCCGGCCTGGGCGTGGCGCCGCAGCGGATCCGCGAGATCATCGGTGTGTCGAAGGCCTACTGTACCCGCGTGGGTGGCGGCCCTTTCCCAACCGAGCTCGAAAATGAAACGGGAGAAGAGCTGCGCCGCCTCGGCTCCGAGTTTGGCGCCACCACGGGCCGCCCGCGCCGTTGCGGCTGGATGGACCTTGTGGCCCTTAAGTATGCCTGCATGATCAACGGCGTCACCGCCGTGGTGATGACCAAGGCCGATGTGCTGGATGCGTTTGAAGAGCTGCAGGTATGCACGGGGTATATGGTCGACGGACAGCCCTCGGAGCAGGTGCCTTTCCAGATGACCCGTGCCGCCATCGAGCCGCAATACCGCGCGGTGAAGGGTTGGAACACCGACAGCAGCGTTTGCCGCGACGCCGCTTCGTTGCCCGCAGAGATGAAGGCCTATGTTGACTTTATTAACGGCTACCTGGGCACACCCGTACGCTGGATCTCGAACGGCCCCGGACGCGAGCAGATCGTGCCCCTGTAAGCTACCCGGCCGGTACCCCGCGGGAGCTGAAAAAAAGGTTTAAAAATTTGGATAATTCAATACTTCGACGAATTTTACAGCGCTAATAAACCAGACTATGTTGGTAACATCAGATAAGGAAAAGACCCTGCTAACGACCGAATGGATCGATGAAGTGCTGGCCCAGGCCAAGCGCGCCGCCGCTAAGTCGGAGGAGGAGGAAGAAGCAGACGACGAGGACCCCGATGCAGACGGCGAAGGAGGGGAGGAAGACGAGGACTGGGATCCGGATTTCGATGAGTTCGACCTTCCCAAATCGCGTAAGGGCGGCAAAAAAGACGAGGAAGAGACCGTAGAGGAAGAAGAGGACTTCAAGATCGAGGACGACGAGGAGTTCAAGGACCTGTTCAGTGGCGGCGGTGGCAGCACCGGCTACGACGACGAAGACGATGATTTCTAAGCTCAAACAAGCCTGCTGATACAACGTATTTATTCCATTGCCGGCGATCCGGCCTTTAAGCAAAGAATGTTGAACTGGTCGAAACGGTTCAACATTTTTTGTTTTCTGGATACCCATGGCTACGACGCGCCGCCCCGGCGCTGGGACTGGCTGCTGGGCGCCGGCGCGGCCACCGCGGCAGGGCTCGACGGGGAGGACCTCCACACGCTCGACCGCTTCCTGGCCGGGCGACGCTGGGCCTTCGGGCACCTTGCCTACGAGCTCGGCCACCGCTTCTTTCCCGGGCTGCCGCTCCGGCCCGACCCCCTGGATTTTCCCCACTACTACTTTTTCGAGCCCCGGATCGTGCTGGCGGCGCAGAACGGTGCGTTGACCATCGAAGCGCCCGACCCGGACGCGGTGTGGGCGGCCATCAACGCAACAGCGCTGCCCGCCGGTACGGCGGCAACGCCCGTGCCCGTGCACGCCCGCCTTACACGGGAGGACTATCTCGCTGCCATCCGTTCGCTCCAGGCCAATATCCGCCGCGGCGACTGCTACGAGATCAATTTCTGCCAGGAGTTCTTTGCTCATGCGGCACAGATTGACCCCTGGGCTGCCTGGACGCGGCTGTCGGCCGCCTCACCGGCGCCGTTCGGCGGCTTCTACCGCCTCGGTCACCGCTACCTCCTCTGTGCCAGCCCCGAGCGTTTCCTGAAGCGGGAAGGCGATCTGCTCACCGCGCAGCCCATCAAAGGCACTGCCCGCCGTCTTCCTGCTGACCCCGTGGGCGATGCGGCGCTGGCGCAGGAGCTGCTGCAGAGCAGTAAGGAGCGGGCGGAGAATGTGATGATCGTGGACCTCATGCGCAACGACCTTTCGCGGATCTGCCGGGCGGGGAGCGTACGCGTACCGGAGCTGTTCGGTCTTTATTCCTTCCCACAGGTGCACCAGCTCATCTCTACGATCGAGGGCGTGCTACCTGCGGATACGACCTTCCCGGAAGTGCTGGAAGCCACATTCCCGATGGGCTCGATGACGGGCGCGCCGAAGCGCCGCGTGCTGGAGCTGATCGACCGCCACGAAGGACGCGCACGGGGTATCTTTTCGGGCTCCATCGGCTACTTCCACGAGGGCGACTTCGACCTTAACGTCGTGATCCGGAGCCTTATGTACAACGAAGCGTCATCGTACCTGTCGTACCAGGTCGGCTCCGGCATCACCGTATACAGCGATCCCGCCGCCGAATGGGAGGAGTGCCTGCTGAAGGCAAAAGGGATGGAGCGGGCGTTGGGTAATGGGGTGATGGGGTGATGGGGTGATGGGGTGATGGGGTAATGGAGGATAAATCTAGGAAGATAGGAGCAGGCACATTTCAGGGCGATGGTAACAACGCATCAGGATGCGTTGCTCTTACTGAAGAGACAGCTTTTGGTTGGGAGAACTATCGCACATAGACGACCCCTAACTAATAAACTAATAGACCAATAAACAAATAAACAAAAAGCCGCCCCGGAGGGCGGCTTTGTCGGTTACGGTCATCAATACGTTTTAGCGGCCGGCGAGGGTCAGGGCAACCTTTACGGATTGCTCGAGGATCCCGAATTTGTTGGCCTGGAAGGCTTGCATCTTGTCGGCAGGAAGGCGGAGCTCATAGGTGCCGCTCTGGGCCATCTGCTTGTCGAAGGAGGGATTCAGGCGGTTGAACGTGCCGAGGTCCATGCCGATCATTTGAGCGAGCACGGTGCCGTTGAACTTACCGGAGATGCGCTCGGTGGCAACGTCGCCGGAGGCGGACACAGCGGCGGTGGTTGCGGCCGGGGTGAAGCCGCTCGTGTAGTTGGCGTGCACGGCGCGCTCCGACTTGGTCATGGTGGTTACGGAACCGTCGCCTTCCATGATATAGTGCGTAGCGATGAATTTCTTGACGTGGTTACGGCTTTCGGCGGGCAGGTGGTACTGGAGTTCCCAGAAGTTGCGGCTGCCGCTCTTGCGGATGGCCTGGTTGACGTTGCCGGGGCCACCGTTGTAGGCAGCGATCACCAGCAGCCAGTCGTTGAACTCGGAGTAAAGGCTCTTAAGGTAGCGGGCGGCGGCCACGGTGCTCTTCTTGTAGTCGCGGCGCTCGTCGGTCTTGCGGGTTACGCGCAGGCCGAGCTCGCGGGCCGTCTGGGGCATGAACTGCCAGGGACCGGCGGCACCCACCCAGGAAGTAGCGGAGGTCTTCAGCTCCGACTCGATCACGGCGAGGTACTTCAGCTCCGTAGGGAGGTTGTGGGCACCCAGCACGCCGTCGATGAGGTCGAAGTAGGGCTTGCCCCAGGACTTCATGTTATTGAGTTTCTTCGTATAGACGTCGATATAGTCTTCCACGAAGGAAACCGCTTTCGGGTTCAGCTGCACGTTGTAGGCATCGCTTTCGGCCGAGGCGCCCTGGAACAGGTCACGGAAACCGGCTTTCGGATCAGCGGGCAGGTCTTTCTTTATGGTTGAATCGTTGAGGGGACGCTCAGTGGAACCACCCTGCATTCCGGCGAAGGAAGAGAGGAAGGTGGCAAGCGGGAGGGTCGTCAACAATAAAAGTTTTTTCATACTACATTTTTTAAGAATGAGTCAATCACACGAGGTCAGGGGCGACTTCTATTGTTAGTTCTGATTGGCTAAGGCGTTGCAAAGATACCACTATCTGTTGACGATTTTCCCTAATAAGTGTTAGAGTTGCGTTAAGGCGCACGAAAAAGCCGCTGTGCCAAAAGTGGCGCAGCGGCTTAGTAAATTGTTAAATATCAGCGTTTTAGGCTTGGCTAGGCGGGGTAGTGGCGGAAGTAGGCGTAGTAGCGGGCGTAGTGCCGGCAGCGGCCGCGCGCTCCTTTTCCGTAATGCCTTCCTCGATCTCCCGGCGCACGTTGCTTTTGGCATCGTTGAACTCGCGGACGCCCTTGCCGAGGCCGCGCATCAGTTCAGGAATTTTCTTGCCGCCGAACAGCAGCAGCACGATGATCAGGATGACGATGATCTCATTGAAACCTAAGGGACCCATAGACTGGATTTAATGGTTGACGAATTAGTGTACAAAAGTAGGGCAATTCCCCTGCCCGGCAAGGCTGAGCCGGCGGTCGGCGCATTTTCCCGGCGGGCAATAAAAAAGCGGAAGGTGTTTCCTTCCGCTTCCATATACGTTGAATTTGCTTAGGCAGTTTGCGCTTTGGGGGCCACAGCACGCTTCTTTTCCTGGATACGTGCACTCTTACCGCTACGCTCACGCTGATAGAACAGCTTGGCGCGACGTACGCGACCCGACTTGTTCACCACGATGGAGTCGATGTTGGGGGAGTTGATGGGGAAGAGACGCTCTACGCCGATACCATCGGAGATCTTACGCACCGTGAACGTAGCCGTGGCACCAGTGCCCTGCAGCTTGATCACATCGCCCTTGAAGGACTGGATACGCTCCTTGTTGCCTTCAATGATCTTGTAATTGACCGTGATATTGTCACCCGCTTTGAATTTCGGGAAGGTTTTAATGGCCGTAAGCTGCTCGTGTACAAATGCAATAGCGGCGGAGTTCATAACATCTAATTTAAGGAGTGCAAAGGTAAGGGGAAAATCTCAGATCTCAGATCTCAGATCTGAGATTTTTTTCTCAAGTCTGAAGTATCCCTTATCTCCGACCGCCGCCCTGGCGCAGGATCGCCACAAAAAAGGCCTTCCCGCTGCAGGAAAGCCTTTTTCACTTTTTTCTTTTGAATTTTGACTTATCGGGCCACATTCACCGCGCGCTTCTCGCGGATCACCGTCACCTTGATCTGGCCGGGGTAGGTCATCTCGTTCTGGATCTTCTGGGCGATCTCGAAGGAAAGCTTCTCGCTCTCGTTGTCGGTCACCTTGTCGGCTTCCACGATCACGCGGAGCTCGCGGCCCGCCTGGATGGCGTAGGCCTTCTCCACACCATTATAGTTCTGGGCGAGGGTCTCCAGCTCCTTGATGCGCTGCAGGTACTGCTGCATGATCTCGCGGCGGGCGCCGGGGCGGGCACCGGAGATGGAGTCGCAGGCCTGGATGATGGGGGCGATGACGTATTGCATTTCCATCTCGTCGTGGTGGGCGCCGATGGCGTTCACGATGGCGGGATTCTCACCGTATTTCTCGGCCAGCTTGGCGCCGAGCAGGGCGTGGCTGAGCTCGGATTCCTCGTCGGGCACCTTGCCGATGTCGTGCAGGAGGCCGGCGCGCTTGGCGAGCTTCGGGTTGAGGCCCAGCTCGGCGGCCATGATGCCGCACAGGTTGGCCACTTCGCGGCTGTGCATCAGCAGGTTCTGGCCGTAGGAGGAGCGGAAGCGCATCTTGCCCACGAGGCGGATGAGCTCCTTGTGCAGGCCGTGGATGCCGAGCTCGATCACGGTACGCTCGCCGATCTCCATGATCTGCTCCTCGAGCTGGCGCTTCGTTTTCTCTACGACCTCCTCGATACGGGCCGGGTGAATACGGCCGTCGGTAACGAGGCGCTGCAGCGACAGGCGCGCGATCTCGCGGCGCAGCGGGTCGAAGCAGGAGAGGATGATGGCTTCGGGGGTATCGTCCACGATCAGGTCGACGCCGGTGGCGGCTTCGATGGCGCGGATGTTCCGGCCCTCACGGCCGATGATCTGGCCCTTGATCTCGTCGGTCTCGAGGTTGAATACGGTGATGGCGTTCTCGATCGCCTGCTCGGCGGCTGTACGCTGGATGCTCTGGATGATGATCTTGCGGGCTTCTTTGTTGGCCTTCTGCTTCGCCTCGTCGATGATTTCCTGCTGGAGGCCGAGGGCCTGGGAGTGGGCTTCGGCTTTCAGGGTCTCGATGAGCTGGGCCTTTGCTTCCTCGGCGCTGAGGTTGGCGAGCTTCTCGAGGCGGCGCGTATGCTCCTCCTGGTGCTTGTCGAGTTCGCTCTGGCGGTTGGCCACCACTTCGAGCTGGCGGTTCAGGTTTTGCTTGATGGTGTCGTTCTCCTTGATCTGACGCTCCAGCTGCTCCGTCTTCTGGTTGATGGTCTGCTCTTTCTGCTTGAGTCGGGACTCGCCTTCCTGCACCTTGCGGTTGCGCTCCAGCACCTCTTTCTCATGCTCGGAGCGGAGCTGTACGAAGCGCTCCTTGGCGGAGACCTCTTTTTCCTTGCGGATGGTCTCGGCGCGCATTTCGGCTTCCTTGAGAAGGGTTTTGGCGTGGAGTTCGGCTTCTTCGATCTTTTTGGAGGTGTCTTTGGCAAAAATGAACTTGCCCGCCACGATGCCGACGATGAGGGCAACGACGGCCGCAATGATTATGCTGATGTCCATTGTTCTGTGTTTTTAAATGAGGGTTGCTGTATCGATATAATAACGCGCTACCCCGGTGGGGTAGGGGACGAAGATACGGACCCGGGGTCAATTGTAAATCAAGCGGCTGCGTTTGGCAACGTGCCCGTTCTCGTTATCTTGGGCGGATAAAATTCCTCCTTGGGCTGCTGTTCTTTGCGATCCCTTTATTTACCACTGCCCAAGGCGGCCCGGCCTTGCTCGAGGGCACCGTGCCGCCGTCCTGGAACGGCCGCACCGTGTTCCTCTACTATTATCCCTACAACGGGGCCATCAGCCAACGGGAAGACAGCTGCCGCGTAGCCGGCGGCCGGTTCCGGCTCCGGGCCGACCTCTCCGAAGCGGTACCCGGCTTCGTGCGGGTCCGCGGCAATGGAGCCAACGGACAACGCACGACCCTGATCGATACCTCGTTCCTGCTGCAGCCGGGCCCCCTCCGGCTCCGCGGGAATGGCAACTCTGGCGGTCTGCGCATATCGGGCGGGCAGGGACATGCTGAATACGCCTTCCTGAAAAAGCTACGCGACAGCTTCAACCAGGCCAGCAACCCGGTGGCGACGCGACAGTCGAAGGCACACGCGCTCCGGGACACCGCAACGGCGCAGGCACTTCTCTCGGAACTGGCCAGGCTGCGCGCGGCACACCGGGCCCGGCTGCTGCGCTTCGCCGAACACCACCCCGGCTCCCTGGCTACGCTGCTGGCGGCGGGGGAATTCGTATCCACTACGGGGAATGCATCGCCGGCCCAACTGCAGGTCTTTTGGGAAGCGCTCCCGAAAGACGTCATGGAAGCGCCAAGCGCTCTCAAAGTGGGAAGGGCGCTCGAAGCCGCAGCCGCTACCACCCTGGGTAGGCCTGCTCCCGATTTCACCCAACCCGACACGCTCGGGCTTCCGGTTTCGCTGGCCTCCTTCCGGGGCCGCTGGGTGCTGCTCCAATTCTGGGCCTCCTGGTGCAAGGGCTGCCGCCTCGAAAGTCCGGCCCTCGTGCAGGCCTGGAAAGCATATCGTGATCAGAACTTCACGATCCTGAGCGTATCGCTCGACCGGCCGGGCCAGAAGGACCGGTGGCTCGCCGCCATCCGCCAGGACGGCCTGAATTGGAATCATGTGAGCGACCTCCGCTTCTGGGACAACGCCGTGGTGAAGCTGTACGGGATCCGTGCCGTTCCGGCCAACATCCTCATCGACCCGCAGGGACGGATCGTTGCCCGCAACCTCGAAGGGCCCGCGCTCGGTCGGAAGCTGGCCGAAGTGCTTCGATAAGCAGTCAACCCCGGGAAAGGAGGAACGGCGGAGCGCACCGCGGAACTGTCCGTATCTTAACGGGCGTTGCCGTTCCTGTAATTCCCTACTAAATTAATAGACTTTACCTGCTTTCCCCTAAACTTTGCACCATGAAACCGACGAAATTCCTGCTGTCGCTCCTGCTTCCCGCCGCCGCCTTTGCACAAGGCCCGGAGCTGAAGCTGACCGGCACCCTCAACAACCTGCCCAACGTGGAGTGGGTATACCTGACCTTCCGCACCCCCGACCTGACCATCAAGGACAGTGTGCGCGTCGAGAACGGCACGTACACGATCAAGCGCTCCCTCGACGAGCCGGTGCTGGCCGACCTCGCCTTCAAGGGCAGCACTGCCTTCGGACGCAAAGCCGATGGCAAGGAGCTCCGCGAGTATCACCTGCCCGTGTTCCTGCAGCCCGGAACGATCCAGGTAACGAGTTCCGATTCGGTACAGGCCACCCGCGTGACCGGCTCTAAGGCGCATGCCGACTACGAGGCGCTGCAGGCTGCCGACAAGCCCTGGCAGGAGCAGCTGAACCCGTTGTACGATGCCTACCGGAAGGCCGCGGTGGCCAAGGATGCCGCGGGCATGAAGGACGCGGAGCGCCGCATCGACTCCATCGACGGGCTGCAGCGCAACGCCGTGTACGCTGCCTTCCTGCAGAAGCGCGCATCCTCGCCCGTGGCGCTCTATGCCCTGAAGCAATTTGCCGGATATAGCATCGAGCCCGAAAAGGTGGAGCCGCTCTTCAACAAGCTGCCGAAAGCCACGCAGGCTACTCCCTCGGGTGTTGCCTACCGCGAGCAGATCGATATCGCCAAAAAGACGGCCGTGGGCCGCTACGCGATGGACTTCACGATGAACGATACACTCGACCGCCCGGTGGCGCTCTCCTCGCTGAAGGGCAAGTACGTGCTGGTGGACTTCTGGGCCTCCTGGTGCGGTCCCTGCCGCCGGGAGAATCCCAACGTAGTGGCTGCATTCAATACCTATAAGTACAGGAATTTCACCGTGTTCGGGGTATCGCTCGACCGTCCCGGCCAGAAGGACCGCTGGCTGAAGGCCATCCACGACGACGGCCTCAATTGGGCGCATGTAAGCGACCTCAAGTTCTGGGACAATGCCGCCGCAAAGCAGTACGGCATCCGCGCCATCCCGGCCAACCTCCTGCTCGACCCGGACGGCAAGATAATCGCCCGCAACCTGAGCGGCGAGGCGCTGACCAAAAAGCTTGCAGAAGTCATCAAATAGGAGGCGGCAAGACGTACCTAAAATGGGCCGGATGTGAGGCGGCCGCCAGCGGCCTTTATGCACGACGGCGCTACGGCGCAACGGCGCGACGAGAAAATAAAATCAGTTGATTTGTTCTCAAGCTATTTCACAGCGTCGCCCATCGCCGCTTCGCTGCGTGACGAGGCCGCTTGCGGCCTTCGATTTTCGCTCAATAGGGGAGCCGCATTTAATATTGTCAGATCTGGAAAGGCGCACGAAGTGCGTCTTTCGTTTTTGCATGCGCGTACATACACGATGCCCTGCGGGAAAAAAACAGGATTCCGGGGAAATTTCTCTTTTTCGCGAACAGGTCCGCTTCCTAACTTTTCGCCATGAAACCCGCAACCCTTTTCCTGATGCTGCTGCTTACGCTGGCCGTCCGGGCCCAGCAGCCCGAAGTCACCATCGAGGGCAGCTTTGCCCGCACGCCGCCTGTCAAGTGGGTCATTGTGATGTTCCAGCAAGGCGATGTTGCCGTAAAAGACACGATCCGCGTACAGAATGGCGCCTGGAAGTACAAGCGCCCGCTGCCGGGCCCCGTGCTTGCCAATATCGTGTACCGTTCCGACTCGGCTCTTCGCCAGTTCAACGGGATGGGCATCAAGCAATACAATTTCCCTCTTTACCTCCAGCCCGGACGTATCGAGATCGAGACCCGGGACTCGGTGCAGGGCAATGCCGTGAAGGGCTCGCGGGCACATACCGATTACCTGGCCCTGCAGGCGGCGGCGCAGCGCTACGAGAACGAATTCCAGCAAGGCCGGCTCGACTATATGAAAGCACGGCGCGCCAACGACACGGCAACCCAGCGTGCTATTGAAACCCGGATGCAGGCACTGGAGAAAGAGCAGCAGGAGCGCGTCTACGGCGCCTTCGTGAAGGAGCAGCCCGGCTCGCCGCTTGCCCTCTACGCCCTGCAGAAGGTAACTGAAGGGGGCCTCGACCCGGCCGTGCACGGTCCGCTGTTCGAACGCTTTCCGAAAGCGACGCGCGAAAGCCCCGAAGGGAAGGCCTTCGCCGCTACCCTGGCCACGGCCCGGAAGACGGCCGTAGGACAGCCCGCGATGAACTTCACGATGAACGATACGCTCGACCGGCCGGTAGCCCTCGCATCGTTCAAGGGCAGGTACGTACTGCTGGATTTCTGGGCCTCCTGGTGCGGACCCTGCCGGCAGGAGAATCCTAACGTGGTGCGGGTGTACCAGAAGTACAAGGAGCGCAACTTCACCGTGCTTGGGGTCTCGCTGGACCGCCCGGGCGCCCGCGACAAGTGGCTCGGGGCCATCCGCGCCGACGGCCTTACCTGGACGCACGTCAGCGACCTGAAGTTCTGGGATAACGCCGCCGCAAAGCAGTACGGCATCCAGTTCATCCCGCAGAACTTCCTCCTCGATCCCAACGGCGTCATCATCGCCAAGAACCTGAATGGCGAAGACCTGGAAAAGAAGCTCGCGGAGGTGCTGCCCCCTGTCCCCCAGAGGGGGAACTAACGCTGGATCTGTCCCTTCCATACCTGGACATTCTTCTTATTGGAGCTGGAATAGGTATACAGGAACAAGGAATACATGAAGTAGAACTGAAAGCGGCGCCAGCCCCCTCATTTGTTCAATTACTCATGTACTCAAATGCTCAAGTACTCCCCTCCTTTCTCCAGCGCTCCACCCTCTTAACGTAGAAAGCCCCGACGGAGTCGGGGCTTTCGTATAAAGTGCTTTGAAGAATAATTGGAACCGGGAAGAGTGATCGGCCTAAGTGCCCCCTTCGGGGGACAGGGGGCTTAGGGCGCCATCTACGAGCTTCTCCAGCCCGGCGAGCTTTTCCTCCAATTCTTTCTGCTGCAGGTCGGCGGCCATGGCACCGGTCTGGTGCGTGGCGAACCAGATGAGCACCATCGCGATGTAGTCCTGCATGTCCTTGGCGGCGAAGGCTGCGCGGAACTCCACGAGCTTGTCGTTGATGACCTTGGCGGTATGGCGCACCACCGCCTCGTCCTTTGCCTGGATCTTGATGCGGTACGTGCGGTCGCCGATGACGAGGTTGATGGGAATGAGGTTCATGATCGGCAATCGGGAATCGGGAATCGGTAATAAGGCGTCTCCTTGCCTGGGCGTTCCGTCATCATTTAAGAGGTTCTTTGACGTTATTAATGATCGTGTTCGTAAGAAGCACCAGCTTTCGGAATCCATTGCCGATTACCGATTGCCGATTGCCGCCTCAGATCGTTCCGAGGTAAGCGATGGTTTTATCCAGGTCGCGGACGAAGCGGTTGATCTGCTTTTCGAATTCCTTTTTGTCTTTGTCGTCGAGGTTGCCGGCGGCGAGCTTCAGGATGCCCACGAGCTGCACGAGCTCCTGCACCTGCGTGGCGAGCGTGTTCCGCTCTGCCTCGGCGCGGGTGAGGGCTTCGGTGAGCTCGGCGTGCTCCTTGCGGAGGCGGGCCTGCTCCTTCACGAGCTGCTGCAGCTTGCCCTGCAGGGCATTAAAGCGTTCGTCTACCGTCATGGCTTATTTGCGGATCTCGGCGCCGAGCTCCTTTTCGAGGCTGTACATGATCTTTTGCATCCACCCGTCGATCTCCTTGTCGGTGAGCGTCTTCTCCTCGTCGAGGAACGTGAAGTTGACGGCCAGCGATTTCTTGCCGGCGCCGAGCTTCTCGCTTTCGAACAGGTCGAAGAGACGCGTGCCCTGCAGCTTCGGCAGGCGCAGCTTGCCCACCTGCTGTTCGATGGCGGCAAACGGCATCCCGGAAGGAATCACCAGGGCGAGGTCGCGCTGTACCGCGGGGAAGCGGGGCACCTCGCGGTAGCGCAGCGTCAGGGAGTCGGCGGCGCGCATCAGCGCATCCCAATCGATATCGGCCACGAACACGGGCGCTTTGATGTCGAAGCGGCCCGCAAGGGCGGCGTCCACGCGGCCGGCCTGCGCCAGCACCTTGTTGTTGAACATGAAGGTGACCACGCCGGTCAGTCCGTCGGCGCTTTGCTCGAGCGAAGTTTCTGCAGCGATGCCACATAGACGGAGCAGGGTATCTACGGCGCCTTTTACATAGTAGATATCGGCCGGCGTGCCCTTGCCCTTCCAGGTCTGCGGACTCAGCGCGCCGCTGAGGTAGAGGCAGAGGTGGTTGCGCTCGCTGTATTTGCCGGTGCTTTCCGAAGTATAGGTCTTCCCGAACTCGAAGAACCTGAGGTCGGCGTTGCGGCGGTTGCCGTTGAAGGCGATCACCTCGAGGGCGGTGGGCAGCATGGAGGGGCGCAGCACGTCGAGCTCGGTGCTCAGGTTGTTGAGCAGCCGCACCGTGGTGGCGAGCTGTGCCTCGGAGAAGTGGGCCGAGTGCGTGATGGAGTTGGTCAGGATCTCGGAGAAGCCGAGGCCCACGAGCGCGTCGGCCAGCTTCTCTTTGAGCCGGTCGGCACGCGGGTTCTCCTCCACGGAGGGCGTCAGCGTTATCGCCGAAGGGATCTCAATGTTGTCGAGGCCGTCGATGCGGAGGATCTCCTCCACGATGTCGGCCGGCAGGCTCACGTCGCGCTTATGGTAGGGCACCTCGATGGAGAGGGCGTCCATACTGTCTTTGATGATGCCGAAGCCGAGGCTCTGGAGAATGCCCTTGACGGTTTCGGGATGGTAGTTCTTGCCGGAGAGCTTCTTGAGGTACTGGTTCTTGAGGATGACCTCGCGCTTCGGCTCGGGCTTCGGGTAGACGTCGATGAACTCGGAGGCGATGCTGCCGCCGGCGATCTCTTTAACGAGCGCCGCCGCGCGCTTCAGCACGTTCACGGTGTTGGAGATGTCGGTGCCCTTCTCGAAGCGGGTGGCCGCATCGGTGCGGAGCCCGTGGCGGAAGGAGCTCTTGCGGATCGTGCCCGGCTCGAAGTGGGCGCTCTCGAGGAAGATGTTCTTCGTGCTGTCCGATACACCGCTTTTGCTGCCGCCGAACACGCCGGCGATGCACATCGGCTCCTGGGCATTGCAGATCATCAGGTCCTGCGCGCTCAGCTTCCGCTCCTTTTCATCCAGCGTCACGAAGGGCGTGCCCTCGGCTTCGTTCTTCACGATCACTTTGGCGCCGGTGATGGCGTCGTAGTCGAAAGCATGGAGCGGCTGGCCGGTCTCGTGCTGGATATAGTTGGTGATGTCGACGATGTTGGAGATGGGGCGCACGCCGATGGCCTTGAGGCGGTCCTGCAGCCACTTCGGCGAGGGCTTTACGGTGATGCCGGCGAGCGACACGCCGCTATACCGCGGGCAGGAAGCGCCGTTCTCGACAGTCACCGTTACCGGCAGGCTGTTGCTTTCGGGCTTCAGGTTGGCGTAGGGGATCTGGGCCTTTACTTCCTTGCGGTCGTGGTGGGTGAGGTAGGCACACACGTCGCGGGCGACGCCCCAATGGCTCATGGCGTCGGCGCGGTTGGGGGTGAGGCCGATCTCGTAAATGATGTCGGTATAGGGACTGAAATACTCGGCAGCGGGCGTACCGATGGGTGCGTCGGCCGGTAGTACCATAATGCCGGCGTGCGAGTCGCCGAGGCCGATCTCGTCTTCGGCGCAGATCATGCCGTAGCTCTCGACCCCGCGGATCTTGGCCACCTTCATGGTGAGGGGCTCGCCGGCGGTGGGGTAGATGGTAGCGCCTACGGGGGCCACCACCACGCGCTGGCCGGGGGCCACGTTGGGCGCGCCGCACACGATGGGGAGGGGCTCGGCGCCGCCGGTGTTCACCTTCGTCAGTTTCAGCTTGTCGGCGTTGGGGTGTTGCTCGGTGTGGAGCACCTCGCCGAGCACGAGGCCCTCGAGGCCGCCTTTCACCTCCTCGTAGCGCTCCATTGATTCCACCTCCAGGCCGATGGCCGTGAGGATGCGGGAGAGGCGCTCGGGGTCGAGCTTGACGGGGATATAGTCGCTAAGCCAGTTATAGGAGATGGTCATACGTTCGGTTCTTGGGCGGCAAAGATAAGAACCCTTAGTTTGTAGGCTTAAAACCAGAATTGTCAGCAAACTTTCATGCTCGCTAAAAAAAGAAAGAGGCGTTGAGTTACCTTCGGTTCCCAAGCCTTCCTTTGGTCCTTTCGATGCCAAGAGTTAAAGGGTGTTTTGTCTAAACATACCATTTGTTTACGTCAAGCTCTTAATTGTTGCAATTCGTAGCCGATCTGGTTTTGCTTTCCATTCTATAATAAAATGTTGTAACCAAAATGACTATCTACGAAAAAATTCAAGATGAAATAAAAGCCGACTATTACCAACAAAACTATCCAAACGATGGGCAAAGGTTTGTTGCATGGTATCTTTTCAATATCCTTCATCAAGACAGAAATCAAGCCAAGGACGCAATCACCGACGGAGCGGATGATAAGCAAATTGATGCAATTGTTATTAATGACGATATTCAAACAGTTTACATCATACAAGGAAAGTTTATTTCCGGAGGGGCGGTGGATGCCGAGCCGTTGAGAGAGGTGTTGTCTTCATGGATGCAACTCCGGGATCTTGTCAGGCTTCAAACCGTCAGCAATCAAAAGCTTCAACGAAAATTGTCAGAAGTCGCAAAGGCATTTGAAGATGAATATGAAGTGTGTTTCGAGCTCATTACCACAGCAAGCTTGACTACTTCTGCTCAGAATGATCTGGAGACGTTCCAAAAACAGCTTGCAGATATCTCAGAGAATGAGGATTTTGATGCCATTATAACAGTAGTTGACGAAGCTGAGCTTTCGCGACGTTATGAGCTGGCTTTGGAAACAGACAACCCGCAAATCAACTACACGATGGATTTGAGTGAAAGCAAGTTCATGCCTGTGGGAATTGCAGGCACTCAAGTTGTCATCGCTGCATTACCTCTAAAGGAATGCATTAAAATACCGGGTATCAAAGATGGTTCTTTGTTTCAGAAAAATGTTCGCCAGAGTCTTGGTACCAGCAATGCAGTGAACAAGAAAATAAGACAGACAATACTGGGTGATAAACACAAAGACTTTTTCTTCTTTCACAATGGAATTACTGCTATTTGCAACCGACTTGAAATTGACAATAGCAAAATGCAGCTTTATGGCTTGAGCGTGGTAAACGGTTGCCAATCACTAAATACAATTTTGAGCTGCAGCGAAACTGCAAAGAAATTGGATGAGACCTATGTTCTTTTTCGGTTTTACGAAATTCCACAACGCGATCGGGCTGATCTCATCAGCATAAATACAAACTCACAAAGTGCGGTCAAACCTCGAGATCTCAGAAGTAACGACAAGCGTGTGTTGAATCTAAAACGTTCTTTTGAACAGAAGTTTCCGCAAGGTTATTTCGTTACCAAGCGTGGGGAAATGCCTCCAGCTGAGAAAAATAAGAAGTTCGTCATCGATCTTTCTGATCTTGGAAAGTACTTGATTGCTTGGCATTCTCAACGTCCGAACATTTCTTACGGTGAGACTAAGATTTTTGATAAGTATTTCGAAATCCTTTTCAAAAGGGACTACAAACCGGAGAACATTCAAGCGCTCAATAATTGGATGCAGGAAGTACTGAAAAACTGGTCGGATAAGAATCCACTTGGGTTGAATGAAACGCTGTTGACTATGAAGGCCTATGCCCCCTATCATCACTTATACGCAGTTTCATTAATTTTTGCAATCGGCAATAACAAAAGCGATAGAGTTCCTTCGCCAAATGCAACTTGGGAGGCAGCGCAGCTCAATGGAATGGTTGATCAGATAGTAAAAACGTCAGGTCGTTGTCTTAATACTGCTTTGAGAGTAGCCTCTAACCGTACATTGCCAAACGGGGCGATCTTTAGTCCTCAGAATTGGATTAAGTCAAAGCAAAGCCTCAACGATATAAACGCTGCGATTGAACAGTATATAGATATGCTTCCCACAATGGAAGGTGGAGAGCAACAATATCAAAAGCTAAAGGATACTATTTCACTTGGTCAGGAGCAATTTGAATATCGACTTCAAGCTGATTAGCATCTTCTGTCATTTGTTATTTTGGGTCTAAACATAAAGCCACCTTACGGTGGCTTTATCAATAAAACAATCATGTTGATCACGCTCCCGGCGCCGCTTCCTTCCTTACCTCCGCCCTTCCCTTCCTTGCGGCCACTAACTCCCTATACGTCTCCGTCAGCGCATTGCCTTTTCCAATAGCGGCTTCAAGTTCCGCGGCACCCATCTCCCAGGCCGCATTGAGCTTACGCCGCAGCAGCTCGTAAGCCGTCGCCGCCTCCTTGCGCTTTTGCTTCATCGTGAACGTAAACTCCTTCGCCGCCGCCTCGTCGTTCCGGTCGAGGAAGCGGGCTTTGAAGCGGTCGTTGGCCGTCTTCAGCGGGGCGGTCCAGACCGTGGCGCCAGTGCGGGCGGTGGCGGCGGAGAGTGCGGGTGCCGCCAGGTCGGTGAGCAAGGATTCGATGTCGGTGCTTTCGGCGGCATAGCCCTGGCGCGTTACTTCGGCGGCGTTGCCATACACCCCGAGCGCGTGCTGCAGGTCGGTGCCCGCTTTGCGCAGCTCCCCATCGTTGTGGTAGGAGAAGCTGTTGCAGAAGGCCAGCAGGCCGGTGTAGAGCGCGTCGCGCTCAGCGTCGAGGGCGATCAGCTCGTCGGTGATGAGCGAGGCGGGGTCGGTCTTGTGCAGGGCATCGAGCTCGGTCAGCACCCGGCGCAGGCCATTTGCGGCTTCGGCCGCCGGCGCCGGCAGCCCGGTGGCGGGAATTGTTTCGAGCAGTTGGGTGAGGTACTGGATGAGCTCCGCGTTGCGCAGCCCGGAGAGGGAGAGTTTCGTTAGCATGGGTTAAAATTTTGGTTGCTTTAAAATACTTCTTTCTCGATAAAATAGCAACCCGGCCTTTTTTTCTAAGCTTGATGTTCCGACTGCGAACAAGGTGCACTCCCAAGCATTCCGTGGGCGCCTCGCCTGCTGCGGGGTAAACTACGCGACTCAAGGTCATTGCGAGCGTAGCGAAGCAAACTCCCCCGTTACGCGGAGTGTTTCTTTAGGCGCGGCAAGAGGAACACTCCGCAGGTTGTGTGGATTGCTTTCCTTCGACTTCGCTCAGGACAGGCTCGCTCAATGACCTCCGTAAGGCTCACAATGACCTTCGGTGCGACGACAGCAGGCCGGCACCGTCTTCGCCACCAGGAGGGGCGCAGCGGCTGGAGGAAGCTAGCGGAGGCCTTTACTACGGCACTCACGGCGTGCGGGGCGCCGGCAAAGGTTGCCGCTACCCCGCCGCATCCACTGCGGGCACCGGCACAGGCGCTTTCTGCCTTGCGCACCGGCTGCGGGGCGCCTGCAAAGGCTCTAGGAGCCTCGCGCACCCCGTGCGACTCCCCGGCAACACCCTTACCCGGCCCCCCGCAGGGGATGCATGCTCCCCGCACCCCCTTTTGGGTACCCGCGCCACGGATGCGCCATTCCGGCTAACTTCACGCCCGGCAAGGGCCCCCGGCTTTTGCCTAAAATTTCGTATCGAAGCGAACCAAAACCACTATGGCGATCAAAAAATCCGAACTCTACAGCTCCATCTGGGCCAGCTGCGACGAGCTGCGCGGCGGCATGGACGCCAGCCAGTATAAAGACTACGTGCTCTTTATGCTGTTCATCAAGTACATCTCCGACAAATACGCGAACTCCGACGACTTTGCCCCGCCCGTGGTGATCCCGCCCGGCGCCTCCTTTGCGGATATGCTCGAACTGCGCGGCAAGACCGACATCGGCGAGAAGATCAACACCGGGGTCATCGTGCCGCTGGTAGATGCCAACAGCCGCCTCGCGCGCGCCGACTTCCCCGACTTCAACGACCCCAACAAGCTGGGCGAGGGCAAGGACATGGTGGAGCGCCTGACCAAGCTCATCAATATCTTCAACGGGCTCGACTTCTCGAAGAACCGCGCCGACCACGACGATATACTCGGCGACGCCTACGAATACCTGATGCAGCACTTTGCCCAGGAAAGCGGCAAGAGCAAGGGCCAGTTCTATACCCCCTCCGAAGTAAGCCGCATCCTGGCCAAGGTGATCGGCGTCTCCCCGAAGAACTCGGTGGCAGCCACCACCGCCTACGACCCCACCTGCGGCTCGGGTTCCCTGCTGCTGAAGGTGGCTGCCGAGGCCGGCAAGCACATCACCCTCGAAGGGCAGGAAAAGGACGTGACCACCGCCGGCCTCGCCCGCATGAACATGATCCTGCACAACTTCCCCACGGCCAATATCATGGCGGGCAATACGTTGGCGTCGCCCCGCTTCAAGGATGGCGAAGGGCTGCGCACCTACGACTACGTAGTGGCTAACCCGCCTTTTTCCGACAAGGCCTGGAGCACCGGCCTCACGCCTTCCGACGACCCCTACGGGCGCTTTGCCTGGGGCGAGCCGCCGGCCAAGCAGGGCGACTATGCCTACCTGCTCCACATCATCCGTTCGCTCAAGAGCACCGGCAAGGGTGCCTGCATCCTGCCGCACGGCGTGCTGTTTCGCGGCAACGCCGAAGCAGCCATCCGCCGCAAGCTCGTAGACTCCGGCATCCTCAAGGGCGTGATCGGGTTGCCGGCCAACCTGTTTTACGGCACCGGCATCCCGGCTTGCATCCTGGTGCTCGACAAGGAGAATGCTGGCGCGCGCAAGGGGATCTTCATGATCGACGCCAGCAAGGGGTACCTGAAAGACGGCAACAAGAACCGCCTGCGTGAGCAGGACATCCACCGCATTGTGGACGCCTTTAGCAAGGGCGAGCCGGTAGACAAGTTTTGCCGCATGGTGCCGCTCGACGAGATCGCGGATCCGAAGAACGACTACAACCTCAACATCCCACGCTATATCGACACCACCGAGCCCGAAGACCTCCAGGACATCGACGCCCACCTCAATGGCGGCATCCCCGCGGCCGACATCGACGCGCTGAAGGCCTGGTGGGACGTGCTGCCCGGGCTGCGGGCTACCCTCTTCACCGAAGGGCCCCGAGCGGGCTACCTCGAGGCGGCCATCGAGCCGGCGCAGTTGAAGGCCACCATCCAAGGCAGCGCCGAGTTCGCCGCGCTGCAGGCGGCCAATGCCGAGATCTTCCGCAAATGGAAGGGCGCCGTGTGGCACCTGCTGGACGGGTTTAAGAAAGGCGACCATCCAAAAGACTTGATCCACGAGCTGTCGGAAAGCCTGCTGGCCGCCTTTCGTGCGGCCAAACTGATCGACCCCTACGACGTGTACCAGCACTGCATGGACTACTGGAACGATACCATGCAGGACGACTGCTACCTGCTGTCGGCCGACGGCTGGAAGGCCGAGACCCGCCGCCTGGTAGAAGAAGTAAAAGCCGGCAAAAAGAAGGGTGAAAAAATCGATCGCGGCTGGACCTGCGACCTCGTGCCAAAGGCCCTGCTGGTGGCTCATTACTTTGCCGCCGAGCAGGAAGTGATCGATGCGAAGGAGGCCGAGCTCGAAAGCACGCTCGCTTCCCTGGCGGAACTGGAAGAGGAGCACTCGGGCGAGGATGTTGCCACCGGGGCCACGTTGATCTTTACGGCGCTGGATAAGGTGAATAAGGCGGAAGTGGCCCGCCGCCTCAGGGAGATCCGGGGCAAGCAGGATTACGAGAACGAAGAAGCCGTGCTGAAGCAGTGGGCTGAGCTCGATGCGACCGCAGGCGCGCTACGTGCCGACATCCGCAAGTGGGAGGCCGAGCTCGATGCCTTGGCCTACGCCAAATACCCGATGCTCAGCGAAGACGATGTAAAAGAGCTGGTGATCGAGAAGAAATGGCTGCCTGCGATCGGGGGAACGGTGCAGCAGGAAATGGACCGGTTAAGTCAACAGCTTACAGGCCGGCTGAAAGAGCTGATGGAGCGCTATGAAACGCCCCTGCCGGAGATCGAGCGGGAGCTGGAAGCCTTGCAGGAGAAAGTAAATGGTCACCTGGAAAAAATGGGGTTTGTATGGAGCTTAGAGAGGTAAAAAAGGTATCTAAAGTCTATATGTTTCCTGAAGATTGGATGACGATGCGTCTATGCGATCTAGCAGACATTGTCACTGGAAGTACTCCCCCCACGCATGATCTTAGCAATTATGGCGATGAATTCTTATTTGCGAGCCCCGCAGATTTGGGTTCAAGCAAGTACATCGACGAGACAGAGAAGAAATTGTCAGCTAAAGGGTTCAAGTATTCTAGAAAGTTTCCGAAGGGATCAATCCTTTTCACTTGTATCGGGTCTACGATAGGAAAGTCCGGAATGGCAAGGTTCGCAATAACATCCAATCAGCAAATCAATGCTGTGCTGCCAAACAAGAACTATAATTCCGATTTTCTTTTCTATTCTCTCTCCTATTTGTCACCAAGCATTAAAGCTTTAGCTGGCGAACAGGCCGTGCCACTAATAAATAAAACTCAGTTTGGTCTTACGTGGGTGACATTACCTACCCTCCCTGAACAAGCCGCCATTGCCACCGCCCTTTCCGATATGGATGCGCTGATTGCGCAAACCGAAACCCTCATTGCCAAAAAGAAGGCCATCAAGCAAGGCGTGATGCAGCGCTTGCTGTCGCCGGTGGATGCGGATGGGAAGATGAAGGAGGGATGGGTAGAAAGGAGGCTAGGTGATTGTATGTCGACAAGTCCACAATACGGGTTGAATGCTTCGGCTACCGCATTTGATCAGTCATTACCTGCATACCTGCGAATTACTGATATTACAGAAGATGGGAAATACTCAACGAAGAATATTGCCTCCGTTAATAGCCCATTATCTTCTTTTTTTTATCTCCAAAAAGGTGATATTGTATTTGCTAGGACAGGAGCAAGTGTTGGAAAAACCTATTTATACCGGATAAGTGATGGACCATTAGTTTTCGCCGGATTTTTGATTAGAATCCAGTGTGACCCAATGATTCTTTTATCTGAGTACCTATTCTACTATACACATTCCAAGCCTTATTACGACTGGATTACTGCAAATTCGATGCGTTCGGGTCAACCTGGTGTTAACGGTAATGAGTATCAAGAACTAAGGTTTTGGATGCCCCATGATGTAGAAGAACAATTATCTACGGTTAAAGGACTTCAGGGCATGTCGGATGAAATTGATCACCTGGGACTGAAAGTCGCAAAATTGAGTGAAATGAAGCAAGGCATGATGCAATCTCTCCTCACCGGCAAAATCAGAATCCACCAACAGACGCATGAGCCAGCAACCACGATCTGAGCGGGCCACCCAAAACCGGGTGGTGCAGCATTTTATCCAAAGCCTCGGGTACCGCTACCTCGGTAACTGGGAAGGGCGGGAAGGCAACCGCTGCATCGAAACCGAGCCCCTCCGGGCCAACCTGAAAAAGCGGGGCTACAGCGATGCGTTGATCTCTGCCGCGCTGGTGGAGCTCGAAAAGGCAGCCGACGTTACGGGCACTACGCTGTATCAAAGCAATCTCCGCACCTACAACCTGCTGCGCTACGGCGTGAAGGTGAAAACGGCCATCGACAAGCCCTATGAGAATGTTTTCCTGATTGAATGGGATCCGGAGAAAGTTAATGACAACGACTTCGCCCTTGCCGAGGAAGTGACCCTGAAGGGCAAGGAAGGCTACCAGCGCCGCCCCGACGTCGTGCTGTATCTCAACGGCCTCGCGGTGGCCGTGCTGGAACTGAAGCGCATCTCGGTCGAGCTGGCTGAGGCAGTAAGACAGCTCATTACCAACCAGGAGCCCGAATTCAACGCGCCTTTTTTTGCCACCGTGCAACTAGTGCTTGCCGGCAACGATGCGCAGGGCCTGCGCTACGGTACGGTGGGTACCAGGGAGCAATTCTTCGTGGAGTGGAAAGACAAGAGCGGCCTTCCCGCCAACGAGGCCGGCGCCCTGCTCGACCGGCCGCTGGAGCAGCTATGCAACAAAGCCACCCTGCTCGACCTCGTCTACAACTTCATCATCTTCGACGGTGGGGTCAAGAAGGTGCCGCGCCCGCACCAGTATGCCGGCATCAAAGCCGCGCAGGAGCGCATCCGCACCCGCGAGGGCGGCGTTATCTGGCACACGCAGGGCTCCGGCAAAAGCATCCTGATGGTGCTGCTGGCCAAGTGGGTGCTGGAGTATGATCCCGATGCCCGCGTGCTCATCGTCACCGACCGCGACGAGCTCGACAAGCAGATCGAGGGCGTCATGCGCAAGGCGGGCGTCATCCCAGAGTCCGATCCCTCGCCGCGCATCACCAAACGGGCCCAGTTGTTGGAGAAAATGGCGGCTACCACGCCGCGCCTCCTCTGCGCCCTCATCCACAAGTTCGATACCACCGACCTCAAGGGCGAGCTGCCCCCCGTGAGCGGCCGCTTCTACGTGTTCGTGGACGAGTGCCACCGCACCCAGGGCGGCAACATGAACAAACAGATGAAGCGCTGGCTGCCCCACGCGCTCTTCATCGGCTTCACAGGCACCCCGCTGCTCCGTACCGACGCGGCCACCACCCGCGAAGTGTTCGGCTCCAACATCCACACCTACAAGTTTCCCGAGGCTGTTGCCGACGGCGTGGTGCTGGACCTTAAATACGAGGCCCGCACGGTGCCCCAGCGGCTCACCTCGCAACAG
This sequence comes from Flaviaestuariibacter amylovorans, assembly GCF_039541815.1. Lineage (NCBI taxonomy): Bacteria > Pseudomonadati > Bacteroidota > Chitinophagia > Chitinophagales > Chitinophagaceae > Flaviaestuariibacter > Flaviaestuariibacter amylovorans. The sequence goes on from NZ_BAABGY010000009.1 coordinate 74,864, forward strand.
GCCGTGGATGACTGGTTTAACGCTACGACGCGGAAACTGAAAAATAATTACCAGAAAGCCGTAGTGCGCAAGGCGTGGGCCAATATGGAAAGCCTGATGAGTTCGGGTGAGCGCAAGAACCGGATCATTGTCAGCATCAACCACGATTTCGTCGCACGTCCCCGCCTCAACAACGACCGGGGTACGGCCATCCTGGTAGCGGCTTCGATATACGATGCCTGTCACTACTACCGGCTGTTCCAGGCCACTCCGCTTGGCCCCCATTGCGGCATCATCACTTCCTACGAGCCCAACCCCGCCGCCATCTCGCGGGAGCCCGCTAAAGGTGATGAGCATTTCAAGTTCGATACTTACGCGAAGTGGGTGCTGCAGTCAGGCCAGACCACTTCCAGGTACGAGGAGGAGATCAAGCGCCGCTTCAAAGAGGAGCCGGCCAACTGCAAGCTGCTGATCGTGGTGAGCAAGCTGCTTACCGGCTTCGATGCGCCCTCCTGCACCTATATCTACCTTGACAACGAGCTCCGCAACCACAACCTGTTCCAGGCCATCTGCCGCACCAACCGCCTCGACGGCGAGGATAAAGACTTTGGGTATATCGTCGACTTCAAGGAGTTGTTTGCCGACGTGCAGGAAGCCATTTCGGTGTACAGCTCCGACGAGCTCGACGACGAAGGCGGCGCCGGCGACGACAACAACGTGGGGCTGAAGCACTGGCTGGTGGAAGGCCGCAAGCGGCTTGACACCGCCCGCGAGGCCATTAAGTACCTCTGCGAGCCCGTGGCGGAGCCGAAGGAAATGGAGCAGTTTTTTGCCTACTTCTGCGGCGATGCCGCGAACCCGCTGTCGCTTTCCGAAACCGAGCCCCTGCGTATCTCCTTTTACAAAGCGGTGGTGAGCTATGTGCGCGCCTTCGCGGCCCTCGCCAACCACCTGCCGGAGGCCGGGTACTCCGAAGCCGAAGCCGAGGCAATCGGCCGGGAGGTTACCTATTACAGCGACATACGGTCAGCCATCAAGCATTATTCGGGTGAAGAGCTGGACATCAAGCCTTTCGAGGCCGACATGCGTCACCTCATCAACACCTATATCCAGGCCGATCCGGCCGACCCGCTCGGGGAGGTAGACCAGTTTTCATTGGTAGAGATGATCATCAACACGGGCATCCACGATGCCATTGCGAAAAAGCTGAACGAGAAAGGGAAACTCTCGCGCAACTCGATTGCGGAAAGCATCATCAACAACGTGCGGCAGTCCATCATCCGCGAGCAACTTACCGACCCGCGTTTTTACGAGGAGATGTCGAAACTGCTCGACGACCTCATCGAGCAGAAGCGGGAGCAGGTAGAAGAGTACGAAGAATTCCTGCGCAAGGCCGAAGAGCTTGTTCGAAACATGAAGCGTGGGCAGAACACGGCGGATGTGCCTGCGCCGTTGCAGGGGAAGCCCGAAGCCATTACCCTTTACAAGAATCTTCCGGATATTCTTTCCATCGTGGGCGACGACTCCCAGGCCGCCGAGCCGGAAGAGCCTTATGGCGACCCGCTGGTGCAGCTAGCCCTGAACATCGACCGGGTGATGCGCGAGCAGGCGCCTGCCGGCTGGCGCGGAGATGAAGCACGGGAAAAACAGGTGCAGAATGCCTTATATCTCCTTATGAACCGGAATAAGGCGCATACTATCGCGTTGTTTGAGCTGATCAAAAACTTGAGAGGGTACGCATGATCGACCGCATCCATATCGGCGAAATCGAGATCGAAGTCACCCGGAAGAACATCAAGAACGTGCACCTGACCGTGCACCCCCCAGACGGGCGCGTTACCCTGGTGGCTCCGCTCAAAACGAGGCTTGAAGTGGCAAGGGCCTTCGCCCTCTCCAAATTGTACTGGATCCGGCAGCAGCAGGAAAAGATGGCGGCCCAGGCCCGCGAGTCGCCCCGGCAACTGGTGAAGCGCGAAACGCACTACCTGTGGGGGCGCCGGTACCTCCTGGATGTGATCCCGACAGAAGTAGTCCAACAGGTGATCCTCGACCACAAAAGAATCCGCCTTCATGTGAAGCCGGGTGCCTCCAAAGCGAAAAGGGAAGAGCTCCTTTATGCGTGGCAAAAGGCTCTGTTGCACGCGTTCATCAAAGACGCCATTGCGAAATGGGAGAAAATAATGGACGTGCAGGTACGCGCTTACTTCGTTCAGAAGATGAAAACGAAGTGGGGAAGCTGCAACCATAAGTCCGGAACCATACGACTCAATACCGAACTGGTCAAGAAGCCCAAGGATTTGGTGGAGTATGTCATCGTTCATGAAATGGCCCACCTGATCGAGCCGACGCACAATGCGCAATTTGTAGCGCTGCTCGATAAGTATTACCCGAGCTGGCGGGAAGCAAGAATGGAGCTGAATGAGCTTCCTCTTGGGTATGTCGAATGGAAGTAATGTCTTCTTAGCAATTGCATCCATTATAAGTACGCTCAACCTTTGTCAAAGCTACGCTTCCCGATACGACTCTTTTCGGCTGAAACGATCCCCGCCGCCGCCCATACTGTTAGCAAAAACCAAAAACCGTAACCTCGCGCACCAACGCCGCGCCGGCCGCCTTACTTTTAAAGACCTCAAACCGGAACCGATGCGCTTTTACCTGCTTTTCCTCGTGGTGCTGTGCGCCGGCATGGCCTCCGCCCAAACAAGGGCCATCGCCCACAAAAGCCATAGCGGCTCCGCGGCCGACCTGGCCCTCGTACATGAAGCGGCCAGCGCCGACTTCGGCCTCTCCGAGGAAATGGAGCAGGAGATGAAGCGGCGGCTCGTAGAGGTGCGGCGCGTAGCGCGCGTCGTTCGTCTCTCTGATTCCACGGCGCTGGCGGTGCGGCACTCCTACCGGAAGGACGCCTCGGGAAACGCCGTCGGCAGCCCCATCAACACCCGGCGCGATACGCTGCACTTTGAGCCGGCCGCCACCCAGCCGGACTGCCTCAAACAGGCGAAGGCCACTACTGAAGCCTGGTATGGTGCAGAAGCGAAAGAGACCCGCTATATCGGATTTGAGAAAAAAGCGGACCCGAAGCCGGTCCGGAAAAAGGCGGCGCCAGCAACAAAGGTGGAATCCCGTCCCGAAGCGAGCAGCGTACTGCCGATGGTCCCGGCGGGTGGCGGCAATGACGACACTCCTGGCAATGGCCCGCTGATACTGGTGTTTACTGCGGCCCTCGCTGCCGCCCTCACCGGGGCCATTACGTGGCTGTACCGCCGGACGCCGCTTGCGGCCTGATCGCTCAAACTACCATTCACCAACTGATTGCCTGTTATGCTCCCTGCGCCGATCCGACAACTGCTCATCTGCCTGCTCCTGGCCTCTTCGGCCGGCGCCCAAACGGCCGCGATCGAATACAAAAGTCATAGCGGCACCCCTTCCGGGCTCGCCGGATTCCTGGCCGATGCCGACGCCGACTTCGGCCGGGTGAGCCCGTCGCGAAGGCACCCGGCCTCGGTTCACCTCGACAGCGTGGTCTTGCTCTCCGACTCCACGGCACTAGCCGTTACCGCCACCTACGACTACCGTCCCACGGGAGGGGCGGCGCCGCGGCGGATGTCGGCGCGCACCGATACCCTTCGGTTTTTGCCCGCGCCCGCCCAGCACCGATCTCCCGACAGCCTCAGGCGCCGGCTGCCGGTAAAGCCGGGCGTTACTACCGACAGCACGCGTTACGTCGGGTTCGAGCGCGCCGTTCCCGTCAGCCGGTTGCCCATGAGCAGAGATACATCTACTGCCTCCGTGCTGTTGCCGGCGGCGGGCAACGACGACCCGTCGGCCCCGGTAGGCCTTCCCGGCGTGTTGCTCGTTGCGGCTGCTTTGGCGGCCGGGCTCACCGGTTTCATCACCTGGCTCTATCGCCGGATGCCGCTTCCTTCCTGACGGCATGCGTACTCCTCGTTGGCTTACGGACGGTGTACTCTTTTTTGCGGCGGCGCTGGCGTTGCTGCTGCCGTTTCCCTGGCGGCTCGCTCCCTTCTGGACAAAGCTCACAACCGCCGTTTTCGACCCGCTGCTGACGCCCCTTGCCCTTACCCTCGATCCGGGGCACCGCTCAGCGTACCCGGTGTCGGACAGCCTGCAGCAATGGCTGCTCGCGGGCCTGCTGCTCCTCGCCGCCATCCTGCCCGCCTTACTCCTCAACCGCAGGGCCGGCTGGGTGGAGCGCCGCGAACGCGCGCAGCGGGCCCTGCGTGCGGGGCTCTCGCTTTACCTGGCTACGGTACTGCTCGTGTACGGCTGCGACAAGCTGTTCAAAGCACAGTTCTACCTGCCGGAGCCCAATACCTTGTACACGCCGCTTGGGCAACTCGACAAGGACATCCTGTACTGGAGCACGGTGGGCACCTCGTATTCCTACAACCTGTTTCTCGGCGGGACGGAAGTGCTCGCGGCCGTACTCGTATTTTTTACCCGCACCCGCCGTGCGGGATTGCTGCTCACGGCCGGCACGATGGCCCAGGTGCTGGCGGTGAATCTCTGCTTCGGGATTACCGTGGTGCTGTTCTCCGGCTTCCTGCTGTTTGTGTCGCTGCTCCTGCTGGCGCCCGACGCGGGGCGCCTCTTCGCGGTATTGTCGGGGCGCGCTGCCGCCGCCGCTCCCGTAGTTCCACGGGCGCCGCTCTGGTGCGTGGTGCTCAAAGCATTTATCGGGTTCCTGGCGCTCGCCGAGGCACTCTATCCGTCGCTGCGCAGCGGACACTGGAACGACGACCGGGCGCCGCGGCCCCTGCTGCACGGGGCTTACGAAGTGCTGTCCGGCGCGCTGAGCCCAACGATCGGTCCGCCCCCGGTCCGCCTCTTCGTGCACCGGCGCGGCTACCTCGTGTTCCAGGACAGCGCCGGCTTCCGCAGCTTTCCCTTGCAGGTGCGGGACGAACACCTGGTGGTGACCTATCCGAATGGCCGCACGCGCACGACGGTGCCCTATGTCTACCACCTGCGCGACAGCGTGCTCACCGTGATGCGCCCTTCCGGAGACACGGTGCTGCTGCGGGCACGCATGCTGGATTGGCGTTCGCTGCCGGCCCTGCGCTGATTCTTTTTCCCTACGGATGATCCCTTCGCCGTGCTCGGGGTGACAACGGGTTGACGCAATTCGAAAACCCATGGCTTCCCTTCGCTGCGCTCCGGGATGACAACGGGCTGGTGCATCTCGAAAACCCATAGCTAAAGCTATGGGCTGGTATGGATCGAATACCCATAGCTAAAGCTATGGGCTGGTGGTCGACGCTTCCTTCGTGGAGAGGGGCCGCGGTAGGGGTGCGATCTGGCAGCGTTCCCTTTTCACACCGATGCTCAATTCGCGGTGTATCTAACTCCCCTTCCCCCCGGACAACCGAGCCAAAGGCGAAGGTTGCGCGCTACATATAAAATATTCTTCATTCATATAAAAAGGTTATCTTGTACGACACACGATTGCTCTAACCAACACATTGCTTATGAAGTATCCCGCGATCCGGAATTTTATCGACGGACAGTTCTCCCCTTCTTCCCCGGGCCGCAGCCTTAACGTGGTGTCGCCCCTCGACGGACAGCTTCTTTCCACCGTTCCGCTTTCCGACGCCGCCGCGCTGGAAGCCGCCGTGGCTGCCGGGCAGAAGGCCTTCCCCGGCTGGTCGCGCACGCCCATCAAGGAGCGCGTGCAAGTCTTCTTCCGCTACAAGGCCCTGCTCGAGAAGCACCTGGTGGAGCTCTCCACGCTCGTGATGGAAGAGAACGGGAAAACCTACGACGAGGCAAAGGCCGAGATCGAGAAATGCATCGAGCTCACCGAGTTCGCCACCTCGCTGCCGCAGCTGGTGACCGGCGAAGTGCTCGAGGTCAGCAAAGGCGTAGAGTGCCGCACCGAGCATGCCCCGTTAGGGGTCGTGGCCTCCATCGTGCCCTTCAACTTCCCGAGCATGGTGCCCCACTGGACCATCCCCAACGCCATCGCCCTGGGCAACTGCATGATCCTGAAGCCGAGCGAGAAGGTACCCCTCAGCGCCGGACGGATTGCCGAATTATTGAAAGAAGCCGGATTGCCCGACGGCGTATTCAACATCGTACACGGCGACGTGTCGATCGTGGAAGCCATTTGCTCCCATCCCGATATTGAAGCGGTATCGTTCGTAGGCTCCACGCGCGTGGCCAAGATCGTGTACCAGCAGGCGACGCATAACTATAAGCGTTGCATCGCCCTCGGCGGCGCCAAGAACCACCTCATGGTGATGCCCGACGCGCTTCCCGACATGACCGCGCAGAACGTGGCTGCCTCCATGAGCGGCTGCGCGGGGCAGCGCTGCATGGCCGCCTCCGCCATGGTGGCCGTCGGCGACGTGGACCACATCGTGAGCCGCATCGTGGACGAAGCACGGAAGATCATCCCGGGACAAAACCTAGGCGCGGTCATCAACAAGGAATCGAAGGAGCGCATCGAGCGCTACATCACCGAGGCCGAGGCGCAGGGCGCCACCGTGCTCGTGGACGGTAGAAATGCGGTGGTGGCTGGGAAAGAGGACGGTACCTATGTAGGTCCCACGGTGATCGACCACGTGCGCCCGGACATGGCCGTGGCCACCGAGGAGATCTTCGGGCCCGTCATCTCCATCATGCGCACGAAGACGGTGGACGAAGCGCTCAAGATCGAGAACGCCAGCAGCTACGGCAACGCCGCCTCCGTATTTACCCAGAATGGCGGCGTGGCCCGCTACGTGATGGAGCGCGCCTCCGCGGGCATGGTGGGCGTGAACGTGGGCGTGCCCGTGCCGCGCGAGCCCTTCTCCTTCGGCGGCTGGAACGAATCCAAGTTCGGCGTCGGCGACATCACCGGCAAGAGCTCCATCGCCTTCTGGACGAAGCTCAAAAAGACCACCATCAAGTGGAACCCGGAAGCTGGTGTCAACTGGATGAGTTGATCGTGAATCGTCAATCCTGAGTCGTGAATGGCTTCTCCCAGATCGGGTAGGGGCCGTTAGTCACACAAGTGCATTCACGATTCACGATTCACGTACCCTGTTGCCGATTGTACACTAACCTTAAACCAACTGACATGGATACAGCCCTGAACTCCCGCACGGAAACCGAAAGCATCGTGCAGGACAACCTCGATTACACCCTCTTTTCCTGGAGCAAGCAAAAGGGCGTGAACCCCATTGCCGTAAAGTATGCGGAGGGGGTGTATTTATACGACTACGACGACAACCGGATCCTCGACTTTTCCTCTGGCCTCATGAACGTCAACATCGGGCACGGCAACCAGCGCATCACGGCCGCCGTAACGAAGCAGATGCAGGAAGTGGCCTACGTGACCCCGAGCTGCGTCACGAAGGCGCGCGGTGAGCTGGGCAAGAAGCTCGCGGAGATCTGCCCCGGCGATCTCAATAAGGCCTTCTTCACCCTCTGCGGCGCCACCTCCATCGAGAACGCCCTGAAGCTTGCCCGTATTTATACAGGCCGCCACAAGATCCTGACGCGCTACCAGAGCTACCACGGGGCTTCCTATGGGGCGATGAGCGCAGGCGGCGACCCCCGTAAGCTGCCCGCCGACTCCCAGCAGGTGCCCAATCACGTCCATGTCGACATTCCCTATGCCTATCGCTGGGAGTATGGACAAGAAAACTTGTTGAAGGAGTGCCTGCAGCGCTTCGAGCGCACCATCGCCTTCGAGGGGCCCAACAACATCGCCGCCATCCTGCTTGAAGGTGCCTCCGGCTCCTCGGGCTGCTTCACCTACCCGAAAGGCTTCCTGAAAGGCCTGCGCGCCCTCTGCGACAAGCACGGCATCCTCCTTATCATGGACGAAGTGATGAGCGGATTCGGGCGCACCGGCAAATGGTTTGGCTTCGAGCACGAACACATCGTTCCCGATATGATCTGCATGGCCAAGGGACTCACCTGCGGCTACCTGCCTTTCGGCTGCCTGATGGTCACCGACCGCATTGCACAGAAGTTCGATGACAACATGCTGCCGCTGGGGCTTACCTATTCGGCCCACCCCGTATGCTGCGCGGCTGCCCTCGAGACGCTTGCCGTATACGAGGACGAAGGCCTGATCGAGAATACCGTAGCGATGGAGCAATACCTCAACACGCGCATCGAGGAGTTGAAGCAGCAGCATCCCAGCATCGGCGACTGGCGCAACCAGGGACTGCTCGGCTGCCTCGAGCTCGTGAAGGACCGCGGCACGAAAGAGCCCATGGCCCCCTTCAACGCGAAGCCCGACGAGATGGCCGTGATGAACAAGGTGGCTGCGAAGATCCGCGAGCTCGGCATGTACACCTTCGTGCGCTGGAACTACATCTTCATCGCACCGCCGCTCTGCGTCACCAAAGAGCAGATCGACGAAGGCCTGGCCATTATTTCGGAGGCGATCAAGATCGCTGATGCGAATGTGCTGATGGGATAATGGGGGAATGGGGTAATGCTGTCAAAGTTCTGACTGTATGCTCCAATCCCTTGATTCTCCCATTACCCCATTTTCCCATTCTCCCATTTTGTAAAAAGAATGCTCCCATGGCTAAAGAAAACATCGAACATTCGAGTCTCTATAACGAAGATCTCGCGCCGGTGCCGGCAGAGAAGCGCACCTGGGGCACGGGCAACTATGCCGCGCTCTGGATCTCGATGAGCCTTTGTATTCCAACGTACCAGCTTGCCTCCGGTATGATCCAGCAGGGCATGAGCTGGTGGCAGGCCATCGTGCTCATCTTCCTGGGCAACGCCATCGTGCTGGTGCCCATGCTGCTGAACGGACACGCCGGTGCCAAATACGGCATTCCCTTTCCTGTATTTGCACGGGCTTCGTTTGGTACCGCTGGCGCCAACATTCCCGCGATGCTGCGCGCCATCGTAGCCTGCGGCTGGTTCGGCATCCAGACCTGGATCGGCGGCGCCTCGCTGTACCACCTGCTGCGCGCCTGGAACCCGGCGCTCCCGGAGATCGCGATCAACGGCCTCCTGCCGCAGCCCCTGCCGCTGGCCTGCTTTGCTGCCTTTTGGGCGCTCAATATGTGGGTGGTGTACAAAGGCGTCGAAAGCATCCGCAAGCTGCTCGTGTTCAAAGCGCTCTTTCTGCCTGTTGCGGCGCTTGCACTGTTTGCCTGGGCTGTGATTGCCGCCAAGGGCATCGGGCCCATCCTCGAGAAACCCACCACCGACGCCGAATGGCGCGCCTTCAAGACCTTCTTCGTGCCCGCGCTCACCGGCATCATCGGCTTCTGGGCCACGCTCTCGCTCAATATCCCCGACTTCACGCGCTACGCGAAAAGCCAGCGCGCGCAGGTGCGCGGACAGGCTATCGGCCTCCCGCCCTCGATGACGCTGTTCGCCTTCATCGGCGTGTTCGTGACCTCCGCTACAACGATCCTGTATGGTACGCCCGAGTGGGATCCGGTAAAGCTCGCCGGCCGCTTCTCGAGCCCGCTGGTCGTGAGCTTCGCTATGATCGGGATCCTCATCTCCACGCTGGCCACCAACATCGCCGCCAACATCGTGAGCCCGGCCAACGATTTCGCCAACCTGGCCCCAAAGAAGATCTCCTTCCGCACCGGCGGCTTTATTACCGGTATCATCGGCGCCTTCATCTTCCCGTGGAAGCTCGTGGCCGACCCGAGCGGCTTCATCTTCACCTGGCTCGTAGGCTATTCGGCGCTGCTAGGTCCTGTGGGCGGCATCATGATCGCCGACTACTATTTTATCCGTCGGCAAAAGCTCAACGTGCGCGCGCTGTATGATCCGAAGGGCAAATACAGCTACGGCAACGGCTTCAACAGCCACGCCATCGTGGCCCTGCTTGCGGGCATTCTGCCCAACATACCGGGCTTCCTCGTAACGGTCAAAGCCGTTCCGGCCGAAAGCGTCGCCGGCTGGGTTACCGAATTGTATCATTTCTCCTGGTTCGTGGGCTTTTTGCTTTCGGGCGGGTTGTATATCTTACTGATGCGTCGTCGCGAGGCTCCCGATGCGGAGCCGGCGGCTGCGCCGATCCCTGAAGAACAAACTGCTTATGTCGCTACTCATTAAGAACGGCCGTATTATTACTGCTTCCGGAGATCAGGTCGCAGACATCCTCGTGGAAGGAGAGACCATCGTGGCTATCGGCCGAAACCTGCCTGCCGGCAATGCGCGCGTCATCGACGCTTCGGGCCTCCTTGTATTCCCCGGCGGCATCGATCCCCACGTGCACCTCGACATGCCCTTCATGGGCACCTTCTCGAGCGACTCCTACGAGACCGGCACGCGCGCCGCGCTCCACGGTGGTACCACGATGGTGATCGACTTCATCCTCCAGAAGCAGGGCGACTCGCTGCGCCATGCGCTCGAAGAATGGAGTGCCCGTGCCGACGGTACTGCAGTTGGCGACTACAGCTTCCACATGGCCGTGACCGACTTCAACGAGGAAACCAAAAAAGAGATCAAGGGCTTCGTGGATGAAGAAGGCATCACCTCCTTCAAGACCTTCATGGCCTACAAGGGCGCGCTTATGATCGACGACCGGCAGATGGTGGGCCTCATGGAGGAGGTGAAGCGCTGCGGCGGCCTCGTGACGGTGCACGCTACCAACGGCGACATGATCGACTACCTCATCGCGAAGCACCGCGCCGAAGGCAAGCTCGCGCCCCTCTATCATTACCTGTCGCAACCCGAGGTCACCGAGGCCGAAGCCTCCGAGCGCTTTGCCGCGATGAGCCGCTACACGGGCTGCCCGGGCTATATCGTACACCTTACCTGCGAAGGCGCGCTCAACGCCGTGCGCGAGGCCGCCAAGTGCAACCAGCACGTGTTCGTGGAGACCTGCATCCAGTACCTGCTGCTCGACGCGTCGCTGTATGAGAAGGACTTCGAAGGCGCCAAGTGGGTGATGAGCCCGCCGCTCCGCGAAAAGAAGGACCAGGAGACATTGTGGGCCGGCATCAACCAGGGCCTCGTGAACGTGGTGGCCACCGATCACTGCCCCTTTATGTGGGAGCAGAAGCTGATGGGAAGAGAGGACTTTTCGAAGATCCCGAATGGCCATCCCGCGATCGAGCACCGCTTTGAGCTGCTGTTCTCCGAGGGCGTTCAGGGCGGGCGTATCTCGCTCAACAGGTTCGTGGAAGTGGCCTGCACCAATCCGGCAAAGATCTTCGGGATGTTCCCGCGCAAGGGCACCCTCGGCATCGGCTCCGACGCCGACATCGTGCTGCTGGATCCCAACGAGGAGCACACGCTCTCCGCCAAGACCCACCACATGAACGTGGATTACTCCGCCTACGAAGGCCGCGCCGTGAAGGGTAAGGTAAAGACCGTAATCCTACGGGGACAGGTAGCCATCGACAACGGTGAATGCCACTTGAAGAAAGGATATGGGCAGTTCATCAAAAGAAGCAAGGTAACCGACCACATCTAGTATCTCAGATCTCAGATCGAGGATCTCGGATCTGGAGGTCGCTCAATTATCAGCTCATCGTAAGGACACGCTATGGCGCGTCCCAACTATAAACTAAAAAATAAATCTATGCCTAGAATCGTGAAGTCTGGCCTCATCCAGATGAGCCTGCCGAAGACCGAGGGGGAGGGAACGATCCCCGAGATCATGGAAGCCATGATCCAGAAGCACATTCCGCTGATCGAGAAAGCCGGCGAGCAGGGCGTTCAGATCCTCTGCCTGCAGGAGATCTTCAATACGCCCTATTTCTGCCCGGGGCAGAATAAAGACTGGTATGCTTCCGCGGAGCCCGTGCCGGGTCCGACCACGAACCGGATGGCGGAGTACGCGAAGAAGTACCAAATGGTGATCATTGTACCGGTGTACGAGCGCGAGCAGGCCGGCGTGCTGTACAACACGGCCGCCGTCATCGACGCCGACGGCACCTACCTCGGTAAGTACCGCAAGAACCACATCCCGCACACCTCCGGCTTCTGGGAGAAATTCTTCTTCAAGCCCGGTAACCTTGGCTACCCCGTGTTCCAGACGCGTTACGCGAAAGTGGGCGTTTATATCTGCTACGACCGCCACTTCCCCGATGGCGCGCGCGTGCTGGGCCTCAACGGCGCGGAGATCGTGTACAACCCTTCGGCTACCGTTGCCGGTCTTTCGCAATACCTCTGGAAGCTCGAGCAGCCGGCGCATGCCGCGGCCAACGGCTACTTCATGGGCTGCATCAACCGCGTCGGCACCGAAGCGCCCTGGAACCTCGGTACCTTCTATGGCTCCTCCTACTTCGTGGATCCCCGCGGCCAGATCTTCGCCCAGGCGTCCGAAGACCAGGATGAATTGCTCGTGGCCGAATTCGACCTCGATATGATCGAGGAGGTGCGTGCCACCTGGCAGTTCTTCCGCGACCGGAGACCGGAGACGTATGACAAGCTGGTTGAACTTTAATTCAAAAGTCAAAAGTCAAAATTCAAAAGGTCGTGCGGTTCGAAGTGTCCTCGTATTGGCACCGACTTTAGCACGCAAGTGACAATACTGAAAAGTGACCGCGCTTTGATTTTTGACTTTTGAATTTTGCCTTTTGACTTCCAAAACGCTGACTATGTCTATAAGAAGTAACCGCCTTACCGCTGCCGAATACGCACACAACTTCTCCGATGTGCACCCGCCCTTCGAGAGCCGCGAGGCCGCGCTCGTAGAAGCGGAGCGCTGCCTGCGCTGCTACGACGCGCCCTGTACCAAGAGCTGTCCCACGAGCATCGACATCCCGAAGTTCATCAAGCAGATCACCACCGACAACGTGAAGGGCTCGGCGCACACGATCTTTCAGAGCAATATCATGGGCGCCGGCTGCTCGCGCGTGTGCCCCGTGGAGAAGCTGTGCGAAGGCTCCTGCGTGTACAACCTGATGCACGAAGACCCGATCGCCATCGCGAAGCTGCAGCGCTACTCCACCGAGATGGCGATGGAAAAGAACTGGAAGCTGTTTACGCGCAAGCCAAGTGCCGGCCGTCGCGTAGCCATCGTGGGCGCAGGGCCTGCCGGGCTTTCCTGTGCGCACGTGCTGGCCCGCGAGGGCGTGGACGTTACCATCTTCGAAAAGGAAGCGAAAGGCGGCGGCCTCATGACCTACGGCATCGCTGCTTACAAGGTGACGCCCCAGTTCTGCCAGGACGAGGTCGATTATATCCTCTCCATCGGCGGCATTGACATTCGTTACGGTCAGGAGCTCGGAAACAACATCACGCTGGCGCAGTTGAAAGACGAATACGACGCCGTGTTCCTCGGCTTTGGAGTCGGGTTGGCACGCCAGCTCAATATCCCCGGCGAGGAACTGAATGGCGTGGTAGATGCCATCTCCTTTATTTATCACCTCCGTACCAACGAGCTCGCCGCCACCGCCGTTGGCGACCGCGTGATCGTGGTGGGCCTCGGCATGACGGCCATCGACGCAGCTACGCAGGCCAAGCGCCTTGGTGCTAAAGAAGTGACCATCGTATACCGCCGCACACAGGACGAGATGCCTTGCACGCAGGTGGAGCTTGACCTCGCGCTGCTCGACGGTTGCCACATCGAGTGGCTTGCCGCACCTAAGGAGGTATTGGGCACCGACGGAACAGTAACCGGTCTCGTGTGCCACCGCATGAAGCTGGGTGAGCCCGACGCGTCGGGTCGCCGCTCGCCGGTGCCGGCAGGCGAGGAGTTCACGATCGGCGCCGACATGGTGATCAAGGCGGCCGGGCAGATGCCATTCGAAGGGCTTGTTGCCGGCCTCGACCTGCAGCATGTGTCGGGAAAAGTGAATGTGTCTTCGTCGGCCACCAATATCGAAGGCGTCTTCGCCGGTGGCGACTGCGTCAACGGTGGCCGCGAGGTAGTGGACGCGGTGCAGGCCGGCAAGGATGGCGCTGCAGCCATCATGGGCTACCTTGGGCTGTCCGTAGAAACACGGAAAGCAACCAGGGCCGACATCCAACCCATTTTCTGACCGACAACCATTTTACAGATAACGTACGGACGCGTCATGACGCGTCGCATCGAATAAGAAAATCTTAAACCTTTCGCTCATGGCCGATATCTCCGCCAATTTCCTCGGCATCCAATCGCCCAATCCCTTCTGGCTTGCTTCGGCGCCGCCCACCGATAAACAGATCAACGTGCTCCGCGCCTTCGAGGCCGGCTGGGGCGGGGTGGTGTGGAAGACGCTCGGCTCGCAGGTGAAGAACGTGTCGTCGCGCTACTCGGCCGTCAACTACGGCGGGCACCGCGTGATGGGTCTCAACAACATCGAGCTCATCTCCGACCGCCCGCTGGACCTCAACCTCCGCGAGATCCGCGAGTGCCTGCGCCTCTTCCCCGACCGTGCGATGATCGTATCGCTCATGGCCGACAACGACCGTAGAAGCTGGCACGAGCTCATTAAGAAAGTGGAGGACACCGGGGCGCACGGTCTCGAGCTCAACTTCGGCTGCCCGCACGGCATGACCGAGCGGGGCATGGGCGCCTCCGTGGGCCAGGATCCCGAGATCGCCCGCATGGTGGTGGAGTGGGTAATGGAAGTGGCCACGATCCCCGTGATCACGAAGCTGACGCCCAACGTGCACTCGGTGGTGCCCACCGGCAAAGCCGTGGTGGAGGCGGGCTCCAACGCGCTGTCGCTGATCAACACCATTCAAAGCGTGACCGGTATCGACCTCGACACCTTCGTGCCCAACCCTTACGTCGGCGGCAAATCGGTATTCGGGGGCTACTGCGGCCCTGCGGTGAAGCCCATCGCGCTCAAGTTCCTCACCACCATCGCGCAGAACCCGGTGACGCGCGGCGTTCCGGTGTCGGGCATCGGCGGTATTTCTACGTGGAAGGACGCGGTCGAGTTCATGCTGCTCGGCGCCTCCACGGTGCAGGTGTGTACGGCAGCAATGACGCACGGCTTCCGCATCGTGGAAGACCTCTGCGAAGGCCTGAGCAACTGGATGGACGAGAAGGGCTTCGCCCGGCTCGACGACTTCATCGGTAAGTCGGTACCCACGATGACGAAATGGGAGGAGCTCGACATCAACTACCACCACGTGGCGTCCATCAACCCCGACAAGTGCATTCACTGCGGGCTGTGCTACATTACCTGCGAAGACACCTCGCACCAGGCCATCCACCTCGAGTACGGCAAGCCCTATAACGACTATTCGATCAAGCAGGACGACTGCGTGGGCTGCAACCTGTGCCAGCTCGTATGCCCCGTGGATGATTGCATCACGATGGTGGAGCAGCGCAAGGCGCCCGAGTACGTAAACTGGACCGACTACCAGCGCCTCGGGATGCCGCTGAACGACCACTAGTATCACGCTACGTTGGCCGAAGCCTACTGCCGCGGAGACGCAAAGTTTTTAGTCCTGCCTGCGGCAGGACTTTTTCACGCTGCGACGCGGCGAAGGGCGGCGCGGCGGGCGA
Source organism: Flaviaestuariibacter amylovorans (assembly GCF_039541815.1). Classification (NCBI taxonomy): domain Bacteria; kingdom Pseudomonadati; phylum Bacteroidota; class Chitinophagia; order Chitinophagales; family Chitinophagaceae; genus Flaviaestuariibacter; species Flaviaestuariibacter amylovorans. The sequence goes on from NZ_BAABGY010000009.1 coordinate 90,237, forward strand.
TTCGCCTGTTGCATCCGTTCGCTCTGGTTCAATATTGAAACCCGGGAGATTTGCGCCGAGTGCCACACCATCCGGTGATCCCGGGAACCGGCAGGAGGACTGCAAAAAGACTTAGCGTTGCGTCGCTGTGCCGCGGCGCCGCCGCGTGAAACAAGTGAGCGAAGCGAACCATGTCTGCGGGCTTTGCGTCTCCGCATCTTTGCCGGCCTCCGCGGCAAAAGCTTCGGCCGATGGCGCGCGAAATTCCCCTGCTCTCAAGTTTTCCACAAGGGTGTTTTCAAGCCGCTCCGCGGCAGTCAAGGCAACATCCCAAAGTGCTTCGAAAGGGGAAGAGGAGCGGCCGGATTTCCAAATATTCGTCCCTTTTTATTTACCGACAAAAGTTGTGCACAACGGCCCGCCGGATGGGGAAAAAGGGTCAATTTTGTGCATAACAGACCAGCATACGGGTATAAGGGCCCCGCGGCGGTGGATTCAGTGGTGTATATCCTGTGCGGTAATTAAAATCGCCGGTGCTCCATCACCCCCGCCCGGTGCGGCTATATTCGTTGGCTGACCAACAGGATAGGGGTAAGGCAAGCAACGGAAGCGACCGGTTCGCGTGGGCATCCATCCTGGGGTCATTGATGAAAATCAATGGTTTAAACCTTTATCGCCGCAAGTGTATGGATCTTACTAATCTCAATAAAGACCGCGACCGCAAGAAACGCCACAAGGCGCCCCTCGACCTCAGCACCATGGTATACGGCAAGGTGCCGCCCCAGGCCAAGGAGCTCGAGGAGGCCGTGCTCGGCGCCATCATGCTCGAGAAGGCCGCTTTCGACGCCGTAGTGGAGATCCTGAAGCCGGAGTGCTTCTACGTGGATGCCCACCAGAAGATCTTCCGCGCCATGAAGGGCCTCGCCAACAAGAGCCAGCCCATCGACATCCTCACCGTGGTGGAAGAACTCCGCTCGCTCGAGGAACTCGATATGATCGGCGGTCCGTACTACATCACCCGCCTCACCAACTCGGTGGTGTCCTCGGCCAACATCGAGGCGCACGCGCGGATCATCCTGCAGAAGTTCATCCAGCGCGAGCTCATCCGCATCTCGGGCGAGATCATCGGGGAGGCCTACGAGGACTCCGCCGACGTTTTCGACCTGCTCGACCAGGCCGAGAGCAAGATCTACGAGGTGACCTCCAACCACCTGAAGAACTCCTACGAGTCGATCGACTCGGTGCTTGTGAAGACCATCCAGCGCATCGAGGACCTGCGCCACCAGAATGCCGACATCACCGGGGTGCCCAGCGGCTTCCCCTCGCTCGACAAGGTGACCTACGGCTGGCAGAACACCGACCTCATCATCCTCGCCGCCCGCCCGGCCGTGGGTAAAACCGCCTTCGCCCTCAACCTGGCGCGCAACGCCGCCCTCGACCCGCGCAAGCAAACGCCGGTGGCCGTGTTCTCGCTCGAAATGAGCGCGGCGCAGCTCGTGTCGCGTATCCTCTCCGCGGAAAGCGAGGTGTTCCTCGAGAAGATCTCGCGCGGTAAGCTCGAAGACCACGAGATGAAGCAGCTCTATGCAAAGGGCATCCAGCGCCTCGCACAGGCACCCATCTTCATCGACGATACCGCGGCCCTCAACATCTTCGAGCTGCGCGCCAAGTGCCGCCGCCTCAAGAACATCAACAACATCGGCTTCATCATCATCGACTACCTGCAGCTTATGACCGCGGGCGGCGACGGTAAGAATACAAACCGCGAACAGGAGATCTCCACGATCTCGCGTTCGCTCAAAGGACTCGCCAAAGAACTCCAGGTACCGATCATCGCCCTGTCGCAGCTCTCCCGTGAAGTGGAAAAGCGTAAGGACGGCAACAAGATGCCGCAGCTCTCCGACCTTCGCGAATCGGGTGCCATCGAACAGGATGCCGACATGGTCTGTTTTATCTACCGCCCCGAGTACTACGACGTAACGCAGAACGAGATGGGGGAGAGCTCCAAGGGCGAAACCCACATCCGCATCGCCAAGCACCGGAACGGCTCGCTCGAAACGATCGTGCTGCACGCGCGCCTCGAGATCCAGCGCTTCTACGACAACGGCGGCGGCGACTCCTTCGGCGGTGGGGGTATGCCCACGAGCTGGAAACCCGTGTCGGACAACGATGGCGGCGGCGGCGCCCGCATGTTCATCCAGACCGGCTCCAAGATGAACAACTTCGGCGACGACGACGAGGATGCGCCGTTTTGAGGAAGTGAACAGGTGAGCAAGTGAGCGGGTGAGCTCTTGCACGTGGACCCTCCCACCATATCATGCCTCTGATCTGCTACAATGGACAATCACAATAGGCCGCAATGACAAGCTCATTGCGGCCTAATTATTTCCAGCAACGATACAATCTTGCCTCCGGACCGAAGGCCAAGAACCTATGGGGGCTTCTGCTCACGCGCTTACCTGCTCACCCGCTCATGATTCACTAGCTTTGCGCCATGGCCCTACCGTATTTTTTCGTGGAAGCGATCGGGGAAGACCGCGTGGTGCTCGATGAGGCAACGTCGAAGCACGTGGTGGGCGTGTTGCGCATGGAGCGTAACGAGGAGCTGCTGCTGACGGATGGAAAAGGCCTCAAGGCGCGCGCCGCCATCATCGACGACAACCGCAAGCGCTGCGTGGTGGCCATCGGCGAAAGGCAGCATGAAGCGCGGCTCGCGCCCAAAGTCATCGTTGGCATATCGCTGGTCAAGAATGCGGCGCGCTTCGAGTGGTTTCTGGAGAAGGCCACCGAGATCGGCGTCACGGAGATCCTGCCGCTGCTCTGCGCCCGCACCGAGAAGGAGAAGTTCCGCGCCGACCGGTTGCAGGGAATCCTGCAAAGCGCGATGCTGCAGTCGCAGCAGTGCTGGATGCCGGTGCTGCATGAGCCCATCGCTTTTGCCGGGGCGCTGCAGGTGGTCGCCGGTCAGCGGTTCATCGCGCACTGCGAGGAAGGAAGCAAGGTGGAGCTGACCGTACAACTACAACCCCATACCGACCGCTTTTTGCTCATTGGCCCGGAAGGCGATTTCACGCCGGCCGAGATCGCCGCGGCGCTGTCTGCGGGTTTCCTGCCCGCGACGCTGGGCGCCACCCGCCTGCGCACCGAAACCGCGGGGATGGTGGGGGCGGCAATCCTTCGAAACCTATAGAGAGGGTTTTGAAGGTTTTAATGGTTTTGGAGGTTTTGGGGGGGTAGTAGTTGGCAGACCAGGCAAAATAAAGTGCCCATCTCCCTGGAAAGGAAGATTGGCACTCCACTTCAAGCGTCAAACTCGAAACATCAGACTTTTTCGGAGGCCTTCTTCTTCGGAAGCATCTTCTTCACCAGGATCAGGATCTTCTCAATGATAAAGCCCAGGATGAGGCCGCCGATGAGACAGGCGACCACCTTGGCGAACCAGGCCAGCACGGGTATATTGGCCAGCGCATGTTCAAGATCGTGCAGCAGATGCGCCGTGAACGGGATGCCGTGCGCGACGATCTCAGCGCCGACCCACAGCATCGCGGCCGTGCCGACAACGCCGAGGAAGCCCAGGAAATGCGGCATGAACTTCACGATGCCCCGTCCGAACTTTTGCGCCACGGGATGGAACCGGTCCTGTGCGAGGTGCACCCCGAAATCGTCCGCTTTTACGATAAGACCCACAAAGCCGTATACGGCGATCGTGATGAACACCGCTACGGCCAGCATCACCATGGCCTGGTTGGCGAAGGGCTCGTCTTTCACCTCGTTGTAGGCAATGGCCATGATCTCCGCCGACAGGATGATGTCCGTGCGCACGGCGCCGGTCACGCGCTCCTTTTCGAGCTCCTCGGGTGTGATGACCTCCACCGGTTCGGTAGCCGGGTCCACGTCGTGGTGCTTGGCGAACATCGAATGCACTTTCTCGTAGCCTTCGAAGCAGAGGTAAGCGCCGCCCACCATGAGGATGGGCGTGATGGCCCAGGGCGCGAAATAGCCAAGGATCAGTGCCGCCGGGGTCAGGATCAGCAGCTTGTTGAAGAGCGACTTCTTGGCGATCTGGAAAATGATGGAGAGCTCCCGCGAGGGGTCGAGGCCGACGACGTACTTGGGCGTCACCGCGGTATCATCGATCACGATGCCCGACACTTTACCGGTAGTTTTGGCTACCTGGGTGGGCACGTCGTCCAGGGTGGCGGCACTGGCCTTTACAAGGGCGCCGATATCATCCAATAACGCGAAAAATCCTGAGGGCATATCTTATAGCTTCAATTTGAGTGTTACAAAAAACCGTCCCGGCCGGGCCGCCAGGCTTCTATTAGTGATCTGGGGGCGGGTTCACTTGCCGGCCGGTGCCAGATGCCTGCAAATATTGCGCACAATCAGCGGACCTTCATAAATAAACCCGGTCCACACCTCGGTAAGGGTAGCGCCAGCGGCGAGCTTTTCCTGCGCGTCGGGTCCCGTGAAGATGCCGCCCGAGCCGATAATGGGCAGGCGGCCACCGGCCCGGGTGGCCAGGTGGCGAAGTACTTCGGTGGAGCGCTCCCGCACCGGGCGGCCGCTGAGTCCGCCGGCACCGATGGCTTCCACGGCGGCGCTGCCGGTCTGAAGGGCTTCCCGGCTGATGGTGGTGTTGGTGGCTACGAGCCCGTCGAGGTTGATCTCTAGGGCGAGGTCCACCACGTCATCAAGCTGCGTGGCGGTGAGGTCGGGCGCGATCTTGAGCAGGATGGGCCGCGGTACGGGAACGGCGCGGTTGAGGGCCTGCAGGCGCGTGAGGATGCCGTGCAGGGCGTCCCTTTCCTGCAGGGCACGCAAGCCCGGGGTGTTGGGCGAGCTTACGTTCACCACGAAGAAGTCGACGTAGGGATGCAGGGCGGAGAAGCAGGTCTCGTAATCGGTCCAGGCATCTTCGTTGGGGGTGGCTTTGTTCTTCCCGATGTTGCCGCCGATGAGCAGGCGGGAATCGGCAATCGGCAATCGGGAATGCTCCACTCCAGACGATTGTGCTGCGTTGGTGTTGCCTGCCGAACCGGAACGGTCGGAAAGCGATTGCCGATTGCCGATTCCCGATTGCCGATTCCCGATCGCCGCTTCCCGATCGCGCCACGCTTTCAGGCGCGCCACGATTACTTCAAGCCCATCGTTGTTGAAGCCCATGCGGTTGATGAGGGCGCCATCCTTGGGCAGGCGGAAGAGGCGGGGCTTCGGGTTGCCTTCCTGGGGCTTCGGGGTAACGGTGCCGATCTCCACGAATCCAAAGCCCAGTGTGTCGAGCTCGCGCAGGTAGCGCGCATTCTTGTCGAAGCCCGCACCGAGCCCGACGGGGTTGCGGAAGGTGAGTCCGAAGGCGTTGCGGGCGAGGTCGCTGCGGCCGGCGCCGAACAGGCGCGCCAGCATCCGCCGCAGGGGCCCGATGCCGCAGGCGGCACGCAGGAGGTTCATCGAAAAATAGTGGGCCGTTTCGGCGGGCAGCAAAAAGAGCAGGCGGCGCAGCAGGGAATACATAGCGACGCGAAGGTAGGATCTGATATCTCAGATCTCGGATCTGTGATCTCGGATTTACAGTGAAGGCACAAAACTATGAGCGCTGCCGACAGTCTTTTCCAGCTGCCTGACCTTTTATCGGAGGTTGAACGACCCGAAGAACCGGTCGCGCTCCGCGCTTTCCACCTGGTCCTTCTTCTGGAGGTACGAAAGGCTGTACACCCTGGTGCCGATAAAAAAATTCTTGCTGTAGTAGGTGACGGCCCCTTCCTTCATCGTGAACTTGTAGTTGGTGACCGGGTAGCCTTTGTATTCGCCGGTGGTGGATGACACGAGCTTACCGTTGGGAAGCTTGCCCAGGATGCCCTTCTGATACTCGTCGAAGAATTCGGGCTGGGTGAGCACAACGGCCATCGTGGACGAGTCGAGGCCAAGCTTCGTAAAGTCGATCAGCATGGCCAGGTACACGGTGTTGCTGTCGGTTGCTTCCAATGTCCACAGGCTCGTTCCGTTCTCGTCGGTTGCTTTTTTGGGTTCACCCGGAAAGGCCACGGTATATTTTTCGTCAAGCTGCACGGGCGTCCATTCGATGAGCGTAAAGGCAAGAAAAGGGAGCAGGAGGCCCGCAAGAAGCAACTTTCGCATTAGATTTTTTTTGCAAATCTACGGAACCCCGCTGCTGTGGATGTCAGATTTCAGATTTGTGATTTCAGATTCGGCTGGCGCCAGCCCTTGGCGACGCTTCGCGCAAATCTGAAATCTGAGATCAAAGATCTGACATCCTCTGGTTGGTTGTTGATGCAACTAATTAAGCCTTTCCGTACTTTTAGGAATAAATCTGCCCTTCATGCAAGAAGCATATATCGTAGCGGGCTACCGCACGGCCGTCGGAAAGGCCAAGCGCGGCGGCTTTCGCTTTTATCGCCCCGACGACCTGGCCATCGACGTGATCCGTAAACTGATGGCCGACGTTCCCGGCCTCGAGCCGAAGCAGGTCGACGACGTGATCGTGGGCAACGCCGTTCCAGAGGCCGAGCAGGGCCTGCAGGTGGGCCGCATCATCGCCGCCCGCGCCGTGGGCTACGATACGCCCGGCATGACCGTCAACCGCTACTGCGCCTCGGGCCTCGAGACCGTCGCCATCGCCACGGCCAAGATCCGCATGGGCATGGCCGACTGCATCATCGCCGGCGGCACCGAGAGCATGAGCCTCGTACCCACGGCAGGCTGGAAGACGGTGCCGGCCTACTCCATCGCCAAAGACGAGCCCGACTACTACCTGTCCATGGGCCTCACCGCGGAGGCCGTGGCCAAAGAGTACGGCGTGGACCGCGCCGCACAGGACGAGTTCTCCTACCACTCGCACCGCAAGGCCCTCGCCGCCATCGAAGCCGGTCACCTCAGGGAGGGCGTACTTCCCATCACGGTGGAAGAAGTGTACCTCAACGAAAAAGGCAGGAAAGCCACCCGCTCCTTTGTGGTGGATACCGACGAGGGGCCGCGCGCCGATACGTCGATCGACGCCTTAGGCAAGCTGAAGCCCGTATTTGCGGCCGGCGGCACGGTGACGGCCGGCAACTCCTCGCAAACCTCCGATGGCGCGGCCTTCCTGCTGATCATGAGCGAGCGGATGGTAAAGCAGCTCGGCGTGCAGCCCATCGGCCGCCTCGTGGCCTGTGCCTCGGCGGGCGTACACCCCCGCATCATGGGCATCGGCCCCGTGGCCGCCATCCCGAAAGTGCTGCAGCAGTCGGGGATGAACCTCGGCCAGATCGATACCATCGAGCTTAATGAAGCCTTCGCATCGCAGGCCATCGCCGTCATCCGCGAAGCCGGCCTCGACCCGGAGAAGGTGAACCCCAACGGCGGCGCCATCGCCCTTGGCCACCCGCTGGGATGCACCGGCGCCAAGCTCTCCATCCAGGTGCTCAACGACCTGAAGCGCACCGGTGGAAAATACGGCATGGTCACGGCCTGCGTAGGCGGCGGACAGGGCATTGCCGGCATCATCGAACGCTTTTGACCGGCCACCGGGCCATACCGGATTTTTACGGTACGGCCCGGTGGTTTCTACGGCATTTTCGCCTTGCAACAGGTTCGTCTGCCGTTTTCATGCATCTTTGCAGCCGAGCTCACGCTCCCTCCGAAAAACTAAATCCAACCGGTGACCACAAAAAAGCTTGTCCTGTATGCCGACGACGACTCCGATGACCGTACCTGGGTCAGCGAGGCATGCCGGGTAGTAGGGGCGCCGCTCGACCTGCATTTCGTGGAGAACGGCCGGCAGGTGCTGGAATACATGAAAGGGGCCGCCGGCGACGCGCTGCCCGCGCTCATCGTACTCGACCTCAACATGCCGGAGATGGACGGCCGGCAAACCCTGCAGCAGCTCAAGAACAACCCCGCTTTCAGGAACATCCCGGTAGCCATCGTCACTACCTCCAACTCGCGCATCGACCGCGACGTATGCAAGCGCCTGGGTGCTTCCCTGTACCTCACAAAGCCCGACACGCACGCCGAGTGGCAGACCATCATCAAGCAGCTCGAGCCCATCACCTCCTGATCGTTCACTTCGCTTTTCGTACGCCGGCAAACCCGGGCCGACGTCGTGCCGTTGTGCCGTCATGCAGAAGAGGCAGAAGCCCCGCATGCCGTGCTTGCATGGTCCCGAGATCCAGGTGCTCAATTACGCAGAGGCCGTTAGAATTAATGTACTTACCTGGAAGCTCGGGAATGTCGGCCGCAAGCGGCTTTTGCACGCGACGACGCGGCGACGATAGGACGCAAGGAGAAATAAGTAGCACATTTCCGCTTCGCTGCGCCGCCCCCCGCCGCGTCGCCGCGCGAAACAGGCCGCTTGTGGCCTTGCCGGCCTCTCAATTAATTCAAACAGCCTCTCTGGCAGCCGAACCGGTCGAAATAGTATTGCAACACAGATGCAACGCGCTTAATTTCGCAAAAAGGCGCCCATGAAGCTGATTTGTACCCTTACCTGCCTGCTCTTTCCTGCCGCTGCCGTTTTTGCGCAGACCAACAGCGTGACGCTGCGGGGGCGCATCACCGATGCCAGCACCGGCGCACCGATCCCCGGCGCTTCCATCTCCTTCTCCGAGGCCCGCATCGGCACCATTGCCGACACGAGCGGTTACTACCAGTTCCGGCGCCTCCGCACCGGCCACTACCTCGCCGAGGTGAGCTCCGCCGGCTACTCGCCCATCGTGGTCCATATCGACGCCGAGAGCGACCTCGTGCAGAATTTCAGCCTGCGCCCGTCGGTAGTGGAGAACCGCGGCGTGATCGTGACCGGTGTGGCGGCCTCCACTTCTACGCGCAATGCCCCGGTACCGGTGACCTTGGTGCGCCGCGGACAGCTGCTCGAAGCCGCGAGCACCAACATCATCGATGCTCTTACGCGTCAGCCGGGCGTGTCGCAGATCGGCACGGGGCCGGCCATCTCGAAGCCGGTGATCCGCGGCCTTAGCTACAACCGGGTGGTGGTGGTGAACGACGGGCAGCGCCAGGAGGGCCAACAGTGGGGCGACGAGCACGGCGTGGAGATCGACGAGCTGAGCGTGAACCGTGTAGAAATACTGAAAGGCGCGTCGTCGCTGATGTATGGCTCCGATGCCATCGGCGGCGTGGTGCACTTCATCACCAACGTGCCGGTGCCGGAAGGCTCCGTGCGCGCCAACGTGCTCGGCACCGCGCAAAGCAACAACGGGCAGCTCGGCGTGCATACCAATATCGCGGGCAACGTCAATGGCTTCAACTGGAATGCGTACGGTACGTTCCGCAGCGCCGCCGATTACCGGAATAAGTACGATGGACGGGTGTTCAACTCGCGATTCAACGAGCGCAACTTCGGCGGCTACATCGGCCTCAACAAGCACTGGGGTTTCAGCCACCTCATCGTGTCGTCCTTCAACCAGCGCATCGGCATGGTGGAAGGCGAGCGCGATGAGGCGGGCCGCTTTCTCATCTTCCCCGAAAACCCCCTCGAGCGCGCCGCTACCGACGACGAGCTGGCATCGCGCAAGCTGTATACGCCCTACCAGGGCGTGCAGCACTACCGCGTCATCTCCGACAATTCCTTTCGCGCCGGCCGCAGCCGCATCAAGCTCAATGTGGGTTACCAGCAGAACATCCGCCGCGAGTTCGGTGAAGCCGAAGATCCCGGCATAGCCGGCCTGCACTTCGACCTGCGCACGGTGAGCTATAATCTGCAATGGCACCTGCCCGAAGGCCGCGGCTGGCAAACCACTCTGGGCCTCAGCGGCATGTACCAGCAGAACCGCAACCTCGGCGACGAGGTCATCATTCCGGAATACAACCTATTCGACGCGGGCGGTTTCCTGTTCGTGCAGCGAACTTTTAAAAAGACCACCGTCACCGGCGGCCTGCGCTACGACAACCGCTCGCTCGACTCGAAGCCCTTCGCCGAGGGCGGGGCCGAGCGCTTCACCGCCTTCGACCGCAACTTCCACAACGCCTCGGGCTCGCTCGGTCTTTCGCACCAGCCCTCCGACGACGTGACGCTGCGGGCCAACGTGGCGCGGGGCTTCCGCGCTCCTACCGTTTCGGAGCTGTCGGCCAACGGCGCGCACGAGGGCACCAACCGCTTCGAGTACGGCACCCGGGGGCTGCGCTCCGAAAAGAGCTGGCAGTTCGACGCCGGCGCGGAGCTCGATTACGACCACGTTTCGTTTACGGCGAGTGTTTTCTACAACCACATCAGGGACTTCATCTTCTACCAGCGCCTCGCGGCGGCCGGTGGCGGCGACTCGCTCGTGGTGACCACCGGTGGCGAGGAACTGGAAGCCTTTCAATATGCGCAGCACAACGCGTCGCTTGTGGGCTTCGAGCTCACCTCCGACATTCACCCGCATCCCTTCGACTGGCTACACTGGGAAAACTCCTTTTCGATCGTGCGCGGCCGCTTCAGCGAGCCGGTGGGCGGTAGCCGCAACCTGCCCTCCATCCCGGCGGCGCACTGGGTGACGGAGCTGCGCGCCGCCTTTCCGAAGGCGGGCCGCAGCCTGCGCAACGCCTATGTGCGCGTGGAGCTCGACCGCACCTTCCGGCAATCCAACGCCTTCCTCTCGTACAACACCGAAACGCCCACGCCGGGCTATGGCCTCCTGAATGCCGGCATCGGCGGCGACGTGTTGTCGAAAGGGAAGGTGCTGTTCACCGTGCACCTCACCGGTACCAACCTCACCGACGTTGCCTACCAGAACCACCTGGCCCGCCTCAAGTATGCCGCCGTGAACGAGGCCACCGGCCGCCGCGGCGTCTTCAACATGGGACGCAATTTCTCCGTGAAGGTGAACGTGCCGCTGGAGTGGCGGATCGGGAAACGTCAATCGTGAATCGTCAATCGTGAATGGGTTTCCAACGCTCCGGTTTCGATCATACAGTAAAAGGCCGCAAAGAAAACCTTTGCGGCTTTTTACTGTAGTGTGGCGAGGGTAGTTTTAGTACGAAGTAGCTGCTGATGGGAAAAAACGCACCCGCAAGCATTCACGATTCACGATTCACGCCTTCGCCGTCGCCTTTCTTTCCCCGATCTGTTGCCGCCACATGGCGTAATACAGGCCTTTCTCGCTGAGGAGGGATGCGTGATCGCCGGTTTCGATGATGACGCCCTTCTCGAGCACGAAGATGCGGTCGGCGTGCATAATGGTGGAGAGGCGGTGGGCGATGAGGATCGTGATCTGGTTCTGCAGCGACGACACATCGCGGATCGTTTCGGTGATCTCTTCCTCGGTGAGCGAATCGAGCGCGGAGGTGGCCTCATCGAAGATGAGGAGGCGCGGCTTGCGCAGCAGCGCGCGGGCAATGGAGAGGCGCTGCTTCTCGCCGCCGGAGAGCTTCAGCCCGCCTTCGCCGATCACGGTGTCGATGCCTTTTTCAGCGCGCGACAGCAGGTAGTTGCAGGAGGCGCGCTGCAGGGCGTCGAGGAGGTCCTGCTCGGTGGCTTCGGGCGCTACGAACATGAGGTTCTCGCGGATGGTGCCGGCAAATAGTTGCGTGTCCTGCGTCACGAAGCCGATCTGGCGGCGCAGGTCGTCGAAGAGGATCGCGTTCTCGTCGAGGCCGTTGTAGTAGATATTGCCCCCCAGAGGCCTGTACAGACCCACCAGGAGCTTCATCATCGTGCTTTTGCCCGAGCCCGAGGGGCCTACGAAGGCAATGGTCTCACCGCGTTTGGCGTGGAAGGAGATGCCGTCGATGGCCTTGTGCTGCGCCGTGCGGTGCTGGAAGGAGACGTCGCGGAACTCGAGCTCCTGGATGGGGCCGAGGGACGTGGGCTGGGCGGGCTGCGGCTCCGATTCTTTTTCCATCAGGTTGCGGAAGTTCCCGAGCGAGGTCTCTGCTTCGCGGTAAGAGACGATGATGTTGCCGATGTCCTGCAGCGGGCCGAAGATGAAAAAGGAAAAGATCTGCATCGTCACGAGGTCGCCTTCATCCATCTGCCCGCGGAAGATGAGCCACATGAGGAGGAAGAGGATGATCTGGCGCAGCGTGTTGACGAAGGTGCCCTGGATGAAGCCGATGGAGCGGATGCGCTTCACCTTCACGAGCTCGAGACCGAGAATTTTGTAGGTGTTCTTGTTGAGGCGGTCCACCTCCTGTGCCGTGAGGCCGAGGCTTTTCACGAGCTCGATGTTGCGGAGCGACTCGGTGGTGGAGCCGGCCAGCGCCGTTGTTTGCGACACGATCGTTTTCTGGATCGACTTGATCTTCTTCGAAAGCTTGTTGGAGATGAACATGAGGATGAACACACCGCCGAAGTACACCACGGGCAGCCAGCCGGAGAGCTTGGCTGCGAAGGTGGCCACGATCACGATGCCCACGAGCACGGTGAAGAGGATGTTGACGAAGTTGGACATGAACTTCTCCGTGTCGGTGCGCACCTTTTGCAGGATCGACAGCGTTTCACCCGAGCGCTGGTCCTCGAACTCGGCGTACGGAAGCTTCATGGAGTGGCGCAGGCCGTCGGTGAACATCTTCGCGCCGAACTTCTGGATCACGACCTGCAGGAAGTAATCCTGGAAGTTCTTGGCGATGCGGCTGATCATGGCTACCGTGATGGAGGCGCCGAGCAGCCACACCACGCCATAGAGCATGAACGAATCTCCGTTGGGCGTTGTGGCGGGCACCTCCACGCGGGCAAACAGGAACTGGTCCCAGTCGAAGTCGCCCGGAGGGGTCACCGGCTTGTGCTTGTGCGAAGCAAGCTTTATGAGCTTGCCGAAGATGATGGGGTCGAGCAGCGAAAACCCGATGTTGACGGCCGCCAGGAACAGGACGAGCACGACCATCCATTTATGTGGTTTGAGGTAGTGGAGCAGGATCTTCATTCGATAAAGCTAGGGCACGGATGAGTGATTTCAGATTTGTGGTTTCAGATTTCAGGTTTCTCGTTGATCGTGCCGGCCGACGGGGCCTCGCGGGGTTGTTTCCAACGCCTGTTCCGCACCGGAGGCACTCCGTTGTTTGTGTCCGGGACCCCGTAACCATTTTCGCGCCTGGTGCGTTTTAGAGGAAACTACCGCACATGAGCAAATCAACACTCCTGCTACCGGTTGCCATCGCCTGTGTGCTGGCATCCTGCACGATGGTGGCCCGGATGAGCGGTGCGTACAAAACGCCGCAGCCGGAAACGACCGCCACCCTCAGCACCTTCCTCGAAGAAGCCGGCGCCTCCGTCGACGGGCTCTTTGTATGTCCTACGAAAGCCGCCTACAAGCAATTCGCCGACTCGCTCGGCCAGAGCATCCCGCACCTGTATGTCTTTGATGCGTCGGGGCAGAACCTGTATAACAACAGCAAGTGTCCCTGGCAAAACGTGCGGCAGCTCGACTCGCTCCGGACCCAGGCCGGCTTCCGCACCAACGGCGATTTCCGCGTGACGCAGCTGCTGCAGCCGCTCGCCCTCGTAAAAGGCAACGCCCCCTCCGGGCAGTACGACTACTACCTCTTTTTCGTGTGGGCCCGCTTCGTGCCGAAGCTCAGTAAGGAGATGATCGCCGATGTCCGCGCCTTCCGCGGGCGCTCGGGCGGCCGCATCTATGTGGGCGCCCTGAACATGGACCTCCAGCAAAGCTGGGAGTAGGGAAGGATCTTACGGCATTACCCGGCCGGCATACCCGGTTGCCCGATGGTACGTCCCCACCAGCCCACGGCTTCAGCCGTGGGTTTTCGAATGTCACCAGCCCATGGCTTTAGCCATGGGTTTTCGATTTCCCACCAGCCCATGGCTTTAGCCATGGGAACAAGGAACAAGGAACAAGGAACAGGGAACAAGGAACAAGGAACAGGGAACAAGGAACAAGGAACAAGGAACAAGGAACAGGGAACAAGGAACAAGGAACAAGGAACAAGGAACAAGGAACAAGGAACAAGGAACAAGGAACAGGGAACAAGGAACAAGGAACAGGGAACAGGGAACAAGGAACAGGGTCAAATAAAAAACCACCGCAAGGCGGTGGTTTTTTCAACTGTTGTGGGGTGCGTTACGACGCAAGCTGCGTCAGCTTTACGTTGTCGAAGTAGAGATCGCCGTTGGTGGACGACTGCCAGTACGATTCGGCGCCGCCGCGGAAGTTCTCGAAGGAGAGCTTGTTGACGAAGCGCTTGAGGTCGTTGGTGGTCCAGCGGATCGGCTGGTCGAGGATGGTGACGCCGTTGATCACGATGCGCACGTGGCCGTTGGTGTTGGAGCCGGTATTGCTCTTCACGTACATCTTCACGTTGTACCAGACGCCTTTTTCGATGTTGCCGGTGGCCGGGAATTTCTTGCCGAAGTCGTTGCCGTAGGTGCCGGGCTGGTCTTTGTGATACACGTAGGGGATGAGCGTGATGGGGCTCGTGCTCGTTTTCTTCATCCACATCAGGCGTACCGAGCCGCCGTTGCCGTCCCAGGCAGCGTCGCCGCCCGTGTTGCCGTCGCCGATGAGGAGGCCGTAGCCGATCTTGCCGCCGCGGCTGAAGTCGAAGTTGGCGCCGAACTGCATGTCGTAGGAAAGCTCATACTCGGAGCCGGGGGTAACGTTGGAGCGCGAGAGCACACCGCCCGAGGTGAGGCTGTTGGCCAGCAGGGTGGTCTTCAGCATGCCGTTATACACCTGGCTCTGCGCCGTTTGCTGCTGCTGCCAGAAGTTGGCGGAGCCGAAGTCTGCCGATGCCTGGCTGAGGCCGTAGGAGCTGTTGGGGCGGCCGTCCCAGTTGATCAGCCGGGTGGAGAGACCGTTGGTGGGAGGCGTAGCGGTGGGCGTGGCGGTAGGGGTGGCGGTGGGAGCAGCCGTAGTGCCGGTTGCCGAGCTGCCCGACTTGATCACGAGGTTATCGAAGTAGATGCTGCCGTCGGTGGCCGAGGGCGATCCGGTGCGGAAATTTTCGAAGCTCACGTTCTTGATCAGGCGCTGCAGGTCGTTGGTGGTCCAGCGGATCGACTGGTTGAGCACCGTGACCCCGTTGATCAGGAGCTGCACGGAGCCGTCGGTATTGGAGCCGGTATTGCTCTTTACGTTCATGGTCACTTTATACCAGGTGCCTTTTTTGAGGCCCGAGCCGTCGGCCGGGAACTGCTTCCCGAAATCGTTGCCTACCGAGGCGGGCTGGTCTTTGTAGTATACGTCGGGCTTGAGCACGGCTGCGCCGCTCGCGTTCTTTTGCCAGCTGAGGCGCAGGGAGCCGCCGTTGCCGTCGGTACCCGGATCGCCGCCTGTATTGCCTTCGCCGATCAGGACGCCAAAGCCGACCTTGCCGCCCTGGGTGAATTCAAAATCGTTGGCGAACATCAGGCTGTAGGAAATGCTATAGTCCGAAGCATCGGGCACATCGACCCGCGACAGTACACCGCCGTCGATCAGCGAATTCTTCAGCAGGATCGCACGCAGCATGTAGCTGGGGGTCGTCGTTTGGGCAGTTGTGGCTTTCCAGTAGGCGGTGGGGCCGAAGTCGGTGTTGGCCTGCGCGAGGCCGTAGCTGCCTTTCGTACGGTTGCTGAAATTGACGCTGCGGGAGTAGGGGAGGGCAAACGTGGTGCTATTGGTAGCTGTAGTGGTGGTGGCGAGCGAGGCGCCATTGCTGATGTCTGTGTCGGGTACTTCGATTCCGGCAACATCGGCCAGGGGCGCTGCGGGCGGCTCTGACTGGAGGAGGTCGCCTTTGGAGCAGCTGATGATGGAGGTGCTGAGGGCGAGGCACAGGAAGGCCAGGCCGGAAGTGCGGTGCTGTTTCATCGGAAGGACGGTTTAGGGTGGTGATTCAGGTGGTAGCCTTGCGGCGTGGAATAAAGGTACCCTCCCCGGCCGGCGACGGGCGCTTCCTTTAGACGGGCCGGGTACAATCGGGGGTGAAAAGGGCCTCACCGGGGTTGAGTGCCCGCGCCCGGATCGGCGAATCCCCGGAAACCCGCGCCCGGGCTGCTTTTGCGCGTGCCCAACTCTAATCCTTCTCTTAGGTTTCTTTAATCCTCCTCTAATAAAAAGGCGCCCACCGGCACCCGAAGTAGGCAGTCTTCCCTTTCTCCCAAACCTTCTAAACCCTTTTGAACTTACCTAAACCTTATTCCCCCATTCCCCCATTCCCCCATTAACTCATTAGCACATTACCCCGCCCACCCTTCCCGGTCGAGGCTTCTATAGTGGATGGCCTCGGCGAGGTGCTCGGTGCGGATACTGTCGCTCCCGGCCAGGTCGGCGATGGTGCGGGCCACCTTCAGGATGCGGTCGTAAGCGCGGGCGGAGAGGTTGAGCTTTTCCATGGCGGTACGCAGGAGGGTGCTTCCGGCGCTGTCGATGGCGCACACCTCCTTCAGCAGCCTGCTGCTCATATGCGCGTTGCAGTAGACGCCGCTCAGCGTTGCATAGCGCGCCGCCTGCCGCTCGCGCGCCGCCACCACGCGGCCGCGGATGGCTTCCGAGCGCTCCGCTGTTCCGCCCACCGACAGCTCGCGAAAGGCTACCGGCGTTACTTCCACGTGCAGGTCGATGCGGTCGAGGAGCGGTCCGGATACTTTGTTGAGGTACTTCTGCACTACGCCGGGTCCGCAGCTGCAAGGCCGCTCGGGGTGATTATAGAAGCCGCAGGGGCAGGGGTTCATCGACGCGATGAGCATGAAGGCGGCGGGAAAGTCGACGGCGACCTTCGCCCGCGAGATCGTGACGCGGCGCTCCTCCATCGGCTGCCGCATCACCTCGAGCACGGTACGCTTGAATTCCGGCAGCTCGTCGAGGAACAGCACGCCATTATGGGCCAGCGAGATCTCGCCCGGTTGCGGGTGGCTGCCGCCCCCGACTAAGCCTGCATCCGAAATGGAGTGATGGGGGCTCCGGAAGGGCCGCCGGGCGATGAGCGTAGACCCTTCGGGCAGCTTGCCCGCCACCGAGTGGATCTTGGTGGTTTCGAGGGCTTCGGGCAGGGAGAGCGGCGGCAGGATGGTGGGTAGCCTCCGGGCAAGCATCGTTTTACCGGCCCCGGGCGGACCGATCAGGATCGCGTTATGTCCGCCCGCGGCCGCGATCTCGAGGGCCCGCTTGATGTTCTCCTGCCCCTTTACCTCGGCAAAGTCGATGTCGCTCTCGTGCTGGGCGGCGCTGAAGGCGGCGCGGGCGTCTACCTGCACCGGCTCGAGTCCCTGCCCGCCCTGACGAATGAAGTCGAACACGGCGCGCAGGTGGTTGGCGCCATATACCTCGAGCTTTGTGACGATGCCTGCCTCGGCCGCATTTACGGCCGGCACGATGAGCCCACGGAAGCCTTCTTTGCGGGCGCCGATAGCGATGGGCAGGGCGCCCTTGATGGGCCGCAGGGCGCCGTCGAGGGCGAGTTCGCCCATGATCACGAAGCTTTCGAGCAGGGGCGGCGGCAGGTGGCCGGTGGCGGCGAGGATGCCGAGGGCGATGGGCAGGTCGAAGGCGGAGCCGCTCTTGCGCAGGTCGGCGGGCGCGAGGTTGACGACGATGCGCGTGCGCGGCAGCGAGAAGCCGATGGCGCGGATGGCGCTCTCCACACGCTGCAGCGATTCTTTTACAGCGCCGTCGGGCAGGCCCACGAGCAGAAGGCCGACGTTCGATTCCATCCAGTTTACTTCGATCGTGATGGTGAGGGCATCCACGCCGTGGACGGCGGAGCCGAAGGTGCGTACGAGCATGGCCGGCAGGTTGAAGCCCCGAAGTTGACACGGCAGGATCGTGATTCCATGAGGAGAAAAACACCGGCGGATGGGATTTTTCCCGGGGTTGCCGGCCGATGTGACCTTTGCAACCACGGGAATTCTCCGAAGCATACTGAATGATTAGTGTAGCCCTCGTCGATGGGCGAAATTGCCTTGGAATATCGCCGACATGGCTCGGGAGGCCGAAAAGATCGCTCGTGAACACGCGTTGCAGGTCCTTTGCTGCCGGGGCGGCACGGATACGATGCGCAGTATGCGCGCCGCCTTTTGTACCTTGTCCGGAACCCACACACCCCATGCGCCTCCTGCTCCTGATGCTATTACTCCCCTTCGCTGCCAACGCCCACCCCGGCGTCGGTATCGTGTCTGACCGGCGCGGCATCATCTACTACACCGACCTGCAGCACGTCTGGAAGATCGAAGGAGGAAAACGCAGCATCGCCGTGCGCGACGTGCATACCCACGAGCTGTACCTCGATACCGCCGGCAACCTCTATGGCGAGAACGAACGGTACCAGGGTGGCGACCGCTTCACGCATTACCTCTGGGTGCTGCGTCCTTCCGGCCGGCTTGACACATTGAAGGGCCCTGACGTAGCTTTTGTCAACGACGATTATTCATTGGCGCGCGACGCAGCGGGCAACGAGTATTTCCGCCGCCATCACTTCAGGAAGACCGGCCCGGTGCCGCTTTACCGCCGCCGCCCCGACGGGAGCGAGGCCCTCTTTGCCGAAGGCGATTACCGCGATGTGAAGTGGCTGCACCCGCAGCCCGACGGCTCGCTGCTCTTTGTGCGGGCTAATGCCGTATACCGTATTTCTACAGAAGGGCGCGTGCTGCTGCTGGCCGATTCGCTGGCGGGCGCGAAGCCGGACTTCCCGTTTGCTTCGGGGCCGCAGCTCTGGGGCGCCTGGCAGGATGCCGGCGGGCAGGTGTACGTGGCGGTGTTCAGCGATGGGGCCGTGAAGCGTGTGGCGCCCGGCGGCGGGCTGGCAGTCGTGCACCGCTCCGCGCCGCGTTGGACGCCCACCTATGGCGCATTCGACCCGGAAGGGCGGCTCTGGGTACTGGAAACGTCCGACAAGAACGAGATCCGCGTGGTGCCCGCGGGCGGGGAACCGGAAGCAACAGGTACGGCTGCTGCGGTAAGCGAACAGCGCTTCGCCCGAGGAGCACTCATGGCGGGATTATTGTTGGTGCCTGCACTCCTGGTCGGCTACTGGTTGTGGCGGCGAGGTAAAGACAGGGAACACCGATCGAACGGATAGGACGGATGTGAGCAGGTAATCTGTGTAAATCGGCCTGATCCGTGTTATCCGTGTTCCTTCTCTATGACAGGAACGGATCTCAAACCTCCAGCAATTCGCGGTTGCCCCAGATCTTCACCGCACCGTCGCGGGCAAGCGTGCGCAGGTCGGCAGCCGGCACGATCTCGAAATGGTCGAACAGGAACTCGTTGCACAGGAACTCGGCTACGTCCTCCGTCAGGAAGAGACCGTAGATATACGGTCCTGCCGGCGCCACGAATACGAACTGGTCGGCCGGTGTGCGGGCGATGAAATCCAGGAGGGTCGCTTTCGGAAGCGCAGCCTTGAATGCAATGGGGTTGATGAACGACATGATCGGGAGGCAAGTTACGGCCCGCACGGCGCTGTGGCCGCACGCGGACCAAAATTCGGCGGTCCGGCGCCTGTACCTAAGCCCGTTTCCTTATTTTTATGGGAATAAGAATCGCTACCATGACCCCCGCGCAAAAGAACCTCCGAGTCGCCCTCGCCGCCACCATCGTCGGGTCGCTGATCGTGCTCCGCATTTTCCTGCGGGCGATCGAGTGGGAGGAATACAACTGGAAGATCGGCGCCAGCGGCGCCGGGCTCGTCATCTGCGGGGGCTTTATCTACCTCCTCATCCGCGAGCTGCGGCGGCATCGTGCGTCGGATTAGTCACCCGGGGAAGAGAAGGCACGCAGATCATTATGATTGGTACGATTGCCGCGGATGCTCTTCGTACCGCTGCTTAATTATGACGCTACCTGCTGTAGTTACGCTGATGGCAGGTACGATTGACGGTCGATCCGGTTTACATTATTGGGCATCGAGCGCTTCCTGGAAGCGCTCCAGGTATTGGGCGGCGTGGTAGCCGTCCATGAGGGCGTGGTGTGCATGCACGGCGTGCGGCATCGTGCGGCGCCCGTCGCGCTCCTCCATCTTGCCGAAGGCCATCTTGGGACAGCTGTCCGGGTAGGAGAAGCTGCGCGCATGCGCTATCGAGGTAAACCGGATCCAGGGTATCGACGAATAGTGGATCACGTTCTCGCCCGACATGGCCGGCACCAGCCCGGAGCTTTGCCGCACCCGCTCGGTCTCTGCGGAGGCCGACCGCAGGAATACGGGAAACTCCGGGTGCCAGTTCATATACGAGAAGCCGAAGGTACCGTCGGGGCGGTTGATGGTGGGAGAGGCATGGATCTCGTCGTAGCAAAGCACCTCGTCGCCGGAGATGCGGTAGCGGAAGGGCTCCGTGGCGTTGGCGGCCTTCAGCGAGCACCAGAGGTAATACAGGAAGAACGAGTATCCGCCTTCCTTCGCACGCGCATAGGCCTTCGTGCAGTCCACGTCCACCGTCACCCCGAAGAAGGGCTCCTCGAATTTCCGGAAGAAGTTGAAGTGATCGCGGCGGGGCCAGGTGCTGAGGTCGAGGGAGCGTTTCATGCGGGGGTTACTTTGGTGCGGCGTTTCTTTAGGTCTGAGGTCGAAATTCAAACTTCGAAAGTCAAAAAACGTCTACGGGTAGGCTGGTCCAAAGGCACGCGGAGTGTTTCGGGTGCAAGGTCTTTTGACTTTTGATTTTTGACTTTTGAATTTACAGCAAGGGAAGTATCTCCCGGATACTGGTCACGCTGCGGAAGTGCTCGTGCTCGATGGCATGGTCCACCACCTCGTGCGCCCAGGTAGTGTGGTAGGGCACGTGGATGGCGTGGCCGCCGAGGGCGAGCACGGGCAGCACGTCGCTTTTGAGCGAATTGCCGATCATGAGAAACTCTTCGGGCTTGATATCAAGGTGCCGGATGAGCTTGCGGTAGTCGGCCTCCGCTTTTTCCGACATGATCTCGATGTGGTGGAAGTGGTGGTCGATCCCGGAATTCTTCATCTTGCGCTCCTGGTCGAGCAGGTCGCCCTTGGTGGCCACCACGAGGCGGTAGCGCTCCTTCAGCGTCACTACGGTTTCCTCCACGCCTTCCAGCAGCTCGATGGGGCGGGCGAGCAATTCCTTCCCGAGCTCCAGGATGCGCTGTACGGCATCGGCCCGGAGGGTGCCGCCCGTAATGCTGAGCGCCGTCTCGATCATCGACAGGGTGAAGCCCTTGATGCCGTAGCCATAAAGCGGCAGGTTACGGATCTCGGTCTGGAGCAACTCGCGCTCAGCGCTGTGCAGGGGCATGAAGTCCTGGAACAGGGCGCAGAAGGCGGTTTCGGTTTCCCGGAAGTAGGGCTCGTTCACCCAAAGGGTGTCGTCGGCGTCGAAGGCAATGACTTTGATGTTCATCATACGTAAACAGAAATAGGAGCAAAGCTATCGAAAGGCAGCTTCAATAGCGGGCCCTGTTCGTATAGCAAGGCCTTCGCGGAGCATGAGCTGCATTAAAACAGGATGTATCCCTTGCCGAAGTGGCTGGTTGGGCCAGCTGACTGGGCCGCAAACGCTGCTTGCGGCCGAT
This sequence comes from Flaviaestuariibacter amylovorans, assembly GCF_039541815.1. NCBI lineage: Bacteria > Pseudomonadati > Bacteroidota > Chitinophagia > Chitinophagales > Chitinophagaceae > Flaviaestuariibacter > Flaviaestuariibacter amylovorans. Next base: position 111,614 of record NZ_BAABGY010000009.1, read on the forward strand.
CCATGCAGCGCTTCGGAAAGCTCACTTTCGCAAACCGCATGAGCCGGGCCCGCAGGCATTTGTAAAGGGAACGCAAAAGCCGCCGACGCGGCATACGAAACAGGGGCCGCCGGGCGTTGTGGTGCTGCCTGTTTTACCGAAATTTGATCCTTATAAACACGACCCGGTGGCGGTGCATCCATTCATGCCGACGCGCATACAGCCCTGCCAACTTCTCTTTCCCATGAAGACCCTACTCTCCCTGCTCCTGATATTGGCCGGCCCTCTTTGCGGCGGTGCCCAATCGCTGCCTGTGCGGCCGGTAGCCCGCTATGTTGCCACCCCTGCCGCATTGGCGGAAACCGTGGTGGTGCACATGCCCTATGCCGGCAGTACCGTGCTTTCGGTGACGGGCGATACCGCCGCGCTGCGCACCGCGGGCGTCTTGCAGGTCGAGATCGTGTGCACCGACTTTCCCGCTTCGGCCTCGCTCACGGAACTCAACGCCGCCCGCCTGGAGGCCGTATATGTACGGTTCCCGTATTTGCGTGCCGTGCCGCTGCACTCCGTGCAGGTGCTGCGCCAACTCGACGGCGCCGAAAAGGCGCCCGCACAGGGCCTGTTCCACGGGGCGGTGCTCCGCTTCCGGCCCCGCCAGGATGCGGCGCTGATGAAGCAGGACCTGGAGCGGCTCGAGGAGCTGCTGCGCCCGCCGCTGTCGCCGGAGGCCACTCCCGCCAAAGCTCCCGCCACCGGCGACCCCGGTATCCCCTGGGTGCTCGAGTCCGGCTTCGGTACCATCGTTCCCGGGGTGCAGCAACGTTTCGTGCGGCGCCATTACCCTGCCGATACCATCCTGGTGCTCACCCCCGACGGGGCGGTGCGCCGGGGTTATGGCACCAAAAAGCAGTACGATGACCGTGCGCGCCGCTACGGGCCCTTCGACTCGGTAACGGTGGCCCACCGCGTAACGGCCCGTGTGTTCAAGGCACCCGAGCCGGACGACGAAGCGCTTGGCCCGGTGCCGCTGCCCGACTCGTCGCTCTTTAAAGTACTTACGCGCAACCGCTGGACGGGCATGCCTGTGGTCGCCGACGTAACGGGCAGCATGTATCCCTACACCGGCCAGTTGCTGCTTTGGCTGCGCCAATGGAACGCCGAGGGTTTTACCCGCCGCTTTGTGTTTTATAACGACGGGGATGCGACCCCCGACGAGCAGAAGGTGGCGGGCCGCACGGGCGGCATCTACAGCTGCACCTGCGATTCCTTCGGCGCCGTGCGGGCGCTGGTGCAGCACACGATGCAGCGGGGGAGTGGCGGCGACAGCCCGGAGAATACGGTGGAAGCGCTGCTGTCGACGCAACAGCGTTTTCCCGATGCGGCCTTCCTGGTGCTGGTGGCCGACAATTGGGCCCCGGTGAAGGACCTTGCGCTCGCCGGCGGCATCACGAAACCGGTACGCGTGGTGCTGGGGGGCGTATCCGGCGCCGGTGTGCACCCGCACTACCTCGACCTCGCGCGGCGTACCGGCGGCTCGCTCCACCTGGGCGATGCGGACGTAACGGGCCTGGCAGGGCTGCGGGAAGGGGAGACGCTGCAGGTAGGTACTGCTGTTTACCGGCTGGTGAAAGGGCGCTTCGAGGAGGAGCGCCCCTGAGTGCAGGTATACCGAAGACCCGCTCTTAAGAGGATCCGGATGCGTCGACTTCAAAGCGCACAATGACTTCCCCGCTGTAAACGACCCTTATGCCGGCGCTGCGGCCGGCATCCCGACAAGCCTCGCTTCGTCGGGATCAATAAACTAGTAAACCAATAGACCAATAGACCAATAAACCATCAAACCAATAGACCGATAAACCATCAAACCAATAGACCGATAAACGAAAAAGCGCCCCGAAGGGCGCTTTTTCGTTTATCGAAACAATTACATCACTTCAAAGCGGAAATTCTCGGTGTGGCGGGCCTTTATGTTCTGACCGGCTTTCTGGGCCGGCGTCCAGCGGGCCGACTTGCGGAAGAGCTCTACCGCCTTGGCTTCGAGGCCAAACCCGTTTTTGGAAACGGCCTGTACGTTGCTCACGTTGCCGCGGGCGTCTACATCGAAGGAAAGAACCACGTTATAGGAGCCGGCGGGAAGCTGCTGGAGCATGGCCGTGCGGATCATCTTGTTCAGGATGTCCATGCGGAACGCGTTGTGCGCCTTGTTTCCACCGCGGAAGGCGGGTGCTACGAGCTCGCTCGTGGCGGTGGTTGCCGGCTTATCCTCTGTGTTGCGGGCGATAGCAGAGAGGTTGAAGACCAGGAGGAGGGCGGCGAAGAGGGTAAACGTTTTCATGAGCAGGAGCTTTGTTTGTTGTTGACTCGTCAAAAGTAGTTATGCAGGCATCCGGGTATCCACTTATATCGGCTAAACCAGCGTTTTTGTCGGCAGGTCGGCATAAAATCATAAATAAGTGATTTTTCTTAGTGGCGGAACCAAGATTTAGGCGATTAGAGCAAAAAAAGGCCCCGACCTGGATGGTCGGAGCCCTCAAAACCGGTTGAAAGCGCTGCTATTGGCGATGGATGAGTGTCGCCGCCCGCCGGACACCTCAGACCGCTTCCTTGTTGGCAAGCTGTCCGCAGGCGGCGTCGATGTCCTTGCCGCGGCTCCGGCGCAAGCGGGCATTTACCTTGTGCTTCGCGAGGTAGGCCATAAAGGCAGCCGTCGCCTCCTCGGTGGGCTTTTCGAACTTTGCGAGGTCGATCGGGTTATACTCGATGATGTTGACGAGGTCGGCCGGGATCTGGCGGTAGAGCTTGACGAGCTCCTCGGCGTCCTTGGTGGAGTCGTTGAAGTCCTTGAACAGGATGTATTCCAGCGTGATCTCGTTCTTCGTTTTCTGGTAGAAGTAGTTCAGCGCGTCCACGAGGCTCTTGAGGTCGTTGGAGGCATTGATGTTCATGATCTCATTACGCTTCGCGTCGTTGGGCGCGTGCAGCGAGAGGGCGAGCTTGAATTTAACGCCGTCATCCCCAAGCTGGCGAATCCCTTTTGCGACGCCTGCCGTAGATACAGTAATGCGGCGCGGGCTCATAGCCAGTCCGTCGGGAGCCGTGATGCGCTCGATGGCCTTCATCATGTTCTTGTAGTTGAGCAGGGGTTCGCCCATGCCCATGAACACGATGTTGGTGAGCTTGCGGTTGTAGACGCGCTCGCTCTGCTGGTTGAGGAGCACCACCTCGTCGTAGATCTCGTCGAAGTCGATGTTGCGCTTGCGGTCGATGTAGCCGGTGGCGCAGAACTTACAAGCGAGCGAGCAGCCGATCTGGGAGGAGACGCAGGCGGTAAAGCGGTCTTCGGTGGGGATGAGCACGCCCTCGCAAAGGTGGCCTTCGTGGGTACGGAAGCGGCTTTTGATGGTGCCGTCGGCACTGTACTGGGTGGCATCCACCGAAAGGGCTGGCAGGGCGAAGTGCTCGCCGAGCTTCTGGCGGAGGTCCTTGCTCAGGTTGGTCATGTCGGCAAAGGACTGCGCCCCCTTCTGCCAGATCCATTCCCAGACCTGCTTCGCGCGGAACTTCGGTTCGCCCATGGTGCCGAAATACTGCTCGAGGTCGGGCAGGGAGAGGTGGCGGATGTTCTGCACGCCGTTGCGCTTCAAGGTAGCCGTTGCGTTCATCCCGCAAAGATACCTTAAAGGTGGGAGGGCATAAAACGGCGGGAGTTATCTTGCGACGGATTTAACAGCCCCTGAAAAGGGTTTAGGAGGTTTAGGAGGTCTAGAAGGTTCGTTTGCGTGCGCCAATTTTTATCAAGCGCTTTTGTCCGACAGCGGCACAACCTCCTAAACCATCTAAACCTCCTGAACCTCCTAAACCTTGCTTTTATGAACGAAGTATTCGTAATCGATACCCTGCGTACGCCCATCGGTAAATACGGCGGCGCGCTTGCGTCCGTAAGGCCCGACGACCTGCTGGCCGGTACCCTGAAGGCCCTGCTGGCCCGTAACCCGGGGGCCGACCCCGCCGCTATCGAGGACGTTATCGCCGGCGACGCCAACCAGGCCGGGGAAGACAATCGCAACGTGGCCCGTATGGCCGCGCTGCTCGCCGGCCTCCCCGCCACCGTTCCCGGCAACACCGTCAACCGCCTCTGCGCCTCGGGCCTCCAGGCCATCATGGACGCCGCCCGCCAGATCATGACCGGCGACGCCGAGCTCATGATCGCCTGCGGGGTCGAGAGCATGAGCCGTGCCCCCTTCGTGATGGCCAAGGCGACGTCGCCCTACCAGCGCACCACCGAGATCGTGGACACTACCCTCGGCTGGCGCTTCGTCAACAACAAGCTTTCCGATGTTCATTATCCCTACAGCATGGGCGAAACGGGTGAGAACGTGGCGAGGCAATGGAACATTTCAAGGGAAGCGCAGGATGCCTGGGCCCTCCGCTCGCAGGAGCGCTACTTCGCCGCCCTCGAGGCGGGTAAGTGGGCCGGCGAGATCGTGCCCGTGGAGGTCGCCGACGGCAAGGCCACAAAGCTGGTGGATACCGACGAGCATCCCCGCCGCACCTCGCCCGAAAAGCTCGCGACCCTGAAGCCCGCATTCGTGAAGGACGGCACCGTGACGGCCGGCAACGCCGCCGGGCTCAACGACGGCGCCGCCGCGATGCTGCTTGCCTCGGGCGATGCCGTCAAGCGCTACGGCCTGACCCCGATGGCCCGGGTGGTATCGATGGCCGTGGCCGGCGTAGACCCCGCCATCATGGGCATCGGCCCGGTGCCGGCTACGCAGAAGGCCCTGAAGCGCGCCGGACTCTCCGTAGCCGACCTCGACCTGGTGGAGCTCAACGAAGCCTTCGCTGCCCAGGTGCTTGCCTGCGTGGGCGACCTGGGCCTTGACCCGGAGCGGGTGAACGTAAACGGCGGCTCCATTGCGCTGGGGCACCCGCTGGGCTGCTCGGGCGTGCGCCTCAGCACCACCCTGCTGCACGAGTTGCGCCGCCGCGGCGGCCGGTACGGCCTGGCCACCATGTGCGTCGGCGTAGGGCAGGGGGCGAGTGTTATATTTGAAAAGATGTGATGCGTACCCTGCTCCTGATATGGCTCCTGGCAACCGGCTGCGCCGGGCACCGCGGCGGTTTCCACCAGCGTAAGTTCCTGCGCGACGTGAACGGGCAGGAGATCAGGATGCGCGTGCCGGCAGGCTACCTGCGGGAGCTGCTCTACCAGGAGTCGTCCGGCGGCTTCACCCAGTTTTACACCTACCGCAACGGCTCCGTCTTTTACGTGTCGTGGAAAGTGCCGATGCCCGATTTCAATGCCGCCAACATCCGCCGTGCCTACCCCGACAGCGCCGCTGCGGCCAAGCTCGACATCCTCCAGGGCATCGATGCAAGCTCGCTGTACTGGAAGCAGTCGCATGCCGACGACCTGAAGGTGGGTTACCTGAACGTACCCAAGGTTTACCGCAACGATTTCGGCGCGGCGCTGCAGTCGGTGCGGGTACGGAAGCGTCCGTTCGTCCAATTTTTGCCTGCCAACTGATCCCATGCGTTACCTCATCTCCCTGCTCCTGTTACTCTGTGTTGCCTGCTCGCCCTACCGCGGCATGCGGCGCGCCTCCTTTACCTATACGGCTGGCGGCAGCTCCAAAACGGTGCCGATGAAGGTCCCGCGCGGCTGGCGCGACGTGCGTTCCGAGGCAGGAGCCGAAGGCGCGCAGAGCCGCGTGTACCGCTACCGCGACGGCTCCGTTTTCTACGTGCAGTATGCTCCCTCGGGCGGCGACGTGCAGCCCATCGACCGCGCGGCACATATACCCAGCCTACGTGCCAACGGCGATACGAGCTACAAGCAGCAGACCGGCGAGCGCTACTGGCGTGAAGACAAGAAAGGCCTCCTCCGTGCCGGGTACATCAACGTGCCGGAGGGGACGCCGGAGATGCGTTTCGATTCGGCGGTGAATTCGGTGAAGCGGGTGAATGGGTGAGCGGCTGAGCAGGTGAGCAAGTGAATGAGTGAGCGGGTGAGCAGGTGAGCGGTATTAGGACTGTTCCTTTTTTTGAACAGGCTCTGTAAGGGTTCGGCACCACCCCAAAAAAATCAAACCTTTTCCGGCAGCGAATTTTTTGAAACAAAGTGTTCCCCGGTGCACCTCTACTCTGGTGCATGGGACCGCGATTCGCGTCCGGTGGCCGGGCGGTCGAAAGGGAAACGGAATCGCCCGGTGGAGCCATTGCGTCGCCACCGGCGTGCACCCCCATACCCCATGCCCAAAACGTCAAACGGCCCCCCGCTCACCAGCTCACCCGATGACTTGCTCACCGTTCCAAATTTGCCTGTTTCCATAGATTGTCGTTTATTTGAATATCACAACAACCTAAAACTGACAATGAAACGAACGTCCGCCCTCGTTGGATTCGGCGCTGCCCTGATCCTGTTCGCCTCCTGTTCCTCCAAAAACAACGCGCTCCCGATTCCCAAAGACGCCATGATGGTGGTTGAGGTGAACACGGCTTCCCTGAAGTCGAAGCTCACCTGGGAAGAGATCCGCAAGTCGGCCTGGTTCGAGGAAGTTTCCAAAGAAGCCAACGACTCCACCGCCCAGAAGCTGCTCCAGGATCCCGCTACTTCCGGCGTTGATACCGACGGCAACCTCGCCTTTTTCATGCAGAAGCAAGGCTCCGCCAACCTGGGCGTGTTCGAAGGCTTCCTGAAAGACGCCGACGCCTTTGCCAAGTTCGCCGGTAAGGACGCCCCCGTAAAAAAGGACGGCGACCTGTCGTACCTCGATAAGTCGGGCGAAGGCTTCGTGGCCTGGACAGGCAAGCAGTTCATCTGCCTCATGGAAATGCCGAACACCAACCCGATGAACCCGACGGCGGCCCCCGCTCCTAAAGACAGCCTCCGCAAGTGGGCCCAGGCCATCCTCGCCACCAAGGGCTCCGACGGCCTCGCCGAAGACAAGCGCTATGCCGACCTCCAGAAGGAAGAAGGCGACGTGCACTTCTGGATGAACTCCGGTTCCTTCTACAACAACCTCGGCGGCGGCATGATGTCGATGCTGAAGGTCGGCTCCCTCATGAACGGAAACGTCTCCACCTACTCGCTCTCCTTCGTAGAAGGCAAGATCGCTGTGAAGATGAAGCAGTACTACGGTAAAGAGCTCACCGAGCTGATGAACAAATACAAGCCGAAGGAAGTGACCGAGGCACTGGTGAACCGCATCCCCTCCAACGACGTGGTGGCTGCCTTCGCCATGAACTGGTCGCCCGAGGCCATGACCGAGATCATCAAGATGGCTGGCATCGACGGTATGGCCAATGCCTTCCTCGGCCGCTACAACCTGTCGCTTCAGGAGATCGTAGGCGCCTTCAAGGGCGAGATGCTCTTCGCGGTTTCCGACTTCAAGATGGAGCAGAAGCCCCTCTTCGAAGGCTCTACCTACATGACCACCAAGCCCGACGCCAAGATGCTCTTCGCGGCTTCCGTGACCAACAAGACCGCCTTCGAAAAGCTGATCGGCGCCGTGGAGAAGGAAATGCCCGCCGCGGCCGCTACCCAGGTCTCCTTCCAGGTCAACAACGAGTGGTTCGCCGTAGGCTCCGCCAAGGAGCACGTGGACGCCTTCCTCGCCGGTGGCACGCACAAGGTGGCCTTCGCCGACAAGATCAAGGGGCATCCCTTTGGCCTCTACATCGACCTGCAAAAGATCATGAAGGTGTCGAAAGGCGCTACCACCGAGTCGCCCAACGCAGCCGCCATGATGGACGCTTCCCTCGCGGTATGGCAGGATGTGCTGATGATCGGTGGTGAGTACAAGGATGGTGTGCTGACCGCTACCGCCGAAGTAAACCTCGTCGACAAAAAAGGCAATGCCCTCAAGCAGATGAACGCCTACCTCACGAAGCTCCACTCCCTGAAGCCGAAGCGCAACCCCGCACAGGACATGATGGAGCAGGGTGATGTTGCCATGCCCCCGATGGAAGGCATGGACTCCGTTGCCGCTCCCGTTCAGGAATAATGCATCACGAATAAAAAGCCCGGCCCGTTATCGCGGCCGGGCTTTTCTTTGCACCCATGTCGCTCCACCTCCAGCAACTGCTTCCTACCTATTTCGATGCGAGCCGCAGCGAGACCTCCGAAGTGTGGGGTAAAGACCTCCGCTTCGACAAGGGTCAGCGGGTCAAGATCGTGGCGCCCTCCGGCTCGGGCAAGACCTCGCTCATGCACTTTCTCTACGGCCTGCGCCGTAGTTATACGGGTTCCGTCCACATCGGCGGTACCACCCTCGGCAACCTCGATGCCGAAGGGCTGGCGCTCGTGCGGCAGCAGCAGCTGAGCGTGGTGCTGCAGGACCTCCGGCTCTTCCCCGACCGCACCGTGCTCGAGAACCTCGAGATCAAGCGGCAGCTGGCCCCGTATCACGAAGCGGAAAAGATCACTGAAATGGCGGCCCGCCTTGGCCTTTCCGGCAAGCTGGGCGCCCGTTGCGGCACCTGCTCCTATGGCGAGCAGCAGCGGGTGGCCATCATCCGCGCCCTCCTGCAGCCCTTCGATTACCTCCTGCTCGACGAGCCGTTCAGCCACCTCGATAACCGCAATGCCGAGATCGCGATGGGCCTGATGCTCGAAGAGGCCGAGGCCCGGGGCGCAGCCATCCTGTTCGCCGACCTCGAGCGCGTCGAATTCTTTCCCTACAGCACTCTTCTTCACCTCTAAACGTATCGCGTGGCGCTCTCTTTCCAGACCATCCGGCCCCTTTTCCAGACGGGCAGCAGTGCTTCCTCGCGCTGGCTTTCCTATGTTGGCCTCGGCATCGGCGTGCTCCTGCTGCTCTGCTCGGCGCAGATGTTCGTCAACATCCAGCTGCTGCTGCAGCGCAACAACGTCCAGAAAAGCGGCTACGACTTCATCTCCGTCACCCGCACCGTCACCAATGCCACCATGGGCCAACCCGACAAGAACCTGTTTCACGAAGGGGAGATCGCAGAGGTGCGGAAGCAGCCCTTCGTGGAGGGCGTGGCGCCGCTGCTCGCGAACCGCTACCGTGTGCAGATGGGCGCCGGCGCCATGATCCCGATGCGCATCGACCTCTTTCTCGAAACCCTGGAGAACGAGTTCATCGACACGCTCCCGCCCACCTTTACCTGGGCGCCCGGGCAGGAGCAGGTGCCGCTGATCGTTTCGTCGGATTTTCTTGAAGCCTACAACGTATTTGCGCCGGGGCAGGGACTGCCGCAGCTCTCCTCGGAGACCGTTACGACTATTCCGCTGTTGCTTACCTGCAGCGGGCGCGGGCGGCAGCTCCAATTCTACGCGCGCATCGTCGCCTTTTCCGACCGTATTAATTCGGTGCTGGTGCCCAAGACCTTCCTCGACTGGACCAACAACGAGATCGGGGAGGGCCCCGACCAGGGCAGCGCGCGCCTTTTTGTGAAGACCAAGGATGCCAACGATCCGAAGCTGCTGGCCTTCCTCGACGAGCGGGGCTATAAGGTGAACTCCGACAAGACCAAGTTCGGCCGCACCAAGGGCGTGCTGCAGGGCATCTTCACCGGCCTCGGCATTTTTGGATTGCTGGTGGTAGTGCTGGCGCTGATGCTCTTCTCGTTCTACCTGCAGCTCGTGATCGCGCGGAGCCGGGAGAGCCTGCAGTTGCTGCTGACGCTGGGCTACTCGCCAAAGTGGCTGAGCCGCAAAGTGTCGAACCGCTTCGTGCCTGTGTATATCGGCATCGTGCTCAGTACCGTGGCGGCCACACAGGCCATCCAGTGGGCCTTTCACCACCTCGCCATGTACGACCGGCCCGAGCTGCAAACTTTAGTGCACTGGAGCGTGCCTGCGCTGGCGGTGCTGCTGATCGGCGTGTCGGTGCTGACGAACTATCGCCTCGTGCGGAAGCTGGTGGCGCAGCTGGGGGAGGGGGCCTGAGGTCGGGAATCGGCAATCGGCAATCGTGAAAGGGGCAGTGTAGCCGGCAGCGCGCTCCCATCTGGAGACCTGATTCGTTCGGCGTGCGCTGACCATTTCCTATGGTGCAACCGCTCCTCAAAGCTGGCTATTGATCACGTAGCGGCTACAAGCGCAGCCTGCATCCCGGAGGGATGCGCGTTAGCGAAAGATGTTGGAACAGGAGGCATCGAAGTCCCGATGCTTGTATTTCTACGATCAGTAATTTTGGTGCAGCGCGCCCGCAAAAGCCATGCGGGCGCACGATGGTGCGTAAAGAAATACGGCGCTCACGCCGGCCGGCGCAATGCGCACCATCCTGACGCTGACCTTTTCACGATTCACGATTCACGATTCCCGATTCCCGATTCACGATTCACGACCCTCCCAGCCGCTCTGCGAGCGCCGCAAACGGCACCGGCTCCTGCTTGCCCGTGGCGAGCTCCTTCAGCACCACGGTGCCGCTCTCGAGTTCGCGCGAGCCGATGATGGCGATGTAGGGAATGCCCTTCTTCTCGGCGTACTTGAACTGCTTATCCATCTTGGCGGACTCGTGGTACAACTCGCCGGCGATGCCCTCCGCGCGCAGGGCCTGCAGGAGGCCCCAGGCGGCCCGGCCTTCCTGCTCGCCCAGGTTGAAGAACAGTACCTTCGTGCCCTGCGCCACCGTATCCGGAAACAGCCGCAGCTCCTCCAGCACGTCGTAGATGCGGTCGACGCCGAAGGAGATGCCCACACCCGGCACGTCGGGAACACCAAAGAGACCGGTAAGGTCGTCGTAGCGGCCGCCGCCGCCGATGGAGCCGATCTTCACTTCAGCAGGCGCCTTTACCTCGAAGATGATGCCGGTATAGTAGTTAAGCCCGCGGGCAAGGGTGAAGTCGAGCGCGAGGTGGGGGCGGGAGGCTTGAGGGGTCAGGCGTGAGGAGGAGTCTCCGTTACCTGGTGCTTCCTGCATCATCGACCAGACGTGCCGTAATTCTTCAATGCCCTTATTTCCGATCTCGCTTCCTCCCAGCAGTTCTGTTATCGCAGCCAGTTTTTCCTCATTGGAGCCCTCGATCTGCAGGTATTTTTCGATCGTCGCGATCTGCGCTTCGTCGAGGCCGCGGGTCGCAAGTTCCTCCTTTACTTTATCGAGGCCGATCTTATCGAGCTTGTCGATGGCGATGGTGATGTCCATCATCTTTTCCGCGCCGCCGCAGGCTTCGGCGAGCGCCGCTAGCAGCTTGCGCGAGTTGATGCGCAGCTCGTAGCCGCTGAGGCCGAGCCGGGTAAATACGGTATGGTAGATCCAGCACAGGTCCACCTCGTTCATGAGCGAGCGGGAGCCCACCACGTCGGCGTCGCATTGGTAGAACTCGCGGTAGCGCCCTTTCTGTGGGCGATCGGCGCGCCATACGGGCTGTACCTGGTAGCGCTTGAAGGGAAAGGTGAGCTGCCCGTGGTTCATGGCCACGTAGCGGGCGAAGGGAATGGTGAGGTCGTAGCGCAGCGCGCGCTCGGTAAGGTCCTTCGTGCTCTTGCCCGTCAGCACCTTGTCGAAGGCTTCGCGGGAAGCCGCTTCCTTGGCGGGGTTGTCGAGGCCGTTGTTGAGGATCTTGAAAATTAGCTTGTCGCCCTCCTCGCCGTATTTTCCCATGAGGGTGTCGAGGTTTTCCATCGCCGGCGTCTCCAGCGGCTGAAAGCCATAAAGCTCGAACACGGTGCGGATCGTTTGCAAAATATACTGGCGCTTGCGCACCACTTCGGGGCCAAAGTCGCGGGTGCCTTGCGGGAGGGAGGGTTTGTTGGACATTTCTTTTTGTTCAAATCAGTTCTTAAAGGACGAATTCAAAAGTCAAAAGTCAAAAGCTCCACGTGCGCTATTCATCACAGGTCTTAAGAAACGTGCACTTTGGGCGGTAACGGATTCAGGGAAGCATGGCCGTACAGCGGACAACCCTTTTGAATTTTTACTTTTGACTTTTGACTTGCGCAAAGCGCATAATGATGGCATCGCAAGCGGAGTCGATCAGTTTATAGACATCATGATACCCGGGCTCTTCGCCGTACCAGGGATCGGGCACGTCCTGGTTGGAGCCGGCTTCGACCTCGTTGAGCAGCAGGTCCACTTTCGAAGGGTCCCACTGTTTTCCGGCGATGCGCTTCATATCGGTGATCACGTCGGCGGCCATGGCGTAGATATGGTCGTACCGCTCCAGGTCGGCGGCGGTAAAATTCCGCGCACGTTGCTGGCAGATGTCGACGCCATTGAGCCGCGCTACCTTCTGCGACAGCGGGTGCGGGGCCTCGCCCGTATGGTAGCCGTTGGTACCGGCGCTTTCCACCACCCAGTCGAGGCCGGCGGCCGCCGCCTTGTGCTTCAGGATGCCTTCCGCCAGCGGGCTCCGGCAGATATTGCCCAGGCACACCATCAGGAATCGCTTTTGTTTCATCGGGCGCGAAGGTAGAATGTTTATTAGTCTATTGGTCTATTTGTAAAGCGCGTTTCGAAGCCAGTTGTCGGTTGTCCGTAGTCTCCGACTACGCACCCGACTACGGACCCGGCTACGGACGCAAATAAATTTTTTGAAACCGGTATGGAAAAGTGAAACTGCGTTGCATCTCATAGACAAACCGATTGCCATGACGCACACCGACATCCTCCGCGCCTCGCTGCTCGACATCCTCTTCGAGCGCCGCAACAAACAGTACGGTGCCTACACGCTCCGCAAGTACTACCCCCGCCGCCTTTCCGTAGCCCTCCTGGTCACGTTCGGCAGCGTGGCGGCCGTAGTGCTGCTGTCGGCCTTTCTCCGCCCCGCCGAGTTCCGGAATGCAACCGCCTTCTTCGACGACTCCGTCGTGATCAATCCCGTTCACCTGCCGGAAGAGACGATTGAGCCTCCGAAGCCCATAGAGCCGCAGAAGGCGCAGGCCCAGACGGCGACGGTACACGCCACCTCGCGCATTGTCTTTACCCCCAATGAGAGCGACGTGCCGCGGGAGCAGGACCTCGCGCTGGCCGATCCGGGCACCGAAACGAGGGCCGGTCTTCCCTCCGACGGCACTGCCCAGGCGCCCCTTGTGGGCACCGGCACGATTGAGGGGGCGCCCGCTCCCGAAAAGCCCGTCGAAGCGGCCGCGCCTGCAGGTCCCACCATGGCTCCTTCCTTCCCCGGAGGCATGCCGGCCTGGATGCGCTTCCTGCAGGTCAACCTCCGCGAGCCCTCGGGCCTGGAGCCCGGCGAAAAGCGAACGGTGCGCGTACGGTTCTGGGTTGGAGAGGACGGCAACGTAAGCCGCTTCGAGATCGACCAGTCGGGAGGCGCCGAATACGACGCCGAGGTGCTGCGGGTGCTGAAGCGGATGGGGCGCTGGAATCCCGCGCTGCAGAACGGCCGGCCCGTAGCTACCTCCTTCGTGCAACCCGTCACCTTCCTGGGGGCGCAGGACTAGCAGTCGTTTCGAAATTGACCAGTGCTAAAGACATCGTGAGGCGTCAAGCGTGAGGCGTGAGCAGCAGACGCGACCATAGCAAGCACTCACTGCTCAGGCCTGACGCCTCACGCTTCACGAAAAGGACGGGCTTTTAAGTTTGGCGACCGCTTCGATCCCTCCCGGTCGGCTTTTGCAACTTTGAAGCGAAAATTCCTTAATTTGCCCGTCCCCGGTAAAATTTTGACATGAGCGTAACCGAGCAATACGAAGAAAGAAGGCGCCAGCAGCTGGGCAGGGCCCGCTCCCTCATGAATTACGTGATGGGAACGGTGTTCTGCGCCTTCGGCGCCTTCTTCGTCTACGTCTATTTAACCAAAACCAAGATCATCGGACGGCCTTCGACGGTCCTGGACCTCGTGATTGGCCTGCTCGTCGTTGGGTATGGTATTTGGCGCATTTATCGCGGGTACAAGAAGAACTATTTTAACGAATGAACGGGCATTTCTGCAGTAAGATCGGCAAGACGTTCGGCTGGGCCGGGCTCCTGGTGCTGGGTATCCTCGCCAGCTGTGGCGCCGGTGGCGGCAACAACGAGCCCACCGACAGCGCCGACAGCGGTACCATCCATATCTCGGTCGACGAATCGTTCAAGCCCGTGATCGACTCGGAGATCCGGGTTTACGAGGCGCTGCACCCGAAAACGCACATCATTGCCCACTACAAGCCTGAGGCCGACTGCCTGCGCGACCTCGTCGTAGACTCGGTCCGCATGGTGATCGCCACCCGCGGCGCCTCCGAAGCAGAACGGCGGTTCATCTCCGACTCCCTGTTGCTGGACGTAAAGTCGAAAGTGCTGGCCTACGACGCCATTGCCGTAGTGGTTCATCCCGACTCGCCCGACTCGCTGTTTACGGTGCAGGAGATCCGCGACCTGCTGACGGGCACCTCCACGAAAAAGCTGCGCCCGGTGTTCGACGGTCTGAAGGCAACCTCCACCGTACGCTTCGTGATCGACTCGGTACTCCGCGGGGCGCCGCTCTCTCCAAAGGTGACGGCGGCGGAAAGCAGCGAAGGGGTCATCGACTATGTCTCCAAAACGAGGGATGCCGTGGGCTTTATCGGGGTGAGCTGGGTGGGCAACCGGCAGGATACGACGCAGCTCAGCTACCTCAGCAAGGTGCGTGTAGCCTCCCTGGAGCACCCGCTGGTGCCGCGTAAGTTCGTGACGCCCGCACAGTTCAACATCTTTTACCGGCGCTACCCGCTCGTACGCGACCTCGTGGCCTCGCTCAAGGAGCGGCACCGCGGGCTTGGCCTCGCCTTTTACTACTTCCTCAGCGACCAGCGCGGGCAGCTCATCTTCAACCGGGCTTTCCTGATGCCGGCACAGATCGACTTCCGTACCCGGGAGGCAGAAGTAAGGGAGTAAGGATGGGATTAATTAACCGTTAGAAAGCCAACCTTAACAACCCGTAATCAAACTAAAGAACAATTTTTGACCTCTATATCCCAACAAGAAACCTACAAAAAGAAAGGATCATGAAGAAATCAGCCGTTGTTTTGTTTTTCTCCGTCTGCCTTTCGCTGGGCGCGTTCGCACAAACGGTACAAGAGGGGGTGAGCCACCTCTATGCCGAGCGTACGGCCAGCGCTAAGTCGACCTTCGAGAAGATCCTCGCAGCTAACCCCAACAACATCGAAGCGGTTTACTGGCTTGGTCAGACCCACCTCGAGAACAACCAGAATGCCGAAGCCCGCAACGTATACGCGAAGCTCCTCTCTACCAACGGTAATGCCCCCCTCGTGGTAGCCGGTATGGGCCATGTGCTGCTCGCCGAAGGCAAGACCGCCGAGGCCCGCCAGCAGTTCGAGCAGGCCATTACCCTCAGCCGCGGCAAGAAGGGCGACGACCCGGCCGTGCTCAACGCGATCGGCCGCGCCAACGTGGAAGTGCGTGAGGGCGACGTGGCCTACGCGCTTTCGAAGCTCCAGCAGGCTACCCAGCTCGCGCCCAACAACGGCGATATCTGGATCAACCTCGGCAATGCCTACCGCCGCAAGGGCGAGGGCGGCGAAGCCGTGAAGTCCTATATCAAAGCCCAGGCTTCGATGCCGGCTGTGGCCCTCTACCGCCAGGCCCGTGTATACGAAACCCAGCGCAACTGGGACGTGGTGACCGAGCACCTCAACCGCGCCATCCAGGCCGACCCGAAGTTCGCCCCGGCCTACCTGCGCCATTATACGTACAACCTCTTCACGAAGCAGGATTTCAACGCCGCCAACGAGTGGGCGCAGAAATACGTAGCCGTAGCCGACCCGAGCATCCAGAACGACGTGTTCAAGGGCCAGGCCGCCTATTTGCAAAAGAATTACGACGAGGCCATCAACATCGGCAACCGCATCATCCAGGCTTCCGGTAAGGAGTCAGCCGCTCCCGGCGTTTACCGCATGATGGCTTATTCTTACCTCGACGGTAAGAAGGACACCGCTACCGCCCGCCGCTACGCCGATATGCTCTTCGCCAACTCGAAGCCCGACCAGCGCGTGGCCAGGGACTATACCCTGAAAGCGACGATCTATTCGAAGGAAGACCCCACCCAGGTGGTAAATATCTACCTCGATGCGCTGGAAGGCGATACCACCCTCGGTGGCCGCGCCAAGATCCTGCAGGAGGCCATCGACTGGGCCAAGACCAACAACCGCAAGGTGGCTGAGGCCGAGCTCCGTATGGCGCTCTACCGCATCAACCCCAACGCCAACCCCTCGCAGTTCTTCCCCATCGGCCTCGCCTTCTACCAGGGCGGCTCCTACCAGAAGGCCGACAGCGCCTTCCAGGCCTACAGCCGCGCCAACCCTGACTCCGTGTTCGGATACCTCTGGAGCGCCCGCGCCCTCGGCCTCATCGACTCCACCGGCAAGCAGGGCCTCGCCATCCCGCAGTACGAGCAGCTGCTCCGCGTGGCGGGTACCGACAAGGTGCGCTTCAAGAGCTATGGCGTGGAAGCCTCGGGTATGCTGGCCAACTACTACGTAAATGAAAAAGGCGACCGCGAGAAGGGCGTCGAGTACCTGAACAAGGGCCTCGAGTTCGACCCGGGCAACCAGGCCTTCACCACCGCCATCGACCGGCTGACCAAGAAGCCGGCGGCCGCGCCCCGCGCGCAGCAACCGGCTAAGTCGGGATCGGCGCAAGGGTCCAAGACAAAGCCCAAGAGCGGTAAATAACGCATCGATACTACAGAGCCCCGGCCAGAGCGCCGGGGCTTTTTCATGCCCCTTTCTACCGGGTTCCGGAAGCTCCGGAAAAGGGCGCCTGGGCCGCTTTCGGAGGCTGAAATAATTGGGGAAAAGATATTGTAAGTGCTGTATTTTTGCGCCGATTCAACCGCCTATGTTCCACTTACTCCAGACCGATGTGACGCGCCTCGTACAGGATCATTCCGCCGCCGGCTCCTACCTGCCTGTGCTCCTGCAGTTCCTGTTTGCCGCCGGCATGATCGGTACCCTGATGGCCGTGACCCACCTGCTCGGGCCAAAGCGGGCCACGTCCGACAAGCTTGCCACCTTTACCTCGGGCATCGAAAGCCATGGCGATGCACGCCAGCCGATGGCCATCAAGTACTTCCTGGTGGCGATCCTGTTCGTGCTCTTCGACGTGGAAGTGATCTTTTTCTACCCTTACGCGGTTAACTTCCGTGGACTCGGCTGGAACGGATTCTGGGCGGTGCTGATGTTCGTCGGGCTCTTCCTTTGCGGGTTCATCTACATCGTGAAGAAGGGCGCCCTGAAATGGGAAGATTGAATTAAAAAGTCGGAAATCAAAAGTCAAAAGCGGCTGCCAGGCCAGTTCCGCACTGTTTTTGAACGCTTTTGTATGCGGATATCGGTTTTGACTTTTGACTTTTAAATTTTGAATTATTATGGCACGTCCCGTATCTTTTAATATCAACGAAAAGCCCCTCGAGCGCGACATCTCCGTAGTGGATATGCCCGAGGGCTACCAGGGCGAGGGCTTTTTCGCCCAGAAGCTCAGCGAAGCCGTGGGCCTCGCACGGAAGAACTCCATCTGGCCCCTTCCGTTTGCCACCTCCTGCTGCGGCATCGAGTTTATGGCCACGATGGCCTCGCATTACGACCTCGCCCGCTTCGGCGCCGAGCGCCTCGGCTTCTCGCCCCGCCAGTGCGACCTGCTGATGGTGATGGGCACGATCTCCAAGAAAATGGCCCCCGTGGTTCGCCAGGTATACCTCCAGATGGCCGAGCCCCGCTGGGTGATGGCCGTGGGCGCCTGCGCCTGCTCCGGCGGCGTGTTCGACTCCTACAGCGTGCTGCAGGGCATCGACCAGGTGGTGCCGGTAGACGTCTATGTGCCTGGATGCCCCCCGCGGCCCGAGGCCATCATCGACGGCATCCTGCGTATCCAGGACCTCATCGGCAAGGAAAACCTGCGCCGCCGCAACACCGATCAGTATAAAAAGCTCCTCGAGAGCTACGGCATCCATTAATTAAAAAGTCAAAATTCAAAAGTCAAAAACACATTCGACGCCAGATGGTTCCGTTTACGTTTTGACTTTTGAATTTTGAATTTTGACTTTGAAATGAGTAACGAACACGTACAACAGCTGCTCCAGGAGCGTTTCGGCGAAAGCGTCAAAGCTTTCGAGGAGCCTTATGGCATGCTGACCTTCGAAGTGGACCGGGAGCAGAACGTGGAAGTGCTGCGCTTCCTGTTCGAGAACGGCTTTCAGTTCCTGACCGACGTAACGGCGGTGCACTATCCGGCCTATGCCGGCCGCGAGCTCTGCGTGGTGTACCACCTGCACAACCTCGTCGACAACTGCCGCCTGCGCTTCAAGGCCTATGCGCCGATCAGCCAGCCCGACATCAACAGCGCCACGGCGGTGTTCGAGAGCGCCAACTGGCAGGAGCGCGAGGCCTACGACTTCTTTGGGGTCAACTTCGTGGGACATCCCAACCTGAAGCGCATCCAGAACGTGGACGAGATGGACTATTTCCCGATGCGCAAGGAGTTTCCCCTCGAAGACCAGACCCGCGTCGACAAGGACGACGAGATGTTCGGCCGCGGCGGCTCCTTCGACTTCGGCAACCGTAAGGAAGACGGCTCGCCCACGCCGCGTACGATCCCGGCCGGAAATGAGTGATGAATAATGAGTGATGAGCAGCGTTCACCCGCTCACTTGCTCACCCGCTCACCAAATAAAAACCAGTGACCCGTCGGTCGGAATGACCCATTCACGATTGACGATTCACGATTCACGACGATAGAATGGCAACACCAATTTCGCATATCCCGCTTCCCGAGGGAAGCATGGAAAAGGAAACCACCACGATCAACCTGGGGCCCACGCACCCGGCCACGCACGGCGTGTTCCAGAACATCCTGGAGCTCGACGGCGAGAAGATCGTATCGGCCGAGCAGACCGTCGGCTATATCCACCGCGCCTTCGAGAAGATCGCCGAGCGCCGCCCCCTGTACCAGATCACCCCGCTGACCGACCGCCTCAACTACTGCTCGGCGCCGATCAACAACATGGGCTGGCACATGACCTGCGAGAAGCTCCTCGGCATACAGACGCCGAAGCGCGTCGACTACCTCCGCGTCATCATCATGGAGCTCGCCCGCATCGCCGACCACATCATCTGCAACTCGGTGATCGGGGTGGATACGGGTGCCTTCACGGGCTTCCTCTACGTGATGCAGTACCGTGAGCTCATTTACGAGATCTGGGAAGAAGTGTGCGGCTCGCGCCTCACGACCAATATCGGCCGTATCGGCGGCTTCGAGCGCGACTTCAACGACATCGCCTTCACCAAGCTGGAGCGCTTCCTGAAGGAGTTCCCCGGCGTGCTGAAGGAGTTCGAAAGCCTCTTCACCCGCAACCGCATCTTCATGGAGCGTACCACCGGCGCGGGGCCCATCTCGGCCGAGCGCGCGCTCAACTACGGCTTTACGGGCCCTAACCTGCGGGCGGCCGGCGTCGACTACGACGTGCGCGTACACAATCCCTACAGCTCCTACCAGGACTTCGAGTTCAACATCCCCACGGGTACCACCGGCGATACCTATGATCGCTTCCTTGTACGCAACCAGGAAATGTGGGAGTCGCTCTCCATCGTGGAGCAGGCCTACCGCAAGCTCCAGGACATGAAGGGCGAGGCCGCCGGCGTGTACCATGCCGACGTGCCGGAGTATTACCTGCCCGACAAGAAGGATGTGTACACAAAGATGGAAGCGCTCATCTACCACTTCAAGATCGTGATGGGTGAGATCGACATCCCGCCGGGAGAGGTGTACCACTCCGTGGAGGGCGCCAACGGCGAGCTGGGCTTCTACCTCATCTCCGACGGTGGCCGCAGCCCGTACCGCCTGCACTTCCGCCGCCCCTGCTTCATCTACTACCAGGCTTACGAGGAGCTGGTGAAAGGCTCGATGCTCTCCGACGCCATCATCGTGATGTCGTCGCTGAACCTCATCGCCGGCGAGATGGATGCGTAAGCAATGTGCTAATGCGGTAATGTGCTAATGTGCTAAGAGGGATTGTAACGACGCACCATGGGCGTCGCTGATAGAAAAGAAAGGTTGGTTGATGGTGAGGTGAGTGATCGAACTAGAACGACCCTTACCAATAAACTAATAGACCAATAAACTAATAAACCTAAGACCGTGACCTTCTCAGAAGAACGACTGAATAAAGTACGCGAGATCGTGGCCCGCTACCCCGAGGGGAAGCAGAAAAGCGCCTTGCTGCCGGTGCTGCACCTGGCCCAGGACGCCAACGGCGGCTGGCTCTCCGCGGAGGCGATGGACTACGTGGCCGGCCTCCTGCAGCTTACCTCCATCGAAGTGTACGAGGTGGCAACCTTTTACAGCATGTACAACCTGAAGCCCGTAGGCCGCTACGTGTTCGAGGTGTGCCAGACCGGCCCCTGCATGCTGCGCGGGTCGGACGACATCATCGCTTACATCAAGGAGACCCTGAACATCGGGGTAGGGGAGACGACGGCCGACGGCCTCTTCACCCTCAAGCTCGTGGAATGCCTCGGCGCCTGCGGCTACGCCCCCATGATGCAGATGGGCCCGATCTATAAAGAGCACCTGACGAAAGAGAAGGTGGACGCCATCATTGCTGAATGCCGTGCCAACGCGGTTCAAAACAACTAACCAATCCTGCTTATGACACTGACTCCTTACATCATGTTCAACGGCACCTGCGAAGAAGCCCTGAACTTTTACGCCGGCGCCCTCGGCGGCCAGGTGGAGAACCTGATGCACTTCGAAGGCACACCTGCCGAAGGCATGACCGAAGACAAGAGCAAGGTGCTGCACGCACACTTCCGCGCCGGCGAGCTGTTCTTCATGGCCTCCGACGGCGACCAGAACGGAGGCAATCTCTCCAGCGCCGTGCACATGAGCCTCGATTTCAAGTCGGCCGAAGAGGAGCAGAAAGCCTTCGACGCGCTGGCTGAAGGCGGAACCGTGACGATGCCCCTGCAGGATACCTTCTGGGGCGCCCGCTTCGGGATGCTGACCGACAAGTTCGGCATTCCCTGGATGTTCAACTATGACGCTCCTAAATCCTGAGCCAGGCATCTGACCTTATGAAGAAGCTGTTCCTGATCGCAATACTTCTGATCTCCCTCGGGGCTACCGCCCAATCGAAGGCGGAGACCGGCGTACTCGCAGCGGCAAAGGCGTTTCATGAGGCGGTGTTCCTGAACAAGGACAGCGCCGCGCTCGATCGTCTCCTCGCTTCCGAAGTGACCTACGGCCACTCGGGCGGCAAAATCGAAGACCGGGCCGGGATGATCCAGGGCGCGATCCGGAATACGTCGACCTACTCGGGCGTGACGATGAGCCCTGTGCAGGTGCTGCTGAAGGGTAAAACCGCGGTGACCCGCCACGGCATGACCGGCACGGAAAACAAGGCCGACGGAACGAAATCGGAACTGCGGTTGAACATCCTGCAGACCTGGATCAAAGACGGAAGAAGCTGGAAGCTGATGGCCCGCCAGGCGGTGCGGCAGGCGCCCTAAGCCGGGATGGAGGCAACAACGTCAACGGCTGCAAGAACAACCTGCGCGGCTTTGGCAACTACGAAAAGCCGGAGCCGGCCGGGAACGAAGGGCACCTGCAGCCACGACGTAAACGATAAGATCCGTAGGGGTGACCCGAAGGATCCTGAAACCTAATTAAAAAGTAAAAAGTCGAAAATCGAAAACGGGCTGAACCCAACGAACACGGCCTTTTTTGAATTTTGCCTTTTGAATTTTGACTTGATACCATGGGCAGAAAAGTATTACTGGAGAAAGCGCACGTGGAAGGCATCCGCTACTACGACACCTACCGTCGTGAGGGCGGCTATGCCGCTGTGGAAAAGGCCTTCAAGATGGGCCCCGCCGACATCGTGGAAGAAGTGAAGAAGAGCGGCCTCCGCGGACGCGGCGGCGCCGGCTTCCCCACCGGCATGAAATGGAGCTTCCTGGCCAAGCCCGAGGGCGTGCCCCGCTACCTCGTGTGCAACGCCGACGAATCGGAGCCCGGCACCTTCAAAGACCGCTGGCTGATGGAGTTCATCCCGCACCTGCTGATCGAAGGCCTCATCATCTCCTCCTTTGCGCTGGGCTCCAACCGTACGTATATCTACATCCGCGGCGAATATGCCTGGATCGTGGACATCCTGGAAGAGGCCATCGCCGAGGCAAACCGTGCCGGCTTCCTCGGAAAAAACATTCTCGGCTCGGGCTTCGACTGCCAGATCTACGTGCAGCGCGGCGCCGGCGCCTATATCTGCGGTGAGGAAACGGCGCTGCTCGAGTCGCTCGAAGGCAAGCGCGGCAACCCCCGCATCAAGCCGCCCTTCCCGGCCATCCGCGGCCTCTACGACTCGCCCACCGTGGTCAACAACGTGGAGACGCTTGCAGCCGTGGTGCCCATCATCAATATGGGCGGTGAAGAATATGCCAAGATCGGGGTCGGCAAATCCACCGGTACGAAGCTCATCTCGGCCTGCGGCAACCTCAACAAGCCGGGCGTGTACGAGATCGATATGACCATTTCCGTAGAAGAATTCATCTACAGCGACGAGTTCTGCGGTGGCATCCCCAACGGCAAGCGGCTCAAGGCCTGTATCCCGGGTGGTTCCTCCGTGCCCATCCTGCCGGCCAACCTGCTGCTGAAGACGGCAAAAGGCGAGCAGCGGATGATGACCTACGAAAGCCTCGCCGACGGCGGCTTCCCCACGGGCTCCATGATGGGCTCGGGCGGCTTCATCGTGCTCGACGAAGACCAGTGCGTGGTGCGCCACACCTACTCGCTCGCACGCTTTTACCGCCACGAGAGCTGCGGCCAATGCTCGCCCTGCCGCGAGGGCACGGGCTGGATGGAGAAGATCCTGTATAAGATCGAGCACGGTAAAGGCGACATGCGCGACATCGACCTGCTGTGGGACATCCAGAGCAAGATCGAAGGCAACACCATCTGCCCGCTCGGCGACGCCGCCGCCTGGCCGGTGGCCGCCGCCATCCGCCACTTCCGCGACGAGTTCGAGTGGCACGTGCTCCACCCCGAAGAAGCGCAGCATCGCAACTTCGGTTTGGCTCATTACGCCGATCCGATCACGGTGGCAGTGAGCTAAAGCAAAAGTCAAAATTCAAAAGTCAAAAGCCTTCACTGTTCGCACAGTTTTATAGGTTTGAGACATACCAAAATTTTGACTGAATGAACTTTGAAGATCTTTATTTACTGGAAGACGGCGAGAAGCCTTACAATATCCGGCACCGGGCCTTTCATTTTTCGAAAGATCTGGTGTTGTTCATCAAAGGGGCTTCGTACGATCGCATATTCATTTCCATGTTCGATCAGCTGCTTCGTTCGGGAACTTCCATCGGGGCTAACCTGGTAGAGGGAAGAGCCGGAAGCAGCAAGAAGGATTGGAGGAATTATTACGCGATCGCGCTGAAATCTGCTAATGAAACGAAATACTGGCTTTGCCTGATCCGCGACACGCTTGATCAGGATAAAGTCAGATTAAATGAACTGCTCAAAGAAGCCGACGAGCTTTCGAAGATAATCGCCAGCATTATCATCAGTGAGTAGTTCGCATTACAGAACGTTGGCTGAAAAGCGGTGTCTTTGACCTGCTTTTTGAATTTTGACTTTTGAATTTTGACTTATGTCAGAAGAGAAGAAACTCTTTAAGGTCACCATCGACAATATCCAGGTCGAGGTAGAAGCGGGAACAACGATCCTGATGGCGGCGCGCAAAATTGGTGGGGACGTCGTTCCGCCTACGATGTGCTATTATTCCAAGCTCGATAAGACGGGCGGCTACTGCCGTACCTGCCTTGTGCGCGTGGCTGCCGGCTCCGCTGCCGACCCGCGCCCGATGCCCAAGCTCGTGGCCTCCTGCCGCACGCAGGTAATGGACGGTATGATCGTGGAGAACATCACCAACCCCGCGGTGCTCGAAGCCCGCAAGGGCGTGGTGGAGTTCCTGCTGCTCAACCACCCGCTCGACTGCCCTGTGTGCGACCAGGCCGGTGAGTGCGACCTCCAGGACCTCTCCTACGAGCACGGCAAGGAAGGCACCCGCTACGAGTTCAAGCGCCGCACCTTCGAGCGCATCGACCTCGGTCCCTATATCCAGCTGCACATGACGCGCTGCATCCTCTGCTACCGCTGCGTGCACACCGCCAACCAGGTGGCCGGCCAGCGCGAGCACGGCGTGCTCGACCGCGGCGACCACGCGCAGATCGCCACCTATATCCAGAAATCGCTCGACAGCAATATGATCGGCAATGTCATCGACGTATGCCCCGTAGGCGCCCTCACCGACCGCACCTTCCGCTTCAAGCAGCGCGTGTGGTTTACGAAGCCCGTGGACGCCCACCGCGACTGCCCCGAGTGCTCGGGCCGCGTGCGCCTCTGGTTCCGCGGCGACGACGTGCTCCGCGTAACGGCCCGCAAGGACCAGTGGGGCGAGGTGGAGGAGTGGATCTGCAATACCTGCCGCTTCGACAAGAAGGAGAAGAGCGACTGGACCATCGAGGGCCCGACACGCCTCGACCGCCACTCGGTGATCAACGCCGGCCACTATGTGGGCGTCGAAAAGCCGAAGGAAACGTTTAAGGAAGTGATGAACGGCCGCGATCCGAAGCTGCTGATGGACATCCACACGATCTCCGACGTGAACCAGGTGGACCTGCACGGGATCCCCGGTCCGGCCACCAGCGCCACCTTCAACGGCAACCCTACGGCCACCGGCACCAACATCACCGACGTGAAGGAAGGCATCGGCCGCAACCAGCACGGCACGGATTCGACGAACGCGAACACGCCCTAGCGGGAATCGGCAATCCGCAATCGGGAATCGGGCGCTCATTGCCGATTAGCGATTCCCGATTGCCGCAGGCACTTTAGTGAAGCAAACAAAAAAGGCGAACATTCGCCGGTAGATAAAGACCATGTACCTCTTACTGCAAGACTGGGTGATCACCCTCATCGAAAAGTTCGTCCTCATCGCCGCCATCGTAACGATCGCGCTGGTGGTGGCCATGTACAGCACCTACGCCGAGCGCAAGATCGCGGCCGTGCTCCAGGACCGCAAAGGCCCCAACCGCGCGGGTCCGTTCGGGCTGCTGCAGCCGCTGGCCGACGGCGTGAAGCTGTTCATGAAAGAGGAGATCATCCCGAACACCTCTTCGAAAGCGCTCTTCATCATGGGCCCCCTGCTCGCGATGATCACCGCCACCATGACGAGCGCCGTCATCCCCTGGGGTTCCGACGTCACGATCGGCGGCCGTACGATGCCCCTGCAGATCGCCGACATTAACATCGGTGTACTCTACATCTTCGGCGTCGTATCGCTCGGCGTGTACGGCATCATGATCGGCGGCTGGGCCTCCAACAACAAGTTCTCGCTGCTCGCCGCCATCCGCGGCGCCTCGCAGATGATCTCCTACGAGCTCGCCATGGGTCTTTCGCTGCTGGCCGTGCTCCTGATCGTGGGCGACCTCCGCATGAGCGCCATCGTTAACTTCCAGATGAAGCATACCTGGATCGTGCTGCTGCAGCCCCTCGGCTTCCTGATCTTTTTCGTGTGCGCCCTCGCCGAGTGCAACCGCACGCCCTTCGACCTGCCGGAAGCGGAGAACGAGCTCAACTTCGGCTACCACCAGGAGTATTCCTCGATGAAGCTGGGCTTCTACCTCTTTGCCGAATACATCAACATGTTCATCTCCGGGGTGGTGATGGCCACGCTGTTCTTCGGCGGCTACGACATCCCCTTCTTCAACGAGGCGGCGCACCAGGGCACCTGGTGGGTAGGCCTGCTCGGCTTCGCCTGCCTCATGGCCAAGGCCTTCTTCTCGATTTTCCTGTTCATGTGGATCCGCTGGACCATCCCGCGCTTCCGCTTCGACCAGCTGATGAACCTGGGCTGGAGGGGCCTGCTGCCGCTCGCGCTCGCCAACATGGTACTTACCGCCGCCGCCGTGCTGTGGTGGATCAATAAATAACCCCGCGGAACCGGGCCCATGCGCAAAATGGGCTAATTTCGCAGCCGTTAAAATCCAAGAGGAGTCAAACAGAATGCAATCACTAACGAATCGCAATAAACCGATGGAGCGCAAGCCGATGACGCTTGCCGAGAAGCTGTACCTGCCCTCGATCTTCAAGGGTATGGGCATCACCTTCTCCCATATGTTCAAGAAGACCCCGACGATCTCCTACCCGGAGCAGGAGCGTCCCTTCTCCGCCGTGTTCCGGGGCGTACAGATCCTGAACCGCGACGAGGAAGGCCGCGAGCGCTGCACGGCCTGCGGCCTCTGCGCCGTTGCCTGCCCGGCCGAAGCCATCACCATGGAGGCCGCCGAGCGCCAGACAGGGGAGGAGCACCTCTACCGCGAGGAGAAGTACGCCGCCAAGTACGAGATCAACATGCTGCGCTGCATCTTCTGCGGCCTCTGCGAGGAAGCCTGCCCGAAAGATGCCATCTACCTGTCGCAGACCTTTGCCCAGGCCAACTACGCGCGCCAGGGCTTTATCTACAAGAAAGACGACCTGCTTATTCCGAACCCCAAGACCGACCCCGAAGGATTCGCCAAGGCGAAGGGTACGATCCCGCAATCCAAATAAACCAGCACTGCACATGGGCATTACTCAGATACTCTTTTACATCCTCGCCTTCGCGTCGCTTTTCTGCGCCGTGGCGGTGATCACGAGCAAGAACCCTGTGTTCAGCGTGATCTGGCTCATCGCCACCTTCTTCACCATCTCGGGCCATTATATCCTGCTCAACGCGCAGTTCCTGGCGGTGGTCAACATCATCGTGTACGCCGGCGCCATCATGGTGCTGTTCCTCTTCGTGATCATGCTCATGAACCTGGATAAGAACCTCGAGTTGCCGAAGAACCGCTGGATCCGCCTTATCGGGGCGATCTCCGGTGGCTGTCTCCTGCTCGTGCTCATAGCCGCGCTCCGCACTACGGACGCCAACATGACGCAGCTCGGCGGCGGTAACATCGGCCTCATCAAGAACCTGGGCGATGTGCTGTTCAAGCAATACGTAGTGCCCTTTGAGCTGAGCTCCATTCTCTTCCTGAGCGCGATGGTAGGCGCCGTAGTGATCGGCAAGAGCGAGGGCAAGAGCCGTACGCCCGAAGCCGACAAGCGTGTGGCCGCGGCCCGCGCCTCGATGAACGTGAAATCCTTGTAACCGAACCGACAAACCGCCCCGAGGGGTACTTATGGATATCAGATACTACATCTTTCTTTCGATTGCCCTGTTCGTGATCGGCATCGTGGGAGTGCTTACCCGCCGCAACGCGATCATCATCTTCATGTGCATCGAGCTCATGCTGAATGCCGTGAACCTGCTGCTCGTGGCCTTTTCCAAGATGCATATGCTGGCAAAAGGGGGCGCCAACGGCACCGAGGGACAGCTCTTCGTGTTCTTCATCATGGTGGTGGCCGCGGCCGAAGTGAGCGTGGGCCTCGCGATCATCGTGATGCTGTACCGCAACACCCGATCCGTGGACGTGAACTTCCTGAACCGACTCAAACATTAATTCAAAAGTCAAAAGTCAAAAGTCAAAAATGTTTCCTTCGACACATACCGCCCTACAGGCCGCAGCACTCCGACCTACAGAGACGTTGGTACCTGCGGGCGGCGCTGCACGATGAAGGCTTTTTGAATTTTGAATTTTGAATTTTTACTTCTTATGAAGACATTGATCGCATTAATCCCCCTGCTGCCGTTCATCGGTTTCCTGATCAACGGGCTGGGCCGCAACCACCTCCCGAAAGGCCTCTCCGGCCTCATCGGCTCCGGTACGGTGCTGGGCTCCTTTATCATCTCCTGCATGCTCTTCGCTCAAGGCGAGTTCTCCGCCGTGCCGGTGAAATACTTCGATTTCATCAACGTGGGCTCGCTCAAGATCCCCTTCGCCTTCCAGGTAGACCAGCTCTCGACGCTGTTCCTCCTCATCATTACCGGCGTCGGCTTCCTCATCCACGTGTACTCCACTTCCTACATGCACGAGGAGAAGCGGGAGCACTTCGCGCGCTACTTCGCCTACCTCAACCTCTTCGTGTTCTCGATGCTGCTGCTGGTGATGGGCGCCAACTACATCATCATGTTCATCGGCTGGGAAGGCGTGGGCCTTTGCTCCTACCTCCTCATCGGCTACTGGTTCCGGAACGTCGACTATACCAAGGCCGCCAAGAAGGCCTTCGTCATGAACCGCATCGGCGACCTGGGCTTCCTGCTGGCCATCTTCTGGATGATCCAGCGCTTCGGCTCGGTCAACTACTACGACCTCTTCAACCCCAGCACCGGCATCATCGCCTCGCTGAAGACCGTCAATTCCTTCGAGATCGTGGGCATCACCATGCTCCTCTTCCTCGGCGCCACCGGCAAGAGCGCGCAGATCCCGCTCTACACCTGGCTCCCCGACGCCATGGCCGGTCCCACGCCCGTGTCGGCCCTCATCCACGCCGCCACCATGGTGACCGCGGGCATCTACATGATCGCACGCTCCAACCTGCTGTATAGCCTCGCGCCCACCACGCTTTCGGTGGTAGCCATCATCGGCGCCGCCACGGCGCTGCTTGCCGCCACCATTGCCCTGCGCCAGAACGATATCAAAAAGGTACTTGCCTATTCCACGGTAAGCCAGCTCGGGTACATGTTCCTCGCCCTCGGCACCGGCGCCTATGTGGCCGCCATCTTCCATGTGATGACGCACGCCTTCTTCAAAGCGCTCCTCTTCCTCGGCTCCGGCTCGGTGATCCACGCCATGCACCACGAGCAGGACATCCGCCGGATGGGCGGCCTCCGGGGCAAGCTGAAGATCACGTACATCACTTTCCTCATCGGCTGCCTCGCCATCGCGGGCATTCCGCCCTTCTCCGGCTTCTTCTCCAAAGACGCCATCCTGCTCAACGCCTTCCAGCACGACAAGTTCCTCTACGTGGTCGGCCTCATCACCGCCGCCCTCACGGCCTTCTATATGTTCCGACTCCTGTTCCTCACCTTCGGTGGTTCGTTCCGCGGCACCGAGGAGCAGCGGAAGCACCTGCACGAGAGTCCGGCGGCCATGACGATACCGCTGGTGGTGCTGGCGATCCTTTCGATCGTAGGTGGCTTTGTAGGCATCCCCGAGGTGTTCCTGCACGGCGGCGAGCGCCTGACGGCCTTCCTGGGCCCGGTGATCCGCACCGAGCATGCTGCAATCGACCACAGTACTGAATATATGCTGATGGGCCTCACCACGCTCATCGCCATCGGCGCCATCGTGTTTGCCTGGGTACGCTACCGCAACTACCGCGAGGAGCGGAGCGGCGGCTTCGGCAAGGTGCTCGAGAACAAGTGGTATGTAGACGAGCTCTACGACAGCGTCATCGTGAAGCCCGTGGGCGCCCTCGGCCGCTTCGCGCACACGTTCATCGAGAAGAGCGGCATCGACGCCCTCGTGAACGGCGTGGGCCGCGCCGTGAACTACAGCGGCCGCCAGCTGCGCTGGATCCAGAGCGGGCAGGTAGGGTCTTATGTGCTGCTGATGGTGGTGAGCATGCTGCTGTTCTTCGTACTGCAATTCTTCCTGAGAAAATAGGAGGAATGGTCAATGGTGAAGGGTCAATGCCCTTCACCGGTGCTGCTGCTTTTTGACTTTTGACTTTTGAATTGACGTTTATGATCGCATTACTACTGTTCCTGATACCCCTCATCGGCGGCCTGGTGGCCTTCTTCCTGAAGGAAGGCAACGCGGCGCGCGGCTGGTCGCTGCTCGTGGCCCTGGCTACAATGGCGCTCTCGATCGCCGGCATGAAGATGATCAACGACCCTTCGGCAGCTTCCTTCAGCCAGGAGTGGATGGGCTCACTGGGCTCCTCTTTCGCGCTGTCGCTCG
The DNA here is from genome assembly GCF_039541815.1 of Flaviaestuariibacter amylovorans. Taxonomy (NCBI): domain Bacteria; kingdom Pseudomonadati; phylum Bacteroidota; class Chitinophagia; order Chitinophagales; family Chitinophagaceae; genus Flaviaestuariibacter; species Flaviaestuariibacter amylovorans. The sequence goes on from NZ_BAABGY010000009.1 coordinate 141,381, forward strand.
ACGGGCTTTCGGGACTGCTCTGCCTCCTCACCGGCATTGCCTACCCCATCATCCTGCTCGCCACCTGGCGCTCCACCTACCGCAAGCCGGGCAACTTCTTTGGGCTGATGCTCCTGGCGCAGGCCGGCCTCATGGGCGTGTTCCTCGCTAAGGATGCTTTGCTGTTCTACTTCTTCTGGGAGCTCGCGCTCATCCCGGTCTACTTTCTCTGCTCCGGCTGGGGCGGAGAGCGCCGGATCCCGGTCACGTTCAAATTTTTCATCTACACCTTTACGGCTTCCGTGCTGATGCTGATCGGCCTCCTGTATTTATACCTGCATACGCCCGACCGCTCCTTCTCCCTCGAATCGTTCTACGCGCTGCGCCTCACCAACGACAACCAGAGCTTCGTGTTCTGGCTGCTCTTCGTGGCCTTCGCGGTGAAGATGCCGGTATTCCCCTTCCACACCTGGCAGCCCGACACCTACGAGCAGTCGCCCACGGCGGCCACGATGGTGCTCAGCGGCCTCATGGTGAAGATGGGCGTATTCGGTCTGCTCCGCTGGGTAATGCCCGTGGTACCCACGGCCGCCTATATGTGGGGCGATACCGTAACCAGCATGGCGGTGATCGGAATCCTCTATGCTTCTTTCATTGCGCTGCAGCAAGACGACCTGAAGCGCCTCGTGGCCTATTCCTCCATCGCGCACATCGGCATCATCGCCGCCGCCATCTTCTCCGGAACACGCAGCGGCAACGAAGGCGCCGTGATCCAGATGTTCAGCCACGGCGTCAACATCATCGGGCTTTGGATCGTGGTGGAGCTCATCGAGCGCCAGTTCGGCACGCGGCGGATGTCGCAGCTCGGGGGCATCGCCCAGCAGGCGCCCGGACTCACCATCATGCTCGTGATCGTTTCGTTTGCCAATATTTCGCTCCCGCTCACCAATGCCTTCCCGGGCGAGTTCCTCATGTTCAACGGCATCTGGAACACGGTGGGCTCGAAGTTCTCGGCGCTCTTCACGGTGCTGGCCGGTCTTTCGATCATCCTGGGCGCCGCCTACACGCTCAATATGCTGCAGAAGGTGCTCTTTGGAGCGAGCAACGAGCGCACCGCCGCCGGCTACCGCATCCGCCCGGTGGAGACGCTTTCGCTGGTGCTGGTGGTGGGGCTGATCCTCGCCTTCGGCGTGTACCCGCAGCCGCTGCTCGACAGCGCCTCCGGCTTTGTGGACGGCCTCCTGAAGCAGGCCAATTTTTCAAACCTTGCGACCAAATAACGTATGAACTCCTTAATTCTTTCGGCGCTTAGCGGGATCGTGATGATGTTCAGCGGCTTCTTCCTGAAGCGCAATGCCGCCGTACGCGGGCTCGCCGTTGCCCTGCTGATCGTGCTGATCGGGGCCGCTGTGCTCGACCTGCGCGGCACGCAGCTGTTCCGGGTGAACACCTTCGCCACCATGATGGTCTTCGACCGCTTCGCTTCGCTCTTCATCATCGTGGCGCTCGGCTGCACCCTGGCGTACTTCCTGCTCTCCGGCCGCGACATGGAGCGGGTGGGCAACAGCTACAGCGACTACTTCGCCCTCATCTTCTTCATCCTTGCCGGTGTGGCCATGACGGCCGCGTTCCAGAACCTGCTCATCCTCTTCCTGGGCATCGAGATCATCTCCATCCCGCTGTATATCCTCGCGGGCTCCGAAAAGAACAACCTGAAAAGTAACGAGGCGGGCCTCAAGTACTTCCTCATGGGCTCTTTCTCCACCGGGCTCATGCTGATGGGCATCGCGCTTTGCTACGGCGCAGCGGGCACCTTCGACAACGATGGCCTGGCCGCCGCTGCCGCCAGCTCGCCGGTGCTGATGATCACGGGTATGATGCTGCTGCTCTTCGCCCTTTCGTTCAAGGTGTCCGCGGCGCCCTTCCACTTCTGGACGCCCGATGTGTACGACGGCACGCCCACGGTATTCACTTCCTTCATGGCTACGGTGGTGAAGGCCGCCGGCTTTGTGGCCTTTATGAAGCTCTTTGCAGAAGCTTTCGGCACCATCGCGCCGCAGTGGAAGCTGCTGGTAGGCATCATCGTAGCCGCGACGCTCTTCATCGGCAACATCACCGCGGTGTTCCAGCAAAGCGTGAAGCGCATGCTCGCTTATTCTTCCATCGCGCAGGCGGGCTTCATGATGATGGCGGTGTACAGCATCAACGACGATGCGCGCGAGGGCCTCATCCTGTATGCGGCTGCTTACTCGCTGGCCACCATCGGCATCTTCGCCGTGCTGGCCCGCATGGAAGACCAGAGCTTCGAAGGATTCAACGGCTTTGCGCGCCAGCAGCCGCTGGTGGCCGGCGCGCTCGTGATCTTCGTGCTGTCGCTCGCGGGCATCCCGCTCACGGCCGGCTTCATGTCGAAGTTCTACATGCTGCGCGCCACCATGAGCGGCGGCTCGCTGTTCCTCGCCCTCTTTGCGGTGCTGATGGCGGCGGTGTCGGTCTATTACTACTTCCGCCTCCTGCAGGCCATGTATTTCCGCGAAGGCGGCAGCGGCGGCACCCTGGTGCTGAATTCCGGCTTCAAGGCAACGCTGGTGGCCCTCGCCGCGATCACGATCCTCCTCGGCCTGTTTCCTTCGCTGCTTACCGGGCACCTGTATTTCTGACCTCACCCCCCGGCCCCCTCTCCGGGGAGAGGGGAGGGGAGAAGCCCCGATGCCGATGGCATCGGGGCTTTTTGTTGATACGATATAGCCGGAGAAGCGCGGTCGGGATGCTCCGGATATTTCAGACATCGATGATAGGCGGTGCAGCAATTAGGTGCATCTGCTTGCCTCACATAAAAAAACGGGTGCCTTCGCGGAGGGTGCACTAACTTAGGAGCCGTCTTTATGCGCTTTTTCGACGTTTACTCACTTGCCTCCCGCACCGTACGCGGCAACAAGCTGCGCACCGGTCTTACGGTGGCCATCATCGCCTTCGGCATCATGGCCCTTATCGGCATCATCACCGCCATCAAGGCCATGAACCAGAAGTTTACCGAGAGCTTCTCCACCATGGGCGCCAACGGCTTTTCGATCCGCTACAAGGAGCGCAACATCCGCATCGGCGGCGGTGGCGGCGACGAGCTGAAGGTGGAGAAGAAGAATGCGCGGCGCGAGAAGAAGTCGAGCCTGGGCAAGCCGATCTCGATACAGGAGGCCGAAGCCTTTGCGCAGAACTATGGGTTCGGCGCCGTCGTAGGCCTTTCGACGCTTGCCACCCGCAATGCCATCATCAACTTCGGTACCCGTAAGACCACGCCCAACGTATTCCTGTTCGGCGCCGATGAGAACTATGTAACGCTGAATGCCTTTTCGGTGCGCAGCGGCCGCAACTTCTCGCGCCAGGAGATCCAGAGCGCCGGCAACGTGTGCATCCTGGGCTACGATGTAGCGCGCCGTCTCTTCAAGCCGTCGATGGACGCCGCCGTGAATGCGATGGTGCGGGTCAACGGCATCCCGTACCGGGTGCTCGGCGTGCTCGACAGCCGCGGGTCTTCCTTCGGCTTCAGCCGCGACAATGTGGTGGTGCTCGGATACCGCAACGTGCGCCGCAACTTCAGCCAGAACGGCTCCTTTGCCATCGGCATCCAGGTCAACGACCTGCACCAGGTGGAGGAAGCAATGGGAGAGGCCGAGGGCGTGTTCCGCTCGGTGCGCCGGCTCAACACCACGGAGGAAAGTAACTTCGTGATGGACCGCTCCGACTCGGTGGCGGAGAAGGCGATGAACTCGCTCGGCTTCCTGACGATCTCGGCCACGGTGATCGGGCTCATCACCTTGATCGGTGCGGCCATCGGGCTGATGAACATCATGCTGGTGTCGGTAACGGAACGCACGAAGGAAGTAGGACTGGTGAAAGCGATCGGCGGAAAGAGTCGGACGGTGCGCCTGCAGTTCCTCATCGAAGCGGTGATCATTTCCGTGCTGGGGGCGCTGCTGGGTATCCTGCTCGGCGTGCTCGTGGGCAACGGCTTCAGCATCGTGCTCGAAACGGGCTTCGTCGTTCCCTGGGATTGGGTGGGTTATGGCATCCTGATCTGCTCCTTTGTTGGACTGGCAGCCGGACTCTATCCGGCAGTGAAGGCAGGACGGCTCAACCCGATTGAGGCACTTCGCTACGAATGAGGCCTGTAGCGGGTTCCGACGGATAAGCCCTTTAACTTATTCTTTCCACAAATGCCCAAAAAAAATGCAACACGGTAAACGTTTTATTCTTTTTTTGCTTAGAATTGTGACCTCGTAATCGCTCATTTCATTTTTCATACTTCAAAATCCAAAAAAACAGAATCATGGCAGAACAAAGACCCGCTGCAACTACGACGTCCACCAAGGCTACCTCTGTGCAACCTAAACGTAGCAGCAATGCCATTTCCTGGCTCGCACCGCTCCTGTGCGTTGTAGCCGGTTATATCATCTGGCGCTTCATCATGGGCGATCCCTCCGGCTTCAAGCAGCCCGATCCCAAAGGCGGCTTCTGGCCCCACCACGTAGGCCCCAAAGGTGCCTTCAGCGCCATCTATGAAGGTGGTATCATCGTTCCGCTCCTCATCGCCATGTTCCTGATGGTGATCACCTTCTCCATCGAGCGCCTGCTCACCATCCGCAAGGCCCTCGGTAAAGGCAATATCTCCGACTTCATCCGCAAGGTGCAGTACCACCTCGCCAACCGCAACGTGGACGCCGCTCTCGCCGAGTGCGACAAGCAGCGTGGCTCCGTAGCCAACGTCATGAAGGCCGGCCTGCGCCGCTACAAGGAAATGATCAACGAGACCGGTCTGGACACGGAGCAAAAAGTGATCTCGATCCAGAAAGAAGTAGAAGAGGCTACCGCGCTCGAGCTGCCCATGCTGCAGAAGAACCTCGTATTCCTTTCCACCATCACGTCGGTAGGTACGCTCGTGGCCCTGCTCGGTACGGTACTCGGTATGATCCGCTCGTTCTCGGCCCTCGGTGCTGAAGGCGGTGGCGGTAACGCCGGCGCGCTCGCCCAGGGTATCTCCGAAGCCCTCTACAACACCGCCCTCGGTATCGGTACCTCGGCCCTCGCCCTGATCATGTACAACGTGTTCACGACGAAGATCGACTCCATCACCTACGGTATCGATGAGTCCGGCTTTACCCTCACCCAAAGCTTTGCTTCCCTTTACAAGTAATCGGGTCGCTCTTTGTGGAATCAAGGCAAAAGCCGCATCTCATCTAAAATCACATTCCGAAAATGCCAAGTGTAAAAATTCCCAGGAAAAGCACGGATACGGACATGACGCCCTTCGTGGACGTCGCGTTCCTGATCCTGTCCTTCTTCATGCTGGCGACCAAGTTCAAGCCGCCGGAACCGGTAGAGATCCTGACGCCGAATTCGGTGTCGAGCGATAAGCTCGAGGACGAGAACGCCATGCAGGTAACGATGGACAAAGAAGGCCGGGTGTACTTCAACATGGTTACGACCAACAACGAGTTGAAGCGCCAGCTGATCGACAACCTCAACAAGACCCGTAATCTCGGCCTGACGCCTACGGAGATGAACCATTATATGGGCGCGGGTCCGATCGGTGTTCCGTTCAACCAGCTGAAGTCGCTGCTCGCCAAGTCCCCGGCCGACCAGGCCAAGGTGAAGCAGGACGGCATCCCGGTAAAGGACTCTGCCTCCAACGAGCTCTACTACTGGGTGCGCGACGCCGTCACCCTCATGGCCGGCAACAAGGTAAAGTACTACATCAAGGGCGACAACAACGCCAAGTACCCGGACTTCAAGAACGTCATTTCCGCCTTCAAGCGCAATGACATCTACAAGTTCAGCCTGATCACCACGCCTGAGGACGCCCCGATCGGCTCCCCCCTGTGGCGCAACCAGCAGGAGAAGAAGTAACCCAAGTATTCATTTTTTAAAACCAATCAGATGGCAAGTATAGATAGCGGTGGAGATAGTGGCCATAAGAAAGGCCCAGGCGTCAAGAAAGCCAAGAAACTTTCGACGCGCGTCGACATGACGCCGATGGTAGACCTGGGCTTCCTGCTGATCACCTTCTTCATCTTTACCACCACGATGAGCCAGCCGGCCGCCATGCAGCTGTTCATGCCCAAGGACACCGATAAGCCCGAGGAGCAGAACAAAGCCAAGGAATCCGGCGCCCTCACCCTCATGCTGGGCAAAGGCAACCAGGTGTACTACTACGAAGGTCAGCTGCTGCCCGACGGCTCCAACTTCAAGAGCACGAACTACGATCCCGAAACGGGAATCCGCTCGGTGGTGCTCCGCAAGCGCCAGACGACGCCCCCGGAAGACCTCGTGATCGTGATCAAGCCCAACGAAGACGCCACCTACAAGAACACCGTGGACATCCTCGACGAGATGAAGATCGCCGATGTGAAGCGTTTCGCCCTCATCGACATCACCCCGCAGGAGAATGAGCTGGTACTGGCCACCCAAAAGAACTCGGGTATCCAGTAACTGGTAAGAAAGTTGTGGAATGCCCGGTAGCGGTGCATCTTATTTAAACAAACTGAAATCATGGAAGCAAACAAGATTATGAACGCCGACCTCCTGGACCTCGTTTTCGAGGGCCGGAACAAGGAGTACGGCGCCTACGAGTTGCGCCGGAGCTATAACAAGCGCATCCGTACGGCACTGCTCGTAACGGCGGCCCTCTTCCTGCTGGCACTGCTCCTGTCCTTCGTATCCAACAAGCTCGCGCCTTCGGAGGAAGACAGAACGGTAGAAGACGTGGTGCTGGAGAAGATCGCCGAGCCGGAGCCGCCGAAGGCTGAGCCCCCGCCGCCCCCGCCGCCGAAGACCGAGCCGCCACCGAAGGTGGAAATGACCAAGTTCACGCCTCCCAAGATCGTTAAGGACGAAGAGGTGAAGAAGGAAGACATTCCGCCGGAAGTAGAAAAGCTCGAGGATACCAAGATCGCCGTAGTGAGCCAGGAGGGCGTTAAGGCCGATGTGGCCGTGCCGCCGGTAGACGAAGGCAAGGCTGTGGTAGAAGCCCCCAAGGACGAGACCAACTACGACCAGACCTTCACCAAGGTGGAAATCGAAGCCGAATTCCCCGGCGGTCAGAAGGCCTGGGCCAACTACCTCCAGCGGAACCTCAACGCCGATGTGCCGGGCCAGAACGGCGCTCCCGCCGGTACCTACACGATCCGCGTCCAGTTCATCGTGGACAAGGAAGGCAACATCTCCGAGGTAAAGGCCCTCAACGACCCCGGCTACGGCATGGGCGACGAAGCGGTCCGCGCCATCAAGAGAGGCCCCAAGTGGACGCCTGCCCAGCAGAACGGCCGCCAGGTAAAAGCCTACCGCACGCAGCCGATCACCTTCCTCGTATCTGAGTAACGTATCACTGTATCAAGTTATAAAACCCCTCTACGGAGGGGTTTTTTCTTTGGGTGGGGGAACAAGGAACAGTTGAACAGGGAACGGGAACAGGGAATATCGAATAACGAATATCGAAAGGAGGGCGACAACTGTCGATAGCTCCTCCACCTCCGACGGGCTCCGTGGGGACAAGTGTGCCTTGTGAGGCTGAGCGAAGCCACACCATTTTCCATTACCCCATTCTCCCATTTCCCCATTAGCACATTACCCCATTACCCCATTAGCTTTGCGCCATGTTGAACAAACTCTCCGGGTGGTCGGATACGATCGTGGCGCTTGCTACGCCGCCTGGCATCGGGGCCATCGGGGTGATCCGCCTCAGCGGGCCCGGGGCCATTGGCGTTACCAACCGGCTCTTCCCGTCAAAAGACCTTACCGCGCAGCCCTCGCACACCCTGCACGTGGGCCTGCTGAAGCAGGAGGGCGAAGCACTCGACGAGGTAGTGGTGGCGCTCTACAAGGGGCCGCGCTCCTTTACCGGCGAGGATACCACCGAGATCTCCTGTCACGGCTCGCCTTATATCCAGGGCCGGATCATCGAAGCCTGCATTGCCGCCGGCGCCCGGCTCGCCCGCCCCGGGGAGTTTACCCAGCGCGCCTTCCTCAACGGTAAGCTCGACCTTGCGCAGGCCGAAGCCGTGGCCGACCTCATCGCGTCCAACACCGCCGCATCCGCCAAGACGGCCCTGCACGCCATCCGGGGCGGCTTTTCGGCGGCCCTGCGCCAGCTCCGGGAGGGCCTGTTGCAGTTCTCCGCCCTCATCGAGCTCGAGCTGGATTTTTCGCAGGAGGACGTGGAATTTGCCGATCGCACCCGGCTGCGCGCCTTGCTCGGCGAAGCCCGCACGCTCACGACACAGCTGCTTGATTCCTTCCGGCTCGGCAACGTCATCCGCAACGGCATCTCGGTGGCCCTTATCGGGCGGCCCAACGCCGGCAAGAGCACCCTGCTCAACGCACTGCTCAACGAGGAGCGCGCCATCGTAAGCGCCATCGCCGGCACCACGCGCGACACGATCGAGGAAGTGCTCAACATCGACGGCATCCTGTTCCGGCTCATCGATACGGCCGGCATCCGCAGCCATAGCTCGGATGCCATCGAGAACGCGGGCATCGAAAAGAGCCGGCAGAAGCTGGCCGCTGCCGACCTCGTGCTCTGCCTTTTCGATGCCGTAGGCACCGAGCCCGTAGAACTACAGGAGCTGGAGGAGGAATTGCAGCGCGGCGGGAAACCCTGGCTGCTGGTAGCCAACAAGGTGGATACGGGCGCCTTGCCCGCTCTCCGGGAGAAGTGGGCGCACCGCGGGAACGTCGTCTTTATTTCGGCAAAGAGCGGGACCGGCGTGGATGCCCTCAAACAGGAGATGGTGGACCGCGTGCTTCAGGGCGCCGCCGAAACCGAGAGCGCGATCGTAACCAATGCGCGCCATTATGCGGCCCTGCAGGAGGTGCAGCGCTCGGTGGAAGACGTGTTGAACGGCCTCGACTCCGGCCTCCCCGGCGACCTGCTGGCGCTCGATATCCGGCGCTGCCTGCACTACCTGGGCGAGATCACCGGCGAGATCACGAACGAGGACCAACTTGATTATATCTTCAGTAAGTTCTGTATCGGAAAGTAGCTGCCAGTTTGATGGGGTTCGAGGGGAACCACTTCGTGTCCTCAAATTGCAGGAATAGCCCTTTTTTGTACGATTCACTGGGTTTTTCGAAGAATTTACTGGGATTTGCTACCAATTCACTGAGTTTTTATTTGTACCCGTTTTGTACCTGGTGCGCCAGGTACCGCACATATCCGAACAGATAAGGGAAATTATGCTACATGCCGCAACATTGTGCTACATTTGGCAACAGGTAGCACCACGGTATGAGTTCGAACATCAGAATCAAACGAATATGTGAGCAGTGTGGCAACGAGTTCACAGCACGTACCACCGTAACCAGGTGCTGCTCTGACGCCTGTGCTAAGCGGGCCTACAAAAGGCGGAAGCGAGAGGAGAAGGTACAGGCAAGTGATCAGCAGACCGTGATCATGTCTGCAGTGTCGCTGGCCGACTGGCGTTTACGGGAATACTTCAACATCACCGAACTGACTAAGTTGATGGGAGTAAGCCGCTGGACGTTGTGGCGGGCAATCAAGCGAAACGAGATAGCCGTGGGAAGGATTGGAGGTCGCGTGATCATTGCACGGAAGGAACTTGAAAAATTCTTCACCAACAATAATGCAAATGGTTAGTGTCAACCTGCGTAAACGAGCACTTGCAAACGGAAGAGAGCGACTGTACTTGGACTTCTGGCCGGGAATCCCAAACCCTGCTACCGGCAAGACCACCCGCCGCGAATTCCTGAACCTTGAATTGGTGAAGAAGCCGAAGAACGAGCTGGACAAGGCTTTCAATCGTGAGGTAATGCTGACGGCGGAAACGCTCCTCAACCAGCGCAAACTTCAACTCGCTAACCAGCAGTACGGCTTCGTCGATAAGTCGAAGCAGCGTGCTGATTTCATTGCTTTCTTCAAGGAGCTGGGAGCAAAGCGCCAGCGTAGCACCGCTGGGATCTGGACATCAGCCTTGAAGCACCTGGTTGACTTTGCCGGTGAGACCTACTTGTTCAAGGATGTCAATGAAGTCTGGTGCGACGATTTCAAGGACTACCTGAAAAAGGCGACCAGCCGACGCAGCTCAAAGCATGGGCTCAAGATAAATTCGGCGGTGAGCTACTACGGCAAGTTTATAGCCGCGATAAAACAGGCTCACGCAAAGGGCTTCTTGCAGGTCGACCTGGCCCGGAACCTCACACCTATCAAGGGAAAGGACACTCATCGTCAATACTTGACCCATGAGGAATTGCAGACTGCTGCTCGTACGCCCTGTTCCAACGAGGTACTGAAGCGAGCTGGGCTTTTCTCAGCATTGACGGGGCTTCGGTTCTCCGATATTCAAAAGCTAACCTGGAAGGAGATCGAATTGTCGAATGACGGCTGGGTGATCAAGTTCTGGCATAAGAAGACAACGAATGCCCAGACGCTCCCGATTTCCGAGGATGCATTAAAGCTGCTCGGTGACCGTGCGAAACCTGGTGATCACGTCTTCCCTGGGCTGAAGTATTCAACCAACACGAGTAAGCAATTACGAAGCTGGCTGCGTGCAGCCGGAATACCCAAAGACTGCACCTTTCACAGTTTTCGCCACACAAACGCAACACTGCTGCTGGATGAGGGTGTGGACTTGTACGTTATTTCCAAGCTACTCGGCCACAAGGACATCAGCAGTACTTCCCGCTACACCCAGGTGCTTGATCATCGTCGCCGGGAAGCGGCCAACAAAATCAAAATCAATCTCTGACACATGCGCAAGAGCCAACTGGTAAAGAAGCTTTTCGATGAGTTCAATGAACATTACGGACGGGAGTGGGAGAGCAGTGATGAGATGAAAGCTGCGTTCAGCCGCTTCATGATGGAGCGGCGCGTAAAGTTTTTCTTCAAGCATTACCGGTCGTTCTATCTGTCAAAGGAAGACAAGAACGAACATACCTTCAAAATGAGTTCAAGCTTGAGCAACTACATTGTCGGCTTGAAGCGCGATATCGCAGATCCATATATGAGCGAGGAGAACCGGCGAAGTGATCAGGAAATACTGAGTATCCTGACTGACTTTCATGGCTACGTGATCCAGGTGCACCAAGATTACCGTACAGCGTATCCTATAGGTACAGAGGCAAAGCTGGAACCACTGCCTGAAGAGGTTCAAGAGGATGCGGCAATTGCAATCCACCCCGATGATGACTATCTCAAGGTCGAGGATGTCGCCCAGATGCTTGGGCTGACCGTCGGAACAGTGTACGGCAAGGTGCAGAGACGCGACCTTCCTCATTACCGGCCAGGTCGGCAGATCTTTTTCAAAGCGAAGGACATCCAAGATCACATCGAGCGGTCGAAGCGGAAGTCAACCACCGAGATTCAGAAAGAAGCTGAGAAGCTCCGAAAGCGCCGCTAACCGGCGCTTTTTCGGCTTGGGGCTTACTCGCTGAAGCCTTTTGAAAATTTTTGACCAGACGCTTGGAATTGCGATCGGCGTTTCCTACTATTGTATGGATCACGATTTGATCCGCCGCATACGGCCTCTGCTTCACATTGAAGCTGGCCCGCACGCAGCATGCTGGTCTAACCAGCGGCAGTCGCTACCCAATGGCAGCACTGCTTAGAATAACCCACTGGCTGCCAATGGTCATTGGGACTAATCAAAAACCCCATTCATCAGGGTATTCTGTCGGTAGGGGAGGGGCAATTCCTGCTTCAGCGCAGCACGAGTCTCCAGCGGAACCGCTGAGTTAGGCCCAGCCCGTAGGCTTTGGGAACGTCTGTGAGACGGCTGAGAGTCCTACGACACCTTTCATTGCCGTACACCTCTGGGCGAACAAGCTCGGACTGCAGCGCTCAAACTGCAACTCTGAGAGCGAAATCTGGGAAAAGTTGGTAAGAGCCACTTCCTCATCCAGATTTCAGGTTGACTTTGAGCAAATCCCTACTATTTATAGGCGTAGAGCGGGTTACTCGGATGTGAAAAGAGACCGCCGGCTGCAAATCATCAGAGATGCGGCTTTGACCTTGGTGTGCGCCGACATGCCACAGGAAGTAAACAAAAGGAGGATAACCATGAAGCATATTGATGCAATGATCACATACGACAGAATGAAGCAAATGAAGGAGAGGAAGCCAGAACCAATCATCCAGGTGAATACCACTGATGGACTGGTGTACCTGGACATGACCTCATTCAGCAGGCGGTACAAACGGAGCTATGCGTCTCTGGACAGGGATATTGCCAAGCTACCAGCTGGAACAAAAACGCCGTATTTCATTGTTTTGAACAAGAAGAAGTACCTGAATACTTCCATCCTCAGTACGGCGAATGCTTTCGACCCGACGGATGCAGGACTTGAGGCAGCCAGTGCACACCAGGGGCTAACGATCACCATTGACCAGAAGCACCTGGCGAGCCAGGACCAAAACCAATTCGTACTCACTGGCACGACTGCCGACAATGCGATACTGTACTACGACATCAAAGCATTCAGCAAGCACTTTGAGATTTCGGAGGCAGCCATAAGAAGAGTAATCGCCTGCATCAAAACTCGCTGGCGGTACGAATACTGTCTTTCTTACGGCTATAAGCACTTTGTGTCGCCCATGATCCTACTGCTTCTGAAAAGGCGCCGGAAGGGCCTCAGGAATGCCGAATACGCCAGCTTCCTGCATCGGTACACCTGGTCGACGGTTGGTAGTATTCGCTTCAGAGAGCCGTTCTCAGCTGACCGGTGCAGGGTGATCATGGAGCGCCTGGGAAAGAAGCTGGCAGCTGCCTTTCCGACAGTCGTGAATTACTACTTCTACGTGACCGAAGAGAACTGCGGCAAGGATGGCTTTCACAACCACTTCGTGTACGGCAACCATGCGCTGCCAGAGAATGAGGCGGTGGTTTCCATCGTAAACAGGCACTTGGAGTACTACGGTGGCCGATACGAAAAGAAGTCGGTGGTCGAGAAGATGGACCAGAAGGATTACTTCCTGGAGTACCTGGTGAAGCAGATGCACCGCATGCCAGATCATTACAACTGGCTGCACTCAAATTTATTCAAATAACATAAAATCCAAAACAAATGCAATTACTTGAAATTCAACGCCAGCGCAACATGCATGGTATTATCACTTACCAAATCGAGATGGTGGCTAAGTCAGGGCAATCCAAATTTAGGAGCTTGAGTTTATGGGCACCAGCCTTCGCAGATCTGATCTGGGACTGCAACACTGAACGATTTTCACACGTCGGCGAATCTTACTGGTCAGCAGCTGGCAACAGTGACCTGGACCGGATCGAACGTTGGATCGAAGACGTGTTCGACGATTTTCCGGAAACCGAAGTAGTCCACCCGAATGCCATGATCGAGCATGTCTTTGCTGGGGTTACAGCAAAGGAGAATCAGTTTCGGGCCAGATTCACAGGAGAGTTTAGAAGGTGGAGACGGCTTACTCATATCAAGGGAGTAAGTATTGGAGGCCCATGGTATGATGGCCAGCCTGCATCTGAGTATTTTTCTGAGTTTCAACCAATTCCCGGATACCCTGAACAAGACTGCCGTGGGGTGGACGATTTGCCGTTCTGAGCTGCTGATCATTAAACTAAATTTCAGATGCGGCGATTGGTCCTACTATCGATGTGTTAGCGGGCAATGACCAGCGCCAGGTTCGCGAGATTCATGTTGTTAAGATTGATGACCCCGAAAGGCCCTGCAGAGAAAGGGCCTTTTTAGTGCGTTTTACGGCGGTAGAAGCCACAATAAGGAAGATGTTTACCGAGGTCAGGGCCTGGTCAGGGCTGGTGAACTAAGCGTCAAATGGGCGTTTAGCTGCCGGTGATTCTGACTCCAGCGTTAACGTCGGCTCGCTTTCTGAATTTTTTGGTAAGTATTCCCAATCTGGAATATTTATTCTTATATGAGCACACAAACCAATACTACGTCCGACCCCATGAAGATTCTGCGTGAGTTGGCGAACCCGACAAAGTGGGCCATCTTCCAGTACCTGTCACTGGCCAGATTCGCGTCAGCGCCGGTCATTCAAAAACGATGTATTATACGACAGCCCACAGTCAGTCGCTATTTGAAGTCCATGACCTGTGCAGGTCTTCTGTCCAGAACAAAAGTCGGGTCCTTGACCATTTACGAACTGAATCGTCCAGCGCTGAAGGGTATTGCCAAGAAGTTGTTAGTGGCATAACCCCCCCCCGGTATCCCCGCCGGGGGGCACTCCCAGTGGGGTGGGGGAGGTAGGTTCAATGGTTTTTCTGAAATCGACCCACCTCTTTTTTCTGAAGAGGCACCCTCAAAAAATTCTGGGGAAAATTTCGGCTTTGGAAAATTTGGGTGTTGAACTATGGTCAGTGCTTTATCGTACCGCCCGTCAAGTGTGACACAATGAGCAGCATGATCACGACAATCAAGATGACCAGAACGTAAAAGCTTGCTGGTTTCTTCGCTCGCTGGTCCGAGTTCTGCGGTTTTCGAGCGGTCAGTTTTCCCCAAGGCTTGTATACGGAGATCGTCGTAACAGCCAGAAGCCCCAGGAATGCTGCAGCAGCCTTTTTTATCAGATTGATTACCGACGAAGCCTCTTCTGCCGTACGCTGCGACTGTTCAAGCGCTAAGCCTTCCAGCTGGCCGATTGGTCCCATATGCAAGACCAGAAACGCCGTCATGGCCACGGTAAGCACAAGTTTCACCACGATCCAGTAATGCTTGAAAAGCCCCCACCTCGTACCCAGGGCCTGGAGCATACCAGTTGCCAGTGACGCGAAGCAGAAGGGAACGATAACGTACCGTGTGCTCACATCCATGGCGATGTAAGTAGCACGGGCTACCTGGATGCTATCTGTGCTCAATGCTGTAGTGGCCAGCGCAATGAATACGGCCACAGCTCCGAGCCAACCAACCGACGAAGTAACGTGACCGGTTAACACCAATTTACTGATTCGATTAGGCATCGCCATAGTGTATTGTTTTTCGTGTCGGGCAACCCGCTTGCGGATCTGGAGTGAAGGTACACCTGGTCTGGCCGATAGCGCTACCTTTGGACTCTTAGGATTCTTATGAAGTTGATGATCAAAAATATGGTCTGCCCGCGTTGCATTATGTCGGTAGAGCAGCTCCTGGGCCAGCACGGTTTCAATGCAAAGGCAGTTCGCCTCGGAGAGGTAGATCTGGCCGAGACACCGGAACCTCACCGCTTGCAGCAGTTCTCCGACGCCCTGCAGGCCATTGGGTTCGAGCTGCTGGATGACCAGAAGAAGCAGCTGATCGACCGTCTGAAGACGCTACTCCTGGAGAAAGTGCAAACTGGTTCTATCGAGGAGCACTTCAGTATGTCCAAGTACCTGGCCGGCGCACTTCACAAGGACTACTCCAACCTAAGCCGTCTATTCTCAGACGTTGAGGGTGTGACCCTCGAACAGTACTTCATCTTACAGAAGATCGAGAAAGCCAAGGAGTGGCTAATCTATGGCGAGCATACCCTCAGCGAGATAGCCTGGAAGCTCGGTTATAGCAGCACCCAGCACCTTTCCAGCCAGTTCAAGAAGATTACTGGCATGACCCCAAGCCAGTTTAAGGAGCGCGGCTCACCCCTTCGTAAGTCCCTCGACGACCTCGTCTGACCACAATTAAGTATACAACATAGCCATGAGGATGTAACAGTGAATCCGGTTGCCGGCGTCACCTTTGTGTGATCAAATCCATCGTTATGGCAACAAACACTGATCATACAATCGAACTCCCCCTGGCTGGCGTAGAGAGCGAGCACTGCGCGCTGATCGTCGACAAGGGCCTTGCCACTGTCCCTGGCATCCGGGAACACCATGTGGAACTCAACAATCACAAAGCCATCTTCAAAGCGGATGATGAGGAAGCTGTGGCCAAAGCGGTCACTACCATACGTGGCCTCGGCTACGACGTTGAAACGATCCGCCAAACCTTTCCGGTAACAGGGATGAGCTGCGCTTCCTGCGCTGGCAGCACCGAGTCGATGATCAAAGCTCAGGTGGGTGTGGTGGATGCCGCGGTGAACTTTGCCAACTCCTCCGTGAAGGTGGAATATGTACCTACGGTAGTTACTCCGGAAGCGCTAAAGGCCAGCGTGCAATCAATCGGTTTCGACCTGATGATTGAAGACTCAAAGGAAGCCAAAGAGGCCCTGGAGGATCTGCACCGCGAAAAGCTCCGTTCTCTGCGCCAGCGCACGATCTGGTCGGTGGTACTGTCGATGCCGCTGGTGGTGATCGGTATGTTCTTCATGGATATGCCCTACGCGAACTACATCATGTGGGCGCTCGCAACACCGGTGGTACTCCTGTTTGGCCGGCAATTCTTCATCAACGCCTGGAAGCAGGCCAGGCATCGTTCGGCCAATATGGATACGCTTGTGGCACTCAGCACTGGCATTGCCTACGCCTTCAGCGTCTTCAACACCTTAAACCCAGGTTTTTGGCACAGCCGCGGGCTGCATGCACACGTTTACTTCGAAGCAGCGGCGGTAGTCGTTGCCTTTATTCTGCTGGGCAAACTCCTTGAGGAAGGAGCTAAGGCATCTACCTCGTCTGCCATCAAGAAGCTCATGGGCCTTCAACCCAAAACCGTCACGGTCGTACATCAAGGCGGTCATATGATGGAAATGCCGATCGAGAAAGTGGCTGTGGGAGATACCCTCTTGGTCAAGCCAGGTGAGAAGGTGGCTGTAGACGGTACGGTGACCACGGGTGAATCGTACGTGGACGAAAGTATGATCTCTGGCGAACCCGTCCCGGTAGCCAAGAAAGCGGGGGAGAAAGTGTTTGCTGGTACTATCAACCAGAAAGGGAGCTTCCAGTTCCAGGCCGACAAAGTAGGCGGGGAAACCTTGCTTGCCCAGATCATCCGCGCTGTACAGGATGCCCAAGGTTCAAAAGCACCCGTTCAGAAGCTCGTCGACCGTATTGCCGGGATCTTCGTCCCGGTGGTGATCTTGATCGCTCTGGCAGCCTTCGGAGCCTGGTGGCTTTTGGGAGGCGAGAACGGACTGACGCAAGGCTTGCTCGCCCTGGTGACGGTACTGGTGATCGCCTGCCCCTGCGCGCTCGGCCTGGCGACGCCAACTGCGATCATGGTTGGAGTGGGCCGGGGTGCGGAGCAAGGTATCCTGATCAAGGATGCAGAAGCTCTGGAAGTGGCTCATAAAGTCAACGCCATTGTCCTGGACAAAACAGGGACCATTACAGCCGGTAAGCCGGAAGTGGTGGACACTTTGTGGCTCAACGACGCCCAGGGCCATAGAAACGTCTTATTTAGCCTCGAAAGCGCATCGGAGCACCCGCTGGCTGAGGCCATCGTAAAGAGCCTGAGGAATACAGCCCAGCCAGTTGCGATTGATCGGCTGGAGTCCATCACCGGAGCTGGTGTTCAAGGTGCGTTCGAAGGCAACGTCTACTACGCTGGTACGGCGAAGCTGCTGCAGGATGCCGGGATCGCCCTACCAGAAGCCGCAACTGCCTGGAGTGACCGGCAGCGAGCCGAGGCACGCACCGTAATCTATTTTGCTAAGGCGGGTCAGGTGCTGGCCGTGATCGCCATCGCCGATACGATCAAACCCTCGTCGGTCGCCGCTGTACAGCGCCTCAAAAACCTGGGTATCGATGTCTACCTGTTCACGGGCGACAATCAGCAAACGGCTGCCGCCGTAGCCCGCCAGGTCGGTATCGAGCACTTCAAGGGGGAGGCCCTCCCGCAGGATAAAGCAGCGTTTGTAAAGGAGTTGCAACAGAAAGGAAAGATCGTTGCCATGGTTGGTGACGGCATCAACGACAGCCACGCACTCGCCCAGGCCGACGTAAGCATCGCCATGGGTAAGGGTAGCGACATCGCCATGGACGTGGCCAAAATGACGCTGATCAGCTCTGACCTGGAACGTATTCCGACTGCACTGAGGCTTTCGCGGCTGACCGTACGTACAATCCGGCAAAACCTGTTCTGGGCGTTCATTTACAACCTGATCGGCATCCCGATCGCCGCTGGTCTGCTCTACCCGATCAACGGCTTCCTGCTGAACCCAATGATTGCTGGCGCCGCCATGGCTCTGAGCAGCGTGAGCGTTGTTGCCAACAGCCTCCGACTCAAGTGGGCGCGCCTGTGACCAATAAAGTGTACTTCAAAAACAAAATTCTATAACAATGAGGCTCCAGCTATACAGGAGCTTTGCAAAAACGAAAAAGATGAAACACGAATTCAAGACAAACATCAACTGCGGCGGCTGCGTTGCTGCGGTCACCCCCCACCTGAACGGAGAGAAAGCGATTACCAATTGGAAGGTGGACACACAAAACCCGCAAAAGGTGCTGACGGTTGAAACTGACGACCTGAATGTTGATCAGGTTTGTGCGCTGGTACATAAAGCCGGGTTTAAAGCGGAAAAGCTAAGTTGATATTCGGTTGGAAATGCTTCTTGGCGCTGTCACTGGTTAGAAACTTATCTTTGTTACCCTACCCAATTTGCATTTTCCATGATTCGAACATTATTGCTTGCGCTTGGTTTGTTTTCGTTCTCCGCACCGGCAACTGCCCAGGCCAAGGCCCAAGAGGAAGTATGCTACAACCCGAATAAGGTCAAAGACACAACCAAGAAAAGTCTGAACGCGGTCGCTGTCGGGGTCATCGGTCGGGATAGTCTAAAGATCAGTTATCACTCGCCCGGTGTGCGGGGCCGGATCATCTGGGGTGGACTTGTTCCCTACGACGAAGTCTGGGTAACTGGTGCTCACAATGCAACCAATTTAACTGTGAACAGGGCATTTATTATTGCTGGGAAAGAGATACCCGCTGGTAAATACGCCGTGTTCACGATCCCAGGAAAGAAAGAATGGATCGTAATAATCAACCGCCATTGGGACCAGCATTTAACCAATGAATACGACTCCAAAGATGACGTTGTTCGATTCAAGGTTAAGCCTCGGAAAAGTGCCCACACCGAGCGATTGCGGTACTTCATAGAGCCGGTTTCAGATAGGATAGGGACGATTTCGGTAGTTTGGGAAAAAACAAAGGTGACCTTTCCCGTCCAGCTGAAGTAAGCCTACAGGTGAGCTGTAATCTTTTGCGGTACAGTTTTTATGGCCCAACATCAAACTTCTACGACAAATGAAAAAGGTCTTCTTTACGTTTGGGACGGTGGTTGCCCTGGTTGCCTGTAACAGTGGCGGAGATAATACGACCACCACAACGAGCGATACCTCGACAGCGTCGACCACACAAACAACAGCGCCTCCGCCGGCTGCAGCCCCTGATACGGCTGGCACCGCCGGTAAGTCGATGATGGGCCTCATGCAGGCGAATATGGAACAAATGAAGGCTATGCCCTCAACCGGGAACCCAGATAATGATTTCGCCGGGCTGATGAAGATCCACCACATGGGCGCGATCGAAATGGCCCAGCTGGAGCTGGCCCAGGGCACTGATTCGGAGGTCAAGGCGATGGCGCAAAAGATGCTGGACGCCCAGCAGGGAGAGGTGGCCCAGCTTAATAGCTTCCTTTCTGGTCATAGTGCGCATGGTGGAGGTGAAGCCTTCTACAAGGAGGTGACGGCTGGCATGGGTAACATGAAGATGGATATGGATCACTCCGGCTCTGTGGACAAGCAGTTTGTTCAGATGATGATCCCGCACCACCTGGGCGCGATTGATATGGCCAAAGCCTACCTGAAAAGCGGTGCACATGAGGCTCAACTGAAAACGATGGCCAACAAGATCATCTCCGACCAACAGAAAGAGATCCAAGACCTGCAGGGCTGGCTGGCTAAGCAATAAGCTCAACAATGAAGTTAAATTGGTAATCTCCTGACGGTCGTCAGGCACAGAACTTGGACGGTCTCTATATTTGTAACGCTCTGATGAAGCAAAAACACAAAACATATTGGAAAGCCTTCTTCCTGCTGCTGGTGTTCAGCCTGAACACCGTGGTGAGCTTTGCCTGCTCATTAGGGGGTGTTTTCCACCAGTTGCATCATCAGAGCGCTACTTCTGCTCACCAGCATCCAACGGGCCATAGCCATGAGCATAGCAAGGGGCATTCCCACAGCCATAAGCAAGCGCATGCCGGTGGAAACCAGCACGACCACTCTGGTGCTCATAAGCATGATCACACTTCCTCCTCCAAGAGCGCTGCAGCTGACGAATGCTGTTCCGACGCCGTAGTCAAACTGGAAAAAACAGATAAGGCGACTACGACGGTGATCAAAGTACCGGCCCCGGCGCTGGAAGACGTCTTCCTTGGCAGCCTGGCGTTCTTCCTCCAGTCCGTTCAAGCCCCGAAGTCCATCTTCCCGCAACACTACCGATGGCGCCCTCCTGGCACCATACAAGACCTTCGGATCGCGATCCAGTCCTTCCAGATCTGATTTCTGTAAGCTAAAGGCATTCCCGCTTGTCGCGGGAACAGGTATCCTTTTGTCTTCACAGAAATCCCTTTCATGCTACGTAGTCTTCTCTTATTCTCCTTCCTGACGCTTTTGGCGCTAAGTGCCTCCGCGCAGACAGTCCTGACCCGCGACGAGGCAGTGGCCAGGGCGATCGGTAACCAGCGTAACCTGCAAGCTGCACGCCTCAACGTTACCCAGCAACAGCAACTCCTTCGTGGTGCGGCGGATCTGGCAAGCCCCCAGATTACGGCAGAATTGACACCGTATGAGCCGTTGATCGTTGGCATGCAGCAAACCTTCAACCTGCCCGGTGTATACCGCAACCGGCGCAACCTGCAAAGTGAGCGCATCCGGCTTGCCGAGCTGCAACTCCAGGGCACACAGTATGATCTCAAGCGCGAAGTGCGGCTTAGCTACCTGCAGGCACAGTTCCTCACTGAACGCATCCGCCTGCTTTCCTTTCAGGATAGCGTCTACCAAGCTATCAAGATCTCCTCGCAGCGATTCTTTGCGGCAGGCCAGATCAACAAGCTCGAAGAGCTGAATGCCACGACGCAGGCCGACCGGGTGCGCAATGAGCTGCAGCGGGCGCAAACAGACCTGTCGGCGGAGATGCAGATCCTGCGGTTCTACACAGCCGTAAATGACTCCATCCAGGTAGCCCGCTTCCAGCTCGATTCCCTTGTTGGGATTGCGGATACCGTTGGCGCGAACGTGCAGCAGCAAATCCTGCAACAGCATGTAGGGATTGCACAGCGAGAACTGCAGCTGCAGCAATCGGAACAAGGCCCCCAGTTCTACGCTGGTCCCCTGTTTCCAACCACGCAGAACTACGAGCGCTTCTTGGGCTTCCAGGCCGGCATTTCCATCCCCATCTGGGGCCGACAGAACCGTAGTCGTATTGCTGCTGGCCGAATGGCGGTGCAGGCGGCCCAAGCCCAGCAGGATCTGGAACGTCAGCGGCTGAACGCCCGGTACCGGCAGGCACTCCTTAACCTTACGCGAGAGCGCCAGAGCCTTGATTATTACAACCAAACCGCCCTCCCGCAGGCACAGGCGATCATGGAGGTTTCTCGCCGGCTCTTTCAGGGTGGTGAACTCAACTACATCGAATCCTTGCGGAATCTTTCCACTGCCTTCGACATACAAACCGGCCATCTCGATACCCACCGTGCATACGAAGAAGCATTGATCGAACTCCATTACTTAAACGGAACCTTATAAACATGAAACAGCTAATCACACTCTTGGTACTGATCGTTTTCGGGTTGACTTCATTTGCCCATGATGGCGAGGATCATAGTGCTGGTAAAGCCAAAGGAAACACGGGTACAAAATACTTCAGCGCCGAAGCGCTTTCGGATAAGTACGAAGTGCTCGTCAAGTACGGCGAACTGCAGAGCGGCCAGAAGTCGACATTCCAGCTCTTTCTTTCCAACGCAAAGACCAACCGCGCACTTGACTCTGCTACGATCACTATGAAAGTTGTCGGTCAGCCAGGCATACAGCTCCAGATCTCCCGCGTGGACACAGGTACCTACCAGGTATCTGGTGTCTTTCCTGCCAACAAGATCTATGACCTGCAGGTCAACATCAATAGTGCCTTGGGGCCAGATTTTCTGCAGGTAGCCAAGGTTGAAGTCGGAAAGAAGCTGGAAGCGCCAGCGACCGAAGCGCACAGCCATTGGTATGACAACCCATGGCTGATCGGGACAGCAGGTGTGCTCGCTGGCCTGTTGCTGATGTTTGCACTAATGCGTCGCCGCAACCGAAGGGTGGCCGTTGCGGTACTCACCATCGGGTTACTGGTGCCGACAGCCGTAGTCAATCCTGGCTACGCACACGACGGCGAGGATCATGGGGCAGGCGGCGCTTCCGGCGGGGGCATTTCCAACACGTTCATGGTCGAAAAGGAATCCCAATTCCTGTTTGATATTCTGACCGAAAAGGTTGGCCCTGGCTCGTTTTATAAGACCTCGGAGATCGTCGGCACTGTGACGGCAGCGCCACAAGGCCGAGCGGTGATCCAAACCCCACAGACCGGTAAGATCGTCGCCCTTCGCGTAACACCTGGGCAATCGGTCTCCAAGGGGCAGGTGCTGGCGCTGGTGGAACAGCAAGTAGATGCCGGCACACAGATCAATATCATCTCACAGCGTAACACGCTTAACGCAGAAGCAAAAGCTGCAAAAGTGCAATATGATCGCCTCCAGAGCATCGCGGACATCGCAGCTAAGAAAGACGTTACCGAGGCCCGTGCCCGCTACGAGTCAGCTGTCCAGAACCTACGCTTGTTTAATGCCAACGTCGGGGGCAATCTGGGTAACACGAAGACCATATCCCTGACAGCGCCGATCAGTGGTGTCGTGGGAACCTTTAATTATGCGATTGGCGCCGTTGTCAATTCGGGCGAAACTCTTTTCGAGATCACGAACCTCGACCGCCTCTACGTGGAAACACAGCTTTACGCCGCCGACCTGAATGCCGCTACCCGCAGCGGACGTTTTCAGGCATTCGCGGGGCAGGATACAACTGCCTTCGCATTACGCCTGGTGTCCACAGCGCAGGCCGTAAGTGCTGAGAACCAGTCTCAGCGCGTCATTTTTGAGATGGTGCAGCCTGCCGGCAGATTCCGCATCGGCGAGAACGTGCGCGTGCTGCAGTACGGTTCGGAGCGATTGTCCCAGCTGGTTGTCCCCACAGCGGCAGTAGTCGACATAGGCGGCAAGCCAGCTGTGTTCATCAAGGACCATGCGGAGCAGTACTCAGTCTCCTTCATCCAGAAAGGAGAAAGCAACCAATTGTATACAGCTGTTGCTAAAGGCGTTGAGGCCGGTGAGCGCGTCGTTACCGGTAATGTCTATCAAATGAAGATGATCTATTTAGGACAGTAACAAAACACACCAAAAACCATCAATAATGAGAACAATTAGATTTTTATTGGCCGCACTGATGGCGCTTACCCTCAGCACTGGCGCATATGCGCAGAAATCGAAAACCAGGTCGAAAACCAAGAAGCACGTTCCTGCCGCTGCATACCAATGCCCGATGAAGTGTGAGGGCGAGAAAACCTATGCGAAAGCCGGAAAGTGTCCGGAATGCAGAATGGCCCTGGCGAAAGTCAAGAAAATTGCTGTGGCCTACCAGTGTCCGATGAAATGCGAAGGGGAGAAATCGTATACGACGGACGGGAGGTGCCCAGTATGTAACATGAACCTAACACGCGCAGAAACGAAAAAGAAAGGATAGGTAGTCCAATCTCGACCAAGCAACCATATCTAAGAATAAAACAAAGCAACCATTATGTATTTCAAAACAACCCTCGCATCGGCTGGCCTGCTTTTTCTCTTAGCGGCCTGCAACAATGACGGAGCCACCTCCTCGAACACCAAGGACAGTACCGCGACATCAAAAATGGAGCAGTCGCATGAGCACCGATATGCATGTCCCATGCACCCGGAAGTCGTCGGAAAAGAAGGAGACACCTGTCCAAAATGTGGTATGAAGCTGGAACATAGTGACGCAGCGCCGGACGCC
Organism: Flaviaestuariibacter amylovorans; assembly: GCF_039541815.1. Taxonomy (NCBI): domain Bacteria; kingdom Pseudomonadati; phylum Bacteroidota; class Chitinophagia; order Chitinophagales; family Chitinophagaceae; genus Flaviaestuariibacter; species Flaviaestuariibacter amylovorans. The sequence goes on from NZ_BAABGY010000009.1 coordinate 165,302, forward strand.
AGCGGCACCTACTTCATGCAGTTTGCCACAAACCCCTCCACCATTGCACCAGGAAAGGATGTTCAGCTTTCACTTACTCCAAAAAAGAAGGCGTCCGAAGGTGACCAGGTAGCGCTTGACGTGGAACATGAGAAGAAGATCCACCTGATTCTGGTCAGCGATGACCTTTCCTGGTTCGATCACATTCATCCTGAGTACACGTCAACAGGCGCGTACACGGTTCCTGCTCGTTTTCCTACGCCCGGCAAGTATAAAGCGTTCGCCGATTACAAACCGTCTGGCGGGTCACACGTCGTAGATAAGATCGACATCGATGTGCCGGGAGCCGCACCGGCAGCGAAGTCATTTACAACCGAAAAGCTCGTCGGCACCTCTGGAGCCTACACCTTCGAACTGCGCCCGGAAGGCGGGAAGCTGGTCACCGGCACACCACTGCATATCGCTGGTGTGATCAAAAAAGATGGCAAGGAGATCGACGCCAACACGCTTGATAACTACCTCGGTGCAAAGGCGCACTTCGTATTAATCTCCATAAATGAGAAGGAGTACCTGCATGTGCACCCTGAAGTGACGGATGGCAAGTTCGACCTGCATACCACCATCGACAAACCAGGCACCTACCGGGGCTGGGTACAGTTCAATGCAGATGGCAAGATCCATACTATTGATTTCACCTGGCTTGTTCAAAAAGGCAGCGGCCAGGCCGCAGCACCTGCTGGCCATGGCGCCGGCGACGGCCACAACCACTAAGATCCGGGCAGGTCGCCCGCCCGGCTGCTGGTCGGACGGGCTTCGGCGGCCTGCTTTAATTCACTTTTATGCTCAATAGGCTCATACAATTTTCCCTGCGGAACAGGCTGTTCGTAGTGGCATTCAGTGCCCTGATCATGGTATATGGCGTGATCACACTCATGAACCTACCCGTCGACGTTCTTCCCAACCTAAACCGACCCAGGGTAACGATCTTCCTTGAAGCAGGTGGAATGGCTCCTGAGGAGGTGGAAGCGCAGGCTAACCTTCCCGTAGAGACCGCACTCAACGGTGCGCCAGGCGTAGAGGCCGTGCGCTCTGTAGCCTCCCCAGGGTTGGGGATGGTCTTCGTAGAATTTGACTGGGAGACGGACATCTACCGTGCACGCCAACTGGTTTCAGAGAAGCTACAGACGGTGGAGATGCCGGAAGGGATCACCCCACAGCTTGGACCCATCTCGTCGATCATGGGACAGATTATGCTGTTGGCCGTAACCAGCGACACTACGTCGCCGATGGACTTGCGCACGATTGCTGACTTCACGTTACGCCGGCGGTTGATGAGCGTGAAAGGTGTTTCCCAAGTAATCCCGATTGGTGGAGAGCGTATGCAGTACCAGGTGCTGGTTTCCCCGCAGAAGATGCGCCAATTCGGTGTTACGATCGAAAACGTAGATGATGCGCTGCAGCTGGCTAACCAGAACACTACTGGCGGCTTTATAAACAACGCCGGTTCCGAGGTTCTGATCCGCAACATTGCACGTACGACGGACATTCGGGATATTGCCAACACGGTCGTTAAAGGTCAGAACGGAACCATAGTGACACTATCGCAGGTGGCTGAGGTACGCTTAGGAGGCGGGTTGAAACGCGGTGACGGATCGTTCAACGGGAAGCCTGCCGTGATCCTGAGCGTGGAAAAACAACCTACGGCCAGCACCGTGACGCTAACGGATGATGTTTTGGAAGCAGTAGCGGAGATGCAAACGACGCTGCCTAAGGACGTGAAGATCCATACCGACGTGTTCCAACAGAAGAACTTCATCGTCAACTCCATCACCAACGTGGAGCATGCGCTCCGGGATGGCTTTATCCTGGTCATCATCATCCTTTTCCTCTTCCTCCTGAACTTCCGCACGACGATCATCACACTTACGGCGATCCCATTGTCGCTGATCATCACGGCGATCGTATTCAAGATCTTCGGGATCTCCATCAACACCCTCACCCTGGGTGGCCTGGCCATCGCCATCGGCGAGCTTGTCGATGACGCGATCGTGGACGTGGAGAACGTATACCGCCGCCTGAAGGAGAACTGGACCCTGCCGCAGGAGCAGCAGCGGCCCCTGATCAAGGTTATTTACGAGGCCAGCAGCGAGGTCCGTAACTCGATTGTGTACGCCACCATTATTGTGGTTCTGGTATTCATCCCACTCTTCTACCTCCAAGGGATCGAAGGACGCATTTTCGCGCCCTTGGGTATTGCGTACATCACTTCCATTGTTGCTTCTCTGTTTGTGTCGCTGACGCTGACGCCAGCGCTCTGTAGCTATTTCCTGAACCGCCGCAGCCACCTGGCACACGTAAACCTGAAGTTCTGGAAACGTCGGAAGGACCCGGACGCAGCCGCCGTGGACAGCAGCCAAATGGCAGTCGATAGCCTATCCCTTCAAACAACCAAAGATGATGAGCACGATAGCCCACTGGTCCGCTGGTTAAAGAAGCAGGATCTGAAACTGTTGCACTGGAGCCTGAAGCGAACCGGACTGGTGATCGGAGGCTCGGTGGCACTGATTGTCCTGTCGTTCGTGCTGGTGCCCTTCTTTGGTACAGAGTTTCTACCAGCTTTCAATGAAGGCAGTTTTACCGTGACCGTGGTGGCTCCTGCAGGTACATCGCTGGAGGAGTCGAATAAGATCGGCACCATTGCCGAGAAGCAGATCCTGAAGGTGGAGGGTGTTGCGCTTACATCCCGCCGCACGGGCCGCGCTGAGCTGGACGAGCACGCAGAGCCACCGAGCTATTCTGAGATCGACGTAGCGCTCACTGACCAGGAAGGTGGTCGGAGCCGGGAGGCGATCCTGGAGGACATCCGCCACAACCTGGACGTCCTGAAGGGGGTAAGCGTGAATATCGGTCAGCCTATCTCGCACCGCCTGGATCACCTCCTGTCTGGAGTACGGGCACAGGTGGCCATCAAGATCTTCGGTAATGACCTGACTGCCCTGCGTTCAACGGCAGGCGCCGTCCGAAACACCATTTCTGGTGTGGAGGGCGTTGTCGATGCCCAGGTGGAGAACCAGGTCATGATCCCCCAGCTAATGATCCGAATCGATCGGACCCGGATTCAGCAGTACGGGCTGCGGGTGGGTGAGGTGGCTAATGAGCTGGAAACCTTCTACAACGGCCGTGTTGCCGGCCAGATCATCGAGGGACAGCAGTCTTTCGACCTGGTGGTACGTGTTCAGGACTCTGTGCGTATGGACCTCGACCAGGTGCGAAATACACCGATCGCAACCGTTGGCGGTGCACTTATCCCTTTAAGCCAGATCGCAACGGTTGACCTGGAGAACAGCATTAACGTGGTGAACCATGAAAACACCCAGCGTAGGATCGTCGTTTCTGCTAACGTCCAGGGACGTGATCTGGGAAGTACTGTAGCAGAAATGCGAGGCACCGTACAGAAGTCCATCAAGCTGCCGCAGGGGTACTTTATTGAGTGGGGAGGGCAGTTTGAAAGTCAGCAGGCTGCATCCCGGCTGATCCTGCTCCTAAGCCTCTTCTCATTCGCGGGCATCTTCCTGGTGCTATACAGCCACTTCAAATCCTGGCAGATCGCGGCGCAGATCATGCTGAACATACCCTTGGCTTTGATCGGAAGCGTGATCGCCGTACTGCTCACCGGTGGAGTGTTCTCAATCGCTACCTTGGTCGGGTTCATCACGCTTACCGGCATTGCGTCCCGCAACGGCATCATGATGATCTCCCACTACATTCACCTGGTGGAGCACGAAGGGGAGCGGTTCGGCGACCCTATGATCATCCGGGGTTCGCAGGAGCGCCTGGTACCGGTGCTGATGACAGCGCTGGTAGCTGCACTGGCCCTAATCCCACTTACCTTGGATGCGACGGCTCCCGGTAAAGAGATCCTCTACCCGGTGGCGACGGTGATCCTCGGAGGCTTGGTCAGTTCGACTCTGTTGGATATTATTGTGACACCCGTTGTTTTCAAGCGGTTCGGTAAGCGGTCCCTTGAAAAGTATCTTTCTTCCAAAAAGGCTGACAGTTTAGTAGATTGATTTTTCAAAAAGTCTCACCAAGCTCCCGGAGCATTCCAATTGGATTGCAGATCTGCACTCCATGCACTTGGCATGCATCTGGGAGCTTTACGCGCTTTTTGCAGTTTGGATCGGGAGTTTCGTGGGTGACCACTTTTAAGCCTCCTGGGTTGGAAAGCGCATAAGCCACGAGCCATGCGTCTGCCTCATCGGCATCAAGAAATTCATGCAACGCCGCAGCGGTGAAATGATCGCTTCGAGAACTTGCCCAGCCGATCACGGTGCCATAATGGCCCAGGTGTGGAGACGTATCGCAAAAGAAGGTATTTGCGAGGCTACCGCTGCACCAATGCTTCAAGGGGTCGTCTTGTCGGTAAATTTCGTTTTTCACCTTGTCTATGCTGCAAACGGCGCCTCGTGCCGCGAGTTCGCCGACTTTGCTCCAGAAGCTGGTTGCAACGTCAAACGGATATGATCTCTGATGAGCTTCGATGAAAAAGTTTGTATCAAGAACGTATACCATTGGCTGGGCTACAGATGTTGAGTGAAAAATGTTTGGAATGTGTCACCTTTCAACCCCGTAAGCCGATACGCGTCTCTGTAAAATAAACTGCCGCTCTTAACGGCTTGATTCACATGCGTAGCGAAAAGCAAGCCTATCCGCTTCTTGGTAGTCGCATAGAAGTTGCCCCCACTGTCTTGCTCCTTCTTTTTGGTGAACTCGCGCAGTATGTATTCTTTGTAGAATGCAAAAAAACGCTGTCTGCTGATCTTCCCAGTGTCAAGAGCACGTCGGGCGATCACCAGCTCGCTCACCTTGAAAAAACGGGCATATCGGGCAAAGCCATGATCTCCATCCCAAACTTCGTTAAAGAGGTCAGTTGGGACAAGGAGTTCTGCCGCAACTGCATTGCAAAAGCTCTCTGTCGGGTCGTCCGCCGGCTGAAGTCTCATCATGTCAAATCCAGCACTTTCACCAAGCCATACGTGCGCAACTTCATGCGCAATTGTAAACAATTGTGCGGCTTTGCTATCTGCATTGTTAACGAACATGAAGGGTGCATACTTGTCAACTAAGACAAACCCTCGACATTCGTCGACGCTGATTGCTCGGTTTGTACTGTTGCCGACCACGCCATTGAAGGAAACGTTTACGCCAGCCCCCTCGATTCGTTGCGTGAGGCGATCAAGAGCATTCTGCCAGTTGCTGCAATAGGACGCCCAGTTTCTCGCTAAGCCAAGGGTTTGCCGTATATCGTCGACCACCAACTGTACGTCTGCGTCAGCTGTGAAGCGTCCCACGAACGGCACTGGTTCAAAATCGTTTTCTTGCAGATAGTCGCTAAGCCATTCTTGGCGCTGCTGAATCATAAGCACCGTGTCATACACATTGATGCTTACTTTCTGGGTTGCCTTCCTGTTTGTTCGGAAAAATGGCATTGGAAGGGCTTCTTTCGGCGGCTCCGGCAGGAGGAGGTAGCCAAACGGTAAGTAGACTTTCTTAGAAAATTCCTCCAACTGCTTCAGAGTCGGCTGCTTTGTGCCGTTGAGCCAATGCTCCAGTTTAGGGTACTTGCCAATGAACTCCTGCAAATCGAAGCCAGCCCGGTCTACCGCCCAGGTCATCATGTTTGCATTAATGTTCAGTCCAGCACTCATAGCAACAGCAAAAGTAAAATTATTGATCGACAGCGATCGAATTTAGTGCGACGTGCTGGGATACAACAATTTATAGAATGTAATACTCTTGTGGGAAAATGCTCAGCCGAAGGAGTGAATTAAATTTCCTACTCTACCGAATAAAATTAAGGAGATACACATCGAGGAGGAGCAAAATCAAAGAGGTCGTCTGCAACGGAGGTTCAATTTTGTTTTGCTTTTTGCTATTCTTGTCTGCTACCTTTGCGACCGATGAGAATTTTTGCTTTTCTAATGGCCGTCCTCGTTCTGGCGCTGAGCATGATGCCCTGCGCTGACAGCGACATCACTGGAAAGCAAGATCCTTCTCATTCCCTGGTGAAGACCAGTGGTGACCATCAGAACGACGAACCAGAGGACAACTGTTCTCCGTTCTGCCAATGCACTTGCTGCGCTGGATTTTTCCTGAACCATGCTACGGCGGCAATCGCCTACCATCCAGTACTTCCACCAGCCAGCCGATTCCCGCATCCTCCAGCGGCAATCCTCGACAGATCGCTACCTGTCTGGCAGCCTCCTCAATTGGGATAGTTCCGTTTGACTCCGTGTGCCCGTATACCAACGGGATCGCTTTCATTTTCCCATTGAAAGGCTAATTTTCTATGCTTGACAAGATCATTCTGTTCAGCATACGGCACAAACTTGCCGTAGGCTTATTTACTCTTTTACTTGTGGTCTGGGGACTTTGGAGTGCATCCAGGCTCGCCATCGACGCCGTCCCCGACATCACTAACAACCAGGTGCAGGTGATCACTACCGCGCCGACCCTTGCCAGCCAGGAGGTAGAACAGTTCGTGACCTACCCCATCGAACAGGCCCTGGCCAACATTCCTGACCTGGTGGAGATCCGCTCCATCTCTCGCTTCGGGCTGTCCGTGATTACGGTTGTCTTTGAAGACAAGGTCGACGTCTACTTCGCCCGCCAGCTGATCAACGAAAAGCTCAAGGAGGCCGAGGAACAGATTCCAGAAGGGATGGGTAGTCCTGAGCTGGCACCCGTGAGCACAGGCTTGGGGGAGATCTTCCAGTACATGATCCACCCCAAAAAGGGTAGCGAGGACAAGTACACCCCGATGGACCTGCGCACGATGCAGGACTGGATCGTGGCGCGGCAGCTTTATGGCACAGCAGGGGTGGCCGAAGTCAACAGCTTTGGGGGGATGCTGAAGCAATATGAGGTCGCGATTGACCCCAACCGTCTCAAAGCCTTGGACGTGAGCATCGCCGAAGTGTACCAGGCCCTGGAGCAAAACAACGAAAACACAGGGGGCGCTTATATTGACCGTAAGCCCAACGCCTATTTCATACGCGGGGTTGGGCTGATCACCTCGTTGGAAGACGTCGCACGCATCGTCGTAAAGAACACCAGCGGCGTACCTGTACTGATTGGGGATGTGGCCAACGTGCGGTTCGGCAATGCAGTTCGCTATGGCGCTATGTCCCACAACGGAGAGCACGAAGTTGTTGGAGGTATCGTCATGATGCTAAAGGGTAACAACAGTGCTGAAGTAGTGGCCCGCGTGAAGGAGCGGCTGGAGACCATCAAAAAGTCCCTTCCAGCCGACGTGGAGATCGAGTCTTTCCTGGATCGCACTTCCTTGGTCAATCGGGCCATGTCCACTGTTAAGCGAAATCTGATTGAGGGTGCGCTGATCGTCATTTTTGTGCTGGTGCTTTTCCTCGGTAACCTGCGGGCGGGATTGATCGTCGCTTCCGCAATTCCGCTGGCCCTGCTCTTCGCGCTCGGTTTGATGAACATCTTCGGCGTCTCGGCCAACCTCATGAGCCTGGGGGCAATCGACTTCGGGCTGATCGTAGACGGCGCCGTGATCATCGTGGAAGCCACCATGCACCACCTGGCGCTGCGCAAAGGTGTCGGTCGGCTAACGCAAGGCCAGATGGATGAAGAAGTGTATGAGTCCGCCTCTAAGATCCGCACCAGTGCCGCATTCGGGGAGATCATCATCCTGATCGTTTATATCCCCATTTTGACGCTCGTTGGCATTGAGGGTAAGATGTTTCGCCCGATGGCCCAAACCGTCGCATTTGCCATCTTAGGGGCCTTGCTGCTGTCCCTGACCTATATCCCCATGATGTGCGCGCTGTTTTTACCCAAAACGCTCGGACACAAGCGGAACCTCGCCGACCGCATGATGGAATTTTTCCAGCGCCTGTATACGCCTGCACTTCGGTGGGCGATCCGAATGAAGTACCTGATCGTGGGCGTTTCCGTAGCCGTGATGGCATTAACGATCCTGGTGTTCTCCAGGCTCGGTGGTGAGTTCATTCCGCAGCTCCAGGAAGGGGACTATGCTTTTCACTGCATTCTCCCGCAGGGTTCCTCCCTCTCACAAAGTATCGAGACTTCCATGCAGGCGTCCAGGATCATCCGTTCCTTCCCTGAGGTGAAGGACGTCGTTGGTAAGACGGGAAGCGCCGAAGTTCCTACCGATCCCATGCCACCCGAAGCCTCCGACCTGATTATCGTGCTGAAGGACATCGATGAGTGGAAAACCACGAAAGACTACGACGAACTCGGTAAATTGATGGAAGAGAAATTGGAGGACATCCCAGGTGTCTTTTTTGAGGTGAACCAGCCGATCCAGATGCGCTTCAACGAGCTGATGACTGGGGTGCGGCAGGACGTGGCCATTAAGATATTCGGGGAGAACATCGATACCCTGGCGTCGCTGGCGCCACGTATTGCCAATGTGATCAACTCGGTGGAAGGAGCCACGGAGCCGCAGATTGAACGGACCGCTGGCCTGCCGCAGATCACGGTGGAATACGACCGCCGACGCATCGCCAGCTACGGCCTCAACATCGCAGAGGTAAACCGAGTCGTCAGTACCGCTTTTGCGGGTGGTACCGCAGGGGTCGTATTTGAAAACGAGCGTAAGTTCGACTTGGTGGTCCGCCTGGACAGCATTCACCGCAACTCCATCGAGGATGTCGCTAACCTTTTCATTCCGACCCCAACGGGCGCACAGATCCCGCTGAGCCAGGTAGCTACCGTTTCATTCAAGGAGGGACCTGCGCAGATCAGCCGCGAGGACGCCAAGCGTCGTGTTGTGGTCGGCTTTAATGTGGAAGGGCGTGATGTGCAATCTGTCGTGCAGGACATCCAGGGAAAGCTCAATCGAAGCAACATCCTTCCTACTGGCTACTACCTGACCTATGGCGGCACATTCGAAAACCTGGAGCAAGCCTCGGCTCGCTTGCAGATTGCAGTGCCTGTTGCTCTGCTCCTGATTTTCGCCCTGCTCTATTTCACCTTCCACTCGCTCAAGCAAGCCGCGCTGATTTTTACTGCGATTCCGATGGCAGCAATCGGCGGCGTATTCGCGCTGGTGCTGCGGGGAATGCCCTTCAGCATATCAGCTGGGGTAGGCTTTATAGCGCTGTTCGGCGTGGCCGTACTGAACGGCATCGTGCTGATCGGAACCTTCAACCAGCTTGAGAAGGACGGAATGACCAATGTGCTGGCCCGTGTGATCGAAGGAACGAAGATCCGCTTGCGCCCCGTGCTGATGACGGCCACGGTGGCCTCCCTGGGATTCCTTCCGATGGCGCTTTCGTCTGGCGCTGGTGCGGAGGTCCAAAGACCGCTGGCTTCCGTGGTTATCGGTGGGCTGGTCACTGCGACCCTGCTCACCCTTTTTGTACTCCCGTTGCTTTATATCATTTTTTCGAAGTCCAGGCCGACGGGTGGCGGCAAGGTCCCCAAGGTGGCCGTATTGCTGTTTGCCCTGCTCACGTCCCCGACACTCTTTGCCCAGGACACACGAATCACCTTTAAGCAGGCTTATGATACGGCCCTGCGGAACAACCTGCAACTGCGTTCATCCGACTTGCAGATCGAGCGCTCCAGGGCATTGGCGGGGTCTGGGTATGCCATCCCGCGCACGGGCATCTTTGCGGAGAATGAAGACATCAACCCTGAAGACCGAAAGGGGATTCTGAAAATCGGGGTTTCCCAGAACCTGGACTGGCCAGGCTTGTACAAGGCGCAGCGAAACCTTTTGCAGCAGCAAGTTGGGGCCGTAGAAGCTGCACGGCGGGTGCGTGAGCTGGAGATCCGCCGTGATCTGCAAGCGGCGTACTACCAGATCTGGTACCTGCAAAGCAAGCAGGAGCTGTGGCGGCGATTGGATAGCCTCTACACGTCTTTCGCACGCGCAGCCTCACTACGCGTCAGGACAGGGGAGAGCGCGGGTCTGGACTCGCTGTCGGCTTCAGCGCGGGCGCGTGAGATCAGCGTTCAGCTCGGATTGCTCCAGCGGGACATCCAGGCGAGCCAGGAGGCCCTGAAGCGCGTCCTGAACACACCAACTTCCTACCTGCCACCGCTGACACCACTGGAAAAGGTGTCGCTGCCAGCCCTGGTCGATTCCCTGGCCGCACATCCGTCTTTACAGGTGCAGACCCAGAACATCAACATCGCCGAGGCAGAGCTGAACGTGCAGCGTCAAAGCAACAAACCGAGCTTTGAGAGCCGCTTCTTCTCGCAGCGCCTCTACGGCGTATCGAATCCTTTTTCTGGGTTTTCGGTAACGGTTGGCATCCCCATCTTCGGGAGGGGGGCTTATCGAAGTAAGGTGCGCGCAGCACAGCTTGAACGGCAGTATCAGGAGTCCGTGTTGGGATATGACCGACTTGCTCTTGCAACCGCCTACAACCAGGCTTTGCAGCAGCTACGGAAAGACCAGGAACTGCTACGGTTCTACGAAGAGTCGGGGTTGGCGCAGGCGGAAGCGATCATCAAGGCGGCGAATCTGGCCTACCGTGGCGGTGAGATCAATTTCAATGACCTGTCGCAGTACCTGACCCAGGCCATCGACATGCAGAAGGCTTATCTCGACATGCTAAACGGTTACAACCAGGCAGCCATTCAAGTAAACTATTATCTAAATCGTTGATCGATATGAAAACACATTTGTTCGTAATACTGATTGCTGGCTTTTTCGCCAGCTGTGGGGGTAAACAGGCTGAACCCGCCAAAGAAGCGGAAGAGCACCATGACGAGGCGCCCTCCAACGTCGTCTCCCTCACAGAGGCGCAGATGAAGACAGCCGCAATCCAGCTCGGCGCCATCGAAATGAAGAACCTCACGACATCCATCAGTGCCAATGGCATGCTCACAGTCCCAAACCAGAACAAAGCGTTCGTGACCGCACTTTACAGCGGCGTAGTCCGCACGCTGACGATTCAGCCAGGTAACTACGTGCGGAAGGGCCAAACCATTGCTACCATTGTCAACCCTGAGATCGTGCAGCTGCAACAATCGCTGATCACCGTCAATGCGGAGATCAGCATGTCAGAGATCGAGGAACGAAGGCAGCAGGAGTTGGTGGAGGGCCAGGCCGCGCCCCTGAAAAACCTGCAACTGGTGCGGACCCGACTCAAAACCCTGCGGGCCGAGCGTGCTGGGGTGCAAAAACAGTTGGCGACGTTGGGTGTTTCTGCTGGCGGTGCGCTGACTTCGACTCTGCGTGTAGAGGCCCCGATCAGTGGTACCGTAAGCACGGTGCAAGCCCAGATCGGATCGAACGTGGATGCATCGACACCTATTGCGGAGATCGTCAATAATTCCCAGCTGCACCTGGACTTGTTCGTCTACGAAAAGGATCTTCCGAGGCTCCACGACAACCAGGTGATCCACTTTACGCTCACCAACAACCCAGGAAAGGAGTACGACGCTAAGATCTACTCTATCGGTACCGCGTTTGCTTCCGCCTCCAAGACCATCCCCGTACATGCTGTGGTAAGCGGCGATAAAGCGGGTCTCATTGAGGGAATGAATATTACGGCGCTGATCAGCATCGGTACAGCCGTTTTGCCCTCGGTCCCTTCGGATGCCATCGTTACGCACGGTGGCCTCGACTACATCTTCGTAAAGACTGCCGCTGCCGCCCCCGTAGAGCATCATGAGGGGGAGAAGGCGCATGCTGGGGAGGAGGAACACAAGGAAGAGGAGGGTCATGCTGAGGCGCCTGGAGTGAGCTTTGAGCGGGTTCAGGTGATCAAGGGTGCATCAGATGTAGGCTACACAGAGATAAAGCCCGTGAAGGCAATTCCGCCTGGCGCACAGATCATCACGAAGGGAGCGTTCTTCGTTCTGGCGAAAATGACAAATACGGGCGGCCATGAGCACTAACAAGCACCACACGGCTCTGGAGCTGGAGCAGCGCCTGAAGGACAAAGGCATCGCTCCAACGGCGATGCGTCTGCTGGTCTTCGAGTTCTTCCTGGATCAGACTTCCGCTCAAAGCCTGGTGGATCTGGAGCGGTATTTCAATCATGCGGACCGCACAACGCTCTACCGAACCCTGAAGACATTTGAAGAGAAGGGACTGATCCACTCCATTGAGGACGGTACGGAGGCCACCCGATATGCGCTTTGTGCCGAGGGCTGCCGTGCGGGTGATCACTATGACTTGCACCTGCACTTCTACTGCTATGGGTGCCAGCGGACGATTTGCCTCCCGCGCCACAAAGTGCCAGAGGTGACAGTGCCAGATCATTTCGCGTTGCAGGAACTGACATTGATCGCAAAGGGGCTATGCGACGCCTGCTCCCAAAACAATGCAATTCAGTTGCACGGGCCTACGAAATAGCTTTGTGACAACAAAAGCAACGGATATGGACACGATCACGCTTCGGTATTTCGCCCCTCTTTTCTTTATAGCCTACTTCGCGGCAGCCTTTGTCTGGCCGAGCCTGCGGGTTTACCGAAAGACAGGGAAGAACCCCGTCACGTTCGGCGGCGCCGATACTGCGCATGACTTCATCGGGACCAGCTTTAAAGTGCTCCTGGCGCTTGTTGCAGGGACGCTGGGCCTTTTTGCTTCTGGTTCCGAGAGCTACAACTATCTCTTGCCAGCCCACTACCTGGAACAGCCTTTTGTACGGTGGATCGGTGTCGGACTTTGCCTGATCTCGCTGGGTTGGACCCTGGTGGCACAGTGGCAGATGGGGAACTCCTGGCGGATCGGCATCGATGAGAAAGATCCAGGCGCTCTGGTCACCCAGGGGTTGTTCGCCCGCTCGCGGAACCCAATCTTCCTCGGTATGCAGGTAACACTGTTGGGATTGTTCCTTATCACTCCCAACGCACTTACCGCGGCAGTGCTGATCAGCGGCTGGCTTCTAATCCAGATCCAGGCAAGGCTGGAAGAGCCGTTCCTGGAAGGCCAGTACGGTCACTCCTACCAGGAATATCGGGAACGTGTACCGAGGTTTCTGTAACCGAAGTTACGGCAGGCAGAATGGCGGGTGCCAGGTATCAGTGGACTAATTGTGACTAATAGGTGGTGCAGAAACAATAAAACAATGGAACAGAACGAATCTACGGTAGGGAGAACGGCTCCAATAGCAAAAGTAATAGGCCATCAGCATGATGACGGTCATGATCACGGGGCGGAGGTGCCAGGCTGGAAAGCTCACTGGGACTTGCTGCTGGCCCTTTTCATCCTGGCGGTACTTCTCACCCTGGAATACGGTTTCGACATTCAGTTGCCGCAGGTAGCTTCGCTGATCGTAAACGCTATTGCTTATCTGCTTGCTGGCAGAGGGGTACTGAAGCTCGCCTGGCGAAAAGCAAGTCGCGGCGACATCTTCAACGAGTTTGTCCTAATGAGCGTCGCCACCATCGGAGCTTTTGCCATCAACGAGTTCGAAGAGGGCGTGGCCGTAATGGTGTTTTACCAGATCGGCGAATGGTTCCAGGATGCAGCCGTAAACCGTGCAAAACGCAGTATTAAGGCATTGTTGGATGTGCGGCCCGACACCGTTATAGTTGCCCGTCAGGAAGGCGACGTGGAGGTCCCTGGAGCTGACGTAGGGGTCGGGGAAACCATTGTGGTGCGACCAGGTGAGAAGGTGGCACTGGACGGGGATCTACAGACGGAGAGCGGATCATTCAATACTGCGGCCCTTACAGGCGAGAGTAAACCCGATACGAAGTACCGCGGTGACCAGGTGCTGGCGGGGATGATCAACCTGAACACGCCTGTGCAAATCAAGGTCACTGCGCGGTTTGCAGACAGCAAGTTGAGCCGCATACTGGATATGGTGCAGGACGCCACAGCACGCAAGTCGCAGACTCAATTGTTCATCTCCCGTTTCGCGAAGGTGTACACGCCGATCGTCTTCTTTCTCGCGCTGGCCCTGTGCCTGGTTCCTTATTTCGTCGTGGACGAATACGATTTTTATACCTGGTTCTATCGCGCACTGGTGTTCCTGGTGGTGAGCTGCCCCTGCGGGCTGGTGGTAAGCATTCCGCTGGCTTATTTCGGCGGGATCGGTCTGGGGTCTCGAAATGGTATTTTGTTCAAAGGCGGTAATTACCTGGACGTAATGACGAAGATTGATGTGGTGGTCATGGACAAAACGGGAACCCTTACGAAGGGCGTATTCAAAGTGCACCAAGTGGTTCCAGTCAGCCTTTCCGCTGGGGAGCTGGTGCGTGTTGCAGCTGCGTTGGAACGCAATTCAACACACCCAGTGGCCTTGGCCATAGTTGCTCACGCAGGTGGCGCAGCTGGCGAGAAGGCAGAGCAGGTCGAAGAGATTGCGGGCCACGGTCTCCGAGGTGTGTTCGAGGGGAAGCAGCTGCTGGCAGGAAACCTCAAACTGCTCCGCAAGTTCAGTGTCGGGTACCCTACGGAAGTTGAAATGGTCGCGGACACCTTGGTTGCCGTTGCCGTAAATGGACAGTACGCAGGGTACATTACCATCGCCGACGAGGTGAAGGAGGACGCACACGCTGCCATCAAAGAGCTTCAACGGCTCGGTATCGGCACAGTAATGCTGTCTGGCGATAAGCAGGCAGTAGTTGATAAGGTGGCTTATGAGCTGGGGATCACGCAGGCTGATGGAGATCTCCTGCCAGAAGGGAAGGTTGAGAAGGTCCAGGAGCTGAAGGATGCTGGTAAACGCGTGGCTTTCGTCGGAGACGGTGTGAACGACGCACCAGTGGTTGCACTTGCGGATGCTGGAATAGCAATGGGTGGGTTGGGATCTGACGCAACGGTGGAGGCCGCCGACATCGTGATCCAGAACGACCAGCCTTCAAAGATCCCTGCGGCTATCAAAGCAGGGCGGATCACAAAACGAATCGTCTGGCAGAACATCGGTATCGCTATGCTGGTGAAGGTTGCGGTACTCACACTGGCCACAGGTGGTGCGGCGAACCTTTGGGAGGCTGTGATCGCGGACGTAGGTGTTGCGCTTCTGGCGATTCTTAACGCCGTTCGCATTCAGCGATCAGACTTGGAGGCGTAAAATGCAACATTTAGAGAGTCACTTCATTTTGGTCTTTGTGAGCTGAACAAGCCGAAGGAGTTCGTATATTGAGATGTGGTACGATCAGCGTAAGTAGGTCGACGCCATGCCTTTCTAAACCAATTCTAACGCATATGGCAGTAAAAGACCTTCACGAGAAACCTTTTGACCAGGGAACAATCGCGAAGCTGGAGATCTTCCAGGACTACGCAAAAGCATGGCTCCCGACTTTTGTAATGCGCAATAGGCCCAAGGTCTGCGTCTTCGACTTTTTTGCTGGGACTGGGTATGACAAAGAGGGAACGCCAGGTAGTCCGATACGAACCCTTCAGACGATCCGAGAGCAGCTTCATGAGATCCTGCCCAAAGGGATTAAGGTTCATGTTCACCTGAACGAGTTTGAGCCTACTAAATCGCAACAGCGCAAGTTCGAGGCGCTGAAACAAGCGTGCGAAGAGTTCCTCGACCAGAATAAGGATCTGCGTCGGGCGACTGTAATCCACTACCATAACGAGGATTGCGGCAATCTTTTCCCGCGGCTGTTGTCAGAAATGAATGAGCACCCTTCCTTGGTGTACATGGACCAGAACGGGGTCAAGTTCTTGGCTGACCAATACTTCCTGGAGCTTGAGAAGCAACGTGAGACTGATTTCCTTTACTTCGCGTCTTCGTCGTACATCTGGCGGCTTGGTGAAACCCCTGAGTTCCAGCAGCTCGGATTCGATGTCGATGAGTTGAAGAAGGGCACATATAGTAGTGTACACCGCGGCGTGATCGAACAGCTTCGTCGGCGTATTCCGCCCAAATCGCCTCTGCGCCTTTACCCGTTCTCGCTGAAGAAGGGAAAGCGTGGGGAAAACGTCTTCGGGATCATCTTTGGTGCCACGCACCCACGGGCCGTCGACAAGTTCCTGGCTATTTCTTGGAAGCGAAACGTCGTGAACGGGGAAGCCGACTACGACATCGACGGCGATGCGAAGAAAGTCCAGACGACACTGTTCGATGTGCAGCCGTTGACCAAGATCCAGAAGTTCAAAGAAAATGTAAAAGCCAAACTGCTTGCTGGTGAGATTACTGATAACTTCGGCCTTCTGGAGTTTGCGTATGAGGAAGGACATATCCCCGCACATGCAGCGGAGGTGGCGAAGGAATTAAAGGCCGCGAAGCGGCTTGATTACGAGGGGACATCGCCACTGGTAACATACGACAACGTTTATAAGAACCCGCGCCCGCAGAAATATGTGCTGGCAAAGGCAAAGACCGCAGCTGTGTAGTTGCAAATTGACCTAATATGGCACAAACAAGTATCGAATGGACCGATGCTACGTGGAATCCCACGACGGGCTGCGATAAGATCTCTGCTGGCTGTAAGTTTTGCTACGCAGAGGTAATGTCGAGTCGGTTGCAGGCAATGGGGGTTGAAAAATACAAAGACGCTTTCGAGGTCCGCATGCACCCCGACGCCCTCAACCTCCCGTATACGTGGCGTTCACCGAAAACAGTGTTCGTGAATTCGATGAGCGACTTGTTTCATGCAGAGATACCACTGGCGTTTATCAAACAGGTGTTCGACGTCATGAATGATAACCCGCAACACGTCTTCCAGGTCCTTACCAAGCGCAGCGATCTACTGCTGGAGTACAGTTCGGAGTTGCGCTGGGGACATAACATATGGATGGGGGTGTCTGTTGAAAACCAGAAAGTGATGCACCGCATCGACCATCTTCGGCGCACTGCTGCCCGTGTGAAGTTCCTGTCATGTGAGCCGTTGATCGGGCCATTGCCGAAAATGAACCTGACAGGAATCGACTGGGTGATCGTCGGCGGGGAGTCTGGCCACAAAGCGCGCCCGATGAAAGAGGACTGGGTACTGGACATACTGGACCAGTGCCAGGCAGCGGACGTGAAGTTCTTCTTTAAGCAATGGGGTGGACGTAATAAGAAAAAAGCGGGCCGGCATCTTCTCGATCAGACCTGGGATGACATGCCTCTTCGGACAGAAATGTAACGATCTCAGAATACAGGATAGTTAGCCCGGTGAGGAGGCAAAAAAACGCTAAAAAAGGCCTTTTTGTACCTTCCTTGTACCTAAGTACAATGAAACCCGCTCCCGTAGCGGGTTTTTACTTTCTGTATCGGAAAGTAGAACCGGCACACCTTTGTTTGCCGGCATTGAGGGCGACCGCCAGTAAAGAACGGAGCTCATTCCCGATGCCCGACTAAGGTGCGCAGCAGATAGCGTCCGTCATTATCCTGCGATCAAAAAACGGCTTTTCTGCGCTGCCACCTGTAAGCCTCTCATTCGCACTTTTGCTGTGTTCAGAAGGCCGCATTGCAGGGCCGCTCACCAAGACAGTGCAGCAGGTGGGTAACGAGTGTTTTCTGCGGGCGCAGCGCTTCCTGGCTGCGTCCGTGCAGTACGGCCTGATACAGCTTCTTGAGCTCCTGCCGGTAAAGCAGCTTTAAGGTTTCCTGTTCGATCTGTTGGGTGTTCATGGGTGGTGTTTGTGGACGCTTCTATAGGTCCGAAAATCATTCCCTTCCCCAGTTGGCCTTTTGTTAAACAGCGCTCCGCCTTAACAGCTCTTCTTTGGTTAGGTGATTCCCAGTACTTTCTTTATTTAGAAGTAGCAGGATTGGCTTTTTTCGGGATATTGCACGACACCTTTTAACCACATTCTTCCCCAATGAACCTCCACCGCTGGTATGAGGGTATGGACCTCCCCACCCTGAAGCTGCTCTTCGAGCACACCAAAAAGCAATTCGACCAGGCCACCTCCGATTCGAAGTCGCATCCCGAGATCACCGCCATCTACCGCGAGCTCAAAGAGATCCAGTACCGGATGAGCATGAAGGAGATCGAGGTGCGCCCGGCCCCCGACCCTGCCGCCGACGCGCTGCGCCAGACAACGTAAGCGCTCGACTCCAGCCTGAATAAACCCTTTCGCTCCGGAAGGGCTTTTTTCTGCCCGGCCCGGCACCCTTTTTTTACACAGGGCGGGCATGCAGAGCAGTACTTCCTTCCTGAAGCGTTATTTGGGCAAGTTGCCGCTCCGCCTGTTGGCGCTCCTCCTGTTGCTGGCAGGTGCCCTGCTCGGCTTTACCTATATCGCCCACACCGTACTCTGGGCGAAGGAAGAGGCAGCCGACAACGCGGTGCTCGCTTATATGGCAACGCATGTGGTGGACCCCGCCTGGACGCCGTTTATGGAGACGGTCACGCACTGCGCCTCCGCGGGCTTTCTGCAGGTAGGGTACGCACTGCTGGTAGGAGGGCTGCTGCTGCGCAAGAACTGGAAGCGGGCGCTTGAGATCGGGGTGGCCGGCCTTGGCGGGCACCTCCTCAATTACGTGATGAAGCTTTCCTTCCAGCGGGTGCGGCCGCCCCACCCGCTCATCGGCAAGCTCGAGAACTTTTCCTTTCCCAGCGGCCACGCCACGTCGGCCTTTATCTTCTACGGCCTGCTGGCCTACCTGCTCTGGAAGACGGAGCTGCCGAAGCCGCTGCGCGTCGCCGGCGGCGTCCTGCTGATCCTTTTTTCACTCCTTATCGGGTTCAGCCGCGTATACCTGCGGGTACACTATCCGAGCGACGTGCTGGCGGGAATCTGCATCGGCTTTGCCTGGCTGCTGCTGGTGATCGCGCTCTTCGAGCGACTCAAGAAGCGCTCCGACGAGGAGCTGCGACAGCCGGGAGCGGAGGGCGCGCACCGGCAGGATATAGCCGAGCGAAGGGCGATGTGAGCGACGAGTGCGGTATGCCCTTTCCGGATCGTCTTCTTATTAACAAGGGGGCAACGGCCCGGCGTATTATCTTTAGCGCATGGACCTCATCCACCGACTCTTTCCCGTAGCCGCGGCCGCCCTGCTCTGCTCCAGCGCCGGCGCGCAGGCCCCCGACTATTCCTCCTATCCTGTCTATAACGGCACCGACCTTGGCCTTCGCTGGAGCCCGCAGCGGGCGCAGTTCCGCATCTGGGCGCCCACGGCGGCGGCGGCGCGCGTGCTGCTCTACCGCGAAGGGGCCGGCGGTACCGCCCTGCGCACCGTAGCGATGAAGAAGGACGCCGGCGGTACCTGGGCCGCCACCGTGCCCGGCAACCTGGAGGGGCGCTACTATGCGTTCCAGGTGCAGCACAACGGCAAGTGGAGCGAGGAAGTGACCGACCCCTATGCAACCGCCGTAGGCGTAAATGGCCGCCGTGGCCAGGTGATCGACTTCCGCAAGACGAACCCCGCGGGCTGGACGGCCGACAAGGCGCCGGTGACCCGTAATCCTACGGATGCGGTACTGTATGAGCTGCATGTACGCGACGCATCGATACATGCTTCTTCGGGCGCCAGCCATAGAGGTAAGTTTCTCGGGCTTACCGAGAGCGGTACCCGCAACGCGGGCGGCGCCGCCACCGGTATCGACCACCTTGCCGAGCTCGGCGTGACGCACGTGCACTTGCTGCCTTCCTTCGATTACAACTCGGTGGACGAATCGCGTCCCGATAAGGTGCAATACAACTGGGGATACGACCCGCTCAACTACAACGCGCTGGAGGGTTCTTATGCCACCAGGGCTGACGACGGCGCTGTGCGCATCCGCGAATTCAAGCAGCTGGTGCAGTCGTTTCATAAGAAGGGACTCAAGGTGGTGATGGACGTGGTCTACAACCACACGGCGAAGTCGCACAACTCCAATTTCAATATCCTGGTGCCGGGGTATTACTACCGCCAGAAGGCAGACGGCTCCTTCTCCGACGCCACTGCCTGCGGCAACGAGACCGCCTCCGAGCGCCCGATGATGCGCAAGTTCATGATCGAGTCGGTACTGCACTGGGTGAAGGAATACCACGTGGACGGCTTCCGCTTCGACCTCATGGGTGTGCACGACATCGAGACGATGAACCGTATTGCTACGGAGCTGCACAAGGTGAAGCCCGACATCCTGCTTTACGGTGAAGGCTGGACGGCCGGCGCCTCGCCGCTGCCCGACGCGCAACGGGCACTCAAAGCCAACGGCATGCAGCTGCAAGGTGTGGCCGTGTTCAGCGACGACATCCGCGACGGCATCAAGGGCTCCGTATTCGATCACCACGACCGCGGCTTCGCCTCGGGCAAGTCGGGCATGGAAGAGAGCATCAAGTTCGGGATCGTCGCATCCACACAGCACCCGCAGGTCGACTACAGTAAAGTGAACTATTCGAAGAAGCCCTATGCGGCATCGCCGGCCGGTACCGTCACCTATTGCGAATGCCACGACAACCACGCGCTTTGGGATAAGCTCGCCATCTCCGCTACCGATGCGTCGGAAGAAGACCGTGCGCGGATGCAACGCCTTGCCAACACCATCGTGCTTACGTCGCAGGGTATTCCCTTCCTGCACGCCGGCACCGAGTTCCTGCGCGGGAAGAAGGGCGTCGAGAACTCTTACAATTCACCCGACTCGGTGAATGCGATCGACTGGTCGCTGAAGACGAAGAATAAATTCACGTTCGACTATATGCGTGCGCTCATTGAGCTGCGCAAGGCGCACCCGGCTTTCCGGATGACCAGCGCGGCCGATATCGCGAAACACCTGAAGTTCGAGTCGTCGGCGCCGGGAACTGTGGTGTACCGTATCAATGGGGCCGCGGTAGGAGATAGCTGGAGTACGATCCTTGTGGCGTTCAACGGCACGGCCGGCCCGGTGGCGGTACCGCTCGGCGAAGGCTCCTGGGCCGTTGCGTTCGACCACAACGGCCGCTACCTGAAGCGCGACCTCCGGCATACGTCGGTGCAGGTGCCTGCTTACAGCGCGGTGATCCTTTCCCAGGGCAAGTAGAACGGGTATTGGTCTATTTGTCTATTGGTAAAAAGTAAAGCCTGATAACACGAAGAAACGTACGGCCTGAAACAGATCTGAGATCAATACATCGGAGATCTGAACTCAAGGCAAGTACGTAGAAGAAGTGTTTATCGGTCTGTTTGATCAACGATACATCGTACGGCCTGATAACATTAGGAGCCCTTCGACCTGAAACACATCTGCGATCATTACATCTGACAGCTGAGATCAAAAAGCCCCGCATCAGCGGGGCTTTTTCATTGGGGCTTTTTGAGTGTGGCAAAGAGCTCGATGGAGCGGAGCACGTCGGCGTGGGCGATGGGACCGATGCTCATCTGGGCGAGGAAGCGGGTGTGCCCGAACAGCTCCTGCTGGTAGGCGATCTTATCGGCGACCTCCTGTGGTGAGCCTACGAGGAGCGCGCCTTTGGGACCGCAGGACGCGTCGAACTGGGCGCGGCTCATGGGTGGCCAGCCGCGCTCACGCCCGATGCGCCGCATCACCTCTGCATAGGGCGGCCAGAAAATATCCCGCGCTTTCTGCGAGGTTTCGGCCAGGAAGCAATGCGAGTTGATCCCCACCTGCAGCTGCGCGGTATCGTGGCCGGACTTTTCATACACTTCCTTGTACAACCGGATGTGCGGGGCGAACTGCGCGGGCTGTCCGCCGATGATGGCAAGGGCAAGCGGCAGCCCGTACTCACCGGCGCGCACGATCGACTCGGGCGTGCCGCCAACCGCGATCCAAACAGGGAGGGGGCGCTGCACAGGGCGGGGCCAGACGCCACGCTCCCGGATGGTTTGCGCGTGCGTTCCCTTCCAGCTGACCATCGTTTGCTTCCGGATCTCCAACAGAAGGTCAAGCTTTTCGGAGAAGAGCGCATCGTACAGGTCAAGGTCGTAGCCGAAGAGCGGAAACGATTCGATGAAGGAGCCGCGGCCTGCCATGAGCTCGGTGCGTCCGTTCGACAGTAGATCTACGGTGGCAAACTGCTGGAAGACACGTACCGGGTCGTCGGAGGAGAGTACGGTGACGGCGCTCGTCAGGCGGATCTGCTTCGTTTGCACCGCAGCTGCCGCCAGCACGGTGGCTGGCGCCGATACGGCGTAGTCGGGACGGTGGTGTTCGCCAACACCGAACACGTCGAGCCCCGCTTCATCGGCCACCCGTATTTCTTCGAGAAGATCGCGCAGGCGTTGCTGTGGGGATAGGTGCGCGCCGGTGTCGGGGTGCGTGCCGACGTCGCCGAAGGAGTAAAGGCCTAATTGCATACGTTCAAAGCTACGCACGGCCCCTGTCCCCCAAAGGGGAACTTTGTTCGGAAATTCTTTTCGCAACCGGGCACCCCTGTCCCAGGGGGGGGACTTAGATCGCAGTGTTTGCACCTTTACAGCCATTGCTTCACATCGTAAGTATAATTAAGCCGTACCATGGGTTTGTGCGCACGCGGGAATTAGCGGGCAAAAAACTGCTTCGCGTAAATAAACCAGATATCCAGTTTGGTAAAGAATCAAAACCTAATGGACACTTGCCCGAACACAAATCTGAAATCACAAATCACACATCACAAATCCCATCTGAGATCCTCGATCACAGGTCGGAGATGCTCTTTATCCGTTGATCGCGGCCATCGACTTCAGGATGTCGGCCGCCCAGGCGTATACGTTTTTGCGCATGACGGTGCGGCGCAGGCCGCTCATCGTTTGCTGCTGGCGGGCTTCGGGCATCTCGAGTGCCTCGTAGATGGCCGCCGCACTGCCTTCGGTGTCGTAGGGGTTCACGATGAGCGCGCCGTGAAGGTCGTGGGCGGCACCCGCAAACTGGCTCAGGATCAGCACGCCGTCGTTGTGCTGCCGCGTGGCGATGAATTCCTTGGCCACGAGGTTCATTCCGTCGTGAAGCGAGGTGACGAGGCAGAATTTCGCGGCCTGGTAGAAGGGCAGGATTTCTTCGTGGCTGTGGTGCTTCTTGAGGAGCAGGATGGGCTGCCAACCTTTCGTCTTCAGCTTGAAGTTGATGCGCTCGGCCTCGGCGTCCACGGCACTGATGGTGTCGGAGTAGCTTTTTAGCAGCGACCGGCTCGGCGCGCCGATCTGCACGAAGGTGAAGCGTCCGATGTACTCGGGATGCTGGGCGAAGAAGCGCTCCACGGCAAGGAACTTCTCGGTTAGACCCTTGGTGTAGTCGATGCGGTCCACGCCAATGCCGAAGCTTTCGGCGCTGATGCCATATTGCCGCAGCAATTCGGTGGCTTCGGTGCGGGCGGGGCCCGACTCTGCCTCGAGGTCTTTGAGTGTAAAGGCGATGCTGATGGGAAAAGGCTTCACTTGCGTCAGCCGCGAGCCGATCTTGACGGCGAAATGCTCCCAGATCACCCGCGACTCCAGCGACCCGTTGACCGTTTCGAGGAAATTGTTGCAATGGTACTGTGTATGGAAGCCCACCAGGTCGGCGCCCAGCATGCCCAGGAGCAGTTCTTTCTCCCAGGGACAAATGCCGAACGATTCCGGATTGGGCCAGGGGATGTGCCAGAAGATGGCGACGCGCGCATCGGGACGCCGCTCCTTGATGAGGCGCGGCAGCAACGCGAAGTGGTAATCCTGTACCAGGATAAACGGCTCCACTTCACCTTCGATCTCCTCGAGCACGGCGGCGGCATACTGCTCGTTCACGGCGCAATAGTGCTCCCAGTCTTCCTTGCGGAAGACAGGCCTGGTATGTGCGATGTGGCACAGGGGCCAGAGTCCCTCGTTGGAGAAGCCATAGTAGAAATGCTGTTCCTGCTCCTTCGTGATCCAGATTCGGCGCAGCGTGTATTTACCCTCCCCGGGCGGCACCAGCACCTTATCGTGCGCGTCTACCGTCTCACGGTCGGCATCTCCGGAGCCTGAGGCGATCCAAAGGCCACCGCAGGCCTTGAGAATAGGCTCCAGCGCCGTAACCATACCACTCGCGGGCATGATGCATTTAATTTCCTTGCCCTGCCGGATGTGCATGTAGGGCTCCCGGTTCGACACCACGATCAGCTTTCGGTTGCGCAGGAGGTGGCGCATCTCTTCGTTGAGGCGCTCGGGTGTCCATACGGCTTCGGCGGAGGTGCGGAGGCGTGCCTCCTCGCGTGCCTGTGCCTGTGCCTCGCGCATCGCGTGGGCGATGCCGGTGATCTCCTGGTAGAGGGGAGAGAGAAACGAGTTGGGTGCCGTTTGCTGCAGTTCCGATACGTTGCCCTGGCGGGCGGCGCGCACCCAGGCTATGACGCGGTTCACCGGCAGCAGCACGCCGCGCCGCACGATCAGGAGGGTCACCACCGAGATGAGGAGCGCCTGGATGAACCAGCGGGCGAAGTTGCGCATCCAGATGCTGTTGATGATCCGGTCGATGTAGGAAGCGTCGGTGTAGTAGGCGATAGCAATGGGTGGGAGCGAGTCGCGGCGCACTACCTTGATGTATTCGAACAGCGAGCCCCTGCCTCCTTCGGTGAGGCGGGTGAGCGAGGAGTCGGCGCTCAGGGCAAGGTCGATATGATCGCTGCCGGGTGTGGAAACCGGGATGGTGGGGGGCTTGAGCGGGAGCATGCTGTCGGGGCGGTGGTACAGGAGTACGGCCTCGAAGGAGTACGCCCCGGCCAGCGAGTCGGCACGGTCCTGCAGCACGCTGTCGCGAAGCGCGAGGCTGTCGAGGTGGAGGCGGTAGAATTCGTCGCCGTTGCGCACGGCGCGCGCCTGCAGCTCAGTGTTCAGCTTTTCGCGCTCTGAGGAGATCTGGAAGGCGGTGAAGCCGAGGGCAACCAGTCCCACGGCAACGATGATTGCCAATACCAGCGCCAGGTTGATCTTCATGCTACACGGTTTGCTTGGCTCAAAGTTCCAGCGAGGCCGTTGCAGCAGGTGTTAAGGAGGATTAGAAGGCAATTATGAGGATGTTAGAATGATATTAGCGGCCCCCTGTCCCCCCAAGGGGGCACATAGGTGAAGCATTCGTTCCGGTAGCAATCCTGTTGCAGGTTACAGAACCCCGTCTGCCTATCGTCGCATTGCCGCCTGCATTGGAGTACCTCTCTGACACTCGCTCTCGTGATAAAAGGGCGTCGTAAGTGCATCGCTGGCTTCTCCCTCGGCCACTGTCCGGGTGGAATGAATGTTCTAATCGGAAGGGATCCGAGTTTCGATAGTTGAGATCAGATATCAAAAGTCCCGCGTCAGCGGGACCTTTTCTTAGCGAATACCTTAGCCTCTTCTTTTCTTAGCGGTAAGAATCACTTCTTTCCCTTCGATGACTTATTTCGCGATATCGATCTTCATCTTCCTGCCCTTCAGCTTATGGTCTTTGATGGCCATGAGCACGGCGCTGGCCTTGCTTCTGCGGATGGCTACGAAGGAGAAGAAATCCTTCACCTCGATGAGGCCGATGTCTTCGGATTTGAGCTCCCCCTTCTGCGCGAAGAAGCCCACGATGTCAATCTTGTTCACCTTGTCTTTTTTGCCGGCGCCCACAAAGAAGGTGGTCCATTTGGGCTTCTCGGGCAGGCCCATGTCGGTACGTATTTCTACGGGCTCCACGGGAGCGGTGATGTAGGCGGGCACTTTCTCTTCCGGACCGAGGATGAGGATGGCGGTACCGGAGGCGTCCATACGGGCGGTGCGGCCGTTGCGGTGCGTAAAGGAATCTTCGGTGGGAGGGAGGTGGTAGTGGATGATGGCGCGGATGTGCGGGATGTCGAGACCGCGCGCAGCAAGGTCGGTGGTGACGAGGAAGGAAGCCGAGCCGTTGCGGAACTTGGCGAGGGCCACTTCGCGGTCGCGCTGCTCCATGGCGCCGTGGTACCACACGTGCGAGATGCTTTTCTCGGTGAGGAAGGCGCCGGTGCGCTCCACGCTCTCGCGGTGGTTGCAGAAGATGATGGCCGGCCCGCGGCCCAGGTTGCAGAGGAGGGCGAACAGGGTCTCGAGCTTGTCGGCCTCCGTCGACGTTACCGACTGCAGCAGGAGGGCGTCTTTTGCCTCGCCGTCCTCAGGCAGGAAGTCGAGCGTATGGAGGTCCGTGGCGCCCACGAAGTCGGGCACCTCTTCGGCACGTGTGGCCGAGGTAAGATAGCGGCGCTCCAGCGAAGGGATCGAGCGCACGATGAACTCGAGCTCCTCGCGGAAGCCGAGCTCGAGCGATTTGTCGAACTCGTCGAGCACGAGGGTGTGGATGCCTTCGGGCTTGATGTTTTCGCGGCGCAGGTGGTCGCCGATGCGGCCGGGGGTGCCTACGATGAGTGCAGGGGCCTCTGTGAGGCTTTGCTCTTCGATCTCGCGCTTATGCCCCCCGTAGGTGGCCGTGACCTTGAAGCCCGTGCGGAGCTTGCGGTACACCTCCTCGATCTGCAGCGCCAGTTCGCGCGAGGGCACCACGATGAGGGCCTGCGTGCCCTTCTTGCCTTTTTCGAGCGTGCGCACGAGGGGGAGCAGGAAGGCGAGGGTTTTGCCGGAGCCGGTGGGCGACAGCAGCTCCACATGGGGGTGCTCCTCCGTAGCGGCGAGCATGGCCTCCTGCATGGGGTTGAGGGCGTCGATGCCGGCGGCGGCGACAAGGGAAGGAAGGTCGAAAGCGGGTTGAGACATGGGGCAAAGGTAGCGGAAAGGGTTTTGGGAGGTTTTGCAGGGTTTTGATGGTTTGACCTGGCCGGTCCGAGTGCGTCGCAAGTCGGGTCATTGGTTCGTTCCCAAAGCATTGGGTGGCTCCGCCCGCTGCCGTATCTTGCCCCTATGTTCCGCACCCGCTCCCTCCTGTTTTCGTTTCTTGCCTTTATCGCCGGCATCGGTGCTTCCTCGCTGTTGGCGGCAGCCGGTTTCGTGCTCCTCACCCGAGGCCTCGGCTGGGACGAAGCGCGGATGGAAACGAACTCCGGCTGGGCAGCCTCCTGCGCCATCATGCTGGCGGGCCTCGCGGGCGGTGGCGCCCTCGGCGCCCTCGTGGCGCCCCGGTGGACGGTGGCCGGGTCGCAAAGCGTTTTCTACGTGGTGCTGATCGCCATAACCTATGGGTTCAATACGGCAGAGCCCGGCGAGTGGATAGGGATTTATGCGTTGGTCATCGCCGGTCCCCTGCTCGGGCACTGGCCCGTATGGCGCCGCCAACGCCGCCGCCTGCAGGCGGCGGCCCCGCCGCAGGACTTCACCTTCGAGCACACTCCCCGCCCGTAGATCTACGGTCGGCGCCCGCTGCGAGTCGGTGGCTCCACCCGCCCAGCTCCATTGCACCGATCCCCTAAACCCCCTAAACCTCCTTTTCCCCCGCTTGCCGTAACTTCCGGGTCATGTCCGCTCGTCGCGATAGATTGTATTCGCGCCTCTTCCGGCAGGGAGGGGTGGCGGTGTTCGTGGGGCTCCTGGTAGCCGTGCTTTCCTTTGTCGCCCTGGTGCTCCTGTCGCCCGATGACGGCTGGCTGGCAACGCTGCCGCCTGTTCTGCAGGTACCGCTTTGGCTTGCGCTGCGTCAGGGCGCCTTTCTCGTGGCGGCCCTTGCCGGCGGAATCGCTACCGCCCTTCTCTGGCCGCGCCGCACGGCCGCCTGGGTCCTCGCCGCTGTGCTTCTTGCGGCCTATGCCGCGCTCTCCTTCTTCGTCGGGCGTTGGCCCCTTTACACCCAGCTCATCGCCTTTGCCGGCCTCGCCGCAGGACCCCTCCTCGGGAACCTCGTCGTGCAACGCCTCCGCCTCCGTCGCGCCCGTCGTAGAAAAGAGTGCTTCTCGTGGGAATAAGGCAAACAGGTGTCCGCTTGCCCGCCACTCCTTTCTCCTTTCTTATTTCGTGTGGATGCAGCTTTCAGGAAGAACGCCAAGGCTATTAGCCTTTGATTTTTGACTTTCCAATCGGAAAAGTGAAATGACTGTTCCGTGATATGCCCCCTCAGTAGCTTTGCACTTCATGCAACCTATGTCCTCGCCCATCCCGCTTTCCGTACTTGATCTCGCTACCATCGTGCAGGGCGCCGATGCGGCCGATGCCTTCCGCCGCAGCGTGGCCCTCGCGCAGGCGGCTGAGCGCTTCGGGTACACCCGCTACTGGTTTGCCGAGCACCACAATATGGAGAGCGTAGCCTCCGCTGCCACCAGCGTGCTCATCGGTCACGTGGCCGCGCAGACGTCGGCCATCCGCGTGGGCGCCGGCGGCATCATGCTGCCCAACCACGCCCCGCTCCTCATCGCCGAGCAGTTTGGCACTCTTGCCGCGCTGCATCCCGGCCGCATCGACCTCGGCCTCGGCCGCGCGCCCGGCACCGACCCGGTGACCTCGCACGCCCTCCGCCGGAGCCTGCAGGGCGCCGACGATTTTCCCCGCGATGTGCAGGAACTGCTCGCCTACCTCGCTCCGCGCGACGCCTCGGCACGCGTGCGTGCGATCCCGGGCGAGGGTTCGGAGGTGCCGGTGTGGATCCTCGGCTCCAGCACCTACGGCGCGCAGCTCGCAGCGGTGCTTGGACTGCCGTTCGCCTTTGCGTCGCATTTCGCGCCAACCCACCTGCAGGAGGCACTGTATATCTACAGGGAGCGGTTCCGCGCCTCGCGCTACCTCGCTGCGCCCTATGCGCTGGCCTGCGTCAACGCCCTGGCGGCCGGCACCGATGCCGAAGCGCAGCACCTCGCCACGTCCTTCTACCGCCTGATCCTCGGCCTCGTGCGCAACCACCGCCAGCCGCTGGCTCCACCCGTGGTTTCAATGGACGGTCACTGGAACGATGCGGAGCGCGCCGCCGTGCAGCACATGGCCCGCTATGCCTTCGTGGGTAGCGCCGCCACCGTGAAGGAGGGACTGGACGACTTCATCGCCGAAACGGGCGTGCAGGAGGTCATGATCACCACTAACACCTTCGACCTCGATGCGCGCATCCGGTCGTATGAGTTGATCGCGGGAATAATGGGGTAATGGGAGAATGGGGTGATGGGATGATGAGGTGGCTTCGACAGGCCTTGCCTGAGAAGAGACACTTGTCATCCGGAACTTGTCGAAGACGCGGTTGCTCGTACGAAAATGGAGACGATTCGATGGTACACTCAGCGGCCGATGCGCGCAGTCATTGCGAGGCCTCCCACGCCGCTGGCGGGCAACAAAGTTTAGTCATCCTGAGCTTGCCGAAGGGTCCCCGGTTACGCATGAGGCCGGGACGAAGCAGCCCACTGCATCCCATAGCATTGGCTCTACTAACTATTCCACTTTCGCATCCTGCGTAACGCAGGTTTCTCGAACACACCGTGTAACGGGGGCGTTTGCCCCGAGGCTTCGGGACGCTGCGCTCGCGATGACGTGCACTCCGCTTAACCCATGAATCTTTGCGTCTCTGCGACTTTGCGTCTCCGCGTGAAACCCGCGTCCTGCTTTGAAGTATGCCAGGCGCTTGCGCCGGGAAGAATCCTACCGTCACCGTCCTGTCAATAAACGTTATCCAGCGACAACCGGCTGCACCTCCTTCTGGCCCACTGTTACTTTTGTCGCACACATCCAAAAGCATCAGCATGAAAGCGATCCTCCTCGCCGGCGCCGGCGGCACCGAACAACTACAATACACCACGCTGCCCGTTCCCGAGCCGGGCCCCGGTGAAGTACGCCTCCGCGTGCGGGCGCTTTCCGTCAATCCCGTCGACGTGAAGACCCGCAAGGGCGGCGCCTTCTTTTCCAAATTGCAGGAAGCGCCCCCGGCCATCCTAGGCTGGGACGTATCCGGAGTAGTCGATGCGCTCGGCGAAGGCGTTGCCGGCGTGGGTATAGGCGATGCGCTCTTTGGTATGATCAACTTCCCGGGCTCCGGCCGCTGCTATGCGGAATACGTGGTGGCGCCCGTTGCGCACCTCGCGCGCAAGCCGGAAGCCATCACCCATGAAGCCGCTGCCGCCACAACCCTTGCCGCGCTCACTGCCTGGCAGGTGCTGGTGCACGAGGCGGGCCTGCAGCGCGGGCAACGCGTGCTGGTGCATGCCGCAGCCGGCGGCGTGGGTCACTTTGCCGTACAGATCGCCCGGCACCTGGGCGCCACGGTGGTAGGAACCGCCTCCACCGCCAACCAGGAATTCCTGCGCACATTGGGGGTCGACGAGCCTGTCGATTATTCGGCCGTAGATATACGGGATGCTGTAGTGCCCGTGGACGTGGTGCTCGACCCGATCGGTGGCGATACCACGCTGCAGTCGCTCCGGTTGTTGCGGCCCGGCGGCATACTCGTTTCGATCGTGGGCGGCGCAAAGGAGCCGGTACTGGCTGCTGCCTCCGAAAGCGGCGTTACGGCAAAGAACTACCTCGTGCACTCAAGCGGCGCCGACATGGAAGCGCTGGCCGGCCTCCTGAGCAGCGGTGCCCTGAAGCCGCAGGTGGAAAGCCGGTTCCCATTTGAAGAGATGGCCGCCGCGCATGCCCAGATCGAAACCGGCCGCACGCGAGGTAAGGTGATCGTACTTCCCTGACGGAGCACGGCATCAGGAATACCCTTAGCGGGTCTAAAAAGGAGTGTCCGAACACGGCTTTGGAACACTTTTGTGTAAGTGGAGGGCGAACCGCCAAAACCCGACGAAATGCCCTGGCACTCCTTAACTCTGCCGCCCCGGTCCGGGGCTGACGATACCTTGCCCGCAACTACCGGAACGGAAGCGCAGGCCTGTACCGTAGAACTACAAGCGTTCTTCAAAAGATGCGAAGCGACGCGCGGTCGCCTGCGTGGTATCACCTCCCGGCGCTGCCGCCGGGGCCAAATCCTCTGCTGATGCCGGAACGCTTTACCCCCATTCAACACAAGCTGCGCCGGGTGATCCTCCTCACCTGCGGCCTCGTGCTGCTGCTGACCTGCACGGTACTGTCGGTGTATGAATTCCTGACCTACCGCAGCCTGGCCCAGCGCGAGCTCGGCGCCCTCGGCCGCCTGCTTTCGGTGAACAGTACGGCTGCCCTCGCCGCCAGGGATCAGCAGGCGGCACAGGCCGTGCTCCGGTCGCTCCACAGCCAGCGCAACCTTGTAGAAGCACGGCTCTACGACGCCAAGGGCCGCCTGTTCGCGCACTATCCTGCGGATCATGCCGTAGACATCCGTTTTATCGCCAACCCGCCCGCCGAGCAGTACCGCTCCGGCCCGCTCTCGGTGGAAGGCTACCTGCCGGTGGCCGGCGGCGGGCAGCGCAACGGTACCCTGTACCTGCGCACGCACCTGCAGCCGGTATACGAGCGCCTCGCCCGCTACCTGCTCGTGACCCTGCTCGTGAGCGCCGTGGCCGTGCGGCTCGCGGTGCTCTACTCGCGGCGCCTGCAGCGCTCGGTGTCGGTGCCGATATTGCAGCTTGCGGGCACGGCACGTGCGGTATCGGAGCGCCGCGATTACTCCGTGCGGGCCACCGCGCACAGCGGCGACGAGATCGGGCTGCTCACCGATGCCTTCAACGGTATGCTGGCGCAGATCGAGCGGCAGAACGAAGAGATCCGCTCCCTCAACCGCAACCTGGAGCAGAAAGTGACCGAGCGCACCGCGCAGCTCGAAGCCGCCAACGCCACCCTCCGCGCGCAGAAGGAGCTTACCGAGAACATCATCGACTCCTCCGTTGATCTGATCGCCGTGCTCGACAGCGAAGGGCGCTACGTGAGCGTCAACCGCCAGTGCGAGCTCGTATTCGGAAAGGGGCGCGACGCGCTCATCGGCCGCCGCCTCGACGAGCTATTTCCCGGCATGAAAGGCGACCGCGTGCTGGCGCTGCTGGATGCCGCGCTGCAAGGCCGATTGCTGCGCGAAGAAAGTCACCGCTCCGCGCTTTCGGGGCACTACTACGAGCACTTCTACATCCCGCTACACAACGATGCCGGCGCCGTAGACAGGGTGCTGCTCGTGAGCCACGACATCACGGGCATCATGGAGAGCAATGCGCGCCTTACTGCGCTCAACCGGGCGCTCGGGCAGTCGAACCGCGAGCTCGAGCAATTTGCCTACATCGCCTCGCACGACCTGCAGGAGCCCCTGCGCAAGCTCGTCACCTTTGCCGACCTTTCGAAGCGCCACCTCCACGAGCCGCCGCTGCTGGAAGGCTACCTGCAGAAGATCATCGCCTCGGCAGGCCGCATGAGCGCACTCATCCGCGACGTGCTGCAGTACAGCCAGGTTTCCGGCAGCGGGGCCGAATGCTGCGCGGTGGACCTTAACGAAGTGCTTGCACACATCCGCGAAGACCTCGAGCTGCTCCTCCAGGAAAAGGGCGCCCTGCTTACCGCTATGCCGTTGCCGGTAGTGATCGGCAACCGCCTGCAACTGGGCCAGCTGTTCAGCAACCTGATCAGCAATGCACTCAAGTTTTCGGAGGAGGCGCCGCGGGTCAGCATAGCCGCCATAACGCATGGTGCCGATGCGGTGCCGGCAGGCGGCCTCGAGGCTGGTACCCGCTATGTTGAGCTCGTGTTCACCGACAACGGGATCGGCTTCGAGCCTTCTTTTGCCGACAAGATCTTTTCGCTGTTTCAGCGCCTGCCGCACGGCGCAGACTATCCGGGCACCGGCGTGGGTCTCGCGCTCTGCAAGAAGATCGTGGACTACCACCACGGTGCCATTACCGTGGAGAGCACACCCGGCAGAGGTACCCGCTTCCATGTGTTCCTCCCGCTGCCTTCACTCGGGCCCGTGCCCTCGCTTCAGGCACCGGTGATCACCTTGCAGGCTGCCGATGGGCGCCTCTGATCGGTTTGCCGGACTCCTTAACTACAGCCCCGTTAGCGCCTCTTCCATACGATGGTCGGGTGCAAAATTTGCTGTGCCTCCTTTTACGATTGTCTTCTATTCAACCATCGTAAAAAAACAATTTATGGCAGAAAGAAACCAATACCCCGAGGGGTATCGTCCCGGGCAGAGCGGGGGCAGCGACCCTTACCGCAACCAGGACCAGTACAGCCAATCAGGCGGGCAGGGATTCCAGGACAAATGGATGCGCGGCGAAGAGGACCTTCCCGACTCCAACGAGTACGGCGGCCAGCAGCGTACCGGCGGGCGTACGGTGCGCCAGTTCGGCGATTCGGGCGAGCGCTATGTGGGCGGCGGGCAAGGCAGTGCCGACGACCAGCGCTTCCGGCACCAGGAGCGCGGGCACAGCAACCCGGGCGATTCGTACAGCAATGCGAGCCAGCAGGGATCCGGCTACGGGCAGCAGCAGCAATACGGCGGCTCCCGCGACCTTCGCTATACGCCCGACAACAACGACAACGAATATTACGGACACCAGCACAACGGTATGCAGGAATTCCGGCAGCAGCACGCCTCGGGCGACTACCGGCATCCCGAACTCCGCCACGGGGGCAACTACCAGCAGTCGGGTCAGTACGGCGGCAGCCAGCAGCAGGGGAACTACGGGCAGCCCGGCAACCGCGGCGCGGGCCACGACTTCAACCCCGGCGGGTACGACCGCTCCCGCGACCAGGGAAGCTTCGGCGGCCAGGTGCAGGGCAACTCCTCCTATGGCCAGCAAGGCCAGACGGGCAACGGCCGCAACGAGCATGGCTCCTACAACCAGTCGGGGCACCTCAACTACGGGCAGCAACAACAGCAATCCTGGGGGCAGCAGCGCGGCCAGGAAGGCATGAACCCACATAGCGGGTACCCTTCGCCCGGCAGCAACCAGCAGGGCGGCTGGCAGCAGTCGTCGGACCGCGGTCATGGCGCCACCATGCCGTATGGGCAATCAGGCTCCCATCAACAGTCGTCGCCGCAAGGCTTCCTGGGTGGGCACCGTGGCCGCGGCCCCAAGGATTACTGCCGCTCGGAAGACCGTATCCGCGAGGATATCTGCGACCGCCTCACCGACGATGATCATGTGGATGCTTCGCACATCCAGGTGCAGGTAACGGGCAACGAGGTGATCCTGATGGGCACCGTGGAGAGCCGCGAGGAGAAGCGCCGCGCCGAGGACGTGGTGGAGTCCATCTCCGGTGTGCGCCACGTGGAGAACCGCCTGCGGGTGAACCCGCGCAGCACCGGCGCCAGCGGCTACGAGCGGCACATCGACCAGCACCAGTATACGGGTGTTTCGGATGCGCCGGGTGGCATTGGCAACGAGTCAGGTACCACGGTGGAGATCATCCGCAATATGGGCACCCCGAACAATGCCGGTATCGATCCCAACACCAACGCAACGGGCACGGGCCGTCGTAGCCGTGGCGAGGGCGGCAGCGCCCGCGCGGCGCGCAGCAAGGACGGGGGCGCAACCGAGCGCAAGGTGCGCGGCGACCGCACGCCCCGCACCGACGGCGGCAACGCAGAGCGGGAAGAATGATGCTTCCTTCTCGGCATAAAAAAAGCGACCTGGTGGTCGCTTTTTTTATGCCATTTTCCCTCATGAAGACCCCCTTCAATGCGTGAGGCGTGAAGCGTCAGGAGCAAGCCACAAATGGGGGCGCTCGCCCTCGCGCCTGACGCCTGATGCCTCAGGTCACGATGCGGAGTAACTCATTCAGAGACGACCTCCCGGCTATTCGGGCTGCCGCGCAGGAAGCGTGATGTCGAACCGGGCGCCTATGTTCTCTTCGCCGGAGGCGGTGATGCTGCCGTGGTGCAGGTCCACGATCTTCTTCACGATGGCGAGGCCTACGCCGGTGCCTTCGTAGCGGTCGCGGGTATGGAGGCGCTGAAATACCTCGAAGATCTTTTCGGCCTGCTCGGGATGGAAGCCGATGCCGTTGTCTTCGTATTGAAAGCGGTAGTGCAGCTCGTCGCCCGCCTGTAGTGCTACAACCGTCAGGCTGATCCGTGGCGCCCGGTCGGGGTGAGCGAACTTGAGCGAGTTGCTGAACAGGTTCTGGAACATCTGTCCAAGTTGCAGGGGAATGCCGTCTACCACCGGGAGCGGCGCGATCTCCAGCACGGCGCTCTTCTCGCGGATGGGGAGCTCGAGGTCTTCGAGTATGCCTTTTACGAGTCCGTTGAGGTCAACGGGCTCGAATGCAGGCCGCAGGTGCGACAGGCGGGAGAAGGAGAGGAGGTCGTCGATAAGGCGGATCATGCGGTCGGCAGAGCCGATGATGTTGTTGAGGTAACGCTGGTTGCCGGTATCGAGGCCGCCGCCGATGCGGTCGAGCAGGAGCCGGCTGAATACCGAGATCTTTCGGACCGGCTCTTTGAGGTCGTGCGAGGCGATGCTGGTGAACTGCAGCAGCTCGTAGTTGCGCTTCTCGAGCTCTACGGTGCGCTCGCGCACCTTTTCCTCGAGCAGGGCCATCGCTTTCTTTTCCTGGGTGCGCAGCTCCTCCTGAACGCGCTTTTCCTCGGTCATGTCGCGCACTTCGATCACGGTGCCCTTGGGTACCCCCTTCTCGATGATGGGGCTTGCGATGAACGCCACGGGGAAGAAGCGGCCGCTCTTGTCGATAAATACCTCCTCGCCCTGCGTCTGGCTCTTGGTAGGCAATGCCCGGTCGATGGCGCATTCCTCGATGGGAAAGTGCCGGCCGTCGGGGTGCGTATGGTGAATGTAGTAGTGGAGCGGCTTTTCCTGTACCTCGTCGATCCGGTAGCCGGTCATCGCTTCGGCCGCAGGGTTCATATAGGTGCAGAACTGGCGATCGTCCATCAGGAAGAGCGCCTGCAGGGTATTGTTGGTGATGGTGTTGATGAGCACGTTGCGGCTCTCGAGGCGCTGTTCCGTAAGCTTGCGTTCGGTGATGTCGGTAACCGAGCCGGCATAGCCGCCGAAGGAGCCGTCGGGCTTGTAGTAGGGGCTGCCGTGGCTCGAGCACCAGCGCTCTTCGCCGTTGCGCCGCTGGATGCGGAAGTCCATCGAAAACACCCGCCGCGCTGCGAAGGCGTCTTTGAAGGTGGCCCTTGCCCGGGGCAGGTCGGCGGGCACCACGGAGTTGATCCAGCTATAGTCCGGATCGCTGTTTGCGCGCTCGCCCACCCAGTCGAACCAGGTCTGGTTGATGTAGATCGTCTTCGGCTCGTCATCGGTCATCCACAGCGCCACGGGCGACACGCTCGTAATGACCTGGGAAAGTGTTTCGCTGCGCTCGAGGGCGGCGCGCACTTCCTGGGTGTCCGTCACGTCGCGCACCATCGACAGCACGTGCGGCTTGCCGCGGAAGATGAAGTCGGTGCCCTTGAACTCGGCGGTGAAGATGCTGCCGTCCTTTCGGATGCGGCGGTTGGTGCCTGCGTATTGCCTGCCCGAAAGCGCGATCTCCTTGAGCACCCGGAAGTCGTCGGGATTTTCAAAGAGGAGGGCTGCCGGCTTGCCGATGAGCTCTTCGTAGGCATAGCCGAAAATGCGGCAGGCGGAAGGATTGGCCTCGGCGATCGTGCCGTTCTCGTCGTAGATTATCATCGAGTCGGACGTGGCGTTGAAGATGCTGAGGTATTGCTCTTTCTGCTCCACGAGGCGCTGCTCGATGGCCTTTTTCTCACCGAACAGGCGGGCGTTGCCGACGGCGATGGCGGCCTGCGCGGCGATGCCCTCCAGCAGGCGCTCGGCCTCCTCGGTGAAGACCCCCACGTCGGGGTGCCCGAAGAAAAGCCCGCCGATGGCTTCCTGCGTAAATGGGTTGACGACCGGCGCCGCCAGGTAGCTGCGCACCGGCAGGTGCCCGTGCGGCATGCCGTGGTAGGGTGGGTTCTGGGCGTAATGGGGCTGGGCCGTCACATCGTCGTAGCGCACGATGCCCCTGGCGGCAAAGGTGGGCTCGAAGATCTTGGTGTTGCGCGGCATCGGGAACTTCGAAAAGGCTTCGCGCGAAACACCGGAGATCGTGTACAGCACGAAGGCTTCGCCGCTGGCATTGATGACGTTGTAAAAGAAAGCCCCGAAGCGGGCGCCGGTGAGCTGTGTGGCGATATCGGTCAC
Source organism: Flaviaestuariibacter amylovorans (assembly GCF_039541815.1). Lineage (NCBI taxonomy): Bacteria > Pseudomonadati > Bacteroidota > Chitinophagia > Chitinophagales > Chitinophagaceae > Flaviaestuariibacter > Flaviaestuariibacter amylovorans. The sequence continues at coordinate 201,954 of NZ_BAABGY010000009.1, forward strand.
GCGCTGCACCACCTTTTCCAGCTCCACCTCCGAATTGATGGCTTTGCCGGCCTCCAGTAGGAGCTCGAAAAGGGTGCGGGAATCCAGCGGGGCAGGTTGTGTAGGAATCATGGTTAAGGAAACGTAAATCTACTCTACAAACACGATACCCTGCCGGGCCGCGGAAAAAAAAGTGGTCTGGCATTCCCCTACTTTTGACGGGATGGAAAGAACTGCCGGAGCCGGAAAGGAGCTCAGGATCATGCTGGTGGACGACGATGCGACGGATCGCGAGTTGTTCGGGGAAGCACTGCAAGGTAATAGACCCGCCTGTACGCTCACGGAGGCAGGCAACGGGGTGGCCGCGCTCGACGCGTTGCGGGCTGCCACCCAGCTCCCGCACCTCATCGTGCTCGACCTCAACATGCCGGTGATGGACGGCCGCGAAACGCTGCGCGCCCTTCGCGCTGAGCCTGCCTGGAAACACATCCCGGTCTGCATCCTCTCCACCTCGAGCGCCCACTTCGATGTACGCAATGCCTACGACGACGGCGCCAACCTCTTCCTCGTAAAACCCCTGGACTTCCGCTCGCTGCAAGAGCTGGCGACCTGCCTGCTGGCCCTCTTTGGCAAGTATTCCGGAACGGTATAGCCAAAGTTTTCCCACGTTCGTTTTTTCTTCCGCTTACAGAGCGCTCCGCAAGCTCTGGTGAAGGTGTTTTGGCACCATTCTTTCGGCCGGTACAGAAACTTTTTCTATGTCAAAGAAGAACAGGGAGCGTCATACAGACCTCGAGCGCGGACGCCAGCAGGGCGGCGACCGCAGCATCGGTAACCAGCAGGGCACCACGCAAACCGGCGGTCAGAGTGGCGGCGGGCGTGGCACGGCCAACCAGGACAGCCGCAGCAATAACCCGAATGAGTCGTTCGGGAAGCGCAGTAACAACCGCGAGCGCTGAAGCCGGCCGTAGGAATACGGATCTTTTCACTCTTTAAAACGGGAACACATGGCAAACCAGAAAGGCGACAAGCCGCAGCACGGCAGCCAGCAGTCGGTAAACAAGGACCGCGACCGCAAGAACGACCCCGAGCGCACTTCCAACCAGGGGCGCAAGGAAGCGTCGGGCGGCCGCACCGATACCAACAACCGCGGCCACGTCAAAGGCGGCAGCGAGCGGATGTAGGGGCAGCGCCCATGATCCCGGGCGGGATCGGACCGTATTAATACGGTCGCAGGAATAAAAAAAGAAGCAGCGGTCAACACCGCTGCTTCTTTTTTCCGCGTGCCGGCTCAGGGCTGAATGCCGTCAGTACCTTCCTCGCGGATGTCGGTACGGCCTCCGTCTTCTGCTTCCTGCCGGCGCTCGCGCTGCTGGGCGCTGCGCTCGTTGAATTCACTCTGCTTCGAGCCACGGATGTGCCCTTCGCTATCTTGCCCGGCTACGGTCTTGATGCCCATATCGCGGTGCCTGCCCGCCTCGGCGCCCTCGTTCCATTTTTTCTCGTCCATGTTTGTTTTTAAAAGAGGGCGGCAAAAATGTAGCCGGAAGCAAAGGTTTAGAGGGTTTAGGAGGTTTAGGAGGTTTAGAAGGTTCAGGACCTAACAACCAACTTCCTAAACCCTCTAAACCTCCTAAACCTTCCTCCTCCGGCCTGCTCTTTGTCCCCTTCCGGTTATGGATCCGGTATTGGAACGCATTCGTGAATTTGCCGACCGCGCACATGGCGGGCAGCTGCGGCGCTATACGCCGGAGCGCTATATCGTGCACCCGGTACGCGTGATGGAGCGCTGCGCGGAGCAGGGTGCCACGCGCGCGCAGCAGGCGGCGGCTTTGCTGCATGACGTACTGGAGGATACGCGGGTGGATGAGGAGGAGCTGCTGCGGTTCCTGCGATCGGTCATGGAGGCGGGGGAGGCGCAGCACACGCTGGCGCTCGTGGTGGAGCTTACCGACGTTTATACTACCGCGGCATACCCCAAATGGAAGCGCCGCCGCCGCAAGGAGGCCGAGACGGAGCGCATGGCCACGATCTCCGCGGAAGCGCAGACGGCGAAGTACGCCGACATCCTCGACAATGCCCGCGAGATCGTGCGGCACGATCCCAACTTCGCGCCGAAGTTTCTGAAGGAGTGCCGCCAGGCGCTGCGTGTCATGAAGGAGGGTGATGCCGGGCTGCGCGCCGAGGCGCTGCAGGTGGTGCAGGGCGGGCTGGACGCCTTGCCACGGCGCAGGAATGAATCCAGCTGAGCAGAACGTAGAAATACGGGATACCGGAACCGGTGCATCCAGGTTTGGAAGAAGTCACTCTTCGGCCGCAACGGATCGCAGGCTGAGCGCACAATCCGGGCAAGGTCAACTTAGAAATGCCCGCAGTGCTGATCGGTGGCTCAGGGTTCCAGCTCCAGCAGCTTCGACTCGAGCAGCTCCGGTATGCCGGTGACATCCCAAAGCGTGGCTTCCACGTTGAGGGACTTGAAGTATTCGTAAGCCTCCTCGAGCAGCGGGAAGGTGTGCGCCGTCGCCGCCCGCACTTCGAAGGTGCCGATCGTACGGTGGTGCGTGCGGACGCCATGGCCGGAGGTAGCGCGGAGGCGAAGGTTCATGAGCAGTGGTTGCCGGTTTAGATGAGACCCCATAAAGGTGCATCATCGGGTCGCCAACCTTGTTGTAAAAGAGGTCGCTGCCTACCGGGAGCCGCCCGAAGGGGCGCTGCGCCCGTCGGGGCCCTCCTCTTTCTCCTCCAGTTGCGCCCCGAATTCGCGCTGCGCGAGCTCGAGCTGGGCCTCGGTGAACTCACCGAACGTCGATTGTGTACGCATCTTGCTGTAGGTGCGCTCCGGCACGCCGATGGCGTCCAGGTACTGCCGCAGGTCCTCTGCCGAGGTAAATCGGAGTTTTGCTTTCATATGCTTCGGATTGATGGGAGGACGGCCGCGGTGGATGAGAAAGAAGATCCTTTGAGCCACTCCAAAAATGATGCTAGTCGCGCACGGCGGAGTCAAAAAAGAAAGGCTTCCGGTTGCGCGGAAGCCTTTGGAGCCAACTATCAGATTCGAACTGACGACCTATTCATTACGAATGAATCGCTCTACCAGCTGAGCTAAGTTGGCGTGGGGAGGGCAAATGTAGGGATTTTTGGAAAAGTACGCGTGCCGTGGCTCCGTGCTGCCGGATTTTTTTCGGCGCCGGTGGAGCGGGCAGGAGCGCGGCTGCCGGCCGGTTCGGAGATTCCTTCCGATATTAGCGCCCCATGGGCGGGATCGAGTTCTTCTTCTGGCTGCTGCTGGGTGGCGTTTTCTTTACCTATGCCGGCTATGCCGTGCTGCTGCTCCTGCTGCGCCCCTTCTACCGTCGCTCCCGCGCCGCCGCTGTTCCCACAGCACCCATCACCCTCGTCATCGCCGCCTTCAACGAAGCCGGTATCCTGCCCGAGAAGATCAGCAACACCCTGGCGCTCTACGACCCGCACCGGCAGCTCCGGGTGCTGGTCGTAACCGACGGCTCCACCGACGGCTCGGAGGCATTGCTGCAGGCCTTCCCGGTGCGCGTGCTCCACACGCCCGAGCGGCGCGGCAAGGCGGCGGCGCTCAACCGGGCCATGACGCACGTGGATACACCGCTGGTGGTTTTCTCCGACGCGAACACGCTCCTGAACCCCGATGCCCTGCAGCGGATCCTCGCGCACTTCGCCGACCCGGGCGTCGGAGCCGTAGCGGGAGAGAAGCGGGTACAGCACGGCACGGGCGTCGGCTTTGCCGAAGGCCTTTACTGGAACTATGAATCCTTTCTGAAGCGCCTCGACGCCGGTTTCCACAGCGTGGTGGGCGCCGCCGGCGAGCTCTTTGCCCTCCGCGCGGCCCTATACGCCCCGCTTCCGGAAGATACCCTGCTCGACGACCTCGCCCTTTCGCTCCACATCGGCCAGCTCGGCTACCGCATCGCCTACGAGCCGGGCGCTTATGCCCTCGAGGCGCCGAGCGCCTCCCTCGCCGACGAGGAGAAGCGCAAGGTGCGGATCGCCGCCGGCGCCTTTCAGCTGCTCGAACGCCTCCACTGGCGCCGCTTGCTGGCGCGGCCCGCGCTTGCCTTCCAGTTCGTGGTGCGCCGCTGGATGCGCTGGGTGTTCTGCCCGCTGGCCCTGCCGGCGTTGCTGCTGCTGAACACACTACTGGTGCTCGGCAGCGCCGGCCCTCTCTATAGCTGGCTGCTCGCGGCACAGATAACGCTCTATGCGCTGGCCCTGCTCGGCGCGGGGCTGCTGCGCCACAACCGCTCCTTCATGCCGGCCACGCTGCCGTTTTACTTCCTGTTCATGAACTGGTGCATGCTCGCCGGCTGGCGCCGCCACCGCCGCGGGGCGCAGTCGGTGCTCTGGGAGAAAGCGAGGTGAGTTTGAAATTTGATGTTGCGCATCGGTGTTTCGTGGCAGCCCTCCCGAATCCATCCTCCAGCGAGGGAGTGCCCGCTAACGCCCGCTTGCGGGCGTCCCTTGGCACTCTTGAAAAAAGACGTTTGCTGCCGGAGTCGTCGCTACCGTTGTTCCGAAGTTCGCGCTTTGAGCGACCCTAAGCGTATCCTCTCGGCGCCTTAGCGTTTAAAAAAGACGCCCTCATCGCCCAGTGCTCAGAATTATTGGCGCGGGCCGGTTGCTTACCCTTCGCAAATGCCCGTTAACGAGGTGAAAAACAACGCTGTTTCCCGGGAAAAGAACCACTCAGCCATGGCGCCCCGCCCGTAATTTTACGCGAAATCGCACGCGCCATCGGAACCACCCCCAACATACTGGCAAACCCCATCGAATACCTGAAGGGCGTAGGCCCGCAGAAAGCCGACCTGCTCAAGAAGGAGCTCGGCATCTTCACGTTCAACGACCTGCTCCACCACTTCCCGTACCGGCACGTCGACAAGACGCGCTTCTCGGCCATCATCGACCTGACGCCGGCCAACGAATACGTGCAGGTGCGCGGCATCCTCACCTACAAGGAAACGACGGGGGAGAAGCAGGGGCGGCGCCTCCTGGCTTACCTGCGCGACGAAACAGGCACCATTGAGCTTACCTGGTTCAAGGGGCTTACCTGGGTCGACAAGCTCCTGCGCGAGGGCGAGCGCTATACGGCCTTCGGCCGGCTCACCTTCTTCCTCGGCAAGCCGCAGCTGACGCATCCCGAGATCGAAGCCTTCAACCCGAATGCGGTGCCCAACACGCTCGAGCCGGTGTATTCCACCACCGAGAAGCTGAAGGCCCGCGGTCTTGGCGGGCGGCCCATCGGCAAACTGGTGCAGGCCCTGCTCGAGCTCGTACGACCTTCCGACCTGCCCGAGAACCTGCCGGAGCCCATCCTGCGAAAGGGCGTGCTCATGGGCCGCTACGAAGCCTACCGGGGCATCCACTTCCCCCGCAACCCGCGCGAGTGCAGCCTCGCGCTACGCCGCCTCAAGTTCGAGGAGCTGTTCCTGGCGCAGGTGCGCCTCGCGCGCGTACGTTCCGAGCGGCACCGGCTGTCGCGCGGTGTCATCTTCAACGAAGTAGGGGAGCTGTTCAACACGTTTTACAAGGAGCACCTGCCCTTTTCGCTCACCGGGGCTCAGAAAAGGGTGTTAAAAGAAGTGCGCACCGATACGGCTTCGGGCCACCAGATGAACCGGCTGCTGCAGGGCGACGTAGGCTCGGGCAAGACGATCGTAGCCCTCCTTGCAATGCTGCTGGCCGTCGACAACGGTTACCAGGCCTGCCTCATGGCGCCCACCGAGATCCTCGCGCAGCAGCACTACCGCGGCCTTTCCGACCTGCTCAGCGCTTTGCCCGTTCCGATCCGTATTTTAACGGGTTCGACCAAAACTGCCGAACGAAAGGAGATCCTGCGCCAACTATTGGCGGGGGATATTCGTATATTGGTAGGAACGCATGCGCTCATCGAGGAAGTGGTGCAGTTCCGGAACCTCGGACTCGCCATCGTGGATGAGCAGCACCGCTTCGGCGTGGCGCAGCGGGCCCGGCTCTGGAAAAAGGCACCCATCCCGCCGCATGTGCTCGTGATGACCGCAACGCCCATCCCGCGCACCCTGGCCATGACCGCCTACGGCGACCTCGACTGCAGCGTGATGGACGAACTGCCGCCCGGCCGGCAGCCGGTGCTCACGGTGCACCGGCTCGACGACCAGCGCTCCCGGGTGATGGAGTTCATCCGCGGCGAGATCGACAAGGGGCGGCAGGTGTACGTGATCTTCCCGCTGATCGAGGAAAGTGAGAAGCTCGATTACGAGGACCTCATGAAGGGCTACGAGAATATCAAAGCCTACTTCCCGGAGCCGCGCTACTGGATCTCCATGGTGCACGGCCGGCAGGCGCCCGACGTCAAGGAGACCAACATGCAGCGTTTCGTGAAGGGAGAGACTCATATCATGGTGAGCACCACGGTGATCGAAGTGGGCGTGAACGTGCCCAACGCTTCGGTGATGGTCATTGAAAGTGCGGAAAAATTTGGACTATCCCAGTTGCACCAGTTGCGTGGCCGGGTGGGGCGCGGCGCCGAAAAGAGCTACTGCGTCCTGATGACCGGTCCCAAATTGAGCAACGACGCACGCGAGCGGCTCCGGATCATGTGCGCCACCAACAGTGGTTTTGAAATTGCAGAAAAAGACCTGGAGCTGCGCGGTCCGGGAGAAATAGAAGGAACCCGGCAGAGCGGTACATTAAACCTGAAGCTGGCCGACCTGGTCAAAGACAAGGCGATCCTGGATGCGGCCCGTGCCTTTGCCGAAGCGCTGATCGAGACGGACCCCGAACTGGAGGCAGAGGAGCAACAGCCACTGAAGCACTACCTGATGTCACTACAGGGCAAGACACCCTGGAGCCGCATATCTTAACACTTTCATGCACAATACATTGTTGTGTATTATAGTTATCTTACCTGAGCTTTGAAACCGAAGAACCTGATACTGTCCGCACTCTGCACCCTGCTCACCTTTTCGCTCTTTGCGCAAAGCCGGGAACCCCTCAGCTTTACCGAGAATAAAGGCCAGTGGGACGCCCGTGTGCGTTACCGCGCCGAAGTTCCGGGCGGTGCCCTCTTTCTCCACCAGGATGGCTTTACCGTGCTGCAACATAACGACCAGGACCTTCTTCAGCTGAAGGAGGAGATCCACAACCGCACCGGGAACGCCAAACTCAGGCTGCGCTCGCATGCCTACCGCGTTACCTTCGAAGGTGCCTTTGCGAAGGCCAGCATCGAGGGCGACAAGGTGCAGGCAGCCTACTCCAACTATTTCATCGGCAACGATCCCTCGAAGTGGGCCGGCAACTGCCGCGAGTTCCTCGCCGTCAACATCCGCAACCTGTACCCGGGTATCGACATCCGCTATTACTCGGAGAACGGCACCCTCAAGTACGACCTCCTCGTGCATCCCGGCGCCCGCGTCTCCGACATCGCCCTCCGCTACACCGGCGTCGACGGTATCTCGGTGAACAAGGAGCAGCAGCTCGAGATCCGCACCTCGGTGGGTACCGTGAAAGAGCTCGCGCCCTATTCCTTCCAGTACAACGAAAAGGGCCGCCAGACGGTGAACGTCAGCTACCAGGTGAAGGACAACGTGCTGCGTTTCCGCGCAAAGGACTACGACCCCAATACCCTGCTCGTGATCGACCCGACGATGATCTTTTCTTCCTTTACCGGCAGCAAGGCAGAGAACTGGGGCTTCACGGCTACCTACGGACCCGACGGCGCCTTCTTCGGCGGCGGTATTGTACGCAGCGATGGTTTCCCCTTCTCCACCGGTGCCTTCGAAGACAATCACCAGGGCGGTGAATGGGACATCGGTATCATGAAGCTGAACTCGTCGGGTACCAACCGCGAGTACGCGACCTATATCGGCGGCTCCTCTATCGAGCAGGCGCACAGCCTTTTCTGCGACCCGGCCGGCAACCTCGTGATCGCCGGGCGAACCAACTCCGCAAACTATCCTACCCGGGGCACCCAGGCGCTTCCGGACGGCGCCACCAACACCGGCTACGACATCGTGGTGACGAAGCTCAACGCCAGCGGTTCGAACCTGATCGGCTCCATGCGGATCGGCGGCAGCGGCGAAGACGGGGTCAACATCTCCTCGGGCCGCGCGCGCAACTCCCTGCAGCATAACTACGGCGACGACGGCCGCAGCGAGGTGATCCTCGATGCCGCCGGCAATATCTACGTGGCCAGCAATACGCGCTCCACCGACTTCTTCGTCCGCAACGCCTTTCAATCCGTTTCCGGCGGCCTGCAGGATGCCGTGCTGCTGAAGCTTTCCCCCGACGTATCGACCGTGCTGTTCTCCAGCTACCTGGGCGGCGATGGCAACGACGCGGCCTACGTGCTCGCCCTCGACCCGGTGAGCGGCCGGCTGTACGCCGCCGGTGGAACCGAGAGTTCCAACTTCCCCACGATCGGGGCGGGCATACCCGGGCTCACGCGCGGCGGCATCGACGGGTTCGTGGTGGCGCTCCCTTCCAGCGGCGGCGCGCCTGTATACTCCAAGTACGTGGGCACCCCGCAATACGACCAGATCTTCGGCATCCAGTTCGACCGCGGCGGCTTTCCCTACATCATGGGACAAACCCTGGGCACGTGGCCGAATGTCAACGCAACCTATTACGTCAACGGCCGCCAGTTCATCGCCAAGCTGCAGCCCGACCTGAGCAGCTTCGTCTATTCCACTGCCTTCGGTACCACGAGCGCTACCCAGCCCAATATCTCCCCGGTGGCCTTCCTGGTGGACCGCTGCGAGAACGTATACGTATCGGGCTGGGGCGGCACCATGTCGCTGGGCGCCTCCAACACCTTCCCTTCGGCCGGCACCGGCGGCCTGCCCACCACGCCCGACGCGCTCGTGATGAACCCGCCGTACAGCTCGCCCTCGCAGACCGACGGCAAGGACTTCTACTTCTTCGTGCTGAAGCGCAACGCCACGCAGCAACTCTATGGCGCCTTCTTCGGGGAGAACGCACCGGGCCCCGGCACCATCCCCGACCACGTGGACGGCGGCACGAGCCGCTTCGACGCCAACGGCGTTATCTACCAGGCCATGTGCGCCAACTGTAACAGCAACCCCAAACCTTATTTCCCGACCACGGCCGGCGCGTGGAGCCGGATCAACCCCGCCCAGTGCAACCTGGCCATGGTCAAGATCGCCATGAACCTCGCGGGCCTTTCCTCGGGCGTGCAGTCGGCCATCGACGGCGTGGTGCGCGACTCCGCAGGCTGCGTGCCGCTCACGGTGCAGTTCCGCGACACGGTGGCCAACGCCCAGACCTACGAGTGGGACTTCAACGGCGACGGCATTACCGACCAGACCACCACCTCCGCCAACGCGCAGTTCACCTTCAACAGCCTCGGCACGTTCCGGGTGCGGCTTATCGGCGTCGACTCCAACAGCTGTAATATCCGCGATACCTCCTACGTCAGCATCCGCGTGGGCAGCCTGGAGGCCCGTCCTTCCTTCTCCTTTGAGAAGCTCAATCCCTGCGACTCGCTCCGCTTCCGGTTCACCAACACCTCGGTGGCCCCGCCCAGCCGGCCCTTCGCCAATAATTCCTTCGTGTGGGACTTCGGCGATGGCACGCCTCCCGTGACCGCGGGCGCCGGCTCGGTGACCCACGATTTCCCGGCACCGGGCTCCTATAACGTCAAGCTGACGATCGTTGATACCAACTATTGCAATGCCCCCGAGACGCTCGACTCCGTGCTCAACGTGGCCGTGCTGGTGGATGCTTCCTTCGTGACCCCACGTACGGGCTGCGCACCCTACCCGGCCTACTTCGAGAACACCTCGGCCGGCGGCCAGACCTTCAGCTGGGACTTCGGCGACGGCGTGGGCACCTCCACGGAGAAGAGCCCGACCTACACCTACCTGAATCCCGGCAAGTACACCGTGCGCCTGCGCGTGGTGGATTCGGGCACCTGTAATATCGTGGACAGTACCTCCTTCGAGATCGAGGTGTTCAACAAGCCCCGCGCGGCCATCGGCAACGTAACCCCGCAGCCGCCCGAGGTGAATACCCCCATCACCTTCCAGAACAACTCGCAGGATGCGGTGCGCTACAAGTGGTTCTTCGGCGACGGCGACTCGCTGATCACGACCAACCAGCTGCCGGTGACCCACGACTACAACGAGACGCGCAGCTACGAGGTCATCCTGGTGGCATACAATACCAACGGGTGTCCGGACACCGCGCGGCGAACAGTGCAGACCCTCGTGGAGGCCGCCGTGGACGTGCCCAACGCCTTTACCCCGCAGAGCGGCGACATCAACAGCGTAGTGATGGCGCGCGGCTATGGCATCGGCCGCATGCGCTTCACTATCTGGAACCGCTGGGGACAGAAAGTATTCGAGACCGAGAACCGCAAGACCGGGTGGGACGGCACCTACAAAGGAAAGCTGCAACCGATGGACGTATACGCCTATACGCTGGAGGTAGAGTTCATCGACGGCAAGAAGGCGACCAAGAAAGGCGATATTACCTTAATCCGATAAAAAGCGAGGGTGACCATGAAGCGAACTATAACCTATTGGAGCGTACTGGCAATGCTGCTGGGCGCAAACACCGCAAGCGCGCAGGACCTGCATTTCTCGCAGTTCTTCAACTCGCCCCTGACCACCAACCCGGCCAATACGGGCTTTATCCCCGACGGCGACTACCGCCTGGGCGTCAACTACCGGAACCAATGGTCCTCGGTGATGGCGGTGCCTTACAAGACGATGAGCGCCTTCGGCGACGTGCAGTTGATGAAGGACCGCTTCGAGACCGGCTGGATCGGGGTTGGCGGCGCCATCCTCAAAGACGTGGCCGGCTCGGGCAACCTGAGCTCAACGAAGGTCTACGGGTCGGTAGCATATCACCAGATGCTGGGCTACTCGAGCCTGCTGAGCCTCGGCTTCAACGGTGGCTATGCCAACAAGCAGATCAACACGTCCAACCTGAAATTCCCTGACCAGTTCGACGGCCACTTCTTCGACAGCAAGCTGCCTACCTCCGTGATGCTCTCGCGCAACAACATCTCGTACTTCGACCTCAACGTAGGGATGAATTTCGCGTACTTTCCGACCGGCAATATCTACCTCAATGGCGGCTTCGCGGTGCAGCACATCAACCGCCCGAAGGAAACGTTCTTCCAGAACGATGAGGAAAACCGCGTGCCCATGCGCTCCACCGCGTTCCTCAACGGCTCCTTCAAGGTCAACGATCAGTGGATCGTGAACCCGAACGTCTATGTGACCATGCAGGAAGGCGCCTTCGAGGCCGTGGGTGGGTTCAATGCCCATTACAACCTCTCCGGCGACGGCGAGCAGCTCCTCATCGCCGGCCTGTATTACCGCCACAACGAAGCCATCATCCCCATGGTTGGCCTCGGCTACAATGATTATATCCTGAGCTTCACCTACGACGCCACGATGTCGCCGCTGAAAGCCTATAACGGTGGCCGCGGGGCCTTCGAGTTCTCGCTCATCAAGCAGGGCGTCTTCGACCAGTTCAAAGGGAACCGCCGGCAAACGATCTGCCCCTCGTTCAAGAACTAGGGTTTATTAGTTTATTGGTCTATTAGTTTATTGGTAAGGGTCGCCTTGGGGCGGCCTTTCTTGTTATCCGAACCATCCGAACCATCAGAACACTCAGAACCTTAAGAACCTTTAGAACCCTCAGAACCTTAAGGACCCATAAAAACCATCCAAAACCCTTGAATCCCCAGTTTAACACATTGCCCCGTCCGCCTTTCCGATTTTGCCCGAACTTTAGGGCCTTACCAGAGTCCCATCGTTTATGCTTTCTGTTGAACAAACCCCGCCCGTACTGCAGCAGCTCGAAAGCTTCCGCGGCATCGTCGGCGACGCCCATGTGTACGTAGATCCCGAAGTGCTGTCGGCCTATGCCTCCGACGAGACCGAGGACCTGCATTACCTCCCCGACGTGGTGTTGAAGCCACGCACCCCCGACGAGATCTCCCGCATCCTCCGCATCTGCAACGAGCACCGGATCCCGGTGACGCCCCGCGGCGCCGGCACCGGCCTTTCGGGTGGCGCCCTGCCGCACCTCGGCGGCGTGCTGCTCTCGCTCGAGCGCATGAACAGCATCCTTCACATCGACGAGCGCAACCTGCAGGTGACCACCGAGCCAGGCGTCATCACCGAGGTGCTGCAAAACGCCGTGCGGGAGAAGGGACTCTTCTACCCGCCCGACCCGAGCTCGCGCGGCTCCTGCATGATCGGCGGCAACATCGCCGAGAACTCCGGCGGACCGAAGGCCGTCAAATATGGTGTGGTGAAGGACTACGTACTCAACCTCGAAGTGGTGCTCGCCTCCGGCGAGATCATCTGGACCGGCGCCAACGTGCTCAAGAATGCTACCGGCTACAACCTCACGCAGCTGGTGGTGGGCTCCGAAGGCACCCTGGGCATCGTGACCAAGGTGGTGCTGAAGCTACTCCCGCACCCGCAGCTCGACCTGCTGATGCTCGTGCCCTTCCGCTCGGCCGAAAAGGCCTGTGAAGCCGTAAGCGCCATCTTCCGCGCAGGCTATACGCCCTCCGCCCTCGAGTTCATGGAGCGCGACGCACTCGAGTGGGTGATGCGCTTCGTCGACAACAGCATCGTACCCATTGAAGACGACGTGGTGGCACACCTGCTCATCGAGGTGGACGGCAACGATATGGACGTACTCCTGAAAGACATGGAAGGCATCGCCGCCATCGTGCAGGACTACGACTGCAGCGATATCCTCTTCGCCGACGACGCCCAGCAAAAGGAGCAGCTCTGGAAGCTCCGGAGAAGGGTAGGAGAGGCGGTGAAGTCGAACTCCGTATACAAGGAAGAAGACACGGTGGTGCCCCGCGCCGAGCTGCCGCGCCTGCTGAAGGGCGTGAAGGACATCGGCAATAAATACGGCTTCCATTCCGTTTGCTACGGGCATGCCGGCGACGGCAACCTGCACGTCAACATCATCAAGGGCGACCTCTCCGACGAAGCCTGGAACGGCTCACTGAAGGAAGGGATCCGCGAGATCTTTATTCTCGTGAAGGAACTGGGCGGCACCATCTCCGGCGAGCACGGCATCGGGCTCGTGCAGAAGGAATACCTGCCCCTCGTGTTCGACGACGTGCAGCTGCGCCTCATGCGCCAGATCAAGCAAATCTTTGACCCGAAAGGCATCCTCAATGCCGGAAAAATCTTCGACTCCGAAACACTATGAAACAAGTACTCGCATCCCTCGCGCTCCTGTGCGCGCTGACGCCTGCCTTTGCCCAGCAGGCGGCCGAAGCCCCGAAGACCGGCGGCTTCCAGAAGGACCGGCTCTTCACCGGTGGCTCGCTTTCGCTCGGCTTTGGCACGGGCTATTTCCTCGGCGGCGTCAACCCGATGCTCGGCTACCGCATCACCAACTGGCTCGAAGGGGGCATTGCTGTCAACTACACGTTCACGCAGATCAAGAGCATCGACTTCAACACCGGGCAGCGCACCGGCGAGAAGGCCCGCCAGACCATCTTCGGCGCCGGCGCCTTTACCCGTATTTACCCGGTACGCTTCCTGTTTGCACACGCCCAGTTTGAGCGCAACTTCATCAACTTTACCTATGACCCCGGCAGCGGCGGCGAGCTCTATAGAGAGAAGCGCCAGGCCAACTCCTTTCTCGTAGGCGCCGGCTACACCTCGGGCCGCGACCCCGAAGGCGGTAGCCCCTACGGCTTCCTGTCGGTGCTTTGGGACGTGCTTAAGGAAGAGAACTCTCCCTATGTCGATGCCTACGGCCGCATGACCCCGCAGGTGCGCGCCGGCCTCATCATCCCGCTCTTCCAGGGACCCCGGAACCCGGCCTTCGATAGGGGCGGGCCGCTCAAGCGTTGATGTGGCCCCCTGTCCCCCCAAGGGGGCACTTAGGACGATGCTGCTTTTTGCACTTTGACCTTTTCTGAAAGCACTGTTTTGCAAAAGCCCCGACGAAGTCGGGGCTTTTTAATATCAAAATGTTTGATGCTTCATATTCAACGCTCATTACTCAAAGGGAAAGACCTGTTGGAATATTGATTATGTAGCGCTGAAGGTGTAGCATTTTTCTTCAGGAACTATATTGGCTACTGAAGGAACAGCCCCGGCCTAAGTTCCCCTATCGGGGGGCAGGGGGCAGGATCATAAATGCTGTTCCATCTCTTCCGGCGACGCGAGCACAATCACCTGCTCTTCGATGTTCGTATACAGGAAGCCTTCTTCCTGCATGGTGCGCAGGTGGGCAAGGAGGTGGTCGTAAAAGCCGGCGCTGTTGAGGAGAAACACCTTTTTGTTGTGTAGCGAGAGCTGGTTCCAGGTGAGGATCTCGAAAAGCTCGTCGAGGGTGCCGAAGCCGCCGGGCAGGATGAGGGCCGCATCGCAGCGCTCGTACAGCGTGCGCTTGCGCACGTGCATATCCTCCACCACCACGAGTTCGGTAATGTCGTTGTGCTGATGCTCCCACTGCCGCAGGTGCTGCGGGATGATGCCGTGGACCTTGCCGCCGGCGCTCATCACGCTGTCGGCCGCGGCGCCCATGAGGCCGTTGCGGCCGCCGCCGTAGATGAGGGCCACGCCCCGTTCGGCAAGCATCCGGCCAAGTGCCTGCGCGTGTTGTACAAAGAGCGGATTGTTGCCATTCTTGGATCCGCAAAAGATCGCCAGGGAGCGGAGAGACATAAGTGGAAAAGCGGTTTAGATGGAGCCAAAGGACGGCAAATTTTGCTAACTTACCCGAATACTATTCGTAATCTTGCCCGCGTATACAAAAAAATAACGCATGTCGCCAGAACTGCTGTTTGCGATCGTCATCGCCTATTTCCTGATCCTTCTCTTCGTGGCCTGGATCACCGGCCGGAAGTCCAATAACGAGTCTTTCTTCATCGGCAACCGCAACTCCAACTGGATGCTCGTGGCCTTCGGCATGATCGGCACCTCGCTCTCGGGCGTCACCTTCGTGAGCGTGCCCGGCGCGGTGGGCAAGGAAGGATTCGCTTATTTCCAGATCGCGATCGGCTATATGATCGGCTACCTCACCATCGCCTACGTGCTGCTGCCGCTCTACTACCGCCTCAACGTAACGTCGATCTACAACTACCTGCAGCAACGCCTCGGCTTCGTGTCGTACAAGACCGGCGCCTCCTTCTTCATCCTCTCGCGCACGCTGGGCGCCACGGCCCGCCTTTACCTCGTGGTCAACATCCTGCAGGAGGCGATCCTGAGCTCGCTGGGCGTGCCCTTCTGGGCCACCACGGCCGTCATCCTGCTCATGATCCTGCTCTATACCTTCGAGGGCGGCGTCAAAACCATCGTGTGGACCGACACCCTGCAAACCACCTGTATGCTCGCAGGCCTCGTGATCTGCACCGTCTATATCCTCAACCAGCTCAACCTCGGTTTCGGCGAGAGCATCTCCGCGATGGGTGAGCGTGGCTTTACGCAGGTGTTCTTCACCGATCCCGGCTCCAAGCTCTTCTTCCTGAAGCAAATCCTCGCCGGCGCCTTCATCACCATCACCATGACCGGCATGGATCAGGAGATGATGCAGAAGAACATTTCGGTAAAAACGCTGGGCGATTCGCAGAAGAATATGATCACCTTCTCGATCGTACTCACCGGCGTGCTGCTGCTGTTCCTGTTCCTCGGTGGCCTGCTGCACCTGTATGCGGCCGCACAGGGCGTGGGCGCTACCGGCGACAAGCTGTTCCCCACGGTGGCGCTGCAGCACATGCCGCCGGCCATCGCCATCATCTTCATCATCGCCCTCATCTCGGCCCTCTTCCCGAGCGCCGACGGCGCCATCACGGCCCTGACCTCGTCCTTCTGCATCGACATCCTGGGCATCAAGCGCCGCAAGGACCTCGACGACAGGCAGCAGAAGCGCCTGCGCCAGTCGGTACACCTCTCGTTCGCCGGCATCTTCCTGCTCTTTGTGATGGTCTTCTATTGGATCAACTCGGGCTCCATGATCGGCGTGATCCTGAAAGTGGCTGCCTATACCTATGGGCCGCTGCTCGGCCTTTTCGCCTTCGGGCTGCTGACGCGCCGCGCCGTCGACGACCGCAAGGTGCCCTATATCTGCATCGCTGCTCCCCTCATCTGCTTCCTGCTCGACAAGTACCAGAAGCAGATCCTGCCGGGCTTCGAGATCGGTCCGGAGCTGCTCATCCTGAACGGGGTGCTGGTGTTCGTCGGATTGTTGCTGCTGTCGCGGCCGGCGAGCGTAGCCCACGAAACGACTGCGCTCTGATGACGGGGGAGATCGACTACGACAAGGCCCACGCGTACGCGGAGCGCTTCAGCACCCCTGATGACGAGCTCCTGCAGGAGGTGATCGCTTACACCGCGGCGCACCATCCGAAAGCCCACATGCTCAGCGGGCACCTGCAAGGTCGGTTCCTGCGGATGCTGAGCCACATGATCCGGCCCCGGCGCGTACTCGAGCTCGGTACCTTTACCGGCTACTCGGCACTTTGCCTGGCGGAAGGTCTGACCCATGATGGCGAGCTCCATACGGTAGAGTTGCGGCCCGACGATGCGGCCGTAGCGCAGGGCTTCTTCAAAAAAAAGAATGTTAAAGGCATAATTTCTCATATCGGCGAAGCGTTCGAAATCATCGGTGAACTCCGGGAATCGTGGGATCTGGTGTTCATCGATGCCGATAAGGTGAACTACACGGCGTATTTTAAGGCGCTTTTGCCACAGGTGCGGCCAGGAGGTTTTATCTTAGCGGACAATACGCTCTTTCACGGCCAGGTGCTGACCGACGACATCCGCGGCAAGAACGCCAAAGCCATCCAGGAATTCAATGACTTTGTGCGGGATTGTCCCGAAGTGGAGCAGGTGCTGCTCCCGGTGCGCGACGGCCTCACCCTGATCCGGAAAGTAGCTCCCTAACCTATTGTACATCCATTCCCGCACCGGCGGGAGAAAACACTGCCACGTCCGATGAAAAAGCTGTCGATTATCCTGAGTCTTACCCTGGCATATACCTGCTCCTACGCGCAGCCCCTTTCTGCAACCCGGGAATACATCAACCGCTTCCGCGACATCGCCATTGCCGAAGAGCAGCGCACCGGGGTTCCGGCCGCCATCACCCTCGCCCAGGGCATCCTCGAGGCCGAGGCCGGCAAAAGCGACCTCGTGCGCCGCTCCAACAACCACTTCGGCATCAAGTGCAAGACCGAATGGACCGGCGAGCGCGTCTACCATGACGACGACGCCCGCGGCGAATGCTTCCGCAAATACGACAACCCCGAGCAATCCTACCGCGACCATTCCGACTTCCTGCGCACCCGCGCGCACTACTCCTTTCTCTTCAAGCTCGACCCCACCGACTATGAAGGCTGGGCGTACGGACTAAAGCGGGCCGGTTACGCCACCAACCCGAAATACCCCCAACTGCTGATCCGGCTCATCCGCGAATACGACCTGCAGGAGTATACCCTGATGGCCCTCGGCCGCAAACCGATCCCGGAGTCGGGCAACGTGGTGCGGCTCGAGTCGGGGTCCCAGAACAATGCCGTGCACACCGTGGCGTCCGCCAGCACTGCCGCTACGCCTGCCGCGCCGGCCTATCCCCAGGGCGTGTTCCAGATCAACGGCACCAGGGTGGTCTATATCAGCAAAGGCACCTCGTACCGCAGCATCGCCCAGCAGCACAACCTGTCGCTGGAGCATCTTTACGACTTCAACGATATGGAGCCCGCCGAGGCGGCCGACGCCGACCACCTGCTGTTTCTCGGCCGCAAGCGCCGCACCGGGGCTACCGACCTGCACCGCACGGTGGAAGGGGAGCGCCTCTTCGACGTGGCGCAGCGCGAAGGCGTTCGCTTCGAGGACCTGCTGACCTACAACGGCCTTGACGACGACCGCACCTTCATCGCCGGCGAGCTCATTGCCCTCAGCCCGAGTGCCTCGAAGCCCAGCTTCTCGCCCCCTCCCGGCAGCGCACCGGCGCCGGTAGCCCAGCCCGCCGTGACGGCGTACCTGGTGCACCGCGTGCAGCCCAAGGAAACGCTTTACTCGATCGCAAAAAAGTACGGCGTGCGTACGGAAGATATCCTCCAATGGAATAACTTGCCCACCTCCGGGCTCAAGATCGGCCAGGAGCTCCGCATCAATAAGAAATAATGACCCAGGTAACGCTGCACGACAAGACCTTCGATCCCTATCTCAACGAAGCCACCATCCAGGCCCGCATCGGCGAGCTCGCCGCGGAGATCAACCGGGAGTATGCCGGCAAGCAGCCCCTGTTCATCGCCATCCTCAACGGGGCCTTCATGTTCGCCTCGGATCTCTTCAAGCAGCTGACCATCGACGCGGAGATCTCCTTCATCAAGCTCGCGTCCTACAAGGGAACCAACTCCACCGGAACGGTGATCACCGCTATTGGCCTCGACCAGGACCTCATCGGCCGCGATGTGATCGTGGTGGAAGACATCGTGGATACCGGCAAGACGCTCGCCGAGTTCCTGCCCAAGCTGCAGCACCACCAGCCCACGTCGGTGCGCATCGCCACCCTGCTGCACAAGCCCGAGGCCACGAAGCACCCGCTCACGCTCGACTACGTCGGCTTCTCGATTCCCAACAAGTTCGTGGTGGGCTACGGCCTCGACTACGACGGCCTCGGCCGCAACCTGAAGGAAATCTACCAGCTCGCGGAAAACGCCTGAGCTTCTCGTTTTTTCTCCGTATCTTTTGATCCGATATCCATTGAAAAGAGCGCTGTCCATAGCGATCCTGTTGCTGCTGTATGTGAACGCCCGGGCCCAGAACTACTACTTCAAGGGCGAAGTGCGCGACGAGCAAGGCAATATCCTGCAGAACGCCGCTGTGCTGCAGGCTTCCACCGGCTATTTATTCCATACGGGCGTTGAAGGCACCTTCATGCTGCGGACACACGTGCCCAAAGACTCGTTGCTGATCTCGCTCGACGGCTTCGAGAAGCGCACCTTCCTCGCCGACGATAAATCCTACCTCAAGGCCACGCTCCGTAAGGCGGTGTACAAGCCACTCTACCGGCTCTCTTCCCAGACGAAGGACCTGCCTTTCGGGCAGCAGCAGCAATGGTTCAACGGCGACGAGACCTATGCCACCACGGTGGAGAACGGTTTCGTAGCCGCCGAGAAGTTCCCGGCCACCGGCATCACCCTCAATGTGGACCGCGCCTCTTACAGCAACGTGCGCCGCTTCCTCAACTCGAAGACGCCCGTGCCGCCCGACGCCGTGCGGATCGAAGAGCTGCTCAACTACTTCAACTTCGACTACCAGGAGCCGCCGCCCGGCAAGACCTTCGCCATTACGCCCACGCTCGCGGCCTGCCCCTGGAACGAGGGCAGCCAGCTGCTGTTTGCGCATATCCGCAGCCGCAAGCTCCCGCTCGATCACCTCCCGCCCACGCACCTCGTGTTCCTCATCGACGTATCGGCCTCGATGGATGCGCCCAACCGCTTGCCCCTGCTGAAGGCGGGCTTCAAGGGCCTCGTGCAGAACCTCCGTGCGCAGGATACGGTGTCGGTCGTGGTGTACGGCGGCTCGGTGGAGCTCTACCTGCAGCCCACCGGCGGCGACCGCAAGGCCGAGATCGTCCGCGCCATCGACGGTATTACGTGCGGGGGCTCCACGCCCGGCGCCTCGGGCATCCGCCTCGCCTACGAGGTGGCGCGCAGGCACTTCCTGCCCAAGGGCAACAACCGCGTGATCCTGGCCACCGACGGCGACTTCAACGTAGGACTACGGTCCGAGTCGGAGCTCGAAGACATGATCGCGGAGGAGAGCAAATCGGGCGTATACCTCACCTGCCTCGGGGTGGGCATGGGCAACTACAAGGATTCCAAGATCCAGGTGCTGGCGCGCAAGGGCAACGGCAACTTCGCCTATATCGACAATTTCAGCGAAGCGCACAAGGTGCTGGTGAAGGAGTTCAGCGGCACCCTGTACGCCGTGGCCGACGAGGCCGTGTTGCAGGTGGCCTTCGACCCTGCGTATGTAAAAAATTACCGCTTGGTCGGGTTCGACAACGTGATGGGCGCGATGAAGGACCGCGCCGCCCAGCTCGAAGGCGGCGAGGTGGGCTCCGGCTTTTCGCTGCTGGTCGCTTTCGAGATCGAGCCGGTGGCCAGTGCTGCCACAGCCGCTGCGCCGGCGCGCTTTACCCTGAGCTATAAAGAGCCGGGAAAGAGCGAGCCCTGCGAAGAGGCCGCCGCGCCGGTACTGCACCCCAGGTCCTTTGCGCAGCTCGACAAGCCTTATCAATTCGCTTCCGCCGTGGTGCTCTTTGGGGCCTTACTGAAAAACTCGAAGCATATCAAGGAGAAGGGCTGGAACGACCTCCTGCCCCTCGCCACTGCCGCCGTTAACCCTGCCGAAGCGGAGCAAAAGGAGTTCGTGCAGCTCGTGGAAAAAGCAAAGGCCTTCTATGGCACCCGCAAAAAGAAGAAAGGGATCTTCTAATATGCTAATGGGTTAATGTGCTGATTGTTGAGGACGTCCCGTCATCGGAGACACATCGAATAAAGAAGGCCGGTCAATGACCGGCCTTTGAATCTTATGACGGGCTGCTGCACGCTACAAATCTGAAATCACAAATCAAACATCTCAAATCAAAGATCCGAGATCACCGATCTGAGATCTCAGATCAGCTAAACATCTCCCGCATCTTGTCGAAGAAGGATTTCTGATCTTTTTGCGGGGCGGGCTTGAAATTGGACGAGCCCTGCATCTTTTCGAGCATCGCCTTTTCGTCGGAGCTCAGGTGCTGCGGCGTCCAGATGTTGACCTGCACGAGCTGATCGCCCTTCTCGTAGGAGTTGACGGCGGGGAAGCCCTTTCCCTTGAGGCGGAACACCTTGCCGCTCTGCGTGCCCGGGGGGATCTTGATCTTGGCGCGTCCGTCGATCGTGGGTACTTCCACGGTGGTGCCGAACACGGCCTCGGGGAAGGAGAGGTGCAGCTCGTAGGCTACGTTGAGGCCTTCGCGCACGAGCTCCTTGTGGGGCTCTTCCTCGATGAGGATGACGAGGTCGCCGGCCATGCCGCCGCGCTCGCCCGCGTTGCCGCGGCCGCTGATGTTGAGCTGCATGCCTTCCTGTACGCCGGCGGGAATGTCGATCGTAACGGTTTCCTCACCGTACACGCGGCCGTCGCCCTTGCAGGCGCCGCACTTGGCGGTGATGGTGCTGCCTTCGCCGTTGCAGGTGGGGCAGGTGGTTACGGTCTGCATCTGGCCGAGGAAGGTGCTGGTGACCTTGCGTACCTGGCCGGAGCCGCCGCAGGTGCCGCAGTTCTGCACGGAGCCTTTGTCTTTGGCGCCGGAGCCGCTGCAGGTGGCGCAGGGCACGTATTTCTTGACCTTGATGTTCTTGGTGACGCCTTTGGCGATCTCCTCGTAGGTGAGCTTCAGCTTGATGCGCAGGTTGGAGCCACGCGTGCCGCGGGCCCGGCGCTGACCGCCTCCGCCACCGCGCTGACCGCCGAAGAAGGAGCCGAACATATCCTCGCCGAAGATGTCCCCGAACTGGCTGAAGATGTCTTCCATGTTCGAAGCGCCGCCCCCGAAGCCGCCGCGTCCGGCGCCGGAAACGCCGGCATGCCCGAAGCGGTCGTATTGCGCCCGCTTGTCCTGGTCGCTCAGCACCTCGTAGGCCTCGGCCGCTTCCTTGAACTTCTCCTCGGCGGCTTTGTCGCCGGGATTGCGGTCGGGGTGGAACTGCATCGCCACCTTGCGGTAGGCCTTCTTGATATCGTCGGCACTCGCGCCCTTGGCTACGCCCAATATTTCGTAATAATCTCTCTTGCTTGACATGGATGTGATTCGCTTGTTTTTCGGTCGGCGCGGTCAGGTACACTGACCATTCGCCATTGACCATTCACCTATTTGCCGACTACCACTTTGGCGAAGCGGATGATCTTTTCGTTGAGGTAATAGCCCTTCGTTACTTCGTCCACGACCTTGCCTGCCTGCTCTTCGCCGGCGGGGATCTCGGTGATGGCCTCGTGCAGGTCGGCGTTGAACTCGGTGCCTTTGGCTTCCATCGGCTTCAGGCCGCGTGCCTGCAGGGTGCTGCGCAGCTTCTGGAACACGAGGCGGATGCCTTCGCGAATCTGGCCGAGGTCCTCGGTCTTGTCCATCTGCCCTTCGGCGCGCGCGGCGTCGTCGAGCACCTCGAGGAGCGAAACGATGACGTCCTTGCCGGCGGTCTGGATCAGTTCCACGCGCTCCTTGGCGGTGCGGCGCTTGAAGTTGTCGAACTCGGCGGCGAGGCGGAGGTACTGGTCGTTCTTCTCTTCGAGCTTCGTTTTGAGGGCTTCGAGCTCGCTTTCCTCGGTCACCGGCTCGTTGAGGTGCTGGTCGCCCGGGGTGTTCTCGTCGGTATTGATATTGACAGGCTCCTGGAGGTCCTGCGGGTCATTTTGTCCGTTCATGTGTTCTTCGGTTTGCTTCATATCGCTACAAAATTGGCTGCAAAGGTAGGGGCGCAAGCATTGCGCCAACGGGGTTTTAAGGACATTTTGTCGGTCGTTGAACGTGAATCGTGAATCGTCAATCGTCAATCCGCGATGCGTGGCGGCCTAGAACGATCGGCTTGGAGTTCCTCCCTGGCAGGCTCCAGCATTCACGATTCACAATTGACGATTCATGATCCGTTACCTTTGCCGACTTATGCAGAAAGTTCATTTGCGCCGCAAGATCGCCCCGCGCGTAGCCAACGGGCACCCCTGGATCTTCGCCAACGAGGTGGAGAAGGTGGAAGGGGAGCCGACGCCGGGCGCCATTGTCGACGTGTTTTACTATGACGGCAAGTTCGCCGGCAAGGGCTATATCAACCCGCAGTCGCAGATCCTGGTGCGCCTCCTCACCCGCAACCCGAAGGACACGATCGACGCCGCCTGGTTCCGCCGCAAGATCGAAGCCTGCTGGGCCTACCGCCAGAAGATCGGCTACACCGAGAACTGCCGCCTCGTGTTCGGCGAGGCCGACGGGCTGCCGCAATGCATCATCGACAAGTTCAACGACTATTTCGTGATCCAGACCCTCGCCCTCGGCACCGACCTCTGGAAAGGGGCGATGGTAGAGGCGCTCGAGGCCGTGTTCAAGCCAAAGGGCATCTACGAGCGCAACGATGTACCGGTGCGCGAGCTCGAGGGCCTGCCGCAGCACAAGGGCTTCCTGTCGGCGCCCTTCGACACCAATATCATCATCAACGAGAACGGGCTCAAGTTCCACGTCGACATCGAGAACGGGCAGAAGACGGGTTACTTCCTCGACCAGCAGGACAACCGCCGCCATATCCAGCACATCGTAAAGGGCCAGGACGTGCTCGGCGCCTTTACCTACACGGGCACCTTCGAGATCCATGCGGCGCATTACGGCGCCAAATCGGTGCTGGGCCTCGACATATCGCAGGGCGCCGTGGACCAGGCCAACCGCAACGCGGCGCTCAACGGGCTCCAGGATATCGTGAAGTTCGAGCAGGCCAATGCCTTCGACGTGCTGAAAGCCTGGGGTAAGGAAGACCGCCGCTGGGACGTGGTGATGCTCGACCCGCCGGCCTTTACGAAGAGCCGCGCCAATATCCAGAAGGCAATCACCGGCTACAAGGAGATCAACCTGCGGGGCATGAAGCTCATCAAGCCGGGCGGCTTCCTCGTCACATCCTCCTGCACCAACCTCGTACAGCCGGACCTCTTCCTTGAGATCATCCAGATGGCTGCCAAGGACGCCCGCCGCTCCATCCGCCAGGTCACCTTCCAGAAGCAGAGCCAGGACCACCCGATCGTCTGGGGCATGGAAAACACCGAGTACCTCAAGTTCCTGATCGTGGAGGTAGGATAAGGATCTCAGATCTCGGATGTGATGATTTCAGATTTAGAGCACTCTCTCCGCCGGTTGGCGGAGGAACTTAGGCCGAGGCTGTTCTTACGGGTTGCAGCCATTCCTAAAGATGATATTTAAGTAGAAAGCCCCCGCAATGCGGGGGCTTTCGTATAAAGTGCTTTGTGAGAGGCTTCAATCGTGAAGTATGACCGACCTAAGTTCCCCCTACGGGGGAAAGGGGGCCGGGGACAGTGCCCGGCGTAGATCAGGTTACCAATAAACTAATAGACCAATAAACAAATGCCCCGCAAAGCGGGGCATTTAACTATTTCGATACCTGGAACTTTCCGGATTCGATCATTTTGCCTTTTCCGTCCCAGAGCTGGTAGATGTAGACGCCGCGGTTGTAGTCGGTGAGGGGCAGCGTCGTGCGCTGGCTCACGTTGGCGCCTTCGTACATTTTCCGGCCCAGGAAATTATAGATCTGGATGGTATAGCCCCGCTCGAAGGAGCGCCCGAAGTCGAACGTTACCTGCGTGGTGGCGGGGTTGGGGTAGAAACGCAACAGCGTACCCGGGTCACCCAGCCCCGTACGGGCCTGCGCTCCGGCAGTGCCGGCAACAGAAAGGGCGATCAATAAAGTAAGTAAAGGTCGCTTCAACGCTATTTCTCCTTTTTTAGTGTGATGAAATTAATCCTTCTCCTGAAAAAGAGCAAAATTATTGCCGGAAATTGATAAAGTTTTATCAAGACGCGGCCGTTGTTTCGCCGAGGGCGGCGCGGATGGCGGTAAAGTCGGGCTGTTCGCCGGCGTTCTCCAGCACCTCTACGTAGCGCAGGATCCCCTCCGGGTCGATCACGAAAGCGGCCCGCTTCGACACGCCCTTCATACCAAAGACGAAGTTTTCGTACAGGGCGCCGTATGTAGTGGACACTTCTTTGTTAAAGTCGCTCAGCAGCGGGAAGTTGAGTTCCTGCTCCGCCTTGTAGCGGGCCAGCGTAAAGGGGCTGTCGACCGAGATGCCGAGCGGGTAGGCGTTCATGCCTTCAAAATCCTTCAGGCTGTCGCGCACCGAGCAAAGCTCGGCCGTGCACACCGAGGTAAACGCGGCGGGGAAGAACAGGAGCAGCACATGGCGGCCGCGCAGCGAAGAGAGGGTCACTTCCTGCTTGTCGCTGTCGAAAAGAGTAAAGTCGGGTGCGGGTTGTCCGGGTTGGAGCATAGCTGGTTTTTTTAGTGGAACAGATAAAGGGTGATAAAGTTGGAAAGATAGACCAGGGAGGTTCAGGTGGGTTCAGAAAGGTTCAGGAAGGTTGCTTTCGCCCCAACCCCTCTAGCCCTTCTGAACCCTTCTAAACCTTTCTGAACCGTTCTAAACCTTTCTGAACCTTTCTGAACCATTTTCTACAGCGGGATCACCTCCGATCCTTTGTCTTTACCCAGGATGGGCGCCACGCTGGCACAGATGGCTTTCTCGAACACCTCGAGGAGCTTCTTCTTGACGAAGTGGCGGTAGGTGACGAGCGAGATCTCGCGGGCCGGCACCGGCGGGCGGAAAGCGCGGAGGCGCTCGCGGTGCTCCGGGGAAAGGCGGCGGGTGGCGAGCTCCGGCAGGATGGTGATGCCGCCGTTCATCTCGGTGATGTTGATGAGGCTTTCGATAGAGCCCGCCTCGTAATCGAGGTTTTGCGCGCGGGCTTGGCGCTGCTGCAGTTCGCAGAGGTTCAGCACCTGCGAGCGGAGGCAGTGCCCTTCCTCCAGTAGCCAGAGCTGGTTCACGTCGAGGTCTTCGGGGAGCAGGAACTTCTTGCGCAGGCTTTTGTCGTCGTTGGCCACGAACACCCGGAAGGGCTCGCGGAACAGCGGGGTTTCCTTCATGCCGGGGGCGGCGAGCGGCGTTGCCATGATGCCTACGTCGAGGGCATCGGTGGCCAGCAGGTGCAGCTGCTGCGCGGTGGTCTGCTCGGTGATGCGGAGGTGCACCTGAGGGTAGTCTTTGAGGAAGCCGGGGAGAAAGAGTGGCAGGAGGTAGGGCGCAAGCGTGGGGATGATGCCCACCCGGAGCTCGCCCTGCACGCCGGAGCGCATCTCACGGGCGAGCTGCGGGATCTGGGCCGCCTCGCGGAGCGTGGCGCGGGCCTGCGCGATCACCTGCACACCGGCCTCCGTGGGCACGATGGGTGCCCGCGACCGGTCGAAGAGGACGACGCCCAACTCCTCCTCGAGCTTCTTGATCATCATGGAGAGCGTGGCCTGGGCCACGAAGCAATGGGCGGCGGCTTTGCCGAAGTGGCGGTGCGTATCGAGGGCGGTGATGTATTCGAGCTGCTGCAGGTTCATTCGATCGACGGGGTCTATGGAGCCGCAAATGTAATCGAGGGAGAGGGTTCTTAGGGTTTTGGGGGTTGGGGGCTCGTTCTGAAGGAATGCTTTCGGTTCATAAGTAGGAAGCGTCAAAAAGCCCCGTCATCCATGATGCTGGGGCTTTACTATTGACTCGTCGATTTTCGTATCGTTCGGTTTTAAGTTCCGTTCCACCGAGTCACCCCTCCCTTCCGGACAACCAAGCGAACGCGAAGGCTGCGCGCGAAGCGCTGGCCTGGGTGGGGGCATTCACGATTGACGATTCACGTTTCACGATCAATACTTCGGACAGAAGATGACGCCCTTCATTTCCTCGCGGCGCTTGTTTTTGCCGATGAAGGAGATGCCGAGCTCGAAGCCGCCGCGGCCCAGCGAGGAAGTCTTGAGCTTCGAGATGTTGACGTCGTAACTGAACGACACCGAGAAGGGACGGTAATCGAGCTTGATCACCGGTACCACCGCGTCGTTCACCCGCACGAAGGCGCCGCCATGAATGAGGTAGCGCGGGTCTTCGAGGTCTTGTCCGAGCTTGAGGCCCCACAGGAAGCCCATGATCGCCTGCTGGTACTGGCCCTGCTTCGTGAAGTCGCCCTGGATGTTGAAGTAGCTCCACTCCGTGACCGAGAACTTGACGCCGCCCGACACCACGAGCTTCGGGTTCAGCTCCGCGCCCGCCGAATTGTAGAACGAGCGCCGCGGGCGGTTGATGTGGTGATAGCCGACGCCTACGAAGACGTTGTTGTCGGGGTTGCTGTTCAGCTGCGTGTTGAACGAGATGCCGGTCGACATATCGAGGTAGGTATGCCCGTTCGAGGGGAAGGTTTCGCCGTCGGAGCCGGTGGTATAGCTCGAGGCCGTCTGCATCTTGCTGCGGTCGAGGCGGGTCTGCACCGGGCCGCCCATGAAGCCGATGGAGAGGTAGCGCGGCACCTCCTTACTCAGCGACTTATGGTAGTTCACCGCCGGCAGCAGGTGCGTCGTCTTCCAGGCTACGGTTCCTGCCTGGTCATAGAGTACCTGCAGGCCCGCGGTCAGGAAGTCGTCGGCCTTGCCGATCGGCATCTTGTACTCGCCGGAGAGGGAGGTGGTGCGGTAGGCCGTAGTAATACTGTTCCACTGGTCGCGGTACACGCCCTGCACGCGGATGTCGCCGGTGAAGAGGCCGGCCATTGCGGGGTTGCGCAGCAGCGGGGTTTCGAAGAATTGGGAGAAGTGCAGGTCCTGGGCCCGGCCTTCGAGGGTGCCGGCGAGGCAGGCTGCGGTCAGGAGCGCACTCAGCGCAATACGGGTGTTCATCGTCGGTCGGGTGTTTAGGTTCATGGATCAGCCGGGTTACCGGATGAGGGCTACGTTGCCTTCGGTCCGGATCACATCGCTGTTCTCACAATAGACTTCCAGCTGGTATATATACACATCTGGTGCCGCTTTTTGTCCTTTGTAGGTGCCGTCCCAGCCGGCTCCCGCGTCGTTCACCGGGAAGTCGCGCCGCTCGAACACCACCTCGCCCCAGCGGTTGAACACACGGAGCGATTTCACGCGGGCCATGCCGCTGCCCTGGATGCCGAATACGTCGTTGGCCCCGTCGCCGTTGGGCGAGAAGGTGTTGGGCACAAAGATCTTGGCGCCCTGGCAGAGCACGATCAGCTGTATGGAGGCCGAGTTGCGGCAGCTGTTGGAGTCGGTGGCCGTAACCGTGTAGCGCGTGGTGAACTTGGGCGTTGCCACCGGCTGCGGGCAGTCGGTGCAGTTGAGATCGTTGGCCGGCGACCAGTTATAGGTCTGCACGCCCGACGAATACTGCGCCGGCAGGATGGCCGGCACGCCCACGAACTTCGAAAGCGTTTCCGGTAGCGTGATCGTCGGCAGGTCGTGCACCATCATACTTTGTATTACCGTGTCTCTACATCCGCTGAGCGGGCTTACGGCCGATAGCCGCACCTGGTAGGATCCCGGCGTCTTGTAGACCTGCGGCGTCGGGTTCTGCTGGCCGGAGGTGCTGCCGTTGGGGAACACCCAGTTCCAGTTCCAGGTCGCGGTGTCGCTGTTGAGTGGCTGGCCCACATAGGTCACCCGTGCATCGCGGCAGATAGACGTATCGGCCTGGATGGCGAAGCGTGGCGTCTCGAACACCCGCACCGGACCCTTGCGCATGGTGTCGGTACAGCCTGCTTGCGTGCGCACCGCCATGATCACCTCGTAGGTGCCGGGCTCCGTATAGTTATGCGTGGGCGCCTGCGTCGTGTAGGGAGCGGACCCGTCGCCAAAGGTCCAGCTGTATTGCACGATCGGGTCGTTGGAGGTGGTGGAGTCCGAGTTGGTGGTGATCAATCCCCGGTCGCAGAACTGCATCGTATCCAGGGTGAACTCGGCATGGGCTCCCAGTAGCGAGATGATCTTCGTGCCTTCGATCAGGATCACGCAGGTGCCCGTCGCTTCCTTCATAATGATCTTGGGGCGGAAGTCGCCGAAATCGGTATACCGGTGCACGAGCGCGTTGACCGTGGTGTCGATCACGTTGCCGTCGCCGAAGTCCCACACGAAGCGGGCCGAGTCGATCGGGGCAAAGGCATTGAAGTTCACATTGAGCGGCGTACAGCCGTTGAGGGGCGCATAGTCGAGCGTCGCATCCGACTGGTCGCGCACTTCTATGTTCTTCGTAACAGAGTCCTTGCAGCCGCCATGGGCCGTGATCACAAGCTTCACCGGGTAAATGCCGGGCTGCGTATAGTAGGTATACGGGTGATAGAGGTCGGAGGTGCCCTGGCCGGGGCCGAAGTTCCAGTGCGCGCCGTAGTAGAATTCGGATTGATTGGTGAACAGGGCCTGGAACGGGGTGCAATAGGTCGTGAAGGCGTTGGCCGTGAAGTCGGCCTTCGGGGTCCGGATGTGGAAGCTGTCGACCGTGAGCGAGTCTTTGCAGCCGAGCAGGTCGGTTACCGTCAGCGTCACGCTGTAGTAGCCGGTGTCGCGGAAGGAGTTCCGGGCGTTGTAGTCGGTGGAGGTCTGTCCGTCGCCGAACTGCCAGAACGAGGTAAAGGGCAGGTCGCTCTCGGTGAGGTTGGGGAAGTAGAGCGGCGCGCGGGGGCAGTACTCCGTGAGGGCCGTAAAGTTGGCCGTCAGCTTCGAGGTGCGCACCAGGCCGCGGATCATGAGGCTGTCGCTGCAGCCCGCGGAGTCGATCACCACCATCTTCACGTCGTAGTCGCCCACGGAATCGTAGGTATGTGTAAACGGCGGTGCAGTGTAGGTAACGCGGGTGCTGTCGCCGAACTCGAAGATCCAGGTGCGGATGCTGCCGCCGTTGCTGATCGACGAGTCGGCAAACTCGACGGTGCTGCCGGCGCAGCCACGCGGGTTAACCGCCCCGAATCTGGCGATCGGGCCGTTCACGCTCACGGCGTCGGGTCGGGTCAGCTCGTAGCGGCAGCCGCTCGTGTCGATCGCCACCACCTTCACGTCGTAGGTGCCGGGAACGGTATAGAGGTGGCTGGCCGTGGCGCCCTGGCTCGTGTCTACCGGTGAGCCGTCGCCGAAGGTCCACTGGAATTTGCGGAACACGCCGGGGTTATTGCTCTCGGCACGGAACGACGCATTGAAGGGGCGGCAGCCGGCGGAGTCGTCTGCGAAAAGCCGCGGCGTCGGGTCGGTCACCAACACATTCTTCGTGAGCGTATAGGTACAATTTCCGTTTGTGGTGGTAAGCTTCACCTGGTAGGTGCCGTCAGCGGCATAAGTGTGGGCCGGGGGCGTGGTGCCCGTGTACGGGGCGGTGCCGTCGCCGAAATCCCAGACGGAGGTCTGCGCGCCGAGCGACTTGTTCGTAAAGATGATCTTGCGGTAGTTGTTGCAGTCGGTACGCCAGATGAAGCGCGATACCGAGGGCTGGATATAGACGTAGCGGCTTTTCGTGATGGGCTCGCGGCAGCCGTTGTTGATGGCGGTGAGGGTGATGTCGAAGTAGCCGGTGTCTGCAAATACGTGCACCGGGTTGACCTCTGTGGAAGAGGTGCCGTCGCCGAAGTTCCAGCTGTAGTCGGTGGCGCCGGTGCTCTGGTTGGTAAAGGTGACGCCCGGATCGGCGCAGGCGGTAAGCGGCGCGCCCACGAATTCGGGGATCGGCTTGGTGCCCACCCGGATGGCCTCATTCAGCGTATAGGTCTCCGTACAGCCTTCCGAGGTGGTGATGGTGAGCGTGACGTTATAGGTGCCCTGCTGGGTGTAGATATGGGAGGTGGAGTCCTGCGTGGAGGTGGCGCTGCCGTCGCCGAAGTTCCAGAGCCAGGAGGTGACGGTGCCGGAGGTCTGCACGTCGGCTTTGAAAGAGGCGGTGTCGGGCACGCAGCCGCCGCGGGGCAGGCCTATGAAGGAGATCTTCGGGCGCTCGATGCGGATGAGGCCCGGCCGCCGCAGGGTGTCGGAGCAGCCGGTGCTGTCGGTGCCGATGAGCGTGACGTCGAACGCCCCGTAGTCGCCGTACGTATGCGACGGGCTCGCTTGCGTGGAGTTTGTGTTATCGCCGAACAGCCAGGTGTAGCCCGTGGCGCCGGTGGAGGTATTCGTGAAGTTGACGTTGAGCGAAGGCTGGCAGCGCGTGCTGTCGGATACCGTAAAGCCCAGCACCGGGCCGTTGCCTACGGTAAAGGTCCGCTCTACCGAGTCGACGCAGGTCTGGTAGTTGTTCACCAGCTTCACCGTGTAGGTGCCGGGCGCATCGAAGTAGGCCGTAGCGTTCGGGAGCGTGTCCACGATGCCGTTGGAGAAATACCAGCGCGAGGAGACGGGCCTCGGGTCGGAGGCGTTCATGAAGGTCGTACTGGTGCGCGGGCAAAGCTTGTCGGGGATGGTGAGATCGGTGTTGACGAGGCCCACCGGCACGCTCTGCACCATGGAGTCGGAGCAGCCGAGGGAGCTCGATACCACGAGCGTGGCCTGGTAGGTGCCGTTGGTGGAGTAGGTATGCGCCGGCGATTGGGCATTGGAGGTAGTGCCGTCGCCAAAATACCAGGTGTGGGTGAGGGTGCCCGGTCCGAACGAGGTGTTGTTGAAATTGACCGTGGCGGGGGCGCGGCACACGCCGGGGTCGGTGTAGGTAAAGCGGGGCGCCACGCCCGGGTTCACGTTGATGTAGTTGGGGCGCGAATACAGCTTTTTACAGCCGGCATTGTTGGTGATGGTGAGCGTTACGGTAAAGGAGCCCGCCTGCCGGTAGGCGTGCTGCACGTTGGGGCCGGTGGCGCTCTGGCCGTCGCCGAAGTCCCATTGCCAGTTGGTGATGGTGGTATTGCCCGGTGTGCTCGACTGGTCGGTGAAGTTGATCACGGCTGGCGAGCAGCCTTCGGTGCGGTCGGCCACGAAGTTGGGTTGCGGCTCCGTCAGCACGGTAATATAGGCGGTCTTGGTAACGGTGTTGGTGCTGGCGCCGTTGTTATTGGTCACCGTCAGCTTCACCGTGTAGGTGCCGGTCGTGAAATAGGTGGCCGACGGGTGCTGGAGGGTGGAGGTGGAGCCGTTGCCGAAGTCCCAGCTCCAGGTAGTGGGGTTGCCGGTCGATTGGTCGCGGAAATTTACCACCACGGGGGAGCAGCCCTGGGTCACATCCGAGTTGAAGTTAGCCGTCAGCTGGGCCGCGCCGCTGAGGGCCGGGAGCAGGAAGGCGAGGAGGAAGAGAAAACGGTTCAATGGTGTCGGGTTTAGGGTGCGCGCGGCCGTTCCGGCGATTGTGGAAACAGCGCGCCAGTTAAGGGGGTTGCAAAAACTGCTCCGTAAGGAGCAGGGCCGTTAAATTTTGTCGAGATGCAGCTTTCGCTCCTGCCCGTTCGCGTTTAAAGTAGCGTCGACGGTGGTGGTGGTGCTGGTGGTGATGATCCACGTGCCCGTCAGCAGCCGGAGTGCCGGGATGGGCCTGGTGAAGCTGGAGAAGATCGATCTTGCGGAAACATTTACCACCCAGGTCCCCGTTTCTTCCAACAAGGTGCCGTTGTAGGCCTCTACCGTGCCGTTCTCGCGGAACTGGAAGCTGTAGTTGGTGAAGTGGCTGATCGAGTCGGCGCCATCGACGGTGAACGTGGACACCTTCCAGCGGCCGTTGGTCACGATCTCGAGCGCGGCTTCTTCCTGTTTCTTTTCAATGAATTTCTTGCAGCCCCCGAGGAAGGAGGCGGCGATCAGGAGTAAAAAGAGGTGGCGGTTCATAACGATTGTGGCGGTTTAGGACAGGCCGTACTTCTGCCGTACGTACCCGATGAAAAAGTCACTACTCAACGATTGTGCCGATATCTGCCGGCAAAGGTCATCCGAGGTAAAATAGCGTCCGTGGCGGTGCACCTGCTCCCGCAGCCAGCCCAGCAGTGCGGCGGTTTCGCCCCGGCCGATGCTTTCGGGGAGGCCGGGAAGCTCTTTTTCAGCGGTGGCAAAAAACTGGGCGGCATACAGCGACCCGAGGCTGTAGGTGGGGAAATAGCCGAACGAGCCATGGCTCCAGTGCACGTCCTGCAGCGCGCCCTGCCGGTCGTCGGGCGGGGTGATGCCCAGCCATTTCCGGTAGGCCTCCGCCCAATAGGCCGGGATGTCTTTTACCGACAGGGTCCCTTCGAGCAGGGCCTTTTCGAGCTCGTAGCGGATGTACACGTGAAAGTGATAGGTCACCTCGTCGGCCTCGGTGCGGATCAGCGAGGGCTGCACCTTGTTGACGGCGGCAAAGAAGGCTTCCGGCGTTACGCCCTTCAGCTGCCCGGGGAAGTAGCCCTGGAGCACGGGCAGGTAGTGCCGGCAGAAGGGGAGCGAGCGGCCCACGTTGTTCTCCCAGAGCCGGCTTTGCGACTCGTGGATGGAGAGGGAAGCAGCCTCGCCGAGCGGAAGCCCGTACTGTGCCACCGGCAGGCCCTGCTCGTAGAGCGCGTGGCCCACCTCGTGGATGGTACTCCAGGTCATGTTGCCGAGGTCCTGCTCGTCGATGCGGGTAGTGATGCGGGTATCCTGCGGTGAGAAGGAGATGGAAAACGGGTGCTCGGAGCGGTCCTGCCGGCCGGCCTCCGTGTCGAAGCCGAGGTCCCGCATGAGCCGGAGGCTCCATTGCCACTGGGTGTCGCCGTCGTAGTGCTGCTTCAGGAACGCATCGTCGGCGGATGGCTTCGCGAGCAGCTCGTCGAGCAGCCCTTTAAGCCGGGGCAGGAGCTCGCCGAATACCGCGTCCAGCCCGGCCACCGTAGCGCCCTTCTCGTATTCGTTGAGCAGGGCGTCGTAGGGATGCCGGGTGTAGCCGAGCACGCCGGCTTCCTCTTTTTTCAACGCCACCATGGCCGCGAGGTCGGCTTCGAAAACGAAAAAGGCGTTCTGCCGGCGCGCTTCGATCCAGGAATGAAAGGCCTTGTTGGTGGCATCGGAAAGCCGCCGTACGAGGTCGGCCGAATACTTTTTGTTCTTCTCGTAGTCTTCTCGGCTCAGCTCCACGTTCCGGCGCTGCTCCCCGCTCAGTGTCGCGTCGGCCAGGAGCTCGTTGAGCAACTGCCCGAGTGCGGGGTCGGTGAATTCGGCGTGGGCGATCTCCGAAAGGGTGCTGAGCTGTTGTCCGCGGAAGTGCGCCCCCTTGGGCGGCAGGTAGGTCTCCTGGTCCCACTGCAGCAGGGCCGAGGCATTGCGGATGTCGGCGATGCGGCTCAGGCGGCGGGTATATTCGGCGTAGGACATTGGTCGATTGGTCTACTGGTAATTTGGTAAGCCGTTGCCGGCAACCGGTTGGTGCACTGTTCCTGCTCTTTCGCACATGCAGGCGCATCCGAAGTCTAAGATAGGCTCCTTCTGCCGAACTACATAGCACACCGGCCGAGGTGGTGCCCGGTCCCGGATGCACCGGATACCGTATCTTCACCGGCCATCCCTCACCAAAGCTTCCGCATGCGCCTCCGCTCCGCTATTTGTCTCCTGCCGCTGCTTGCGCTGGCCTCCTGCGGCCCCGCAGAAGTGAAGGGCAGCCGCAGTGCCGCTCCGTCGCCCGACTCCCTGCAGCGCAACTTCCGCACCTGGTACGCCTATGCCACGAGCCGGACTCCCCTTGGAAGCGACTTCCGCCCCCTCAGCGCCGAAGGTGTCCCGATGGCGCGGAAAGCGTTTCTCGAAGCCCTCGGCACCGGCCGCTTCATCGCCCTGCGCACCGGCGACGCGCCCGAATACCGTCTGCATCCGCTCACCAGCCCCGACAAAGACATCCGGATGGTGGTGACGTCGCTCGCCCGCACGCAGCTCGCCCACGATGCGCGGATCGGCAAGCCGCTGCCGCCCTTTTCGTTCACGGACCTCGAAGGCCGTAGTTATACAACTGCTTCTACAAAGGGAAGGTACCTGGTGGTCAAATGCTGGTTCATCGGCTGCACCGCCTGCGTGGCCGAGTTTCCCGAGCTGAACAAGCTGGTGGAGGAGTGCCGTGGCCGCACCGACGTGCAGTTCCTGAGCCTTACCCTCGACAAGAAGCCGGCCCTGGAAGGGTTCCTGAAGTCGCTCCCGTTCCGGTATGCCGTGGTGGCCGAAGCGGAATCCTACGTCACCGGCCCGCTTGGCGTAGACGCCTACCCGCACCACCTGCTCGTAAGCCCGGAGGGCCTCGTGCTCCAATCCACCAACAGCCTGAAAGACCTGCTGCCCGTGCTGCGTGCACACCTGCAGTCCAAAGGATAATCCCCGAGAATCAATAAGCACCCATCGATGCCGAAGGACAAAATGACCTGGAAAGAAGAGCGCCTGCTGCTGCTGATCGGCTGCATCGCCTGCTCGCTCGCCGCCGGGTACATTTTCCTGTTCCTCAACCGCGAGGCCACCGACCTGCTGCCCGGCGACCTGAAGCCCGTGCCGGGGCTCGTGCTGGCAGCGGAGCCCGAGTTCCGGAGCAACAAGGGTAAGGAGAACGTGGCGTTCCTCTTTCGTGGGCATAACAAGGAGTTCCTGGTAAGCGGCTACGACAGCAATCCCGATGCGCGCGCCGCGATCCGGGCCGGACTGCATACGGGCGATACCGTAGATATACTGGTGACGCCGGAGGAGTACGCGGAGCTGGGGGAGGACGGTTTTTTCGAGGGCACCATCAACCTGGTGGGGCTGCGGCACAACGGGCAGGATTTCCTGAGCCTCGAGCGCCGCAACGACCAGGCCTTCCGTGGCAACCGCGGCGCCCTGCCGGCCTTTATCTATGCCGCCGTCATGTGCTTTATCTTCTGGAACATGCCCCACCGCCCGAAGCGCGTCAGTCCCACGCTCGTCATCAGCCTCGGCGCCCTGCTGGTACTGTTCATCAGCATCCGGTTTTTCTGATCTCAGATCTCTGATCTGTGATCTGTCTCCGGCCGACCATTCCTTACACCCTGGAGGTGGCTGGAGAATCAGAAGAAAGTACCATTAGCAGCGACTCCGATCTAAGATCACCGATCTGCGATCTGAGATCCTCCGGTGTGCGCCAGCCATAGATCTGACATCTGCGATCACAGATCTGAGATCCGGTTCAACGTTTCCTTCACATCCTCCTGTTGCTCCGTTCCGTACATCGGGCATGAGCCGATTTACGATCCGTGACCTGGCAACGCTGAGCGGCATCCGGGAGCATACCATCCGCATCTGGGAGCAGCGCTATGCCCTCCTCCGGCCGGGCCGCACGGGAAGCAATGCCCGGCTGTACAGCATCGGGGATCTGGAGCTGCTCCTGCAGGTGGCTGCGCTCAACCGGAACGGCTATCGCATCTCGCAGCTGGCGGCACTTTCGGTCCCCCACCGCAATGCCGCGCTGGCCGCGCTGCCCTACGACGAAGCCCGGCAGCTTGCCGTGCTCCATAACCTGCTCCTGTATTTCTACCGGTTCGATACCGCGGCCTTCGAAGCAGAGCTTTGTGGCGCGCTCGGGCGCTGGCCCTTCGAGGTGCTGCTCCCCGAGGTGCTGCTTCCCTTCCTGTTGCGCACGCGGCTCCTCTTTGGTGCTGCGCCGCCGGCACAGGGATGGGCAGGGGTGCGGCTGCGGCAGCTGCTGCACTGGGCCATCGAATCGCTTCCGCCTGCCTCCGCGGCGCATGCGCCGGTGCTCCTTTTTTCCGGTGCCGATGGGTG
Source organism: Flaviaestuariibacter amylovorans (assembly GCF_039541815.1). NCBI lineage: Bacteria > Pseudomonadati > Bacteroidota > Chitinophagia > Chitinophagales > Chitinophagaceae > Flaviaestuariibacter > Flaviaestuariibacter amylovorans. The sequence goes on from NZ_BAABGY010000009.1 coordinate 238,213, forward strand.
CGCCGATCATCCACTTCTGTATGTGCAGTACCATCTGAAAAAGGCGGGGTGTCCGGTGTTGCCACTCGGCAGCCTGGCAGGCACGGCGGAGCTGGAAGCGGTGCTGTCCCGCAAGGTCCCCGACTTCCTGCTGACGGTGCTTCCCGCGAAGCCGGTGGCCACGCTGGCGCGGCTGTCGGCATTGCTGCTGCGGCTGGCACCCCGTGCGGAGCTGCTCGTACTGACCCCGGAACAGCACAAGGTGCCGCTCGAGCTGCCCTTGCGGGCGCTGTCGATGGAAGAAGCCCTGCGCACCCTCCTGGCGGCGCCTGCGGTGGCAGAGGGGGCTACCCGGTAGGTCCGGCGCCTTTGATCTTTTTGAGGGGCATCTTCTTGACCATGCCGCCGTGGGTGTCGCGGATGGAATGCATCACGATAAAGGCGGTGCGGTCGATCCGTTCGATGGCATTGCGGAGGCGGCTCACCTCGAGGCGGCTCACCACGGTGAAGATGATGTCGGTGGTGGCGCTCGATTCACCACGCTTACCGATGCCGCGCTTGCCCTGGTAGATGGTGAGGCCGCGGCCGAGCTCGTTGCGGATCATGTCGGCGATCTGCCCGCTCTTGACGGAGATGATGGTGACGCCGGTAAACTCGTCGATCCCTTCGAGGATAAAGTCGACCGTCTTGGAGGCGGCGAGATAGGTGAGCACCGAGTAGAGCGCTGTTTCCACGGAGAGCAGCCAGGCGGCCACCGAGAAGATCACGATATTGAAGATAAGGATGAAGTCGCCCACGGAGAGGTGACTGCGCCGGGTGAGGTAGATGGCCAGGATCTCGGTGCCGTCGATCACCGCGCCGCCGCGGATGGTCATGCCGATGCCGGCGCCGAGGAAGAATCCCCCGAATACCGACACCAGGATCTTATCGTTGGTGACGGCCGGGTAGGGGATGAAGGTGACCGCGAGGGCGAGCAGTGTGATGGCGCCGATGCTGCGCAGGGAGAAGCCGCGCCCGATCTGCCGGAGGCCCAGCAGCAGGAAGGGGACGTTGATGCCGACGATGAGCAGCGCCAGCGGCAGGCCTGTTTCCCCGCTCGTGAGCAGCGAGATGCCCGTGACGCCGCCGTCGATAAAGCCGTTCTGGAGCAGGAATCCCTTGAGCCCGAAGCCGGCGGACAGCACGCCCAGCAGGATCTGGAATCCGTCCACGGCCCGGTCGCGCCACTCGCGCCGCCGCTGCCGCCGTTCTTTGGCCGCGCGGATCGCTTCCGAGTTGCGGCCCCGGTCCGCCCCCTTGAACAGCTGTTGCAGCACCCTGCGGTGGAAGGATTCAGACATGGGGTGAAGTTAGGGGGCTTTCGAGAAAGGTTTAGAAGGGTTCAGAAGGGTTCAGAAGGTTCGGAAAACCAGCCCACGGCTTCAGCCGTGGGTTTTCGAGATGCACCAGCCCATGGCTTTAGCCATGGGATCAAGGGAACAAGGGAACAAGGGAACAAGGGAACAAGGGAACAAGGGAACAAGGGAACAAGGAACAGGGAACAAGGGAACAAGGGAACAAGGAACAGGGAATACGGAACAAGGAATAACGAATATCGAAGGGAGGGAACCTCAAAATCTGAAATCCCAAATCTGAAATCCCAGATCCGCGATCCGAGATCCGCGATCCGAGATCCCTTCTGCTGTTCGATATTCCTTGTTCCTTGTTCTGCGGTTCTATACCTTCCGGCCATGAAGATCCAGGACATCCTCTCCGTGCTGGAGCGCTTTGCGGCGCCCGAGCTCCAGGAAGACTACGACAATTCGGGCCTCCTCACCGGGCAGCGGGGCTGGGATTGTACCGGCGTGCTGTGTACCCTCGATGCTACGCCCGACGTGATCGCCGAGGCGAAGGAGCGGGGCTGCAACCTCGTGCTCGCGCACCATCCCATCGTGTTCAAGGGCCTCCGGCGGCTCAACGGGAAAGATTATATCGAGCAGACGATCATCGCGGCCATCAAAAATGACATCGCCATCTACGCCTGCCATACCAACCTCGACAACGTAGCCCTGGGCGTCGGCCACATCATGGCCCAAAAGCTCGGGCTGCAGCACACGCGCGTGCTGGCCCCGAAGCCGCGGCAGCTGCGCCGCCTCATCACCTTTGCGCCTATCGACAAGGCCGCCGAAGTGCGCGCCGCCATCTTCGCCGGCGGAGCGGGCCATATCGGCAATTACTCGGAGTGCAGCTTCAACACCGAGGGCACCGGCACCTTCAAGGCGGAGGAAGGCGCCGACCCCTATGTGGGCAATGTAGGGGAGCAGCACCAGGAGCGGGAGACCAAGATCGAGATCGTGTTCCCCTTTTACCTCGAGGACCAGGTGGTGAAGGCGCTCATCGCGGCGCACCCCTACGAAGAGGTGGCCTACGACATCTTTACTATGGAGAACGTGCACTTCGGCATCGGGGCGGGCCTCATCGGGAAGCTGCCTGCGCCGGAGCCCGAGGAAGCCTTCCTGAGGCGCCTCAAGGCGGCCTTCGGGCTGGAGGTGATCCGGCATACGCCGCTCCGCGGAAGGCCGGTGGAAACGGTGGCCCTCTGCGGCGGGGCGGGCTCCTTCCTGACGAAGCGAGCCCTGGCGGCCGGCGCCGATGCCTATGTAACGGCCGACGTCAAGTACCACGAGTTCTTCGACGCCGAGGGACGCCTCGTGCTGGCCGACATCGGCCACTGGGAGAGCGAGCAGTTCACGATCGACCTCCTCCATGACTTGGTAGCCGGGAAATTCCCTACCTTTGCCGTCCTTAAAACGTCGGTCCGCACCAACCCCCTGCGCTATTTTCTGGGCTGAGGGAGGGGCGCCCGGCGCCTAATTCTGTAACATTAAACAGGACCCGCAATAATGGCAAACGTAAAAGAATACTCGGTCGAAGAGAAGCTGGCCGCCCTGGTAAACCTCCAGAAGATCGATTCCAAGCTCGACGAGATCAAGATCCTCAAGGGTGAGCTGCCGATGGAAGTGGCCGACCTCGAAGACGAGATCCAGGGCCTGCATGCCCGCCAGCTCCGCATCGAAGAGGAGATCAACGGTATCACCGAGTTCATCAACCAGAAGCAGGAGGCCATCCAGACCGCCGAGGCGCTGGTGAAGAAATACGAGAAGGACTCCGAGAACGTGAAGAACAACCGCGAGTTCGAAGCCATCAACAAAGAGATCGAGATGCAGCAGCTCGAAGTGAAGCTCTGCGAAAAGCATATCAAGGACGCCAAGGAAGAGATCTCCGAGAAGGCCATCTCCCTCGACAAGGCCAAGAAGGCCATCGCCAACAAGGAAGGCCTGCTTTCCGGCAAGAAGGGCGAGCTCGAGAAGATCATCGCCACCACCGAGAAGGAAGAAACGGAATTCCTGGAGAGCGCCGGCAAGGCCCGCACCCAGGTGGATCAGCGCCTGCTCGCCTCTTACGAGAAGATCCGCTCCTCCTACCGCAACGGCCTCGCCGTGGTGCCGGTAGAGCGCGACGCCTGCGGCGGTTGCTTCTATGCCATCCCGCCCCAGAAGCAAAGCGAGATCAAGCAGCGCAAGAAGGTAATGGTGTGCGAGAACTGCGGCCGCATCCTCGTCGACAACGACCTGAACGACGCCGTAGAAGCCAAGTAAGCAACTTAAGCGAAATAGTTGAAAAGCCCCGACGGAATCGTCGGGGCTTTTTCGATCGCAGGTGTGTGATCGCGGATGTCAGCTCTTTTGGGGCGGAGCAGCCGCGAAGTGGCTCCTGGCATTGGGCAAACAAGGAACAGGGAATAATGAACAGGGAACACGGAAGTGGCGCTGTACTTCTTAACGGCAGTCAGCGCCTGCGAAGCGAACACCGGGGAGAAGGAACGCCGATAAAACGGGTTTGATACGATGAGCGCGGATGATTGCTTGCAGCGCTTCACCCTCAACGTTTGCTATACCAAGTTGCCGGTACGATTTTTCAGTACGGTAAAGCGTGCCGCACAGAAACGCCCCCTTATGCCGGCGTTTCGGCCGGCATCCCGGCAAGCTTCGCGTCGCCGTTACAAATAACCAATAGACAAAAAGACAATCCCTCCTTAGCGAAAACCTTAGCTCTTTCCGTGCCCTTGTCATCCTGAGCTTGCCGAAGGATCTTAGCGGTAAGAAAACCCTTCCTCTCCTCCAACTGCCTTGCCCATCTCCAAAAAGCAGCAGCAATCATTCCCCCATTACCCCATTACCCCATCACCCCATTCGAATATACCGTTGCCACGGTATTGACAAAGGCCCCCGGCGCCGCTACTTTCGGTAGCTAAACCAACACACATGCTACGCTCCCTGCTTTCCCTCTGCCTGCTGCTCGTGCTGGGCAGCGCCTCGGCCGCCGACGGTCTGGGTACGCCACCCGAAAAGCAACTCTGGAAAAAGAAATTCGCCGGCGCCGTCAAGTGGTTCCGGAGCACCGACGCCGGCATGGTGGTGGTGTGCACGGCTGATGCCCTCTACGGCATCGACCCCGCCACCGGTGAGGAGAAGTGGAAGAACGAAGGACTCCGCAACATCCAGGAAGACAACTACGACCCTATCGAGGCCTCGCCGATGATCGCCATCGTGGACCGCGGCATAAACCCCGCGCACATCGTCATCGACGTGTTCACCGGCAAGGTCATCATCGACTCGAAAGAGGCCGGCCTCGCCGCCGTGCAGAAGCGCTTCGCCGACCCGGACCTGCAGGGCCTTTTTTTCTACGGCACCAACAAACGCGGCAAGCCCATGATGTTGCTCGCCGACGCAGCCTCCGGCACCAAGCGCTGGGAAGCCGAGAAGATCTTCGACAAGGCAACCGAGCAGATCGTGGCTGCGCCCTATGCCGTGAGCAAGGACGCTTTTATGATCGCCACCACGAAGGGCGTGTACAAGATCTCGCTGGCCACGGGCGACGTGCTCTGGGAAACGAAGATGAAAAATGAGGCCGTGGAGCTGAAAGTGGCAAAGGGAGGGTTCAACATGTTCAAGAGCATGAACAAGACCGCTAATGCCAACGCCACTGCCACCAACGCGCGCTTCTTCGCGCTGCAGCAGCAGCCCGACCTGGTGTATTTCTACAGTAACGATCAGTTCACCGCCTTCCAGATCGCCGACGGCAAGGAAGCCTGGGAGCGCGTGAAGCTGAAATCGCCGGTGACCGACGTGCTCTACGACAGCCACGGACTCCTGCTCGCCACCGCCGAAAACGACGACGACGAGAAGCAGGGCAAGGGCATGTTCGGTAAGCTGGTGAAGGCTGCCACCGACAAGAACAAGGCCCGCCTCATGTGCCTCGACTATCGCAGCGGCAAGGAGCTCTGGAAAGATCATATCGGCATTGCCGGCGACGTGGTGTATTACAAGTATGCCGACGTCAATACCCTCATCCTCGCTACCGCCAACGAGAAGGGCCGCAACCGCATCGACGTCATCGATCTGAACGCGGGCAAGTCGAACCTGAAGAATCCATTCAAGGTGGACGGCGACATCCTCGACATCCGCATGGTGCCGCAGGGCCTTCTCTACCGCACCACCGACGAGCTCAATATCCTCGACCTGAACACGTACAAGGATGCCTGGTCGAAGTCGCTGAAGTTCAAGACCGGCTCCATGGGCGTGGACAAGGACAACGATACGTATATCTACGGGGACGGGAAAGTATATCGCTTCGACAATGCGAAGGGCGACTATGAGCAGCTTTGCTCGGGCCTCGACTTCAGCGGCGGCGAGCGGCCGGCGAAGGCCGAGCTGCGCGCCAACGGCATCCTGTTCTCCGCCGAGCAGAACATGGTGCTCGTAGACTTCACGGGTAAGAAGCTGTACCAGGTATACAAGCGCGCGCCGGGCAAGAGCGCCGCCTCGCTCGTGTTCCTGAGCGCTATCGCCACCGTGAGCACCATGGCCATGGCCCGCGAGTCGTTCACCTCCGGTTACGCCCGCGGCAAAGGAGCCACGAGCGCCGCCGAATACCACGAGCGCCAGGCCTCCAACTGGGGCGACCTTGCCACCGCCTCGTTCAAGGAGATGGGCAAGCGCTTCAAGGCCACCGCCGATGCCCAGGAATTCCTCTCGGTGCTCACCCGGACCTCCGACTCGGACGAGAGCGGCATCGGCATCGTGCTGCTCCGCAAAGACAACGGGCAGGAGGAAGGGGCCATCGTACTGCGCGACAAGAAGCCGGAGTACCAGCTCGACGGCGCCACGCACCGCGTTTTTTACAAAAGCGGGAGCGACGAGCTCACCGCCTACTCTTTCTAGAAGTTGTTTGAATTGATCGATGGGCTGGCTAGGCCGCAAGCGGCCTGTGTTACGCGACGACGCAGCGAGTGGCGGCGCAGCGAAGCTTGCAATGTGCTGAAAGTTATTCCTTGCATTTTATCGTCGCGCCGTCGCGTCGTTGCGCCGTCGCGTGCCGAGGCCGCTTGCGGCCGACCAATTCAAAGTCTCCAGGAAAAGCATATTGATTCAAAAAGCCTTTAGGTTTCGCTGTTTTTGTTCTTTGGTAAGGGGCCGCCGCAAGGCGGCCTTCTTGCTGCCGAAAACCGCGGCGTTGCCCTGCGGGAACCAGGGCGGGTGCCGGCACCGCCGGCTTGCTAAAAAATTTGTCATTTTTTGGGCTTCGGGCGACGGGCGGTAGCGGCATTTTCCGTTATTTTGTTCACCCGTATGCTTTCCCGACTTGCGATACAGAACTACGCCATCATCGACCAGCTCGAGGTGGATTTCTCCCAGAACCTGAACATCATCACCGGTGAGACCGGCGCCGGCAAGTCCATCCTGCTGGGTGCGCTCGGCCTCATCCTGGGCCGCCGGGCCGATGCGGGCGCCCTGCTCCACCGCGACCGCAAATGCATCGTGGAAGGCTTCTTTTCCACCGACGCGCTCGACGCCGCTGTGCTGCAGTTCCTGCAGGAAGAGGAGCTCGATGTGCAGGAAGAGCTCGTGGTGCGCCGCGAGATCACGCCGGCGGGCAAGTCGCGCGCCTTCGTGAACGATACGCCGGTGAACCTGTCGCAACTCAATCAACTGAGCTCCCTGCTCGTGGACCTCCACCAGCAGTTCGATACCCTCGAGCTCGGCGAAAGCGACTTCCAGCGCCAGGTGCTCGATGCCCTCGCCGGTAACCGCGCCGGGCTCAAGGAGTATAAAGGCCTGTTTGTGCAGTGGCAGGAAGCGCGCCGCCGCCTCACGGCCCTCGAAGGACAAAAGGAGCAGTTCGCCCGGGAATTCGACTACCACCAGTTCCAGTTCAACGAGCTCGACGAAGCCGGCTTCAAAGAAAACGAGCTCGAAGACCTCGACCAGCAGCTGAAGGTGCAAACGAATGCCGAAGGCATCAAGAATGCATTAAGCAAGGCCTATTACGAGATCGAGGAAAGCGAGACGCCGATGGTGCGCTGCCTGCGCAGCATCACGAACGGGCTCCAGCCCTTCCGCGACCTGCATCCCGACCTGCCCGCCCTCGTGCAGCGCATCGAGTCGGCCTACATCGAGCTGCAGGACATTGCCGACGAGGTAGACCGCATCAACGGCCACGTCAACTCCGATCCGGCCACCATCGAGCAGATCAACGAGCGCCTCTCGCTCGGCTATAAATTACTGAAGAAGCACGGTGTGAAAACGACCGCCGAGCTCCTCGACATACGCAATGCGCTCGGCGGGAAACTCCAGGCCGTGCTCAACATCGACGATGCGATCGCCGCCGCGGCAAAGGAAGCAGAGGCATTGCACGGACGCGCGCTGGCGCTAGCGCAAAAGCTTTCTGCCGCGCGTAGCAAACAGGTGGCGCCCCTCGAGAAGAAGGTGAACGCCATGCTCGCACAGGTGGGCATGCCCAATGCACGGCTGCAGGTAGTTGTAAGTGCCGGCACAGGGCTGCAGGAAACGGGCATCGACGACATCGAGTTCCTCTTCGACGCCAACCGCTCCGGCCAGTTCCAGCCGCTGCGCAAAGTGGCGAGCGGGGGCGAATTGAGCCGCCTCATGCTGTGCATCAAGTCGCTCGTGGCCACCTCCATGGACCTGCCTACCCTCATCTTCGACGAGATCGATACCGGTATCTCCGGTGAGGCTGCCAAGCAGGTGGGCATCATCATGAAAGACCTCGCCGGCGCGCGCCAGGTGATCTGCATCACGCACCAGCCCCAGATCGCGGGCAAGGGCGACCGCCACTTCTTTGTCTATAAGTCCGTAAATGCGGATACCGTAAAGACCTCGGTACGTATCCTCAACACCGACGAGCGGATCGTGGCCATCGCCAAAATGCTCAGCGGCGAGAAGCCCACGGCTGCGGCGCTCGAGAACGCCCGGGAGATGGTGATGAATTGATCGCAGATCTGTGATCGCGGATCTTAGATCTCGGATTTCAGATGTGTGATTTCAGATTTCAGATTTATTCTTGGTACGTGAAGATGCGGGTACGATAAAGAGTAGCCGTCTACGGTTGGAACTGTTGCAGAGAAGCGACCTCACCAATAAACTAATAGACAAATAGACTAATAAACGGTTCTATGGGCCTGCTTCTCCTGATCGTTGTTGTTACGGTGCCGGCCTGGCTCTTCAACCAGTGGCTCCTGCGCCGCCTGCGGCCGCGCGAGTCGTTCCGGAAGTTTTTGCTCTACCTGGCGATAAGTCTGCTCACCGCGTTTATCTATACGTTTATATTTGTGTGGCTGATCGGGCGGTACCTTCCGGCCCGCCCGCATTAAACCTTCAACTCTTTATGGCAAACAACCTCCTCGCCGGCAAGAAAGGCATCATCTTCGGCGCGCTCGACGAAAAATCCATCGCCTGGAAAACGGCACTCAAGTGCCACGAGCAGGGCGCCCAGATCGTGCTGAGCAACGCACCGGTAGCCCTGCGCATGGGCGAGATCAACAAGCTGGCAGAAATGATCGGCGCGCCCGTTATCGGTGCCGACGTCACCAATATGGACGACCTGAAGAAGCTCTTCGAAGAGTCGCAGGCGCACTTCGGCGGTAAGATCGACTTCGTACTGCACTCCATCGGCATGGGCATCAACGTGCGCAAGGGCAAGCACTACACCGAGATGAACTACGAGTGGCACCAGAAAACGCTCGACATCTCCGCCACCAGCCTACACCGCGTGCTGCGCACCGCCTGGGACATGGACGCCCTCTCCGAGTGGGGCTCCGTAGTGGCGCTCTCCTACATCGCCGCGCAGCGCGTGTTCCCCGACTACAACGAGATGGCCGACGCCAAGGCCCTCCTCGAAAGCATCACCCGCTCCTTCGGCTACCACTACGGCGTACGCAACAAGGTGCGCGTGAATACGGTTTCGCAGTCGCCCACCCGCACCACGGCCGGCTCCGGCGTGAAAGGCTTCGACGCCTTCGTAGACTATGCCGAGAAGATGAGCCCGTTGGGCAACGCCCTCGCCGAGGACTGCGCCAACTACTGCGTGTTCCTGTTCTCCGATCTCTCGCGCTACATTACCATGCAGAATCTCTTCCACGACGGCGGCTTCTCCTTCACCGGCGTGAGCGAGGCGATCGTGGCCGGCATGACCCCTCCGGCGGAATAACGACGGCTTGCTGCAACTCAATAAAAAGCCCCGACGCTCTGTCGGGGCTTTTTCGCAGGCAGTGGTCAACCAAGTAGTCCGGCAATGATCTCGACGAGTCCGGCTATGACCTCGACGAGCATCGACACGCGATCTCCGCCGTTTTTTCCTGTTTGTTCCATAGTCTGTGATTTATATCGTGGCCTCCCGTATAACTACGGGGGCGGGTCCGGCTTTTTGGAACGGGCTCATTGCTAAGGTGCCGCAAAAAAGCCGCCCCGGAAAGGGGCGGCGCCTGCTTTAAGAGTTTTTTCACAGCCTTACTTCAGCTGTCCTTTCTCGTAGAAGAACCTGAAGAGGCGCTCGAGCGGCGTGCTGCTGTTGTAGAGCAGGCTGGTCTTTTTGCCGTCGGCGAAACCGATGGCCCAGTCGGCGTCGGGATTGCCCTTGACGTGGGTGGCGGTTGCTACCTTCTGGTCGTTGCTGGCATAAACGTCCACGATTTCGACACCGCCTTCCTCACGCTGTCGGTAGGAGCCGATGGCCTCGTCGTTGTTATAAATACGGTTGTTCTTCAGCGCGATGGAAGCGGTCGCCGGCGCGGTTGCCGCAGGCGCAGATACGTTTACTACCACTGGCTGCTCCTTGGTGCGGAATGTGCCGTTGTTGGCGGCGATGAACCGGCGCTCCGCTTCTTCCGTGAGCTGGTCGTTTTGGAGCAGCCGTGCACGGGCCACGATCGTGGCGATGATCTTGTAGGAGTTGAAGCTGACGATCGGCGTAGTGGCGAGGCAACTGTTGCCCGTTGCCGGAAAGGTAAAGCGCAGTTCGTTGTCGGGTACGTATCGACGGGCGTTAGGTTCGTAGTGCTCGCCGACCTTTTCCCAGGTCACGAAAGCGATCTCTTTTTTCTGAAGGTTGGTGACGGAGAAATCTTTGCCGGGCCCAGACCCGATCGTGACAATATAAAAGGCATCGGCGCCGTCGACCTTTACCAAACCGGACTTTTTATCGACGTCCACTTTCTGGGCAGCCGTAACGAGCGAGAACAAGAGTGTGAAAGCAAGAAGCAAGCGTGTGTGCATGTAGGGAAGCCCTTTGATGGCCGGGAAAGATAGAAGGAGAAGCAGAAAAGCCATCCGTGTGGATGGCTTTTCTGGAAATTCTTTTGCTTTAGTACTCGTCTTCGTTGAAGAGGAAGTCTTCCTGCGACGGGTAGTCGGGCCAGATGTCCTCGATGCTTTCATACACTTCGCCTTCGTCTTCGAGCTCCTGCAGGTTCTCCACCACTTCGATCGGTGCGCCGGAGCGGATGGAATAGTCGATCAGCTCGTCCTTGGTGGCAGGCCAAGGAGCGTCTTCCAGGTAAGAGGCCAGTTCGAGTGTCCAGAACATGGGTATAGCGTTTAATCGGTAGTGAATACGTTTCTCTAAGCGGACTAATTTCTGTGCCAATCAGCCGGTTACGGCGCGCGACGGGCCCGGAAATTCCGGCAAATGTAGGGGTAATCCGGAATTTTCCAAATGAGCTCCCGGGCGGGCGGTTTTTAAGGTTCTTTGGGTTCTTAGGGTTCTTATGGTTCTGATGGCCCTGTGGCCGTGTGGCAGTAATGTGGACACCTATCGAACGCTTAGGATCTTCACAACCCGCAAACCCCCCCAAAACCTCCAGAACCCGTAGAACCTTAAAAACCCTAAGAACCCTTTCCTTCCGAACGTAAACAACAACCCCCAAACCTATCTTTGGCGCCATGGCGATTCTTTCGGCACGGAACATACACAAGCGCTTCGGTCCGCTGGAGGTGCTCAAGGGGGTAGACCTGGACATTGAAAAGGGCGAGATCGTGAGCATCGTAGGTCCTTCGGGCTCCGGCAAGAGTACGCTGCTGCACATTCTCGGCACCCTCGACCAGGCCGACGGCGGATCCGTGTCGATCAGCGGCGTGCCCATCTCCAACCGCAGCCAGGTGCTGCGCCCCGCGCCCTGGTGGAAGCGCCTCATCAACCTCCTGGTGGATGTGCCGCTTTCGTTTGCGCTTGCTGAAGGCCTTTCGCGGCTGTTGCACCGTTCCGGCGCGGATCTGGAGCCCGGTTCGCCGCAGCGGGCACTGCTCGGTGGCGGGGTTATCGTAGCCTATTTCCTGCTCTTCGAAAGCTTCACCGGCCGCACGCCGGCCAAATGGCTCACCGGCACCAAAGTGATCGCCGGCAACACGCCGGTGCGGCCCTCCTTCAGCGCCTGCTGCCTGCGCACGGCGGCCCGCCTGCTCCCGTTCGGCTTGCTCGAGAGCCTCAGCTTCGTTGCGTCCCGACCGGTGGGCTGGCACGACGCCCTGCCCGACACCGTGGTCACCGACAGTAAGCTACCCTACTTGCCGCGCGGTACGCAAAGCCTCGAAGGGAAGGCCCTTGCCGACTTCCGCAACCAGCGCATCGGCTTCGTGTTCCAGTTTCACCACCTGCTGCCGGAGTTTACGGCCCTTGAAAACGCCTGTGTGCCTGCCTGGATCCAGGGTAAGGGCAAGGCCGCCACACGCCAGCGCGCTACCGAGCTGCTGACACTGCTGGGCCTCGGCCACCGCCTCGAGCATAAGCCCGGCGAGCTCTCCGGGGGCGAGCAACAGCGCGTAGCCATCGCCCGCGCCCTCATCAACAATCCCGATATCGTGTTCGCCGACGAGCCCACCGGCAACCTCGACTCCGCCAATGCCCGCGACCTCCACGAGCTGTTCTTCAAGCTACGCAAGGAGCTCGGCCAGACCTTCCTCATCGTCACGCACAACGAGGAGCTCGCGCAGCTGAGCGACCGCGTAGTGAGCATGAAGGATGGGAGGGTAATTAGTTAATGTGCTAATGAGTTAATGTGCTAATACGAACAAAGCCGGGACCAAGGTCCCGGCTTTGTTTTTTTAATGGCCAACTCCAAATACGTTGACGTCTCCTGTTAGCACATTAACCCATTAGCACATTACACCCTCGGTTTCCACTTGATCTCTTCCACGCCGGAAAGGTGGGCGGCCCAGCGGGCGAGCACGAAAAGGTAGTCGGAGAGGCGGTTGAGGTATTGGAGGATCAGGATCTCGAGGTCGCCGTCGACCTCCTGCAGGGCCACGCAAAGGCGTTCGGCGCGGCGGCACACGCAGCGCGCCACGTGCAGGAACGAAACGGAGGGCGCGCCGCCGGGCAGGATGAAGGCGCGCATCGGCTCGAGGGTTTCGTTCATGCGGTCGATCTCCCGCTCGAGCAATTCCACATCGGCCGTCTTGAGGTCGGGGATCTTCAGCTTCGGCTCCTTCTCGGGGTCGCAAGCAAGGGCCGATCCGAGGGTGAACAGGCGGTCCTGGATCTCGCTGAGCGTGCTGCGCGAAGCTTCGTCGCCCAGGTGATCGCGCACGACGCCGATCCAGGAGTTGAGCTCGTCGACAGTGCCGTAGGAGTCGATGCGGAGATGACTTTTCGGAACGCGGGTGCCGCCGATGAGGGCCGTAGTGCCTTTGTCGCCGGTCTTGGTGTAGATCTTCAGGGCCATTTCGTTTATTGGTTTATTGGTCTATTCGTTTATTGGTACAGGTCGTTTCTGTGCTGTAGTCGCTATACCATTTGCCAGCAACCCCCTGGTGTGCATCGGAGCGCGAGCGTAAACAACTATCTTAAAGTAAGGTTGGACTAAAGCAGGGTGTTTTCGCCGGTAGGTCCTACGAATAAACAAATAAACCAATAAACAAGTAAACCGCCGCTAGTGGGTGTTTTGCGGAATGGATGAAACTTCGTTGCGGCGATCGCTTTCGATGACCCCGTCGCGGAGGCGGATGACGCGGTGGGCGTGGTTGGCGATGTCTTCTTCGTGCGTCACCAGCACCACGGTGTTGCCGGTGCTGTGGATCTTCCCGAAGATGTCCATGATCTCGTAGGAAGTCTTCGTATCGAGGTTGCCGGTGGGCTCGTCGGCGAGGATCATGGCGGGGTCGTTGACGAGGGCGCGGGCGATGGCCACGCGCTGGTTCTGGCCGCCGCTCATCTCGTTGGGCTTGTGGTGCGCGCGGTCGGCGAGGCTCACCATCTCGAGCACGTGGAGCGCTCTCTCGAGGCGCTGCTTCTTGGGCACGCCGGCATATACGAGCGGCAGGGCCACGTTCTCGAGGGCGGTGAGGCGGGGGAGGAGGTTGAACTGCTGGAACACGAAGCCGATCTCCTTGTTGCGCACCTCGGCGAGGTCGTTGTCGGTAGTGCGGCTCACGTCCTTGCCGTTGAGCACGTAGGTGCCGCCCGTGGGCGTGTCGAGGCAGCCGAGGATGTTCATCAGCGTGCTCTTGCCCGATCCCGAGGGTCCCATCAGCGCCACGTACTCGTTCTTAAGGATGTCGAGCGACACGCCCTTGAGCACTTCGATGACCTGCTTGCCCATATAGTAATTCTTCCGGATGTCTTCGAGGTGGATGATGCCGTGCATGCGATAAAGATAAGAGAAAGGTTTAGGAAGGTTCAGACGGGTTCAGATGGGTTGGGGCTAACGAAAAGGCGGGACCCGCAAGTAGCTTGCACGGGGAGCGGCCATTACCAATAAACCAATAGACCAATAAACATTTACCTTCGCGCTCCCAATCGTTTTTTATGAGCAAACCCATCGTTGTCAGCGGGATCCGGTCTACCGGGCAGCTGCACCTCGGCAACTATTTCGGCGCCATGCGCAACTATGTGCGGATGCAGGAGGAATATGAATGCTATTTCTTCGTGGCCGACTGGCACGCCCTCACCACCCACCCCGACACGAAGGAGCTCGAGAATTCCGTACTGGGCGTGCTCGCCGAGAACATCGCCGCGGGCCTCGACCCGGAGAAGGTGACGCTGTATTGCCAGAGCGCCGTGCCCGAGATCGCGGAGCTGTACCTGCTGCTCAACATGCTGGCCTACCAGGGCGAGCTCGAGAAGACGACCACCTTTAAAGACAAGGCCCGGAACCAGCCCGAGAACGTCAATGCCGGCCTGCTCACCTACCCGGTACTGATGGCGGCTGACATCCTCATTCACCGCGCGCTCTATGTGCCTGTGGGTAAGGACCAGGAGCAGCACCTCGAGATGGCGCGCAATTTCGCGCAGCGCTTCAACCACCGCTACGGCGAGCTGTTTCCCGGTCCGCAGGCCTTCAACTTCGGCGCCGAGCTCGTAAAGGTGCCTTCCCTCGACGGCGCCGGCAAGATGAGCAAAAGCGAGAACCAACTGGCGACCCTCTACCTCGCCGACGATGACGACCTCATTCGCAAGAAAGTGATGAAGGCCAAGACCGACAGCGGCCCCACGGAGCCCAATTCGGAAATGCCGGATTATATCCGGAACATATTCGGGATCATGAGCCTCGTGAGCCAGGAAAGCACAGTGGAGAAGTTTCGCTCGGATTTCAACAACGCCTCGATCCGCTACGGCGACATGAAAAAGCAGCTGGCCGAGGATATGGTGGCCTTCATCAGCCCGATCCGTGCCCGCGCGCAGGAGCTGCGCCGCGACACCGACGGCCTCCGCCGCATCATGGAGCGGGGCGCCGAAGCCGCCCGCGAAAGCGCACAGCGCACCATTAGGGAGGCACGCCGCCTCGTAGGGCTCGAGTACCTCAAATAAATTCTTTTATCCGGACCCAAAGCAATAATTTGGGCCCCGCCGCCCGCACCGGGCGCGCCTTTGCTTCCGTTATGCCTAAAGACAAACAGCCCAAACATATCGCCATCGCCGGCAACATCGGCGCGGGCAAGACCACGCTGACGCAGATGCTCAGCAAGCATTACCGCTGGATCCCTCAGTTCGAGGACGTGGACGACAACCCCTACCTCAACGACTTCTACGAGGACATGCCGCGCTGGAGCTTTCCGCTGCAGATCTACTTCCTCAATGGCCGCCTGCGCCAGCTCCTCGAGATCCAGCGCGGCACCGAGACCGTGATCCAGGACCGCACCATCTACGAGGACGCGCACATCTTCGCGCCCAACCTCCACGAGATGAGCCTCATGACGAAGCGCGACTACGACAACTACTTCACCTTCTTCCAGACGCTGAAGATGATGGTGCAGCCGCCCGACCTGCTCATCTACCTGCAGTGCTCCGTACCGACGCTGGTAGGCCAGATCCAGAAGCGCGGCCGCGAGTACGAGGAGAACATCCGCCTCGACTACCTGAAGCGCCTCAACGACTACTACAATAAGTGGATCGAAGGCTACAAGGAAGGCCCGCTGCTCATCATCAACGGCGACGAGAACAAGTTCGGCGAGCGCGAGGAAGATTTTGGCAAGATCATCAACCTCATCGATGCGCAGCTCTATGGCCTGTTCTAGGGGAAACAACCGAACAAGGAACAGGGAATAAGGAACAAGGAAGTTTGGAGCCCCCGACGAAGTGATCCGGGGGCTTTTTTGTGCCATGCTTGGAGCAATGACCGCAATGGAACGGCATTTGTCTTACCGGTAGTAGCTAACCTACTACCAATGAAAAAAACACTACTCCTTTGCCTCCTGGTCGGCTTCGGCCTGGGCGCCGGCGCGCAGACCACTTCCCTGAAGCAGAAGCTCGAGCATGAGCGCGCCTTCCTCGCTACAACCGATTTTGTGTATCCCTACATCGATACCCCGCCCATGTACCCCGGTGGCGACGACAAGTGGGCTTCTTATGTCAACAGCAACACGCTCTTGGCCACGGCCGGTGAGGAGGCAGCCCGCGAAGGGCTCGCTACCGGCATCTACCAGGTGATCGTGCGCTTTGCCGTGAACAAGGACGGCTCCGTGTCGGACATCAAGACCACCGGCAAGCCCATCGGCTATGGGCTTGAGGACGCGGCCATGTCGCTCGTGAAAAACAGCGGCAAGTGGACGCCTGCCCACATCGAGGGCGAAAACACCCGCTCCTGGATGAACCTCGCGATCCGCTTCCGGGTGACGAAGGACTAGGTCCGGCCCCGGCCCCGGCCCCCTGTCCCCCGAAGGGGGAACTTAGGTTGGAGCTGTTCCTTTCTTGCCTGGACATTCTTGGTGTTGGGAGTGGAGTAGGAATACGTGAACAAACGAATACATGAGCAAATGAAGAAGAACGCATGGCGGCGCCAGCCCACCTCATTTGCTCAAATGTTCGTGTATTCAAATGCTCGCTTGCGCTATCACCACCCTCAAAGGCTCTACCCTGTTAGTATAGAAAGCCCCGACGGAGTCGGGGCTTTCTATAAACAACTTTGAGAAAAGTACAAATGAAGAAAGGAAAGATCGGCCTAAGTTCCCCCTTCGGGGGACAGGGGGCGGGGAAAGGGGCCTGGGCCGGGGCCTTACGGATACTGTGCGTAGGGAGCCGTCTCCTCGAGCATGCTTTCAATGCGCTCTTCCCACTCTTTCTGGAGCTTGCGCTTGCGGCTGTGGTCGGTTTCGCCGTCGTACTGCTCCTGCAGTGCTTCCTTCTTGGCCACGATCTCGTTGTAGATGCGGGTAATGTCCTGCTTGTAGGTGCCGCGGTTGTAGGTGTACTCCGACAGGGCCTTGTAGAGGTAGCGGGCACAGAGCTCGGTGATATCGAAATGACCCTGCTCGTGGGCGAGGATGTAGTCGTTCTTCAGCATGCCCCAGGACTTCGTCTTGGAAAAGGTGCAGGTGATCTCGTAGCTGAGCTTGCCGCCACGAAGCTGGTAGGAGAGGCCCAGCGAGGTATTGGTGGAGGCAACGGCCTCGGTACCCATCAGCACGGGGCCCTGGAAATCTTCCCAGCCCACTACCCGACGTACCGACCAGGGGATAAGTTCCATATTCTCTTCCTTGCCGGGAACCTCAGCTGCGATGGCCGGGGTTGCGGTTAAAGAAGCAGCGGCGCGGTCGCGGTCAATGCTGGCAAAGCCAAATCCGGAGCCGATGAGGAGGAGCAGGGCAGGAAAGAAGGTCGATTTCATAGTGTAGGGGTGGTGATATGCTGGTTTCAAATCCTCTTCTAAATTACCGGCACCCCCTGTTAAACAGGCTGAAAAAGCGGCGAACGGGCATTCCACGAAGGTGAAACGGGGAGAAGCTTCTGTGGAGGGGAGCGCCCCTCCGGGGCAAGAAGAACAATAGAACAGGGAATAAGGAACAAGGAACCGCAGAAATGGCCAGACACTTGTGATGGTCAGCGACTTATGTAGCGATTAGAAAAGGTATTTGTTAAAGGACGAAGTATTCAGTCCCGTGTTGCGCTCACTTCCTTGTTCCTTGTTCCCTGTTCCTTGTTCCTTGTTCTCTGTTCCTTGTTCCTTGTTCTCTGTTCCCTGTTTTCCCCCAAACAAAAAAGCGCCCCTCACAAGGAGGGGCGCTGGAATCGTATTCTCAGTAAAGGGGAAGCGTCATCAGGCCTTCGGGGCGGCGGCGAGCACATCAGCGCTCACACCCGAGGCATATTTTTCGAAGTTCTTCACGAACAGGCCTGCGAGGAACTTGGCTTTTGCGTCAAAAGCGTCCTTGTCGGTCCAGGTGTTGCGCGGGGTCAGCACATCCGTGGGCACACCCGGCACCTCTTTGGGCACGGCCACGCCAAACACGGGATCGGCCACGGTTTCGACGTCGTCGAGCTTGCCTTCCAGAGCCGCGGTGATCATGGCACGGGTATGGCCGAGCTTCATACGGTGGCCTTCGCCGTAGGGACCACCGGTCCAGCCGGTGTTGATGAGCCAAACGTTCACCTCGTTCTCTTCCATCTTCTGGCCCAGCATCTCGGCGTATTTACCGGGGTGCAGCGGCAGGAAGGGTGCTCCGAAGCAGGCCGAGAAGGTCGGCTTGGGCTCGGTTACACCGGCTTCCGTACCGGCTACCTTGGCCGTGTAGCCGGAGATGAACTGGTACATCGCCTGCTCCTTGGTGAGCCTGGAGATCGGGGGCAGCACGCCGTAGGCGTCGCAGGTGAGGAAGAAGATATTGCGCGGCAGGTTGCCCACGGAGGGGATCTGTGCGTTGGAGATGAAGTCGAGCGGGTAGGAGACGCGCGTGTTCTCGGTGATGGAGGCGTCGTCGAAGTTGATCTTGTTGGTGCCTTCGAAGAACTTGACGTTCTCCACGATGGCGCCGGGGCGGATGGCGTTGAAGATTTCGGGCTCCTTCTCCTCGGAGAGGTTGATGAGCTTGGCGTAGCAACCGCCTTCGAAGTTGAAGATGCCGTCCTTGGTCCAGCCGTGCTCGTCATCGCCGATGAGCTTGCGCTTCGGGTCGGCGGAGAGGGTCGTTTTACCGGTGCCGGAGAGGCCGAAGAACACCGCGGTGTCGCCGTCGGCGCCCATGTTGGCGGAGCAGTGCATGCTCAGCACGTTCTCTTCGTGGGGGAGGATGTAGTTGAGGATGGTGAAGATGCCTTTTTTCGTTTCACCCGTATAGCCGGTGCCGGCGATGAGGATCGTCTTGTGCTTGAAGGAAACGATGGCGCCGTTGTGCTGGCGGGTGCCGTCCGTGGCCGGGTCGAGGCGCAGGCCGGGGGCGGAGAGTACGTGCCACTCGGCTTCGAAGTCTTCGAGCGCCTCTTCTTCGGGGCGGAGGAACATGTTGTAGGCGAAGAGGTTGGTCCAGGGCTTCTCGGTCACCACGCGGATGTTGAGGCGGTAGCGCGGGTCGGCGCAGGCGTAGCAGTCGCGCACCCAGAGCTCCGGCTGCTCGTTGAGGTATTCGAGGATCTTGGTGTGAACAATGTGGAAATATTTCTCGTCGATGGGGATGTTAAAGTTGTTCCAGTGCACCGAGTCGGCCGTCGTTTCGTCCTTCACCGTGAATTTATCCTGCGGGGAGCGGCCGGTGAACTCACCGGTGTTGATGGCCAGGGCACCCGTGTCGGTCAGCACGCCTTCGCCGATGCGGAGCGTGTCCTGCACCAGTTCTTCGGGCGTTGATTGGTAATGAATGCTTTCCGTTCGCGATAGGCCAAGGTTCACCAGCTTCCCGGTGGGAATTGAAATTGTTGGTACTGACATAAGAAGCAATCGTTTATTTAGGCGACAAAGGTAAACCGTTGTGCCATTACCGAAGCGCGGCCGTGTGAATGGTACACATTAAATCTTTTTGAGGGTCAAGAGGTTGAAAGCGGCTGTGGGCTTACGGTAGAGCTTGTTGGAGCGGTGAGCAAGTGAGCGGGTGAGCCGTGAACGGCGGTGCGGCTACTGCTGCGCCGTCATTGCGGGGAACGAAGCAATCTCCTTGGTGACACGGAGTGAACGCGAAACAAAGCAGTCTGGTCAATCTCGCCGACAGTGCAGGAGATTGCTTCGCTGCGCTAGCATTGACAAGCTGGCTACATGACCTCCTCACCCGTTCACCCGCTCACTTGCTCACCCGCTCACTTGCTCACCCGCTCACGATTCCTCCTTACATTGCCCCTCATGAAACACTTGCCCCTCAACCCCGAGCTGTTCATCAGCAACCGGACGCGCTTCGTGGAACGGATGAAGCCCAACTCGATCGCCATCTTCGTGTCCAACGACGAGGTGCAGAGCAATGGCGACGCCCTTCATTCCTTCCGGCAAAACTCCGACCTCTACTGGCTCTGCGGCATCGCGCAGGAAGACACGATGGTGATCCTCTTCCCCGACAACCCCGATCCGAAGTACCGCGAGGTGCTCGTGCTGGTGCGGCCTACGGAGCTGAAGGAGAAGTGGGAGGGCAAGCGCCTCCGCCGCCACGAGGCCACGGCCCTTTCCGGTATTTCTACGATCGTATGGCTGGATACCCTTGAAGGACTGCTGCAAGCCTGGATCCACCTGGCCGATAACATTTACCTCGACACCAACGAGAACGACCGCCGCGGCGGCCATGCCGACACGCGCGACTACCGCTATGCCCGCGAGCTGCAGGGGCGCTACCCGCTGCACCGCTACGAGCGCGCCGCGAAGATCATGCGGGAGTTGCGTGCGATCAAAACGCCATACGAGATCGAGGTGACGAAAGAAGCCATCGCCATCACCGCGAAGACCTTCGACCGCGTGTGCAAGTTTGTACGTCCCGGTGTGATGGAATACGAGGTGGAAGCGGAGGTGGTGCACAGCTTCCTGTCGCAGCGCGCCACCGGCGAGGCCTACGGGTCCATCATCGCCTCCGGCGACCGGGCCCGCACCCTGCACTACGTGAGCAACAACGGAGAGTGCAAGGACGGCGAGCTGTTGCTGATGGACTTCGGCGCTTCCTACGGCGGCTACAATGCCGACCTCTCCCGTACGATCCCGGTCAACGGCAAGTTCACCGCGCGTCAGACCGAGGTGTACAATGCCTGCCTGCACCTGCACAACTACGCAAAGAGCATCCTGAAGCCGGGGATCTCGATCCTGGAGTACACCGACAAAGTAGGGGAGGAAGCGACCCGGCAATTCATAAAGATCGGGCTGCTGAAGGAGGAAGAGGTGAAGAACGAGGACCCCGAGGCCCGCGCCTACCGCAAGTACCTCTACCACGGCATCTCGCACCACCTCGGCCTCGACGTGCACGACCTCGGTACCCGCCACGAGCCGATCCGGGAAGGCATGCTCTTCACGATAGAGCCGGGCATCTACATCGAGGAGGAAGGTATGGGCATCCGTATCGAGAACAATTTCTGGATCACTGCGGACGGCAACATCGACCTGTTCGAAGGCATCCCGATCACGGTGGAGGAGATCGAAGCCGCGATGAGGAAATAAGGTTTTTAGGGTTTTAGGGTACTTAGGGTTACGCAAGCTACGCCGGCTTACTAAACCTTAAGAACCCTCAGAACCTTTAGAACCCTAAGAACTATCAGAACCTTCAGAACCCTCAGAACCCGCTATCCTATATTTGCCCGTACTAACCCAAACGTTTTCATGAAGCAGATCCCGAATTTCTTCACCTTGCTCAACCTGCTGTGCGGCTGCATCGCCATTGTGCTGACGCTCCAGACCGGCGAAACCATCGCCACGATGGACAACGAAGGCCTCGTGCGGGCGATGCTCCCGGAGCGGATGACCTGGGCGGCGCTCTTCCTCTTTGCAGCCGCCGTGGTCGACTTTCTCGACGGCTTCCTCGCACGCCTGCTGAAGGCCTCCTCCGCAATGGGGGAGCAGCTCGACTCGCTGAGCGACATGGTGAGCTTCGGGGCCGCGCCGGGGATGATCCTCTGGCAATTCCTGCGCATGAGTTTCGCGCGCGAAGAGGGCGGGCTCGATACGACGATGTGGGCGCTGCTGCCGGCCTTTCTCTTCACCGGCGCCGTAGCCTGGCGCCTCGCCAAGTTCAACATCTCCACCACGCAGAAATACAGCTTCGAAGGCGTGCCCTCGCCGGCCGGCGGCCTTATGGTGGCCTCGCTGCCGCTGGTGT
The DNA here is from genome assembly GCF_039541815.1 of Flaviaestuariibacter amylovorans. Taxonomy (NCBI): domain Bacteria; kingdom Pseudomonadati; phylum Bacteroidota; class Chitinophagia; order Chitinophagales; family Chitinophagaceae; genus Flaviaestuariibacter; species Flaviaestuariibacter amylovorans. The sequence goes on from NZ_BAABGY010000009.1 coordinate 260,013, forward strand.
ATTGGTACGGCGAAGAATGGGTGCGCGACCTCCTGCTGAACCGCTGGCTCCTGTACGGGCTCATCATCGCGCTCGCTTACCTCATGACCTCGCGCCATACCTTCATGGCCATGAAGTTCCGCGACTTCTCCTTCCGCAACAACCTGCTCAAATACGTGTTGCTGGCGCTCTCCCTGGTGGCCATCGTGTGGCTCAACTGGACGGCGGTACCGGTGATCTTCCTGCTCTACATCGTGCTGTCGTTTTTCTCGAAAGAGGATGACCACATCATCGTCGGCGACCGCCCCGAGCGCGAGGAGCCGGATATTACCGTTTGATCGTTTATTCGTTTACTGGTTTATTCGTTTATTGGAACGAACGAGTGCCGGCTCTGCTGATTCCGGGTAAAGAATTTATTTATGGAAGCTTCCGATCCTTTGGCGCGCTTGCAGCATTGGTACCTCCTCAACTGCGATGGAGCTTGGGAACATGATTACGGGATCCACCTCGAAACGCTCGATAACCCCGGATGGTCGCTGCGTATCGATCTTGAAGGCACCGCGCTGCAGCACCTTGAGTATGCGTCTGAACGACAGCACCCCGAGCGGGCGCACGATTGGTGCTTTCTGCAGGTCGGGCACCGGCAATTGCGGATTGATTGCGGTCCTTTGAATCTTGGCGAAGGCATCCGGATCTTTCTTGAGGAGGTATTGCCGAAGCATGCTGACCCCACGTTTCTATACGAGGTGCAGGTGCCTGTGCGTGGGCTCGCCGCCGAGCGCTTTGTAACCGCGCAGGGCCGACTCATTGACGAGGCTACCATTGAGCTCGTAAACGTACCCCTGCCGTCGGAGCGTGAGTTGTCGGTTTGGTCGGAGTTCGTCGGGCTCGAGCCGGGCGGCAGGCCGGGGGATGTGCTGCCGCTGTTCGAAGCCGGCCAACAGGTCACCCTCCAACTCGAGGGCGAAGGCTCCGATGTTGCCCTCGTAGCCCGCGGCTTGTCCGATCAGGGCTGGCATTGATCAAATTTCCGCCTCGGAAGGAGGAACGTTCCGCTTTCAGGTTTCTTACTAATAAACGGATCGACCAATAAACCAGTAAACCTTTCCCCCGTATTTTGCAGCCCGAATCAACCATCCCCGCCATGACCTATACCATTTCCGTAAACGTGATGCCCCTGAAAGACCTCCTCGACCCGCAGGGAAAGGCCGTGCTCAACGGGCTGGGCAACCTGGGCCTCAAGGGCGTTTCCGACGTCCGCATCGGTAAGCGCATCACCCTGCAGATCGACGCCGAGTCTGAGGAGGCCGCCCGCGCCCTCGCCGAGGAAGCCGCCAAAAAGCTCCTCGCCAACCCGGTGATGGAATACTTTGAAATTGGGTAATGGGGTAATGGGATAATGGGGTAATCAGGCTGTGGTTGATCAGTTGCGGCCTGCCTGATAAAAAAGTTTCCCGGTAGGCGGCAATCCTCCGAAACAAGCCCCTTCTTTGCGATTCTCCCATTCCCCCATCACCCCATTCCCCCATTCGATTATGCTCTATCTCGTTCCCACCCCCGTCGGCAACCTGAAGGACATCACCCTGCGCGCGCTCGAGGTGCTCCAGGAGGTGGACCTTATTCTCGCCGAGGATACGCGCACGTCGGGTAAGCTGCTGCAGCACTACAACATCCAGAAGCCCGTCACGCCTTACCATCAGCACAACGAGCACAAGGTGCTTCGCCACCTCGTAGACCAGCTGCTCACCGGCCGCAAGATGGCCATCATCACCGACGCGGGCACACCCGGCATCTCCGATCCCGCCTTCCTCCTCGTGCGCGAATGCGTCCGTAACGACATCCGCGTGGAATGCCTGCCCGGCGCCACCGCCTTCGTACCCGCCCTCGTCAACAGCGGGCTGCCCACGCAACGCTTTGCCTTCGAAGGCTTCCTGCCGCTCAAGAAAGGCCGCCACACCCTGCTTACGCAGCTCTCCGAAGACGAGCGCACCCTCATCTTCTACGAATCGCCGGTGCGCCTCGTAAAGACGCTGGCCGACTTCATCCAGTACTTCGGTGCCGACCGTCCGTGCTCGGTAAGCCGTGAGCTCACCAAGCTGTTCGAAGAGAACGCGCGGGGCACCTTGCAGGAAGTGCACGACCATTTTCAGCAGAAGGGCGTGAAAGGAGAAATCGTTATTATTGTAGCCGGAAAGCCGTAATTTCCAATTGCTTATAAAAACCAAAAACTGATTATGTTTCGCCACCTCCTCCTCGCCGCCGGCCTTCTCGTTGCCGGCAGCGCCTCCGCCCAGCTCGGCAAGATCCCGGTAGCTGTTACGGCTGCTTTTACCAAGCAATACACGAACGCCGCGCAGGTCTCTTATGAAGACAACCTGAAGGATTATCGCGTGTCGTTCCGCGTCGATACCAGTGATTACGTGGCCCACTATTCCAGCAAGGGCGAATGGCGCGGCACGGAAAAGACGATCCCCTTTGCCGACCTCTCCAACGACGTTAAGGACGGCTTCCTGAAAAGCAAGTTCTCCGACTGGCAGGTGGTGAGCGTGCTGCACCTGTTCCTCCCCGACAGCCAGGGCGGCGGCGAGCAGTTCCGCGTGAAGGTGAAGCAGGGTGAATTCAAGAAGCGCTACCTGTTTTTCAACCGCGCCGGCAAGCTGGTGCGCGATAAGATGACGCTGTAGCGGCCCCGGCCCCCTGTCCCCCGGTAGGGGAACTTAGGTCGAACTACACCTCTTATTAAAACCTTTTCTCAAAGCTGTTTTATACGAAAGCCCCGACGGAGTCGGGGCTTTCTACTTTAAGAGGGTAGAGGGGTGGAGGGAAGAGGAGGAACAAATGAGTAGATGAATATATGAGCAAATGAACAAATGAGGGGCTGACGCCGGCTACAGTTCTACCTCATGTAATCATTTGCTCACTTAATCAAGTACTCCCACATCGTCCATACCTGCTTTAACTAAAGCTTACCACCTGTACAGAAAGCGGCGATCCGGGTAGTATAAAACGGAGGCTCAAATTCCATGGTCTGTTGGTGCTCCCTACGATCCGACTTATTGGGGCGTTGACCTGAAACCGGCTGTAAAATCCGGACACGGCAGAGCTGAAGGCGTCCCTAGTGCGCCATTTATCAAAAAAACGTTTAAAAAGCGCTTAGAATCGGGCCGATGCGCATCCTTTTGCCGGCCGGGGGCGGTCTTTTGTGTAACTTGTCCGCCTTCTAAAAAACGCATCCGAACACTGATGAAACTAAGAACCTCCCTTTTCTTCCTTACCCTTTCGGTCGCCCTGTCCGCCGCCGCCCAGCCCGACCGCTGGCAGCAGCGCGTGAAGTATACGATGGACATCGACATGAACGTGCAGACCAACCAGTACGCCGGCAAGCAAAAGCTCGAGTACTGGAACAACTCGCCCGATACCCTGAAGCGCGTATTCTACCACCTTTATTTCAACGCCTTCCAGCCCGGCTCCATGATGGACACCCGCAGCCGCCGCCAGGGCACCGTGGTGCTCGCCTCCCGCAACGGACGCGACATGGTGGACTGGGATGACCGGGTGCGCGACCGCATCCAGAAGCTGACCCCCGAGGAGCAAGGCTACCAAAAGATCGCGAGCATCAGAATGGACGGCCGCGTGCAGAAGACCCGCCTCCATGAAACGATCCTCGAAGTACAGCTCGACCGCCCCATCCTCCCGAAATCCAAGGTGACCTTCGATATGGAATGGACGGCCCAGGTGCCGCTGCAGATCCGCCGCTGCGGCCGCGACAACCCCGGCACCACCGTGCGCTACACCATGACGCAATGGTACCCCAAGCTCGCCGAGTACGACTACGAGGGCTGGCATGCCGATCCCTACGTGGCGCGCGAGTTCTATGGCGTGTGGGGCGACTATGACGTTACGATCCGCATCGACAAGAGCTATCTCCTCGGTGGCTCTGGTACCGTTGTGAACGGCAACGAGGTAGGCTTCGGCTATGGCGCCAACGGCAACGCGGCCGGCGCACCGGTGAAGGGCGACAAGCGCACCTGGCGCTTTGTGGCGCCTAACGTACACGACTTTGCCTGGGCGGCCGATCCCGGCTACAAGCACATCACGCGCAAGGTGCCTAACGGTCCGCTCGTGCACGTGCTGTACAAGACGCCCGGCGGCGCCAAGGACGAAAAGGACTGGAACGACCTCGCTAACGCGGCCGTGATGGTGTATCCCTACATCGCGAAGCATTTCGGCGAGTACCCCTATAAAGACTATTCGTTCATCCACGGCGGCGACGGCGGGATGGAGTATCCCAACGCCACGATGCTGGCCGACGCCGGCACCGGTGCCGCCTTCCACGAATGGATCCACAACTGGTACCAGGGCATGCTGGCCTCCAACGAGGCAGAGCACGCCTGGATGGACGAGGGCTTTACCCAATGGGCCGCCGAGCGGGTGGAAGCCTATTTCGCCACCGAGCTGCGCAAGACGCACGTGACCGACCCCGTAGCACGCCGCAAGGCCGACTCCACCACTGCCGCGCGGGTACACGCCGGCATCTACGGCGGCTACTACAGCCTTGTGCGCAGCGGCCGCGAGGAGCCCCTCGGTACCCATGCCGACCAGTTCAACACCAATATGGCGTACAGCAATGCCGCCTATACGAAGGGTGGCGTGTTCGTGGAGCAACTGGGCTATATCGTGGGCGCCGACGTGCGCGACCGCATCATGCTCGAATACTACCGCCAGTGGCGCTTCAAGCACCCGAACCCCACCGACTTCGTGCGCGTGGCCGAAAAGGTGAGCGGGCTGCAACTGAACTGGTACCGGATCTACTGGGCCAATACCACCAAGACCATCGACTATGCCGTGGACTCGCTCTGGACCGAAGGCGCCGGCGCCCGCATCCGCCTCCGCAACGACGGTATGCTGCCGATGCCCCTCGATGTGAAGGTCACCTTCAAGGACGGCTCTTCGGAATGGCACTACATCCCGCAGTACCTCATGTTCGGCGAAAAGCCGGCCGAGCGCGGGCAGGAAGGCCGCAAGGTCTACGAATCCTGGCGCTGGACGCATCCCACCTACGAGATCGCCACCGGCCGCGCCCTCACCGAGATCACGAGCGTGGAGATCGACCCGAGCGGACGCATGGCCGACATCAACAAGAAGAACAACAAGCTCGAGATCAAATGGTAACAGCGGAACCCAGATGTCGGATGTAACGATGTGAGATCTGCTTGCCGACGATCTATAAGAAAAGAGGCGCCCGGATGCGGGCGCCTCTTTTTTTGTACTGCGTATCCGCGCCCATCCGCCGCATCCGCCCGATCCTCGTTCCTTCTCTCTGCTGCCCCAATCCGGAGCGCGGCGCCCAACCGTAGATTTACGGTATCGCCGGCGCCTGGCGTGCCGGCTTGTCTATGGCAGAGCTGTATAAGGGTTCTTTTGTATGGGGATAAATCGGGGATTGCTGGGCCGTCTTTTTCAATAGCTTGGCGTCTCCGATCCGTGTTGTGCCCGGTCTTGTGTGTCCTTATCCGTCCTGATTCCTGCCTGTACCAAAACACCCCAAGACTTAACTGTTTGTTCATCCGCGCCGGCCGCCCGGCGCTGCACCCTGTTTCATCTTTACACACACATACAGAAAACAAACACACACATGAAAAAACAGTTCCGCTCGCTTGCCTTTGTCCTGGGCCTTGCCCTCTTCGTGGTCGGTTGTAAGAAAGAGACCGTCTCCGAAAGTCCTGAGTCGACCCCCGGTGTCGCCTGGCACGACCGCCAGGATGTATCCGACCCCCTTTCTTCTGCCCGCAGCTCCACCGAGAACATGACCCTCGGTAACCCTAGCGGCGCCACGACCAACACGGCCTACCCCGACAACTACCTGATGACCAAAACGCAGTATTCGCTGAGCTATAACCGCAGCCGCGCCTGTCCCAACTGGGTGAGCTGGCACATCGACCCCACCTGGCTCGGCTCCGCGGCACGCCAGGATGATTTCCGTGCCGATGCCACCCTCCCTACGGGCTGGTACCGCGCGGGCAGCACCTCCTACAGCGGCTCCGGCTTCGACCGTGGGCATAACTGCCCTTCGGCCGACCGCACCTACAGCACCTCCGACAACAGCGCCACCTTCCTCATGACCAATATGATCCCGCAGGCGCCCACCAACAACCAGCAGACCTGGGCCAACCTGGAGAACTACTGCCGTACGCTCGTTAGCCAGGGCAACGAGGTCTATGTGATCATGGGTGCCTACGGCATCGGCGGCAGCGGTACCAATGGAGCCGCCAACTACATCGACGGCGGCCGCATCACCGTTCCCAACCGCATCTGGAAGGTGGTGCTCGTGCTGCCGCGCGGCACCAACGATGTTGCCCGCATCACCTCCAGCACCCGCGTCATTGCCGTGAACACGCCCAACAGCAACAGCATCTCCACTTCCTGGGGCACCTACCGCACCACGGTGGACGCCATCGAATCGGCCACCGGCTACAACCTGCTCTCGGCCGTTTCTTCTACCCTCCAGGGCACCCTCGAATCGCGGGTAGACGCCGGACCGACGAATTAATGTGCTAATGAGGTAATGTGCTAATGTGCTAAATAGAGCGTACCCCAGTGGTAGCCCACTTCATTGCCGGAATCGTTCAACTGATAACAAAAGCGCCCTCCAGGGAGGGCGCTTTTGTTCGTTACTATTGCTTCGTAAGCTTAAAGACGGATGCAATCAATGACGTATACGCGCATGTAAACGACCCCAATTACCCCATTAGCACATTACCCCATTAGCACATTACTCCTACGTTTCCACCAGCTTTGTACGAAGGCCGCCAACGGTTCCGTCGGGGAGGCGGCCAAGGATGAAGGCGTCTACCTGGACGCTGCCGAGGCGGTACACGGCGACGCCGGCCAGTGTTTTCTCGAGCTGTTGCTGCAGCGAGCGGAAGCGCCCGGCACGGTGGCTGAGTTCGGGGCCGCCACCTTCCTCGGCCCGCACCTGGTTGCGGAAAAAGTGGGTCAGTTCCACCCGTTCGGGTGGCGTGCCGGCCGGCGCATCGGAAAGCGCAGGGAGGGCTGCCTCGGGCGCCACGCCGGTACCGTCCAGCTCGAAAGCCAGCAGCGGCGCGTCGGTTTCGCTCAGGTAGAGCAGGCCCTGTGCGGCTTCCTGCAGGCGGAGCAGTTCGGGATGCATGGAATCTTGTTTAGAGGACACTTGCGAATTGGGGGCCAATCTCAATGGCGCCGGGTGGGGCATTGATCCGGTCCTTATTTCAAGGAGGGAAGTGGCTCGTTTTGCAGGAAGGCGGCCAGCAGGCGGTTGAAGTCGGCCGACCGCTCCAGGTTGATCATATGCGCCGCGCCGGTGAGCAGGGCTTCCTGTACGTTCGGCAGCCGGGACTTCAGGTAGGCGTGCACCTTCAGCACCTCGGGCATGTCGATCGTCCCGGTCAGTAGAAATACGGGTATCCGGAGTGCGTCGAGCCGGTGCACGGCCGTCGGCGTGGCAAACTGGGGCCAACCGGTCACCCGGTGCTCCTTCATGTTGCGCAGCGTGGTGCCGTAGCCATAGTCCCACAGCATTCCCGGGATCGAAGAGCGCTGCCGCTCGGGGCCCACGTACCAGGCCCGCACGAAGACGTCGGCGGCGGTGGCCGTGTCGTTCCGCTCCAGCGCGCCGAACAGGTCGCTGATATACTGCTTCGTGGTGGTGTCGAGGGCCTGCACCTCGTCCCAGCCCGGGAGGCCCGGTGCAGCCAGCACGAGGCGTTCCACGCGCTTCGGGAACTGCACGGCGAAGTCGAGCGCTACGGCGCTGCCCATCGACAGGCCTACGATCGGGGCGCTCGGAATGTTCAGGCTGTCCATCAGGGTGCGGAGGATGTCGGCGGCAAAGGGCCGGGCAGGGCCGCCCGTGGTAGCGCCATGCCCCGGCAGGTCGAACACGATGACCTCGTATTGATTCATGAACGCATTGACCTGGTCGCTCCACATCGTATGGTCCTGGAAGCCGGCGTGCACCAGCAGCAGGGGCTTGCCGCTACCATAGCTGCGGCAGGAAATGTGGCCGCCGTTGAACGGGATCTGCCGTACGCGGCCGGGGCGCTGTGCCGGCGCATACAGGCCGGCGGTGAGCAATAGGAGCAGCAGGAGGGATCGCATAGTTCAAGATACAGCCTTCCGGCGGTTAGCAACAGTTGTAATACAGCACTACTTTCTTTCGCTTCTTCGACCAGGCAATGCGGCGGCCGTCTTCCTCGCCGAGGAGGTACGAGAAGCCGGTGGCAGAAGGATCGCTGCGGATCTCGTCCCAGTCGGGCTGCCGCTCCTCGTCGCCCTGGAGCTGCTCGCCGGGCTTCACCGCGGGCCGCAGGAACTGGCTTGGTGCGAAAAACGAATCGAGGCGCTGCCGGATAAAGGCCTCCTTGCCTGCGGCGCTCGTGTCGTCGAGCGCGGCATAGCTCAGGAGGTCGGTTGCCCGAAAGGTTTCCTCGTGGATGAGCTGCCCGTCGGGATCCTGGATCGTGAAGCGCACTTTGGAATCGAGCAGCGGCCCGCCCTGTAGCTCGAGGCGGAAGCGGTCGGGCCGGCGCGTGTCGGAGAAATAATCCGTGCGTTCTACAAAATAGTTCGCAGCCAGCGGGGTCGCTTTTTTGCCGGCGCTGTCGGAGGTTGCGGCAGTGCGCTTGCCGCCAGGCCGGGAGCCGGGCTGGGAGGAGTTACACGCAAATAGGGCAACGACCAGGCAGGTATAGGAAAGACATCGGAGTAGCATACTTCCACGGTAAAAAAAATATGCCCGGTGTGGCTGTCCGTTATTTTTTCAAGGCGCTGCAACGTTGCGTGCCTGTTCGGGGTCAGGAAGAAAAAGCCAAGCTATGAAGCAACTCACCACGATGCTTATGGGAGCCCTGTTGCTCCTCGCTGCCTGCAGCAAAAAGGACAAGCAAAAGGACGACATCGGCTGCGCGCCCGCGCCCGTTTCCTGCAACATGCCCGAAGTGTACGCCGCCAATGAAACGAAGCGCACGATCACGCAGGGCCTTTGGGGCACGCTGGCCTTCCAGGAAGGCAACTGCATGCCGGTGCAGGATCCGAACAATACTACCTGCCGCACTTGCCCCGTACAGCGCAAGCTGCGCATCTACCCGTACACCATGCTGCAGCACGTGCTGCCGGTCAACGGTTCGTTCTACGACGGCTTTCCCAACAGCCCGGTGGCTACCGTAGTGCCCGACGCGCAGGGCTTTTTCCAGGTGGCGCTCCCCGACGGGCAATACAGCGTGCTGGCCGAAGAGGACGGCCGGCTCTATGCCTTCGGCTGGGACGGCCAGGGCGGCGTGAGCCCCGTAACCGTATCGGGGGTAACGAAGTGGAACCTGACCTTCAACTATAAGGCGACCTTCTAAAAGCGTGAATCGTGAATCGTCAATCGTGAATGGTGTCCCAGAGAGGTTTACCTCCAGTTCTGGCTGCTCATCCAGCGACCATTCAAATGGTGACCTGACAGAATAAGTGTGGTGATCACGAATAGAAAAACAGCGGCATCATGCCGCTGTTTCCTGTAGGTAATCTCCGTACTGTAGTACACCCGTTCACGATTCACGGCTCACGCTCAATAATCCAGCTCCAGCCGAAGGCGGTCCTTCAACTCTTTCACCAGCGGGTACTGCTCCGCCATCTTCAGGAACTGGTCGCGCGCGGTGAGGGGCATGTCGGAAAGATCGATGGGCGTCTCCGTTTCGTTGAGCACGATGAAGAACTGCAGCAGGCGGTTCTGCAGGTGCTGCTGGAGGTAGGAGCAGGCCTTGTTGCGCTCGGCGAGCAGGAACTTCTGGTTGATGTTGTTGGTGACGATGGCTTCGAAGGAGGCTTCGTCCTTCACCTCGAGCTGTGCCATGTCGAAGGAGCTCCAGGCCGGGTTCTTTTCTTCCTTCAATACCTCGATAAAGGACTTCCAGCCTGCCTGCAGGCGCTCGATGTCGAGCGGCAGGTCGGTGACGACGTTGGTCATCAGGTCGGCGCTCACTTTCTGGCGGATCGCATCGAGGGAAAGCCTGCCCTTGCTGGCGGGCGGTGGTGGCGCTGCGGCCACGGCAGCCGCCTGGGGCTTTGGCGCGGCCACCGGTTGCGGAGCGGGCTTCGGGTGCCCGGGCGCCTCCGGCACAGGCGCCGTTTCGATGACGAGCTTCGCTTCCTGCGAAGGCCGCGGCACGGGTGCTGCCGCCGGCTTCCCGGTCTTCTCCGGCGTCATCCCCTTCAGGGCGCGGAAGTTGAGGCTGCGCGCTTCTTCAACTACTTTTTTTTTATCGACCGTGTCCCCGGTGGCGGTGAGCTGCAGGGCCTGGCGCAGGTAGCAGAGCTTGATGAGCGCCAGTTCCACGTGCAGGCGCTTGTTGCGCGCCGAGCGGTAGCCGATCTCGGCTTCGTTGAGCAGGTTGAGTGCGCTCACCAGGTAACCGGTATCCACCTTTTGCGCGGTGTCGGCGTAGCGCTTGCGGAAGCTCTCCACCACCTCGAGCAGTCCGGCCACGCGGGCGTCCTTGCAGATGAGGAGATTCCGTAGAAACTCGGCAAACCCGTTGAGCACCGAGTCGCCCTCGAAGCCTTTCTTGTTGATGTCGTCGAAGAGCAGCAGCGCGCCGGCAAGGTCCTGCTCCAGCATCGAGTCTACGAGACGGAAGTAGTAGTCGGCATCGAGGATGTTGAGGTGCTCGAGCGTATTGTTGTAGGTCACTTCGCCGTTGGTGAAGGACACGATCTTATCGAGGATGGAGAGCGCGTCGCGCATACAGCCCTCGCTCTTTTGCGCGATGAGCTGCAGGCCGGTCTCCTCGGCGCGCACGTCTTCCTTCTTCGCGATGCCGGCGAGGTGGTCCACCGTATCCTGGAGGGTAATGCGCTTGAAGTCGAAGATCTGGCAGCGGCTCAGGATGGTGGGCAGGATCTTGTGCTTCTCGGTGGTGGCGAGGATGAACTTGGCGTAGGACGGCGGCTCCTCGAGGGTCTTGAGGAAGGCGTTGAAAGCCGCCTGCGACAGCATGTGCACCTCATCGATGATATACACCTTGTAGGTTCCCGCCTGCGGCGCAAAGCGCACCTGCTCCACCAGCGCCCGGATATCATCTACCGAGTTGTTGGAGGCGGCGTCGAGCTCGTGGATGTTCATGGAGGTGCCCTCGTTGAAGGAGGTGCAGGAGGAGCAGGTATCGCAGGCCTCGCCTTCTGCCGTCTGGTTCTGGCAGTTGATGGTCTTGGCGAAGATCCGGGCACAGGTGGTCTTGCCCACGCCGCGCGGTCCGCAGAAGAGGAACGCATGGGCCAGGTGGCCCGTTTTGATGGCGTTGCGGAGCGTGGTGGTGATGTGCTCCTGGCCCACGACGGTGTCGAAGGCCTGAGGGCGGTACTTGCGGGCGGAGACGATGAATTTTTCCATGGGATTCAGGCGTGCAAGATACGGAATCGGGGTGGCAGCTAAGTGTGAAGAAATGGCAGGGAGCGGGCCGCCATAAGGTCCTTTGGCACACAGGCCGGCAGCACCGCGGGAGCCCCTGCTGCGGTGCCGGACGAACGGTTCCGGAGCGGGCCTGATGGCAACGTGAACGTCCGGCTTTTACCGGCTCCGTCAGTTCAGGCAGGTGGATGCCCAACTCATGGCAGCAGGGCTTTGTGGCGGCGCCTTGGGGAGAGAATATTGCGAAGGCCTCGTGGCACCAGCCGGAAGGCCCTGGCCGCTGAACCCGTTTTATCACGAAACCTAGCAACACCGATGACCCCTTTCTACACTTTCCGCCGCAGCACACTCCTGCTGCTTGCCGGCACCGCACTCGCCTCCTCCGCCATCGCCCAGGGATGCCCGGCTACCGTGGCCCAGCCGCCGAGCCAGGCCGTCTGCGCCGGCGCCACCGCCACCGGCTACCAGTTTGCCGGCACCGGCACCGGTTTTACCTGGACCAACAGCACCCCTGCCATCGGCCTCCCGGCAAGCGGTAGCGGCAACGTCGCTCCCTTCGCCACGGTGAATACCACCAACAGCCCGCTCACCGCCACGCTCACCGTAACGCCGCAGAGCGGTGCCTATGCGCCGAACCCGTATGCGTATGTGCCCAACAAGGGCAACGACAACGTATCGGTCTACAACACCGCCACCAACACGGTAGTGACCAGCATCGCGGTGGGCGACGAGCCGCTGAGCGTGCAGGCCGCGCCCGACGGTATGCGCGTATACATCGCCAACTCGGCCTCCGATAACGTATCCGTGATCTCCACCTATTCCAACACCGTCATCGCCACGGTGGATGCCGTAGACGCGCCGTACGGGATGGCGCTGACGCCCAACGGCCAGGTGCTGTATGTGGCCAACCGCGACGATCATTCCATCTCCGTCATCAACACCATCACGTTGCAGCCGGTAGACACGATCTACGTAGGCCAGGAGCCCGTGGGCCTCGCCGTATCGCCCGACGGCAGCCGGCTCTACGTGTGCAACAGCGGCTCCAACTCGGTGTCGGTGATCAATACGGCCGACGGATCGGTGCTGACCACGGTGGCCAACATCGGCGGCGCTCCCGAAGTGCTGGCCGTTTCACCCAACGGGCAGCGGGTATACGTGAGCAACCTCGCTACCGACGAATTGACCGTGATCGACGCAACTACGAATTCGGTGCTGACGCGTATCGGTGTCGGGATGATGCCCTTCGGGATCGCGATCAGTGCCGACGGCGCGCGCGTGTACGTCACGAATTTCAACTCGGCCAACATTGCCGTCGTCAACTCCGGCAACAACACGGTCGATCGCTTTATTGCGCTGCCGGGCAACTCCAGCCCCGCGGGGATCTCGATCAGCCCCGACGGCAGCCGCCTGTTCGTAACCCTCGAGAACAGCGGCTCGCTGGCCACGGTGCTGACCGCCAACGACCAGGTGGCTGCGAACGTAACCGTGGGCGCCATGCCCGTATCGCTGGGCACCTTCGTATTCACGCCCCTGCAGCCCTGCAACGGCACGCCGCGCACCTTCACCATCACCGTCAACCCGACGCCGCGGATGGCCGCACCGGGCAACAGCAGCGTATGCCCCGACGATGCCGTGGCGGTAGCCTTCAACGGCACACTGCCCGGGAGCACCTTCGCCTGGACCAATTCGGAGACCGGCACCGGCCTCGCTGCGAGCGGCACGGGCGACATTGTCTTTACCGCGGTCAACAGCGGCAGCGCCGACCTCGTGTCCACCATCAGCGTAACGCCGCAGGCCAACGGATGTAACGGGCCCGCGCAAAGCTTTACGATCCGCGTCAACGACCGCCCCGCCGCCCCCACGCTGACCCGGCAGGGCGCTACGCTCGTTTCGTCGGCCACCACCGGCAACACCTGGTTCGTTGATAACACGCAGATCCCCTTTATCGGTACGCAGACATTTACCCCGACGTCCTCCGGTGTATACTCGGTGCGCGTCAACAGCAACCCCTGCCCGAGCCTTTTCTCCAACGCCATCAACTTCGTGGTGACGGGCATCAACGACCCGGTGCTCGAGCGCAACCTGAGCCTCGGCCCCATTCCGGCCGGCGACCTGCTCTACCTGCGCACCGGCGGCCTCACCGGTCCCTTCGACCTGCGGGTGCTGAACACGGCAGGCGCCGAGCTGCGTCCGCGGCAGCGCATCACGGATAATACCGCCATTGGCCTTGCGGGTCTTCCGGCCGGCACCTATATCGTAGAAATACAGCAGGTGCGCACGCGTGCCCGGTTTGTGAAGACGGTCGTCAAGCGCTAATGGGAGGAGTTTTTCGATTTCAGATTTCTGATTTCAGATTTAATGATTCCCGAGCGGCTTGCTGCGTTACTGTAAAGAAGCCTCCACTTGAAGCAATCTGAAATCAAAAATCCCAAATAGAAAAAGCGCCCGTGAAGGGCGCTTTTTCCGTTATGCCAGCACCGGGTGCGGCTTAAATTCTTTGGTGCGGTCAAACAGGTAACGGTAAGTGGTGAGCTTGCGGCTCACGAAGGTGTTGTCGGCGATGTTCTTCGCCACGTTGATCATTTTGGGATTGAAGTCGCCGATCCACTGCATCTCGTATTCTAGGTATTCGATGTGCTGGATCACCTTGCCGGTTTCCGCGATGAGGTAGGCGTCGAGACCCTTGCCCTGGAACTCCGGGATGATGCCGAACACGAGACCGGTGGCTTTCGTACACTTCTTCGTTGCTTTCACCCACAGGAACTTGAGCTTCTGCAGGAGCCCGAACTTGCCGTGCAGGTGGCGGAACCACTGGTTCAGGTCGGGCAGGTTTACAAAGATGGCCGCGGGCTTGTCGTGGTGGTACACGAACCAGATGATGCGCTCGTCCATCACCGGTTTCATCTTTTTGAACATCAGTAGCACCTGTTCCTTCTTCAGTTCCTTGAGCCCGCCGTGGCCGGCCCAAGCCGCGTTGTAGACCGTCGTAAAGTCGACGGCGTATTTTTCGAGCTTGCTCTTTTCGATGTGCCGCGCGCTGAAAGCAGGATCTTCCTGGTAGGGGCGGGCGCGCTCGTGGATCTTTTGCGTAAGGGGCACTTTGAGGTGCATGCCGAAGCAAACCTGGTTATAGAAGGGGCGGAAGCCGTATTGCTCGAGCAGGTCCTTGTAGTAGGGCAGGTTGAAGTTCATGCCGTAGAGCGGCGGGGCGAAGCCCTCCACCTCCACGCCCCACCAGCGGTCGCGCTCGCCGAAGTTGATGGGCCCGTCCATGGCTTCCATGCCGCGCTGCAACAGCCAGTGCTTCGCCACGTCGAGCAGCATGTCGGCGGCCTGCTGGTCGTTGATGCAGTCGAAGAAGCCCATGCCGCCCACGGGCACCTCGTCGCCCTTGTTCTTGTACTTTTTATTGGTGAACGCCGCAATGCGGCCCAGCAGCTTTCCGTCCGGGCCTTTCAGCACCCAGCGCGCCGCCTCGCCGAATCGATACGTCTTGTTCTTTTTCGGGTCGAACACGTCGTCGACGTCCTTGTCGAGGGGGCGGATATAATTCGGGTTTTCCTTGTTCACCGCTACGTTCGCCATCAGGAAATCCTGTGCGAGGGCGGGTGTGGTCACCTCCAGCAGCTGCAGTTGGCTCATGGCGGCAAAAGTAATGTGCTAATGAGTTAATGTGCTAATGTGCTGATCAGGCGGCGGACAATTGGCCGGTGTTGGTAGGAGTGGACGGTGTCTGTACTCTAGAATCATGGCATTGGAGGGGTGAAGTGGCCCTACTCGGTAACGCCAAGGCGCGGAGTGATCAGGAGCGCCAAGAGGGCGAAGGACGCTACGTAGTGTTCTTACTTTGGGGGTGTTCATTTTTTTCGGGCAGCATCCTACCGGTCGTAAGGCAAAGCGTCCCGCCGGGGCGGGACATGCGCGGAGGCCGCACACAGCCGGCGGCGCTTTCTCCGGTGCGATGCTGCTTCGGGGTTTTTCAACCGATGGGTGGAGACAAGCGCGTTGGGCACAGCTTAAAAAGCAAGAGCCCCCGCGGAAGCAGGGGCCCTTTAGCACATTAACTAATTAACTCATTAGCACATTAACGCTTCGCGGTCTGCGCGTTGCCGGCGAACATCTTCCCGGCGAGGTCGCGGTCGTGGCCGTAGATGTCGTCGCGGAAGTTGAGGCGGCCGCGCTCGTCTACCCAGGCGGTGTAGTAAGTGATTACCACGGGCACAGGCTTCTTCAGGCGCACGTATTTCTCGGTGCCGGAATTCATGGCCTCTTCAATGCGGTCGGGCGTCCACGACGGGTCGTTGCGCAGCAGGTACTGGGCCATCTTCTCGGGCTCCTCGAGGCGGATGCAGCCGTGGCTGTAGGCGCGCTTGTCCTTGGAGAACAGGCTCTTCGCGTTGGTGTCGTGGAAGTAGATGTTGAACGAGTTCGGGAACAGGAACTTCACACGGCCCAGCGAGTTGTCGGGGCCCGGGCGCTGGCGGATCCGCGGCAGGCCGCCTTCGTCGTTGCCCACCTGCTCCATGTTCTGCCCATCGAGGTACCCCGGGTTGGAGGCCAGCTTCGGCAGGATCTCGTCGCGTACGATGGAAGGCGGCACGTTCCAGTAGGGGCTGAACACCACCTGGTTGAGGTCGCCGTTGAACATCATGGTGCTTGAGCCTTCCTTGCCCACTACGATATTCATGTCGAAGGCCTTCTGCTTACCCTCGTATACGTGGAGCACGAACTCGGGGATGTTGGCCACGATCAGGTTGCCCGACTCCTCGGCCACCGGCATCCAGCGCATGCGCTCCATGTTCATGAGGAGCTGCTGCAGGCGCACGGTAGCGGGCACGTTGAGGTCCTTGAGTTGTTGCTCGGTGAGCTGATCGGTAGGGGTGTAGCCCATGCGCTCCTGGAAATTGCGGATGCCGGCCAGCAGTGCGTCGTTGAAGAGCGCGGTGGTGTCGCCGGGTGCCATGTCGCCGGAGAGGGCGAGGCGTTGCTTCAGCACTTTTACCACGGCGGTGGAGTCGCCGGGCTTCAGGCCTTTGAGCGGGCCGCTCACGGTGGGCCAGCCGCCTTTTTTCACGATGTCGGTGTAGCGCGCGAGCTCCTTCTTGAGCGCGGCATAGGCCGTATTCACATCCTCGTAATATTTATTGTCCTTGTGCTTCTTATTGAGCAGCGAGTCGGCGAGGTAGAGTGCCTCCTCTTTTTTCCGCGGCACGAAGCGCTCCATCTCCTTGCGCTTCACCTGGCCGTCGGCGTAGTACTGCGTCATGTAGCGGATGAAATGGTCGGTGAGCTTGAGCTCGGTCTGCAGGGCGTTCTTGTCGCCGGCCGCGAAGCGCAGCTTTTCCTCGCTGGTGAGGGCGTTCATCCGCTTCAGGAGGGCCTTGTCGCGGAGCGTGGTGTCGCCGCGGTGCTCAACGGTATAATCGAGCAGGTTCCAGAAGCCGCGCGCCTGCTCGGTGAGGCCGTCGGTGGCGAACCACGCAAACTGGTAGTTGCGGGCATTGTAAAAGGAAGTGATCCGGCGCGCGACGGAATCCGATACTTTGTTCTCCGCGATGTACTGCACGACGGCGTTGCTGTCGAGGAACAGGTCGGTGTAGGCGTTTTCGCGGGTGATGCTGACGTCGCGCCGGGAGATCTTCTTGCTCGTGCGCGCGGCATCTTCGTTGCCGCTGTCCTCGGCTTCGTCGGCGCCGGCGCTTGAGTTGCAGGCAGCCGCGAACAGCGTACCGATGAGGGTGGTGTAGAGGAGTAGCTTCTTCATACCCCAGAATTTTACAAAACCTGTGCCCGTAGTGCAGAGATAGACGGGGCGCGGTGCTTTGGGTTTTTATTGGCAAAAAATGGGGAACCGGAACGGGGTTTTCAGCGGTTTGGGACGGTTTTGAGCGATTTTGAAGGGGCGGCTGCCGACGAACAAGCGCCTTGCACCCGTCTGCAGCTTCGTCAATTGGTTCGCCGTTTGTCGTGGTAGCCGTTATGAAGGGCTTTGATTATTCGCTTGATTTCAAAAAGACCGACTTCCGGAAACACCCGGAGCTGTACCGCATGGGCAAGGGCGAGCAGGGCGTGCTGCTGGTAGAGCCGTACAAGAGCGAGCTCCTGCCGCACTGGCGCTTCCGCACGCCCGAGGTGGCAAGGGCTTCCGCGGCGAAGCTGCTCGCGCTCTTCTATGCTTACCGCGATGCGGCCGACTTCGTGGGGATGGATATGGCCCGCAAGTTCCTGCAGATGGGCTATACGCGAAGCCGCCGCTATGCCAACCACGCTTCGGGGCAGAAATACAAGGGCGCCGTGCCGGCCGATAAAAAGGGCCAGAGCGGCGCCCATGGCCGCCCGCAGCTGCCCCTCGATCCCGACCCGGTAAAGGCCGAAAGCGCAGCCATCTTCTGGGACGCCTGGAAGGAAGCCGCTGCCGACCCGGCGTACGTGGCGGCGGTAGCGGAACATAAGAGGAAGGTGAGCGAGTGATCTCAGATCTCAGATCTCAGATTTCAGATTTAGGCTGACGCACGCCAGGGGGATCTCAGATTCAGAGATGCGGCGGGGCGGATGCCTGTTACTACCCGTCATTGCTGGGGCAGGCTGCCGGAGGCAAGCCTGCGACGAAGCAATATGCCGCTGTCGGGTACTGCTGCTGTTGGCGAGTACTCCGCGTAACGCAGGAAATTACGTCGCTGCGCCCGCAATGACGACCCGCTCTTGTCATCCTAAGCTTGCCGAAGGACGACCCCTTACTAATAAACAAATAGACAAATAGACTAATAAACGAATGGCCTGATTTTCGAGCCTCTTACCACATGATGAACCTGGGTTATGCCTGCATCAACATGCAGCTGGCGGAAGAGGGGGTCACCACCAACAAGGGGATGATCAAGCGCACCTTTCAGGAGAAGGGGGTGGTCTATGCGTCGCAGCTGGCCCTGCAGAACGTGCAGGCGCTCTTCCGCATCCTGCAATGGAACCTCCGCAACGGCATCGGCGTATTCCGCATCACCTCGGAGCTCTTTCCCTGGGCCTCGGAGTACCCGCTCGAAGACATGCCCGACTTCCCGATCATCAAACGCACCCTCGAGGAATGCGGCAAGCTGCCGATCCGCGTGAGCACCCATCCCGGGCCGTTCAACAAGATGGCCGGCACGGGCGCCACACTCGAGAACACGATCAAGGACCTCGAGATCCATTCCCGGCTCTTCGACCTGATGGGGCTCACGCCCTCGCACTGGAACAAGATCAACATCCATGTGGGCGGCGCCTACGGCGACAAGCAGGAGAGCATGCGCCGCTTTGCAGAAAACTTCGCCCGGCTCTCGCCCAACCTGCAGCAGCGCCTGACGGTGGAAAACGACGACAAGCCCGGGCTGTACACGGTGGCCGACCTGCGCTACCTCCACGGGCTCATCGGCATCCCGATCGTGTTCGATTATTTCCACCACCGGCTGCACCCGGGCGGCCTCGGCGAGGAGGAGGCCTTTCACCTGGCCTACGACACCTGGGATGTGCGCCCGGTATTCCATTATTCGAGCTCCCGCCGCGAGTACGAGGACCCGAAAGCCCCCAAGGAAGCCCATGCCGACTACATCTACGAGCCCATCAATACCTATGGCAAGGAGGTCGACATCGTGCTCGAGGCCAAGATGAAGGAGGGCGCCCTGCAGCGGTATTACCAGCAGTTCGGGACGCCCCCTGTCCCCCCAAGGGGGCACTTGGTCCGGTGATTTCTTCTGGTTGCGGTACTTCTCCGGAACCTGAGCGTAGCTATCCAGGGCAAATGCCTTGTCGCGGATTTCGATTGTCAATACCAATTACTAATGCCTTCTTTACCGCTCCTGGCCTGGAATGCGGAAGGTCAAACCTAACCCAAGTATCCGGCGGGTGAGGTAAACGAATGGTGTGAAAAAGTAGGCCGCCGGCAGGCCATGCGCCCCAAAGTGCTGTCTGAAAAGACCGTGATCGTGAAGTCGGATCGACCTAAGTGCCCCCTTGAGGGGACAGGGGGCTTTTTCCTTGTTCGCTTGGCGATATTCTACTACCTTTGCCGCCTGAAAACGGGAGGGGCCCTGCTTGCAGCCTTCCCATCACCCCAAAAAACGCTATTTAAACGCTTTTTATGGCCAAAGTCGGTAAGGTAAAACAAATCATCGGCGCCGTCGTGGACGTTCAGTTCGAAGGCAGCCTCCCCGAGATCTACAACGCATTGGAAATACAGAAAGAGAACGGCGACAAGCTCGTGCTCGAAGTGCAGACGCACCTCGGTGAGGACAGCGTGCGCACGATCGCCATGGACGGTACCGAAGGCCTCACCCGCGGTCTCGCCGTAATCGATACCGGCGGTCCGATCATGATGCCGGCTACCGACGCCGTGAAAGGCCGCCTGTTCAACGTGACCGGCGACCCCATCGACGGTCTGCCCCCGGTGCCCAAGGTCAACGGCCGCGCCATCCACGCCAAGCCCCCCAAATTCGAAAACCTGTCGACCGCTTCCGAGATCCTCTTCACGGGTATCAAGGTAATCGACCTCATCGAGCCCTACGCAAAGGGTGGTAAGATCGGTCTCTTCGGTGGTGCCGGTGTAGGTAAGACCGTACTGATCCAGGAGCTCATCAACAACATCGCAAAAGCATACTCCGGCCTTTCCGTATTCGCAGGCGTGGGTGAGCGTACCCGCGAGGGCAACGACCTCATGCGCGAAATGATCGAAGCCGGTATCATGAAATACGGCGAAGCCTTCAAGCACTCCATGGAAGAAGGTGGCTGGGACCTCAGCAAGGTAAACGCCGCCGAGCTTGCCGATTCGAAGGCGACCTTCGTGTTCGGCCAGATGAACGAGCCCCCGGGTGCCCGCGCCCGCGTAGCCCTCTCCGGCCTCACCATCGCCGAGTACTTCCGCGACGGCGACGGCACCGGTAAAGGCCGCGACATCCTCTTCTTCGTCGACAACATCTTCCGCTTCACCCAGGCAGGTTCCGAAGTATCGGCCCTCCTCGGTCGTATGCCCTCCGCCGTAGGTTACCAGCCCACGCTGGCCACGGAGATGGGACTCATGCAGGAGCGCATCACCTCTACCAAGAACGGTTCGATCACCTCCGTACAGGCCGTATACGTACCTGCGGATGACCTTACCGACCCCGCTCCGGCTACTACCTTCGCCCACCTCGACGCCACCACGGTACTGTCGCGTAAGATCGCCGACCTCGGTATCTACCCCGCGGTAGACCCCCTGGACTCGACCTCGCGTATCCTGATGCCGTCGGTAGTAGGCGACCTGCACTACGACACCGCCAACCGCGTGAAGCTCATCCTCCAGCGCTACAAGGAGCTGCAGGACATCATCGCGATCCTCGGTCTGGACGAACTTTCCGACGAAGACAAGCTGACGGTATCCCGCGCCCGTAAGGTGCAGCGCTTCCTGTCGCAGCCCTTCCACGTGGCCGAGGCCTTCACGGGTCTGAAAGGCGTGCTCGTTCCCATCGAGGAAACGATCCGCGGCTTCAACATGATCATGGACGGTGAAGTGGACGACCTGCCCGAGGCTGCCTTCAACCTCGTAGGTACCATCGACGACGCCATCGAGAAAGGTAAGAAGCTCGTTGCACAGGCACAAGGTTAATGTGCTGATGGGGTAATGGGGTGATGGGGTAATCCTGTTGCTCGCAAGCATTACCCCATTATCCAATTATCCCATAACCCCATTCGATTATTATGACACTTGAAATATTGACTCCCGAGCGCAAGCTCTTCTCCGGTGAAGTGTACGGCGTGCAGATGCCGGGCATCAGCGGCTCCTTCGAGGTGCTCGACAAGCACGCGCCCCTCGTGAGCGCGCTGAAGGCCGGCCGTGTGAAGGTGCTCCGCGACCGCCAGAATCATAGCGACAGCTATGACATCCAGGGCGGCTTCGTGGAAGTGCTGAACAACAAGGTGACCGTGCTCGTTGAGGGCGCCACCGCGGTGGAGTAATGGATCAGACTATTGGAGAGGCCGCTTCGTAAGGAGCGGCCTTTTTCGTGAGCGAGTGAGCGGGTGAACGAGTGAGCGCGCAGCAGTAAACAACGAGCGGAGGCCTCAGGCCTCCGCTCGTTGTTTTTATTTGGATCGGTGTCTGATGCACAAGTATCTTAAGAAGGCGCTCACTTGCTGACTCGCTCACCCGCTCACCCGCTCACCCGCTCACCCTAATTCAGCTGCGGGTCGATCGGGAAATTGATCATCATCTCGTACTCGCCGCCAAGGTGCTTCAGGGCGTCCTTCCAGATCTCTTCCGCGTTTTCGTGGAAGACGAGCTTGCGCGTGGCGTCCACGGTGAGCCAGGTCTTCTCGTCGAGCTCCGCCTGAAGCTGTCCCTCGCTCCAGCCCGAGTAGCCGATAAAGAAGCGGATCATCTCCGGGTCGGCGGTGCCGCTGTTGATGAGTGCCACCACGGCGTCGAAGTCGCCGCCCCAGTATACCCCCTTCATCACCTCGATGCCACCCGTGATCTGCTCCGGGTAGCGGTGGAGGAAGTGCACGGTATTCATCTGGACGGGACCGCCATAATACACCGGCAGCTTGTGCCCCTCGATCTCGGGAAGCAGCTCGTCGAGCGTGTTCTCATATTGCCGGTTGATCACGAAGCCGATGGCGCCATCGGCGCGGTGCTCGGTGAGCAGCACCACGGTGCGCATGAAGTTGGGGTCCTTGAGAAAGGGATCGGCGATCAGGAGGGTTCCGGGGGCAGGCGCTACCATGGTTAAATGTACAGGTTAAGGGTCAAACAGGATACGTTAAACCTGTGTTGCTAACAAATTGATGCCATGAGTGCCGGCCCCGGGACCTATTTTTGCCGCACCGGATCTTTTTCCGCATTTTTCAGGAAGTGAAACGAATTTTCCTCGCCATATTCATTCTCATCACGTTGTCTGTGGTCGGCATCATCTGGATCCAGATCTCCTGGGTCAAGAACATCATGCTGGTACAGGAGGAGCAGATCAAGCATAATGTGCAGGACATCACCAGCCGCGTGGCCGATGAGCTCGGTGCCATCAAAGGCTCGCAGCAGCCCACGAGCGTGCGGCCCTTCCCGCTCGAGAATGCGTTTGAGATGCCGCAGAACTACGCGATCGCCCAACGCTTTACCGCCCAGGAGCTCTACGAGAAGATCCGCCTCCAGTTCATCGCCCAGAAAATGGAGAAGGTGCCCTTCGAATTCGGCATCGCCCGCATCGGAAACGGTTTCTGGGTAGAGCGGCGCTCCAACAATTTCAACGAATGGAACTCCGATACGGCCAACTATTACCGCTATGTACGCCCGATCGTGGCGCCTTCGGCCTCGGCCATGGAAAGCCTCGTGCACGACGAGCTGCTCATCCTCGTCATTCCCAGGGTAGATGAGCTGGTGAATGTAGGCGTACGGCCGAAGATCGCGATCGCGGTGATTTTTACCCTCATCATCCTGACGGCCTTTTTCCTGACGGTCAGCACCATTTACCGGCAGAAGAAGCTCTCCGAGATCAAGAACGACTTCATCAATAACATGACGCACGAGTTCAAGACGCCGATCGCCACCATCTCGCTGGCGGTGGACGCGCTCCGCAACGAGAAGGTGCAGTCGGACCCGAAGAAGCTCTCGTACTTCAGCGAGATCATCAAGGAAGAAAACCAGCGGATGAACCGGCAGGTGGAAACCATCCTGAAAGCCGCCCTGCTCGAGCGCCAGGAGATCCAGCTCAACCGGAAGGAGCTCGACGCCCACCAGATCATCCAGGACGTGGCAGACAACTTCATGCTCCGCCTCCAGGAAAAGGGTGGTACCCTCGAGCTGAAGCTGGGCGCCGGCAATGCCCTCATCCATGCCGACGAGGTGCACTTCTCCAACCTCGTGAACAACCTGATGGACAATGCCGTCAAATACGGTAAGGAGAATGTGCCGCCCAAGATCTGCCTCTCTACGCATTCCGACGAGAAGCGCTTCTTCCTCCGCATCGAAGACAACGGCATCGGCATGAACCGGGAAACGCTGAAGCGCATTTTCGAGCGTTTCTACCGGGCGCACACCGGCAATATCCACAATGTAAAAGGCTTCGGCCTCGGCCTCTCCTACGTGAAGAGCGTCATCGACGCCCACCATGGCCAGATCCGCCCCGAGAGCACCCTGGGCAAGGGAAGCGTCTTTACCATCGAGCTTCCGCTGCATGATAAGGAGAAAGCGTGAGCAGGTGAGCGGCAGGCCCTGCCAGCAGTACAGAAATATTACGTGAATGCGAAAAGGCAGCTAATAGGCTGCCTTTTCGCATTCACGGCTCACCTGCTCACTCGCTCACCCTTCACGGAAGAGCAAGCTGCTGTCCCCATAGCTTAGGAAGCGATAGTCGTTGTCGAGGGCATGGCGGTACACTTTTTCCCACCCGGGGCCGATAAAGGCGGCCACGAGGAAGAGCAGGGTGGAGCGCGGCTGGTGAAAGTTGGTGACGAGCGCATCGGCCGAGCGGAAGCGGTAGCCCGGGCGGATGAGCAGGCTCGTGCGGCAGTGCAGCTCGGAAGCGCCCGTGGCGTCGAGGCGGGCTTCCAGCACCGAGAGGGCCTCCGCGTAGGAGCGGTCCCCGTCGAGGTCGTAGGCCTCCCACTGATCGAGGTTCCCGTCGAAGCCGGTGCGGCCTGCATTCTTGACGCCGAGCCAATACAGGCTTTCGAGCGTTCGCAGCGTGGTGGTGCCCACGGCCACGAGCGGGCCTTCGCGGCGCAGGTCCTGCAGCGCGGCGCGCGTCACGGTAAAGTGCTCGCCGTGCATCACGTGGCCGGAGATCGTATCCGCCTTTACCGGCTTGAAGGTGCCGGCACCTACATTGAGGGTGATGTAGCGGGGGCGGATTTCCCGGGCTGCCAATCCTTCCATCACTTCGGGCGAAAAGTGCAGGGCCGCCGTAGGCGCTGCCACTGAGCCTTCTTGCCGGGCGAAGATGGTCTGGTAGCGCTCGGCATCGGTTTCCGCGGCCGCGCGCTTGATGTAGGGCGGCAGGGGGATATTGCCCGCTACGTGCAGGATCTCGGCAAAATGATGGGAGCTGTTCCAGCGCAGCTCAATGATAAAGTCTTCCGGCTCCTTGCTGATAAAGAGCGCCTGAAGCCGCACTTCCACGCCGCCTACGGTGAGCGGCTTTTCCAAAACCAGTCCGTGCTTCCACTTGGAGGCGCCGCCCACGAGGCAGCGCCAGCGCACGCGTCCTTCGGCTCCGAGCGCCGCTGTCATTTCGGCGGGCTCGTAAGGCTCGAGGCAAAAAAGCTCGATGATGCCGCCGGTTTCCTTCTGGAAAAAAAGACGCGCCTCGATAACGCGCGTGTCGTTCAGGAAGATCCGGCCCCCCGGTGTCAAAAAGTGGGGGAGTTCGGTAAAGCGGCTGTCCGTGATCGCGCCGTTGCGGTATACCAGGAGGCGCGACGCGTCGCGGCGGGAGAGGGGCTGAGCGGCGATGCGGTGGTCGGGGAGGGGATAATCGTATTGTTCGATCAGGAGATCTTCCATGCGGGTGGCGGGTTTCAGATGGTTATCCACATTTTCACATCGGTTATCCACGGCCTATTCACGTACCGGTGGCGGCTAAGCGCACTCCGGGGGCGTGGAACGGAGTGAAATCGGGCTTAATGGGCACTCCGTCGCTGTGGAAAAATTAACGACCGATCCTTTGCCAGGCAAAAGTGGTAAAAAGTGTTATTTTGTGTCAATCTCTAACTCAATCTATGGCAATCAGCTTTCTCGGTGAATATGAAGCGACCCTTGACGCCAAGGGTCGATTCCTGTTGCCGGCGGGCTTCAAGCGTCAGCTGCCGGAAGGCGAAGCTACGCGATTTGTCATAAACCGGGGTTTCGAGAAGTGCCTGACGCTGTACCCCGTACAGAGCTGGCAGCCGCTCTTCGACCAGATCGCCACCCTCAACGATTTCGATCCCAAGGTGCGCGAGTTCCGCCGCTTTTTCCTCAATGGCGCCATCGAGGTCGAGCCCGATACGGCCGGCCGCATCCTGGTGCCCAACAACCTGAAGGAATATGCCGGCCTGGGCAAAGACATCGTGCTCGTGGCCGCCGTCAACAAGATCGAGATCTGGGAGCAGACCGAATACCAGAAGTTCTTTGACTCCGTATCCGCCAAGGAATTCAGCGCCCTCGCCGCTACGGTGATGGCGCCGGTAAAGCCGGGAGGGATCAATGGGTAAAAAACGGGAATCGGCAATCGGGAATCGGGAAACCGATCGTCCCGAAAACGAAGCGCGCCCTTCAAATCAGCAGGGCGCCATTGCCGATTCCGGATTGCCGATTGCCGATGTTGTTCCCAACGCCGGATACCACATCCCCGTGCTCCTCAGCGAGGTGCTCGAAGGGCTGGCCATCCGGCCGGAAGGCACCTACGTCGATTGCACCTTCGGGGGCGGCGGCCACAGTAGCCACATCCTGAAAGCGCTTGGCCCGAAAGGCCGCCTGCTGGTGTTCGACCAGGACGCCGACGCGGCCCGCAACGTACCCGACGACCCGCGCGTCACCTTCGTGCCGCACAACTTCCGCCACCTGAAGCGCTTCCTGCAGCTCCACGGCGCCCCCGTGGTGGATGGCCTCCTCGCCGACCTCGGCGTGAGCTCCCACCAGTTCGACGAGGCCGGCCGCGGCTTCTCGACCCGCTTCGAGGCAAAGCTGGACATGCGCATGGACCAGCGCCAGGGCAAAACGGCGGCCGACATCCTCCAGACCTACAGCGAGGGCGAGCTGCACAAGCTGCTGGAGCAGTACGGCGAGGTCACGAATTCGAAAACGCTGGCCCGCACCATCGTAGAAGTACGGAAGACGACGGCGATGGACACGACACTGGCCTTCCGCAACGCGGTGAGCTCCGTGGTCAAGGGCAACCCCAATAAGTACTTCGCCCAGGTGTTCCAGGCACTGCGCATCGAAGTCAACGACGAGATGGGCGCGCTGAAGGAGCTGCTGGAAGCGGTCCCGGCGGTGCTGGCTCCCGGAGGCCGCGCGGCGATCATCACCTTCCACTCGCTGGAAGACCGGCTGGTGAAGGTGTTCTTCCGCAACGGCACGTTCGAGGCCGAAGAGGAGCATCCCTTCGAATCACGAAAGCGCGACAACCCGCTGCGCCTCGTGAACAAAAAGCCGATCGAAGCCACGGCGGAGGAACAAAAACGGAATCCGAGATCTAGGAGTGCAAAACTGAGAGTGGCAGAGAAGCTTTAGCGACAGGTTCAGAAGGGTTCAGGAGGGTTGGTAGAGAGCAGGATACTAATAGACTAATAAACAAATAGACCAATAAACAAAATACTTGGAACAAGTACAGAACAAGAAGGAGATCGAGGTGCGCTTCCGGTGGAAGCGGATGCTGAACTACGCGAGCGTGGTGAAGCAGATGCCGTTCTTCCTGTTCCTGGCAGCGCTGGCGGTAGTGTATATCTACAATGGCCACCTCGCCGACAAGCTGAACCGCGACATCGCCCGCACGGCGCGCGAGCTGAAGGAGCTGGAGTACGAGTACAAGACCGTGAAAGGCCAGGTGCTGTTCCAGAGCAAGCAAAGCGAGCTCGTGAAAGCCGTAGCGCCGCTGGGGCTGCAGGAGATGAACACGGCCCCTGTAGTACTGGCGGAGGAAAGTAAAAAGTAAAAATTCAAAAAGCGTAGTACAGGCATTTTGACTTTTGACTTTTGAATTCGGATCAAAGAAAAGCAACACACTAAAAGAACACGTGGATATTAAGAAAGACATACTGTGGCGCGTTTACCTGAGCTTCATCTGCATCGTGGTGCTGAGCCTCGTGGTGATGGGCCGCGTCTTCTATATCCAGCGGGTAGAGGGGCCGCACTGGCGCGCCCTGTCCGACTCGCTCCACCAGAAATACGTGGAGCTCGACGCCGAGCGCGGCACCATCTACAGCGAGGACGGCCAGATGCTGAGCACGTCGATCCCCTATTTCGACGTCTATATCGACTTCGGTGCCGAAGGCCTGCGCGACAAGAACGGCAAGCGCTTCAAAGAGAACCTCGACTCCTTCGCCTTTGCGATGTCGACCTACTTCGGCGCCCGCGACTCCTCCGGCAAGGAGAAATCCGCCGTTGAATACAAAAAGGAACTGCGCCGCGCCTACAACCAGGGCAACCGCTACTATGCGCTCCGCAAGAACCTCTCCTTCGAGGAATACAAAGCCTTTCGCTCCTTCCCGCTCGTACGCCTCGGCCGCAACAAAAGTGGCGTTATCGTAGAGACCAACACGCGCCGCCTCAACCCCTTCGGGCTGCTCGCGCGCCGCACCATCGGCCTCGCCCGCGAGAACGCCCAGAACGTGGGCCTCGAGCGCACCTACGACTCGCTGCTCCGCGGCAGCACCGGCAAGCGCCTTGTGCGCTTCATCTCGCACGGCGCCTATGTGCCGGTAGAGGGCTACGAGATCGACCCCGAGAACGGAAAGGACATCATCACCACCCTCGACGTCAACATCCAGGACGTAGCCGAGAACGCGCTCATGAAGATGCTCACCGAGAGCGGTGCGCAGCACGGTACCTGCATCGTGATGGAAACGAAGACCGGCAAGGTGAAGGCCATCGCCAACCTGGGCCGCCGCCCCGACCCGGCACGGGCCGGCTTCCGCTACGACGAGGATCTTAACTACGCCCTCCATACCACCGAGCCCGGCTCCACCGTCAAGCTCGCCACCCTGCTCGCCGTGCTCGACGCCGGCGCCGTGTCGGTCAACGACCACGTGGAAGTGGGCACCGCCGGATCGCAGTACGTGGCCGTACGCAACATCAACGACGCCGAGCGTTCGCCGAAACCCGTGCTTACGGTGCGCGAAGCCTTCGCCCACTCCTCCAACGTAGGCATGGCCAAGCTCGCGCTGAAGGCCTTCGGCGAAGACCCCGACAAGTTCAAGGGCTACCTCCACCGCTACCGCCTCGACCGCCCCGCCGGCGTAGGCCTTGTAGGCGAGGAAAAGCCGATGATCCCGAAGTGGAAGCGCAACAAGGAAGGGCTGCACGCGATGCTCACCATGAGCTTCGGCTACGCCATCGAGGTAAGTCCGCTGCAGACGCTGATGCTGTATAACGCCGTGGCCAACGGCGGCAAGATGATGAAGCCCTACCTCGTGAGCGCCATCCGCGCCAACGGCAGCACGGTGCGCACCTTCGAGCCGAAGGTGCTCGACGAGCAGATCTGCAAGCCAGAAGTAGTGAAGGCCGCCCGCTCCTGCATGGAGGCCGTGGTGACCGAAGGCACTGCCAAAGAAGTGTTCAAAGACTTTCCGTTTACCGTTGCCGGCAAAACCGGTACGGCCCACGTGGCAGGCGGCAATATCCGCTACTCCGATGGGGTGTACCAGGCCTCCTTCGTAGGCTACTTCCCCGCCGATGCGCCGGAGTATTCCTGCATCGTAGTCGTGAAGACGCAGCCGCACGCCGCCAAGCACTTCGGCGGGCAGCTCGCCGCACCGGTGTTCAAGGAAGTGGCCGCCAAGCTTTTTGCCATGAACGTGCAGCAGAAGCGCAACGGCGTGATGCCGCTGCCTGCCGACTCTGCCCGTTACCTCTATGCCGGCTATGCCCCGGGCATCAAGGACATCTTCTCCTCTTTCGGCTTCCGCGTCCGCGACTCGGCCAAGGTCGACGACTGGGGCCGCTTCGACGCCTCCTTCAACGGTGCTATTGCGAAACCGGTATCCGTTCCGAAGAAATCGATTCCCGACGTGCGCCACATGACGCTCCGGGATGCCCTCTACGTGCTTGAGAACCTGAACGTGAAAGTGGTGGCCAAAGGCCGCGGCAAGGTGCTGATGCAGGACCTCGCGCCGGGCACGCCGATCACCAAGAATGTAACCATCAACCTCCTGCTCAACTAGTGAAAGCATTAACCGACATATTATACAAGGTGCGCCTGCGGGCGGTCAACGGCGACTCCAACGCGTTGGTGGCCGACGTGCAGATCGACTCGCGAAAAGTGCAGCAAGGCTCCCTCTTCGTGGCCGTGAAGGGCTCTGCCTCCGACGGGCATGCCTTCATCGCGAAGTCCCTGGAACTGGGTGCTGCCGTCATCGTATGCGAAACGCTGCCTTCCGAGCTGAAGGAAGGCGTTACCTACGTACAGGTCGAAGACAGCGCCGAGGCAGTGGGCCTCATCGCCCACAACTTTTACGGGCAGCCGTCCGACCGCGTAAAGCTTGTGGGGGTTACGGGCACCAATGGCAAGACCACCATCGCCACCCTGCTCTACAAGCTGTTCACGAAGCTCGGGTACACCTGCGGCCTCGTGAGCACCGTGGAAAACATGATCGCCGGCGAAGTGATCCCCTCCACGCACACCACGCCCGATGCCGTAAGCCTCAACGCGCTGCTGGCGCAGATGGTGGCCGCGGGCTGCACGCACGTCTTTATGGAAGTGAGCTCGCACGCGGTGCACCAGCGTCGCATCGCCGGCCTGCACTTCACGGGCGCGCTCTTCAGCAACATCACCCACGATCACCTCGACTACCACAAGACCTTCGACGAATACATCAAGGCCAAGAAAGCCTTCTTCGATGGCCTTACGGCCGACGCCTTTGCCATCACCAATGCCGACGACAAGCGCGGCGCCGTGATGCTGCAGAACACGTCGGCCACGAAATATGCCTACAGCCTCAAGACCGTGGCCGACTTCAAGGGCAAGATCCTCGAGAACGCGCTCACGGGACTCGTGATGACGGTGAACGAGCAGGAAGTGCACTTCCGCCTCATCGGCGAGTTCAACGCCTACAACCTGCTGGCTGTATACGGCGCGGCAGTGCTGCTGGGCGAGGAGAAGCAGGAGGTGCTGCAGGTACTCAGTAATAGTACGGGTGCCGAAGGCCGCTTCGACTATATCGTGTCGGCCAAGGGACGCGTGCTCGGCATTGTAGACTATGCCCATACGCCCGATGCGCTCGAGAACGTGCTGAGCACGATCAAGAAGCTGCGCAAGGGCCACGAGCAGGTGATTACGGTGGTGGGCTGCGGCGGCGACCGCGACAAGACGAAGCGCCCCGTGATGGCCGAAGTGGCCTGCAACGGGAGCGACCGCGTCATCCTCACCTCCGACAACCCCCGCACCGAGGACCCGAACGCGATCCTCGCCGACATGGAAGCCGGCCTCAACACGGCAGCAAAGCGGAAGGCCATCACCATTGCGGACCGCGGACAAGCCATCAAGACGGCCGTGAGCCTCGCCGGCCCCGACGATATTCTCCTCATTGCCGGAAAGGGTCATGAGAAATACCAGGACATCGCGGGCGTAAAGCACCACTTCGACGACAAGGAAGTGCTTCGCGATATGTTCGAACAATTGGATAAGTAGGTGAATGGTCAATGGTGAATGGTCAATAGCCTTTCGCCACGGACCGGGAGCCGGGAAACATAAACGTAACAGGAATTAAAGACAGGAACTAGAGAATGGGAGCGGGGTCGAAGTGAAGACATTCACCATTGACCATTCACCATTCACCAAAAAAGCCAACATGCTCTATCACCTCGTACACTGGCTCGAGTCGAACGGGACGCATATTCCCGGCAGCGGCGCCTTCCTGGGCACCACTACCCGCGTGATGCTGGCCGTGCTGCTGTCGCTGTTCATCACGACGGTATACGGCAAGACGCTCATCCGCTACCTGCAGAAGAAGCAGATCGGCGAGAGCGTGCGCGAGCTGGGCCTGGCGGGCGAGAACCTGAAGAAGGGCACCCCCACCATGGGCGGCATCATCATCATCCTCGCCATCCTCATCCCGACGCTGGTGTTCGCCAACCTCGAGAAGGTGTATGTGCGCCTCATGATCTTCTCCACCATCTGGCTCGGCGTCATCGGCTTTATCGACGACTACCTGAAGCTGCGCGCCAAGAAGATGGCGCAGGCACAGGGCGGCGCCTATAAGAAAAGCGACAAGGACGGCCTCGCGGGCTGGTTCAAGATCTTCGGACAGGTAGCGCTCGGCATCACGGTGGGCGCCACGCTCTGGTTCAACGGCTCGGTGAAGACCTGGCGCGAGTACCAGGGCAGCAACCCGCCGCCAGGGCATCACCAGACGCAGATCAACGGCAAAGACCGGGTGTACGTGGATGCGAAGGAAGTGATCACCACCATCCCCTTCGTGAAGGGCCACGAGTTCAACTACGGTCGCCTGCTTCCGCGCGGACTGCGCGAATATGCCTGGGTGCTGTACATCGCCATCGTGATCCTGATCGTCACGGCCGTTTCCAACGGCGCCAACCTCACCGACGGCCTCGACGGGCTGGCGGCGGGCACCTCGGCCATCATCTCGCTCGCGCTCGGCGTCTTCGCCTACGCGTCGAGCTCGCTGCTGGTGGCCGACTACCTCAACATCATGTATATCCCCAACCTGGGCGAGCTGGCGATCTTCATCGGGGCCATGATCGGGGCCTGCGTGGGCTTCCTCTGGTACAACTCGTTCCCGGCGCAGGTGTTCATGGGCGACACGGGCTCCCTCACGCTGGGCGGCCTCATCGCGGCCCTCGCCATCATCGTGCACAAGGAGCTGCTGATCCCGATCTTCTGCGGCGTGTTCCTGGTGGAGAACCTGAGCGTGATGCTGCAGGTAGGCTACTTCAAATACACGAAACGGAAATACGGCGAAGGCCGGCGCATCTTCCTCATGAGCCCGCTGCACCACCACTACCAGAAAAAGGGCTACCACGAGGTCAAGATCGTGACGCGCTTCTGGATCGTGACGCTGCTCTGCGTCGTGTTCTCGATCGTCACCCTTAAGCTACGTTAGAAGGTTCAGAGGGGTTCAGAAGGGTTTAGAAAGGTTTAGGAAGGTTGGTAGGTAACAGGTTACAAATAGACCAATAAACAAATAGACTAATAGACATTGAAAAAGCATCTTGTCATACTGGGCGGCGGCGAAAGCGGGGTGGGGGCAGCATTGCTGGCCCGCCAGCAAGGCTACGACGTGTTCCTGTGCGACGAGGGCACGCTGAAGCCGATCTACCGCGCCGAGCTCGAAGCGGCCGGTATTCCCTTCCAGGATGGGGGCGCCGACGAAGCCCGCGTGCTCGCCGCCGACGAAGTGGTGAAGAGCCCCGGCATCCCCGAGAAGAACGAACTCGTGAAGAAGATCCGCGCCAAAGGCATCCCGGTGATCTCCGAGATCGAGCTCGCGTTCCGCTATAAGGGCGACAGCACCATCATCGCCATCACCGGCTCTAACGGCAAGAGCACCACCACGGCACTGATCTACCACATCTGCCGCACGGCCGACCTCGATTGCGCCCTCGTGGGCAATATCGGGTACTCCTTTGCCAAACAGGTGGCGGAAGAGCCGAAGCCGCTCTATGTGCTCGAGATCTCCTCCTTTCAGCTCGACGACGTCGTGACGTTCCGTCCCGACGTGGCGCTGCTGATCAACATCACGGAAGACCATCTCGACCGCTACGACTACAAATTCGAGAACTATATCCGGAGCAAGTTCCGGATCGCCATGAATCAGACCGCCGATGATTACTTCATCTACAATGCAGACGACGAAGTGATCCTCGGGCACCTCGACCATATTCACAACCCCGTAAAAAAATTAGCTATGAGCATGAAGCAGAAAGCAGAGCCCGGCGCGTACATCCAGAACGATGAGCTCAACGTGAACGTACCCGGCGCGGAGCAGCAGCAGATGAGCGTGTACGACTTCGCGCTCAAGGGAAAACACAATCAATACAACACCATGGCAGCCTGTGTAGCCGGAGCCACGATGGACATCCGCAAGAACAAGATCCGCGAGGCCGTGCAGACCTTCCAGAGCCTGGAGCACCGCATGGAACCCGTGGCCACCGTACGCGGCGTCGAGTTCATCAACGACTCGAAGGCCACCAACGTGAACTCCACCTGGTATGCCCTCGAAAGCATGACGAAGCCGACCGTGCTCATCCTCGGCGGCATCGACAAGGGCAACGACTATACGCTCATCGAGGAGCTCGTGGCAGAGAAGGTGAAGGCGATCGTATGCATGGGTACCGACAACTCCAAGATCGTGGCGGCCTTCCAAGGCAAGGCCACCGTGGTGGAGACCGGCTCCGCCGCTGCCGCCGTGCAGGCTGCCTACGCCCAGGCCGCTCCGGGCGACGCCGTACTCCTGAGCCCCGCCTGCGCCTCCTTCGACCTGTTCAAGAATTACGAAGACCGCGGCCTGCAGTTCAAAGAGGCCGTCAAGAACCTGTAAGCTGATGCCGCAACAAGCCGACATATCGTTCGCGGAGCTGGCGCAAAACGCCAACCTGCTGAAGAAGACCCGTGGCGACAAGGTCATCTGGGCCCTCGTGGGGCTCCTGGTGCTCGTGTCGCTGCTGGTCGTCTACAGCGCCACGGGCTCGCTCGCCTACCAGAAATACAAGGGCAATACGGAGGTGTACCTGTTCAAGCAGATCGTCTTCATCGCCCTCGGCTTCTGCGTCATCTACTTCGCGCACCGCGTCAACTACACGCTCTACTCGCGCGTGGCCAAGGTGCTCTTCCTGCTGTCGATCCCGCTGCTGGTGTATACGCTGTTCTTCGGCGCTACCATCAACCAGGGCAGCCGCTGGATCCGCCTGCCCATCATCAACATGACGATGCAGACCTCGGACCTCGCGCGCCTCGCCCTCTTTATGTACCTCGCGCGCCTCCTGAGCCGCCGCCAGAACACGATCAAGGATTTCAAGAAGGGCTTCATTCCCGTGATCCTGCCCATCGGCATCACCTGCGCGCTCATCGCCCCGGCCAACCTGTCGACTGCCCTGCTGCTCGGCGCCACCTGCATGATGCTGCTCTTCATCGGGCGCGTATCGGGCAAGCACCTGCTGCTCGTGGTCGGCGCCGCCGCCATCCCGGTGTTCATGCTCGTGTCGGCCGCCATGATCAAGCACAAGACGGGCGGCGAGGAGGAAGAGGCCACCGTAGCGCAAACAACGACCTCCTCCAACCCGCTCACCCGCCGTGTATCCACCTGGGTGAGCCGTGTGGAGAACTATATGTATGGCTCGAAGGAAGTGCTGAGCGACGACTCCTACCAGACCGACCAGGCCAAGATCGCCATCGCCCAGGGCGGGATCTTCGGCGTGGGACCGGGGAACAGCACGCAGCGCAACTTCCTGCCGCAGGCCTATAACGACTTTATCTACGCGATCATCATCGAGGAATACGGACTCCTCGGCGCCGCGTTCATCATCTTCATCTACCTCGCGCTGCTCTTCCGCTGCATCCGGCTGTACAAGCGCTGCCCGTATGCCTTCGGTGCCTTCCTGGCGCTCGGGCTCTCGTTCACGCTCGTGTTCCAGGCGATGGCCAACATGGCGGTCAACGTCAACCTCTTCCCGGTAACGGGGGTGACGCTGCCGCTGGTGTCGATGGGCGGATCCTCCTTCCTCTTCACCTGCCTCTCGATCGGGATCATCCTGAGCGTTGCGCGCAACGTGGAGCAGCACGAAGGCAAGGAGCGGCTGAAGGAAGAGCGCGCCCAGCGCAAGGCCGAGGCCGATGCGGCCGGTGCCGAAGACGAAGAGGCGATCATTGAAGAAACAGAAGGAGTAGTGGTATAAGCATGGCAAAGAAGATCATCATAGCAGGCGGCGGCACAGGCGGGCATATCTTCCCGGCCCTGGCCATCGCCAATGCGCTGAAGCAGCTGGACCCCGGGGTGGAGCTCCTCTTCGTGGGCGCCCGTGGCAGAATGGAGATGGAAAAAGTACCGCAGGCCGGCTACCCGATCAAGGGGCTCGACATTGCGGGATTCAACAGGAGCTCTTTGTTAAAGAATATCGCGCTGCCCTTCAAGCTCATCAGGAGCTTCTTCCAGGTGCGCCGCATCTTCAACGACTTCGCTCCCGATGCCGCCATCGGCGTCGGTGGCTACTCCTCGTTCCCGGTGCTGCGCCTCGCGCAGGCTCGTGGCATCCCAACCTTCATCCACGAGAGCAACTCGTTTGCAGGCCGGGCCAACCAGATGCTGGGACGCAAGGCGGCCGCCATCTTCGTGGCGGGTGAAGGCATGCAGCAGTTCTTCCCGGCTGAGAAGCTGGTGCTCACGGGTAACCCGGTGCGCCCCGGCATCGTGAAGACGGCCGGCATCCCGAAAGGGGAGGCCCTGCGCTTCTTCGGGCTGCAGGAAGGCAAGCCCACCGTGCTGGCCGTAGGCGGCTCGCTGGGCGCGCGCTCCATCAACGAGGCGCTGGCGGCGGGCTTCCAGGAGCTTGCCGACGCTGGGCTGCAGCTCATCTGGCAAACCGGCAAGACCGACGCCGCCCGCTGGAAGCAGAAGGCCGACGGCAGCCGCGGGCTCTGGGTAGGCGACTTCATCACGCAGATGGAGCAGGCCTATGCCGCGGCCGACATCGTGGTGTCGCGTGCAGGCGCCATGGCGGTAGCCGAGCTCTGCGTGGTAGGACGCCCGGTGCTCTTCGTGCCCTATCCCCATGCGGCGGAAGACCACCAGACGGCCAATGCCCGCGCCCTCGTGGAGCAGGATGCCGCCCTGATGGTGCCCGACGCCGAGGCGGGCGCCCGCATCGTACCCGAGCTCATCGCCCTGGCGAAGAGCCCGGCAAAGCAGGAACAGTTAACTCGAAATATCAAGAAGCTCGGCGTCACCAACGCCGACGAGACGATTGCACAAGCCATTTTAAACAGAATCGCGAACAGCTGAACATGAGCAACGAACCACAGGTACCGGCAGCGCCACCACTCGCTACGGTCAAAGACATTCGTACCGTGTATTTCATCGGTATCGGCGGCATCGGGATGAGCGCCCTGGCGCGCTATTTCAAGGCCCGCGGCGCCGCCGTGAGCGGCTACGATAAGACTGAGAGCGAGCTCACGCAGGCCCTCGTGGCCGAAGGCATCACCGTGTACTACGACGAGAACGTGGAGCGCGCGCCCAAAGCCGCGCAGCTCGTGGTGTACACGCCCGCCGTTCCGAAGGAGCATGCCGAGCTAGTGTGGTACCAGCAGAACGGCTACCGCGTGGTGAAGCGCTCCGACGTGCTCGGCGCCATCACCAACGACCAGTTCAACATCTCCGTGGCCGGCACGCACGGCAAGACCACCACCACCACCATGGTGGCGCACATCATCCGCCACGCCGGAGAGGGCGGCAACGCCTTCCTGGGCGGGATCTCCGTAAACTACGGCACCAACTTCTGGCAGTCGTTCAACGACCTGGCCATCGTGGAGGCCGACGAGTACGACCGCTCCTTCTGGAAGCTGAGCCCCGACATCGCCATCATCACCTCCATGGACCCCGACCACCTCGACATCTATGGCGATGAAAAGACGATGCAGGACGCCTTCGTGACCTTCGGCAACAAGATCAAGCCGGGCGGACGCCTCATCCATAAGTTCGGCCTTGGCCGGGCGAAGGAGATCACGGTCGACAACAAGTGGAGTTACAGCCTGCAGAACGATGCGGCCGACGTATACGCATCGGACATCCGCGTGTCGGAAGGCGGCTACGAGTTCGACGTGCAGCTGCCCGATACTTCCATATACGACGTGCGCCTCAACATCGGCGGCATGCACAATGTGGAGAACTGCATCGCGGCCATCGCCGTGGCGCACTGCCTGCACATCCCGTCGGACCGCATCCGCAACGCGGTGGGGGATTTCAAGGGGGTGAAGCGCCGCTTCGAGTACATTGTTCCGCCATTGAAAAAGGTGAAGGG
Organism: Flaviaestuariibacter amylovorans; assembly: GCF_039541815.1. NCBI lineage: Bacteria > Pseudomonadati > Bacteroidota > Chitinophagia > Chitinophagales > Chitinophagaceae > Flaviaestuariibacter > Flaviaestuariibacter amylovorans. The sequence continues at coordinate 297,086 of NZ_BAABGY010000009.1, forward strand.
TGCGTACGTGCAGCCGGTGCTCATCGACGACTACGCGCACCATCCGGAAGAGCTGAATGCCCTACTGAAGAGCGCCCGGAGCCTCTTTCCGCAGCGTATAATTACGGTGGTCTTCCAGCCGCACCTGTTTAGTCGAACAAAAGACCTGTTTCACGGATTTGCCAAGAGTTTGGAATGGGCGGATCGCATAATTTTGCTGCCCATCTATCCTGCCCGCGAGCTGCCGATTGAAGGCGTCACGAGTGAAATGATCCTTACCGAAATCGACCGGGAGGACAAGCACGCGCTGACGAAAGAGGAGCTGCTCTCCTGGGCAAAAACCCACTCAAAAAAGCTAGACAAGGAGTTCGGAGAGGTCATCATCACGGCTGGCGCCGGTGATATCGATGCCCTTGTGCCCGCGCTCAAAGAGATATACGCAAACGCCTGATGACGAAGAAGCGCCTCATAGCAAAGATCCTGACCCTGTTTTTCTGGGTACTCTCCGGAGCGGGGCTGATCACGCTTTTGGTTGCGGCCAACCGCCGCGACGCGGGCCATGCCGTGCGTGCCGTGAAAATCTCCATCAAGGGCGACGGCGAGCAGTTCTTCATCGACAAGGCCGACATCCTGCAGCTGCTCACCAAAGCACAGGGTGCGCCGGTAAAAGGCCGCCCGCTCGAGCAGCTCGACCTTGCCCGCCTCGAGGTAAGCCTCGAAAAGGGCGTCTGGATTCGCAATGCCGAGCTCTGGGTCGATAGCCGCGACGTGCTGCACGTGCAGGTAACGGAGCGGGAGCCCGTAGCCCGTGTGTTCACCACCGCCGGCACCTCGTTCTATATCGACTCGTCGGGCCAGCGGATGCCGCTGCTCGAAAAGGAGAGTGCCCGCGTGCTGGTGGTGACCGGTTACCCCGAGGGCCCGCGCTACAGCCGTGCCGACTCGGTTCGGATGCAGGAAGTGAAAACCATTGCAGGCCGGGTGGCAGCCGACGATTTCTGGAAGGAGCAGCTTGCCCAGCTCGACCTCGTGCCGGGTGGCTACGAGGCCGTTCCGGTGGTCGGCAACGGGCTGATCCGCCTCGGCGATGCCGGCGACCTCGAGCGCAAGCTCGCCCGCCTGCACCTTTTCTATAAGAATGTGCTCGCCAAAACCGGCTTCGACCGCTACGCCGTTGTGGACGTGCGCTTTGCCGGCCAGGTAGTAGGCGTACGCCGCGGACCCGTTTCGGCAGTGGACTCGATCCAGCTGCAGAAGAACATCGAGGAGCTGCTGGCCCGCTCGCAGGCGCAGATGCTGCACGACTCCCTCGCTGCCGTGGAGCAGCTGGCCGCCGCCGCCGAAAGCGCGCATGCCCGCCAGACGATGCCCCTCGACTCGATCGGGAACCGCGCCGAACCGGGCTACCGCAACGAGCCGCCCGCGGCACCCACGGCCGACAGCGCCCGCCGCCCGCCGGCAGTAACGCCGGTAGTGACGCCGCGCACAACGACCGGGCCGGCTACCCGCACGGTGCCGGCGGCAACCGTGCCGGCGCGCAACAATGGAGCAAGGCCGGCCGTTACCCCGGCAAATCGCGCCGCCGCCACCCGCAGCACCGCCACACCGCCGAAGGCCACGATGCCGGCCCGGCGAAACAGCGGGCAGACGACGCCGCCGAAGCCCGCCCCGCGACGGACTACGACGGCACCCACGAATGAGTATTAAGAAAAACCAACGGATATACACCCTTTGACCCATCGAAACCAGGAACAGCAACTAAAAACAACCTAAAGACATGAACAACGAGCAACCAATCATCGTGGGGCTGGACATCGGCACTACCAAGATCGCGGTCATTGCCGGACGAAAGAACGAGTTCGGCAAGCTGGAGATCCTGGGTTTTGGCCGCTCCAACTCCAATGGTGTAAAGCACGGGCAGGTGCTGAACATCGACGAGACCATCAAGGCCATCCGGCAGGCACTCGACAACTGCTACTCCTCCAACCCCAACCTGGAGGTGAATGAAGTGTACGTGGGCATCGCCGGCCACCACATCAAGAGCCTGCAGACGCGGGGCGACATTGTACGCCACAACACCGACGACGAGATCTCCCAGAAAGAGATCGACCAGCTGATCTCCGACCAGTACAAGACGTACATCCCGGCCGGCGACCAGATCATCGATGTGATCCCGCAGGAGTTCACGGTGGACAATTTTCAAAACATTCCCGACCCGATCGGCTACAGCGGGGTGAAGGTGGGCGCCAACTTCCACATCATCACCGGCGACAAGAACGCCATCCGCAACATCAACCGGTCGGTGGAAAAGAGCAACCTCATCACCAAGGACCTCGTGCTCCAGCCCCTCGCTTCCTCGGCGGCCGTCATGGCGCAGGAAGACCTCGAGGCCGGCGTGGCCATCGTGGACATCGGCGGCGGTACCACCGACCTGGCCGTGTTCTACGAGGGCATCCTGAAGCACACCGCGGTGATCCCGTTTGCCGGTGAGAACATCACCAACGATATCAAGACCGGACTCGGTGTGCTGAAGACGCAGGCCGAGCAGATGAAGGTGCAGTTCGGTTCCGCCCTCTCCAACGAGGCGAAGGCCAACGCCTACATCACGATCCCGGGCCTGCGCGGCATGCCCTCCAAGGAGATCTCGGTGAAGAACCTCGCCAACATTATCCAGGCGCGCATGAGCGAGATCCTCGACTTCGTGACCTACCACCTGAAGCAGGTGGGCCTCGACAGCCGCATGCTCAACGGCGGCATCATCCTCACGGGTGGCGGCTCGCAGCTGAAGCACCTCATTCAGCTGACCGAGTATGTGACCGGCCTTAACGCCCGCATTGGTCTGCCTACGGAGCACCTCGCCTCGGGGCATATCGAGGAGCTGGCGAAGCCCACGTACTCCACTTGCCTGGGCCTCATCCTGAAGGGCTACGACGACTACGAGCACAACCGCAAGCAGTTCGAGCACGACTACCGCCGCGTAGAGGTGCCCGACACCCTGCGCACGGAAGAGCCCGTACCCACGCAGCACGAAGGTCACCTGGTGATCCCGGCCGCTACGGCAGCCACCCGCACCAAGGGCATGACCAACGGCTTCTGGGGTAAGTTCAAGAACAGCCTCATCGACATCTTTAAAGAAGAAGAGGACCACCAGCTGTGATGCCGGCAATCGGCAATCCGGAATCGGCAATGCGTACTCTGTATCTCAGACGCATTCCCGATTAGCGATTCCCGATTCCCGCAAGCCACCATCGTTCGACCACCATTAATACGCTTCACCGCATTTCTACGGAAACGCACTAACTATATACTATGATCCACTTTGATCTGCCCAAGGAGAAATCTTCCATCATAAAAGTCATCGGCATCGGTGGCGGCGGCTCCAACGCCGTGAACCACATGTTCACCCAGGATATCGAAGGCGTGAACTTCATCATTGCCAACACCGACGCGCAATCGATCGCCCAGAGCCCCGTGCCTAACAAGGTGCAGCTCGGGCCCCACCTGACGCAGGGCCTCGGCGCCGGCGCCAACCCCGAGATCGGCCGCCAGGCCACCGAGGAAAGCCTCGAGGAGCTCAAGTCGATGCTCGAGGTCAATACCAAGATGGCCTTCGTAACGGCCGGCATGGGTGGCGGCACGGGCACCGGCGGCGCGCCCATCATCGCCAAGATCTGCAAGGACCTCGGCATCCTCACCGTGGGCATCGTAACGACCCCCTTCGCCTACGAAGGCCGCAAGCGCCAGCTGCAGGCCGAGGAAGGCATCAAGAACCTGAAGAACTACGTAGACACGCTGCTCGTGATCTCGAACGACAAGCTGCGTCACCAGTTCGGTAACCTCAAGATGCGCGAGGCATTCGCGAAGGCCGACAACGTGCTGGCCACGGCTGCCAAGTGTATCACCGACGTCATCAACAGCACCGGCCAGATCAACGTCGACTTTGCCGATGTGTGCACCGTTATGAAGAACGGTGGCGTGGCCATCCTCGGCAACGCCGCCTGCGACGGCGACGGCCGTGCTCAGCGCGCCATCGAAGAGGCCCTCAACTCGCCGCTGCTCAACGACAACGAGATCCGCGGCGCCAAGTGGATCCTCATCAACATCAACTCCGCCGAAGGCGAGCACGAGTTCACGATGGACGAAGTGGACATCATCCAGAACTACCTGCTGTCGCAGGCCGGCGAGCACACCGACGTGATCCTCGGTCTTGGCTACGACAACTCGCTTGGCTCCAAGCTGGGCATCACGCTCATTGCTACGGGCTTCGAGCACAAGGATCCCTTCACGGTGCGCAGCACCACGTCGCAGCAGGCCACGGCACCCGTGGCGCCGCGCGAAGAGAAGATCGTGCTGACCCTCGGCGACACGCCGAAGCCGAAAGCGGAAGCACCGGCCCCGCAGCCCCCGGCCGACCCGCTGGCCCCCCAGCTGGTAGACGAAACCGCGCTGCCGCCCCTGGAGCTGCAGCCCGAGCTGCCCCTGGTGCATGCGTTTACGCAGGAGCCTGCCGACGACGACGCCCCCGTGCTGCTGCAGCTGACCCTGCGCGACGAGGCCGCCGAGCGGGAGCGCGAGCGCCTCGAACTGGAAGCACAAAAGCGGCAGCTGGACGATAAGTTCGAGCAGCTCCGTCAGAATATTATCGGCAATGCCGCCCCCCAGCAGGGAAGCGGCGCCGGCAACGCTACCCAGCCGTCTGCAGCGGCCGGGGGTTATCTGGCCAGACCGTCCAATATCTACGCAGATTCCAGACCGGATGTATCCACACCCAGTTCTGCAGGAAAGCCCGCCCCGGGACCTATTGCATCCAATGAAGACGAGGAAACCTTCAATATGCAACTGGTGATCCGTGGTGAAATTCCAGCGGCGGATGTAACCGCGCCTCATCAAGCTCACACGCCAAACAACCTCCCGGCCGAGGACCCTGCACCGCAGGACGTGGCTGGAGACGAGAAACGTAAGGCGGCCGAACGTTTGCAGAAATTGAGAAATCTGTCATTCAACCTCAATTCGGCCGACCCCAATAACGAGTTTGAATCGGTACCGGCTTACATCCGCCGCAATATGGAATTGCACAACAATTCCAGCAGCGTCGAAAACTTCTACAGCAATTATTCCGTGCGTCCGGATGGCAACAACGGCGCATCGATCTCTACGATCAATACCTTCCTGGACGGCAAGAAGCCGGACTAAAATCGGTGCCTGGTCTGCCCGGCCAGGTTTCCATTCCGTTGAAAACAGCCTTTGGGCTACTGTTTTTAGTTGTGAGCCCCCGGCCTCGTGCCGGGGGCTTTTTATTGGTACTGCCGGCTTCCCGGGTTCAGGAAAGTTGTATCTTGTTTGTACCAAAACCGTATTAATACAATGACTGCCTTCGACTTCAACGATTTGGTGAAACAACGCCCTTCGGAGGAACTGCTCCAGGCTGTGGTGAGTCCGGACAACTACCAGGAAGCATTCGTGGCTGCCGCCGAAGCGGAACTGGGGCGGCGTGGTACGGACCTCGAGCCCTACCTGCGGCAACGCACGCACCGGCAGCGATTCCTGGACGGGCTGCGTAAGCCCGAAGAGGCGGGCAGTGAGCCGCTCATCGCCGCGGGCTTTATCTCGGCGCTGCTGGGCGGGCCGGTCGGGATCCTGATCGGCTATCACTTCCGCTATGCCCGGCAACGGATCGCAGGCGTCGAAGAAGGGTATCGATACCGGCAGCGCACCCGCTCACTGGGCGAGGTCATGATGGTGATCGGGTCGGTCGTGTTCTTCGCCTTACTCGTCTCTAGGTTTACCGGCGCCTGAAGGCTGCTTCGGGTCCGGTGCTGTATCTTCACCGTCGCGAACTAAAAGATCCTGCTTATGACTCCTGTTCTTTCCACCTTCCGTAGCCTGTTGCTTGGCCTTTCTCTTCTTTGTGCGGCCACTACAGCCGCCCAGACGAAATCCGCTTACGACCCCAAACTGGCCGACTCGCTCGGCGGTGAGCCCAACGGCATGAAGCAGTATGTGCTCGTGATCCTCAAGACAGGGCCCACGGTGGAGAACGACAAGGCGAAGCGCGACTCCCTGTTCAAAGGCCACTTCGCCAACATGGAGCGCATGGTGGCCCAAGGGAAGCTGCTCGTGGCGGGACCCATCCAGAAGAACGAGCGCCAGTACCGCGGTATCTTCATCCTTAATGTAAAAACGATCGCCGAAGCCGAGGCACTGGTGGCCAACGACAGCGCTGTTTCGTCGGGCGTGCTCGCCCCGGAGTATTACCTCTGGTACGGGTCGGCGGCCCTCCCCATGTACCTGCCCTATGCCGACAAGGTAACGAAGCCGAAGAACTGATGGTGCCAATCGTCGTCGCCTGGTACCGCCGGGGCTTTTTTCTGCCTGCCCTGGAACAAGGCCGCCGTTCGATGCGCGCGGGAACGGTCGAAAGGATGGGAGCCGTTTCACTGGCACGGTTCTTTTGCCCGGGTTGCGCACGTAGCTGAACGAAGCATCTATGATCGTCGAGAAGAAAGTTCCTTTTTCGTACATCCTCAACAAGGTCCGGTACGACCTGCTCTTCGTGTTGGCGTTGAGCATCCTGATCAACCTGGCCGCCAACCGGTTCACCAACCGCATTCCCGAAATGCCGCTCTCGGTGGCCGCCTTCCTGGGTACGGCCATTTCCATCCTGCTTTCCTTCAAGCTTTCCCAATCCTACGACCGTTGGTGGGAGGCCCGCAAGGTATGGGGTGCCATCGTCAACGATTCGCGTAGCCTCATCCTGCAACTCCAGCAGTTTGCCGGCACCGACGCGCCGCTGCAGCGGCTTGCCCACCGCCAGATCGCCTGGTGCTACGTGCTCGGACGCAGCCTCAGGGGGCAGCCGCCGCTCGACGGCATCGGCGACCTGCTGCAGGAAGCGGAGCTGGAGCGCGTGGCCACGCACCGCAATATGCCGCTTGCGCTCCTGAGGCAGCACGGCGCCGATCTGCGCGCGTTGCAGGAGGCCGGACAGCTCTCCTGGTACGGACAGGTGCAGCTCGACGCTACCTTGGTGCGGCTCACCGATGCCATGGGCAAGGCGGAGCGGATCAACGGCACGGTGTTCCCGGTCACGTACCGGCTTTTTCTTCACTATGCCATCTACCTCTTCGTGGTGGTGCTGTCCATCGCGCTGAAAGACGTGGCGCCGGTGTTCGAGATACCGCTGCTGGTGCTCATCGCCTCCGTGTTCTTCCTGCTCGAGAAGTCGGCTTTTCACCTGCAGGATCCATTCCGGAACCGGCCCAGCGACATTCCCGTGACGGCCATCGCCCGCACCATCGAGATCAATATCCGGCAGCTGATGGGCGAGGCGGACATTCCCGGCCCCGCAACCCCGGAAGGTTTTTATTTGTTGTGACCGTCACCGATATTCGCAGTAAATCACCGTTAGCTATGTATACGCATTCGAAAGAAACACAGAGCCAGTTGACACCCGAGCTGGCCTTCGATATCCTCAAGGAAGGCAATCAGCGCTTCGTTAAAAACCTCAAGGCCAACCGCGACCTGCTGAAGCAGGTGAACGAAACGAAAGAGGGGCAGTTTCCGTTCGCCACCATCCTGAGCTGCATGGACTCCCGTACGTCGGCAGAGCTCGTCTTCGACCAGGGCCTCGGCGATATCTTCAGCATCCGGATCGCGGGCAACGTGCTGAACGAAGACATCCTCGGCAGCATGGAGTTTGCCACCAAGGTAGTGGGCACCAAGATCCTCCTGGTGCTCGGCCATACGCGCTGCGGCGCCATCGTGGGCGCTTGCAACGGCGTGCAGCTCGGACACCTCACGGGTGTGCTGGCACGCGTGCATCCCGCCATCGAGGCCGAGGCCAAAGAAGGCCATACCGGCGATGGTAAGGACCGCGAGTTCGTGAACCGCATCACCGAGCGCAACGTGCGCCTCACCATGGAGCGGATCTACAACGAAAGCCCCGTCATCAGGGAGCTCGTAGACGCCGGAGCCGTGAAGATCGCGGGCGGTGTTTATGCCGTGGAGACCGGTGAGGTTACCTTCTTCGAAGACTGATCCATAGTCAGGAAGTGGTGTCTGAACCCGGAAGCCCCTGTTTCCCGGAAGGCGTGAAGCGTCAGGCGTGAGCGAAGACGCGTTACAGCCGGGCACTTACTTCTATCGCCTCGCGATGAACCAAGGGAAGGTCATTATACAGACGAGTGCTACACACGTTAATAAAGCGCCCGGTGCAGACGATGTCTGCCGCCGGGCGCTTTTCTTTTCGGTTGACCCCGCTTAGCCGCGCATATTCATCAGGTCGATCATCAGGTTGAAGGAATCCATCGAGCTCGGGTTATTGACCTTGAACGGCTTTACGATATAGCCCGATACGCCGAGGGCCTTGGCCGACTGCCGGTCGAAGGGCTCATCGGAGGTGGTGATGATGAAGCACCGGAGCCCTTTCCAGCGCTCGTCGGCGCGCAGCGCCTGCAGAAACTCCAGCCCGTTCATTTTGGGCATATTGATGTCGATGAGCGCGATGTCGGGCTGCACCGACGGCTCTTCGCCGGCGAGCTGGCCCAAGAGGCGCAGCCCTTCCTCCCCATTGCGGGCATGGTGCAGGTGGTACACGATCTTCATCTTGTCGAGCGTGCGGCGGATGTCCATCACGTCGAGCGGGTCGTCTTCCACCATGAGGATGTTGATCACTTTTGACATGGTTGCTATTTTTTCCAGGTAAACGAAATGGTGGTGCCGCTGCCGGCCGCCGATTGTATTTCTACGGTTTCCTGCCGGGCGTCGAGGATCTTCTTCACAATGGCCAGGCCCACTCCCGTGCTCTCGAAGCTCTCCTTTTCCTGCAGGGTCTGGAAGATCTGGAAGATCTTCCGGTGGTAGGCCGGGTCGATGCCGGGGCCGTCGTCGTTCACGAAGAACACGAATTGCTGCTCGGTTTCGCGGTGGTACACACGGATATGCCCTTCCGTCTTGTCGTGGTACTTGACGGCGTTGCTTACAAGGTTGGCGAACACCTGGTACAGGGGCAGGCGCTCGGTGAAGAGGAGCGGCAGGTTGTGGGCGAACTCCACGCGGAGGCCGGGGCGCACCGGCTGGTTCTCGAGCACTTCCTCGAGCAGCTCCCGCACCACCACCGTCTCGCGCGCCTGCTGCTCGCGCCCGATGCGGGCATAAGTGAGGATGCCGCTGATGAGGTGCTCGGCGCGCTCGAGGCGCCCCTTCACGAGCGCCATGTATTCCTGCACTTTGGGGGGCAGCTCTTCGTGGTGGTCTTCCTCGATCCAGGATACTACGTTGGAGATGCCCCGCAGCGGCGATTTGAGATCGTGCGACACAATATGGGCAAACTGGTCGAGCTCCGCGTTCTTGCGCTTCAGCTCGGAGAAGTTGGCATGCAGCACCTGCGCCATGTGGTTGAGCGATCCGGCCAGGCGCCCGAGCTCGTCGCGGCCCGTGTACGCGACCTGGCTGTTGTATTGTCCCTCGGCAATGCTGTTGGCCATGCGCACCATCCGCAGGATGCGCGTGGAAACATGGTAGGAGAGGAAGCCGGCAATGACGAGTCCGATCACGATGGAGACAAGGGTCAGGGTAAACGAGAGGCGCCGGGTGCCGGCGATCGATTCGGCGAGCTGCGTCTTGCTTTCCTCACGGCGCCGGTATTCGGCATTGATGAAGTCGCGCACCTCGCGCTGCAGATCGGCTGCCACCTCGCCCCGCACAAGCTCGGGGAATTCGTTTTTATAAAGAGCGGAAAGCGCCTCCGGGCTGCTGTCGGCTGCGCTGCTTTGCCGCGCAGCCGCCAGGATCCGCGTAAACTCCGCGTTCCAGCGCTGGTTGAGGACATTGATCTTTTCGACAGGTCTCCGCTGCACGGCATCGGCGGCCGAGTCGAGCTCGCGGATGATGCCCCGGTTCTCGAGCATCGCCGAGTCGAATGCGGTGAGGAAGGTGCGCTCGCCGGTGAGGAAGTAGGCCCGCATGGAGCTCACGATGTTGAGGATATTGCGCTGGAAGCGGTTGCTCTGGCGCACCACGTTGGTGGAGTGGGCGAAGAACTCGGTGTTCTCCTGCACGCGCTCCGACTGCCGGAAGTTGATCCAGGTGGTGGCCGAGAACAAGAGCAGCACGACCAGGAAGCCAAAAAATACCAACTGCGCGATCTTCATGGTAGGGGTTAAGGAGGATGCAAATTAAGCATTGAGCGGCCGGTGCACATTAAAGCCGGTTTAGAATCAGGGCCCTGCCCCGTGCCGATGCCAACCGGAATCTACGTTTATTTGTTGAACCATTATGTCTACAGTGCTTATTACCGGTGGTACCGGGCTCGTCGGCACCGCCCTCTCCCGCGCCCTTCGCCAACAGGGGCACTCCGTGATCGTGCTGACACGTAATCCCTCGTCGGCGGTTCCCGCTCCCGGGCTCCGCTATGCCGCCTGGTCGGTGGAGAGCGGCTCCATCGATGCCGGCGCCCTCGCCGACGCCGACGTCATCGTGCACTTGGCCGGCGCCAACGTAGCCGGCGGCCGCTGGACGGAGCGGCGCAAGCAGGAGATCGTGGAAAGCCGCGTACGCTCCGGCGAGCTCCTGGTCAGGGCCCTCGGCACCTTGCCCAACAAAGTGCATACGGTACTCTCCGCATCCGCCATCGGCTGGTACGGTCCTGATCCGCAGGTGCCCAACCCGAGGCCCTTCGTGGAGGAGGATCGGGCCGACGGTGCTTTCCTGGGCCGCACCTGCGCGCAATGGGAAGGGGCCATCCGCCCCGTAGAGGCACTAGGCAAGCGCCTCGTCATCGCCCGCATCGGCATCGTCATGAGCCACGAAGGCGGTGCCTGGGCGGAGTTCCGCAAGCCGATGTCCTTCGGCGTCGCAACCATCATGGGCAGCGGCCGCCAGGTGGTGAGCTGGATCCATATCGACGACCTCGTGCGGTTCTTCGTGGAGGCGGTCAATACCCCTGAGATCGCGGGTGTGTACAATGCCGTGGCGCCCGCGCCGGTACCGAACGCGGAATTGGTCAGTGCCATGAAGGAAGCAAAGGGCTTTGCCGTTACGGCACCCGCGCCCGCCTTTGTGCTGAAGGCCCTGCTGGGCGAGATGAGCATCGAGGTGCTCAAGAGCGCCACCGTGAGCAGCCGCAAGCTGGAGGCAACGGGTTTCGCGTTTCAATACCCCGATATACGTGCCGCCGCGCGTCAACTTGAAAGTGCTTACCGCGGGGGCAAATGAAGTCAAAATTCAAAAGTAAAAAGTCACAAGCGTTTGGCGCTACCAACACTAAAACTCTGGCCCTATGAGCATTTTTGAATTTTGACTTTTGAATTTTGACTTTTGAATTTTTACTTGCCCCCCCAATAAAGAAGCCCCCGTACAATTACGGGGGCTTCTTGTATTGAAATAAAGCCAATCAGAAGGTCTTGGCCGGGGTTTCCTTCTGCTTGAACAGGTTCGGGTCGGCCTTGGAGGGGTCGCCCTGCAGCACCCAGCTGATGTTGGTGACGTACTTGTTGAAGACGCGGTTGAGGTCGGCCAGCGACACTTTCTTCATGTCGTCGGCAATGGTGAGCGCGCGCTTCCAGTTGCCGTGCACGGCTTCGTTCTGCGCAAGCGAGGCGGCCTGCTCGGCGTTCGTTTCCTGCTTGTACCAGGTGCGGGTGAGGTAGCCGGTCTTCATGTTGCGCAACTCGTCGTCCGTAAAGCCTTCGCGGCGGATCTTGTCGATCAGTTGTCGCGCCACGGTGATGTACTTGTTGGGCTCCGTGGTGGAGGCGAACAGGTTGGCAAACGGGGTGAGGCCGCCGCTGAACCAGGTGGCCGGCGCATACGAGAGGCCGTTGTTGGACCGTATTTCTACGAAGTGACGCGTATAGAAGATGCGCATGGCCAGCACAAAGGCATCGTAGTCGGGCGAGCCGGGCTGGGGCGCCGCGGTGATGCCCTGCACGTAGTTGGTGGCGAGGTCCTTCTTCACCGGGAGGAAGCTGTTGCCGGTGGCGGTGAAGCTTTGCTTCTGCAGCTTGATCTGCGGGCCCTCCGGCACCTTGTCGAGCAAGGATTTTACGGCGGCTTCGAGCTCGGTGCGGTCGATGTCGCCCACGATCACCACCGCAATGCGGCCGCGGTGGAGCAGCTTCTTGTAATATGCTTTGGTGGCCGCGGGTGTAAGCTTCGACACGGTGGCCTCGGTGCCGATCGGCTCGCGGGCATAGGCTGTGCCGGCAAAGGCGGTGCTGCGCGCAAGGCGGTCGGTTTCGTTGTCGGGCTGCGAGGCCATGGAGCGGATCTGTGTGATGAGGTCCTGGCGGATGCGGGTGAACTCTTTTTCGTCGAAGCGGGGCGCGGTGAGGGCCTCCACATATAGCGGCCACACCTTCTTCAGGTCGGTCTTGATGCAGTTCATGCGGAAGGTGGCGAAGTCCATCTCCGTCCAGCCGCCTACCTGCGCCGACACGGCGTCGAGTGCGTTCTTGAAGCTGTTCTTGTCCATAGAGGCGGTGCCGCATTCGGTGAGCGCACTGAGGGCCAGCGACTCGATGCCGGCCTGCTCGTTGGAATAGTTCTGCACGCCGCCCTTGATGATGGTCCGTATTTCCACGATGTCGTTGCCGCTCGGCTGCACGATCACCTTGACGCCGTTGATGTTCATGTCGTAGGCCTTGCCCATTTGCGCCAGCAGCGCCGCCGGTGCCATCAGGCAAAGCACGAGGAGGATCTTTTTCATATCGATCGGTTTGGGTGCTTTAGTTTTTGAAGAAGGTTTCAGGTTGCGTGGCTTTGGCGGTTTCCTCGTTGAGGATAAGGCCGGCCACATAGGGCTTCCCGATGATGTAGCGCTGCGCGTAGCGGGCGAGGTCGTCGCGGGTGACGCGCATCAGGTTGGCCTCGTAATCGGTGTAGTATTCGAAGGAGGTGCTGGCCCACTGGTACGACAGCTGCATCGGGAGGGCGGATGGCTTCTCGCGGCTGCGCACCTCGTTGCGGCGGATCACCTCGCGGGCAGTGCGGAGCTGCTCGTCGGTGAAGTAGTCGGGGTTGCCGAGCTGACGCACCTGGTTCAGCACTTCGGTGTAGCACTCCTTCAGCTTCGTGGGGTTGGGCATCACCCAGGCCTCGATGGGTCCCGTGAAGTGGTTGGTGGTATAGCTCATGTCGGCCCACGTAGCAAGCCCCTTATCGACGAGGGCCTGCTGCCATTTGGAGGCGTTGAGGCGCATGACGGCGGCAAAGACGTCGGCGATCACCGTACCGGCGGAGTCTTCCTTATACGAAGGTCCCTGCCAGGCAAACACCATATAGGGCGTATTGGCAATGGAGGATTGCTTGATGAAATAGTCGGTGCGCTCCAGTGGCTTGAAGGCCGGGATCGGGTATTTCTCGATCGGGTCGAAGCCGCTGTGTGCCCAGTCGCCCCAGACCTTCTGCGCATACGCGAACGCTTGCGTGGGTTGCACGTCGCCGGCGATGATCAGGAGGGAGTTGTTGGGGTGATAGTATTTGTCTTTGATCACCATCATCTTTTCGGGTGTGGCCGTGTTGATCACGTCGTGCTCGCCGATCGGGTTCTTGCGGGTAAAGAGTTCGCCCCAGAGCCGCTTGTGCGTTTCGTGCCAGATGAGAAAGCCGGGATCGCTCTCCCCGCGCTGGAACTCGCCGTCTACCACGGGCCGCTCCTTGGCCATGTCCTCGGTGCGGTAGATCGGGTAGCGCATCGCGGAGTTCATGAAGCGCAGGCCGGCCTCGAGGGAGTCTTTGTCGAAGGTGAAAAAGTAGTTGACGCGCTCCACGTTGGTGGTGCCGTTCCAGATGGCGCCGAGCTCCTCGGTGCGGCGGAGGAACTTCTCCTGGTCGGGGTAGTCCTTGTTGGCTTTAAAGAACATGTGCTCAAAGAGGTGGGAGAGGCCGCTGTATTCCGGCCCCTCGGTGTAGGCCCCGTTCTTGACGGCGATCTCGATGGTGGCGAGCGGCACCTTGTGGTTTTCGATCACCACTACTTCAAGGCCGTTGGCGAAGCGCTGGTAGTGGTAGTTGGGCGGAAGCCGGCGTTGCGCATGCGCGCCCAGGCTGGTGGCTGCCAGCAAAAGGAGAAGCCATTTCTTTTTCATAAAACGAGGTTTTGGGTCTCTAAAAGGTACGGCGAATTTTCCGCTCGCCCGGAGAATTTGCGGCAGCGGAGAAAGGTTTAGGAGGTTTAGGGGGTTTAGGAGGTTCAGGAGGTTGCGTGCGCCAGCCAACTCTCTAAACCTTCTGAACCTCCTAAACCTTGCTGTTTACTGGTGCGGCCAATGATACACGTTGCTGAAGTCGCCCACGATGGCGCGGCCGCGGTGGAAGCGGAGGCGGTCGAGGCGAAGGGCTTCGATGTCGGCGCGCTGCACGCGGCGGTGCATCGGGTGCATGGTGCCGCCGGTGACGCCGGCGGGCTTCTCCGGGTCGTACTGGAATTCGGGGTCCACAAGGGTGCCGCGCGGGTACATGATGCCGGGTACGCCCCGGCCGCGGAGGTCGAGGAGCGCCGGGTGGTCGAGGCCGAGGGTGTGCCCGAATTCGTGAGCGGCCGTGGTGGAGCCGGCATAGAGGTTCTCGAGCTTGAAGAAGCCGCTGTTGCAGCCGAGCCCGTCCACGAAGGAGATGTTGCCGCGCACGTACTCCTCGATGCGGAAGTAGTTGTTGCGCGGATCGGTGTTCGCCAGCACGTCCACCTCGTCGAGGTCGGGGCGGAACGCGGCCGTGATGGTGAAGCGGAGGCCTACGCGGCCTTCGCGCAGGAGGAGGGGCACGTCGGGCTCGTTCCACATGCGCTCGATCTCCTCCCGGATCCGCTCCGTGAGTTCCGCAGTGGCTGCCCCGCCATAGGTAACGATGTGCGCATGCACCCGCAGGATGCCGTTGCCGTCGAGTTGTGCTTCACCCATCCCGTAAAGCTACGGGCGACACTTTGCCGGGCAGTTCATGGACGGCATGTTTTTTACTTCAGTTGCGTAAGGCAGGACTGCCGCCGGCGTCCACCTGCTGATCACAACTATGACCTTGCTCTTCGGAACATCGGACCTTATTGCCTGGGGCGGCGTTTTCCTGATCGCGCTGCTCATCTATGCGGAGACGGGCCTCCTGCTGGGCCTGATCGTGCCTGGCGGCGAAACGCTGCTCTTCTCCGCCGGCATCATCGCCTCTGCCGATGGCTTTGGCATGCGCATGCTGCCGCTCCTGTTGCTCCTGATCGCCGCCGGACTCCTGGGCGACAGCTCCGGCTACCTGATCGGCCGGAAGCTCGGGCCGAAGCTGTACCACAAGAAAGACACGTGGTATTTCAAGAAGAAACTGCTCCATAGTGCCGAGCGCTTTTTCCGGGAGCACCGCACCACGGCCCTGTTCCTGGGAAAATTCCTTCCGGTGGTTCGGCCGTTCATGCCCCTGCTGGGCGGCATCACGCGGGTACGCCCCTCGGTGTTATTGCCCCTTTCGTACGCAGCCGTAGTGTTGCATATCTGCTTCTTCTTCCTGGGCGGTTATTACCTCGGCGGACGCTTCCCGGGTATCAAACAGCACCTGAGCTGGATCCTGCCGGTAAGCCTGGCCGTGCTCCTGATCCCGGTAATCGTGCAGGTGCGGAAGAACCGGTCGGAAAAAGCATAGTTCTGTTGCCTACGGATGAGCGCCGCTCTTGCAGACGCCCTGTTTCAACTTCCATTTGCCACCTGATAGAGTGTAGCTCAATCAATTGGCGGCCTCTGTCGAGGTGTTCATATCGCCTTCTGACCGCTTTGTTGACGCATATATCTCTTCTGCTGATTCATATATGTCGCCAGCTCACCCATAAAATGTAAACCGTTGCCCCATATGAGCGCGTTACTGGCGCATAAACGCTAAATGTTGGCGCATATATGCTATTTGCCGGGACATAAGTTGAGCTTCTGGCCGTAACCGGTATTGCATCGGCTGATAAGTCACGCTTTATCGAAGTGGTACGTGCGGAACTGGCTGCGCTTCATGAAGGAAATATTGCGCGTTACCGGATCACACCCGGGCAATTTGCGCGGTGGTCAGCCGTGTACAGGAACCTATAGTCCGTCCTGGAAATCGTCTCAAAGAGGCTGTTTGGGTGAATAGATAGGCTGGCGAGGCCGCAAGCGGCCTATTTCACGCGGCGACGCGGCGGGTAGCGGCGCAGCGAAGTAGCAACGGGCTGAAAATTCTTCCCTGCATTTCATTGTCGCGTCATTGCGCCGTTGCGTGCCAAGGCCGCCCGCGGCCGTCCATTTCAGCATTTCCGGAAAGTACATTAATTCAAACAGCCTAACGACACGGCAGGGTGACCAATGTTTGGAGACAGCTTCTACTCAAACCGCATCCGGTACAGCTTCACCCACTCCACCTTGCCCTTGAGCTCGATGCGGCCGATGGCCTTGATCCAGTAGCCGTGGGGCCGCTCCATATCTTTCATGAAGTCGCCCGAGAGCACGAACGACTCGTCCACGTCGTGGCACACGCTGCGGATGCGGGCCGTGGTGTTCACCGTGTCGCCGGTATAGAGCAGGTCCTTTTTGACGACGCCCACGAAGCCGGCCGTGACCTCGCCGGCATGCACGCCCGCCTTGAAGCGGGGCTGGTAGCCGAAGCGCGCCTCGTACTCATGGGCCTTGCGTTCCATCAGGAAGTATGCGTGTCGGAGGAACTTGAGCGCGCGCAGCTTGTTGTCGGGCGTGTTGGGCCAGGTGATCACGAGCTCGTCGCCCACGTACTGGTAGATCTCGCCCTCCGAGGCGAGCACCGGCATCGTGATATCGGCGAAAAACTTGCGCAGCATCCGGAAGTACCGCTCGTGGCCGAGGGTTTCGGCAATGGAGGTGGCCTCGTTGATGTCGAGGAAGATGAAGATGCGGTTCTGCACCACCGGCTGATTGTACTCGCCGGAGAGCATGCTCCAGAACATGCCGGGGCCGTACTTATCCTTTACCTCCAGGATCGAGATCGACATCACGGTCATGAGCGCCATGTCCACGATGAAGATGATGAAGGTGCGGGTCTTCACGATCTTGGTAAAGAAGGAGTCGAGAAAGTGGCCGAAGTGGAACTGCTTTTTGTAAAGGAAGAGGTAGTAAAGCAGGAGCAGCAGGAACGTGATGACGAAGAACAGCACGAGGGTGAACAGGAGCTTGTACATGGAGGCCCGCCACACCGGGTGGTGGCTGAAGGCCGGCTTCAGGTAAAAGATCATGGTGCCGGTGATGAGGGCGCCGATAAGCCCGAAGGCCACCGAGAACTGGTAGAGGTTGACGCGTACGCCGAGGTCGTTGCAGTTACGGATGAGGTTTTCGAAAAACACCACACCAAAGAGGACCCATATCAGCGAGATCATGGCCAGGGACCGTAGGTGCAGGTACAGGAGGCGACGGGGCATACGGCTGAGGCAATGCAAAAGTTATGCAAGGGAGGGAGGAGGGCAGAAAGGGGAGGAAAGAGGGAAGTACTTGAGTAATTGAATACATGAGTACGCGAATGCCCGAGGGTGGGGCGAATGAAAAAGGGCGAGGGTTAAACCTCGCCCTTTCCCTCAGGTATTCAAATGATCATGTATTCGATTGCTCAAGTATTCCCGTTCTACATTCACCCCTCTTCACCGCTAGTTCCTCACTGGCTTCCCGGTCTTCAGTACGCCTTGGATGCGCTCCAGCGTTTTGCGCTCGCCGCAGAGCGAGAGGAAGGCCTCGCGCTCGAGGTCGAGGAGGTACTGCTCCGTTACGAGGGTCTGCTCGGAGAGGTCGCCGCCGCACATCACGTAGGCGAGCTTGCGGGCCACAGTGGCGTCGTGCTCGGTGGCGTATTTGCCTTGCACCATGCCGTGGATGCCCGCATAGAGCGAGCCGAGCGCCGAGCGGCCCAGCACCCGGATGTCGGAACGGGGAACGGGTTGCACATAGCCCGCATCGTAGAGGTCCACCACGCTCTGGCGCGCCTGGGCGATCCGTCGGCCCTGGTTGATCACCACTTCGTCCAGCCCTTTCCGGTAAACGCCGATGCCGAAGCCCTCGAAAGCCGAGGTGGCCACCTTGGCCGTGGCGATGGTTAGAAAACGGTTCTTGAGGGTGATGGTCTCGGGCTCATCGTCGTGCATTTCGTCGGAAGCGCGCAGCACGAACTCCTTGGTGCCGCCGCCGCCGGGGATCACGCCCACACCGAGCTCCACGAGGCCGGTATAGGTTTCGGCTGCCGGGCAGCACTTGTCGGCATGCAGGCTCATCTCGCAGGCGCCGCCGAGGGCGAGGCCATGCGGGGCCACCACCACGGGGATGGCCGAATAGCGCACGCGCATCATCGTATTCTGGAAGGCACGTATGGCGAAGTCGAGCTCGTCCCATTCCTGCTCCACCGCCAGCATGAAGATCATGCCTACGTTGGCGCCGGCCGAGAAGTTGGGCCCCTCGTTGGCGATCACGAGGCCTTTATAGTCTTTTTCGGCCAGTTCGATGGCTTTCGTGATGCCTGCGAGCACGTCGCCGCCAATGGAGTTCATCTTCGACTGCCACTGCAGGCCCAGCACGCCATCGCCAAGGTCTGCGACCTGACAAGCGTTGTTTTTCCAAACCTGGGTATGGTGGCGCAGCACGACGAAGTCGCCGCCGCCGGGTATGGCCTTGTAGGTTTTGGTAGCCGGGTCGTACGATTGCCGCACGCCGTTCTCGACTTTATAAAACGTCTTGTGGCCCGCGGCGATCATCTCTTCTACCCAGGGCGCCACGGCATAGCCGGCTTCCTGCATCTTCTTCACGGAGCGCTCCACGCCAAGGGTATCCCAGCTTTCAAAAGCGCCGATCTCCCAGCCAAAGCCGGCCATCATGGCGTCGTCGATGCGGTAGACCTCGTCGGAGATCTCGGGGATGCGGTGGGAGATGTAGGAGAAGAGGCCGTAGTGGAAATGCCTCAGGAACTCGCCCGCGCGGTCGGGCGCCGCGGTGAGCATTTGGAGGCGCTGCTTGAGGTCTTCTACCGGCTTGGCCGCATCCACGGAGCTAAACTTCGGCTTTTGGCGCGGGCCGTATTCGAGGGTCTTGAGGTCGAGTGTCTGGATGTCCTTTTCTCCGTTGGGGCCTTTCACTTTCTTGAAAAAGCCCTGGCCGGTCTTATCGCCGAGCCAGTTATTTTCCGTGACCTTGGTTAGCCAGGAAGGAATGTTGAAGACGTCGCGCTGCTCGTCCTGCGGACAGTTGTCGTACACACCTTTGGCCACTTTCACGAGGGTATCGATGCCGACCACGTCGGCGGTGCGGAACGTTGCGGACTTAGGGCGGCCGATGAGCGGACCGGTGAGCGCGTCCACCTCGTCGATGGTCATGCCCATTTTATCAATAAGGCCGAAGATGGCCATCATGCCCCACACACCGATGCGGTTGGCGATAAAGGCCGGTGTGTCCTTCGCGAGTACGGTGGTCTTGCCGAGGTAGCGGTCGCCGTAATCCATGAGGAAGTCCACGATGGCGGGGTCCGTGTCGGGCGTCGGGATGATCTCCAGCAGGCGCAGGTAGCGCGGCGGGTTGAAGAAGTGCGTGCCGCAGAAGTGCTTTTTGAAGTCGGCGGATCGGCCTTCGGAAAGCAGGTGGATGGGGATGCCCGAGGTGTTGGAGGTGATGAGCGTACCGGGCTTGCGGTGCTGCTCCACGCGCTCGTAGAGCGATTGCTTGATGTCGAGGCGCTCCACCACCACTTCGATCACCCAGTCGCAGGCGGCGATGTCTTTGAGGTTGTCGTCGAAGTTGCCGGTCGTGATCTTTTTCGCCACGTCTTTGGTGTACACGGGCGAGGGGTTGCTCTTGAGGGCCGCCCCCAGCGCGTCGTTCACGATCTTGTTGCGGAGGGCCTTGTTGTCGGACTCCTTCGCGTCGTTCGGTACGATGTCGAGGAGCAGAACGGGTACGCCGATGCCGGCGAAGTGAGCGGCAATGCGGGATCCCATGACACCCGAGCCGAGGACGGCTACTTTCTTTATGATGCGCTTGTTCATAAAATTAGTTAGTTATGCAACTATTAGGGTGAAGATAAGGCAAAAACGGCCAGAGGATGTCAGATCACAGATCTCGGATCTCAGATTTGCTTCTGTGGGACATTTCCTACGGGCTGCACCGGTCGTCTTCTAAAGGAAAAGAAGAGATTTTTACCGCTAAGAAAAGAAGGGGCTAAGGCCCTTCGACAAGCTCAGGGTGCCAAAAGCTGTTAAGGAGGGAATGTCTATTGGTCTATTCGTCTATTGGTAAGGAGTCGCTCCTGTGCGGCACACTTTATCGTACCTGAAATCTTATCTGTCGGAGGCTTGCGGACGGTGAACTGTATCGCAGTAAAAAATCCGTACTTATCGTATCAAATCCGTTGAATCCGCGTTCTTTCTCTCCCCGGTACCCATCGTTTCACCCCTGCCCATAACAAAGGAGGACCGCCTGGCCCTCCTTCGATATTCTGCAGTTCCTTACTCTCCGGTTTATTTCTTTTTCTTGTGCCCGATCTGGAACGCCCTTGAGATATTGAACCCGAACTGCACGTCGCCTTTGCCCCAGCTGTTGGGTGTTTCGGAGAGCATGGTGCGCTCGTTCATGCCGAAGGCGTTGGTGAAGTGGAGCTGGAACACGTGGCCGCCGGTCTCGATGTCGAAGCCGATGGAGAAGGGGTGGTGGAGCTCTTTGCGGGGCTGGTTGGCCACGTATACGTAGTCGGCCGTGAGCGAGATGCGGCGCGATAGGCCGATGCGGCCGCCGATGGCTACAGCGTAGAGGTCGTGCGGGTCCGACTTCAGCTCCGTAAGATTACGGTGCAGGATCGTGGGCGCCACCTGCAGCGTGAGCTTGTCGGAGAACTTGCGGCCGATGATGGCCTGCGCATAGTACGCCATGCGCGAGGTGAAGTAGTTCTTCCGCGTCGGGTCGGCCCAGGGCGCGGTGCTCAGGGTGCCGCCGCCCACGAGCACGAGCGAGAAGGGGAGTGCCTTCGGTCCTTTGGCCTGGTGGATGACGCGCCATTTGGCGAAGCCGTCGAGCTCCTGCTTGTACTTGCTGCGGCCGATGCCTACCGTGAGGTTGTTGGTGACGCCGTAGTCGAGCCCGAGCCGGATCCAGGCCTCGTCGAGGCCGTAGAAGTTCTTGGCACCCTGGTTCAGCTTTCCGAAGCGGTGCAGGATGCGGAAGTCGAGCACGCCGGGACGCAGCAGCTCCATCGAGTGCGTCATGATGACGCGCGACGACTTGAACGCGTTGTACACATACTCCTTCTTCGGCGCTTCTTCAAGACCGGCCAGCAGGTCGTCGTCCTGGGAAAAGGCCTTGCCGGCGCACAGGGTCGCCAGCAGGGCCAGGAGCATCGGGCGGTTCGTGTTCATAGGAAGCAGTTTGAAATCTGTTTGATGTTTGAAGTGGTAAGGAGCTGCGTACATCCGTAGCATCCGTCTCATCGGCGTTCCTTCTCTCGGTGCGCCGCCCGCCGACGGGGGTTATCCTTTGAGGGGATCGAGTTTCGTTTCCACGGTGATCTTGATGTTGTTGGAGATCTTCTCCTTCACCACCGCGGGGATCTGCACGTTGTAGTCGGAGAGCTGGATGGTGAAGCCGGAGGATGCCTTGATGCCGTCGGCGCCCACGGTGATGGTGCCGGCCGTTTCGATCTCGCGCGTAACCCCATGGAGGGTGAATTTGCCTTTTACCTTAGCCGGGTAGGTGCCGGGCTTCGTATAGGCGATCTCGCCGTTGTTGACCACGCTGCCTTTGAATTCGGCCTTCGGGTACTTGTCGCTCTCGACGTAGTTTTCATTGAAGTGCTCCTGCATGAGGGCCTTCTCGAACTCGAAGCCTTTCATCAGCACGGAGAACTGGAGGGCGCCGCTGTTGATGTCGAGCACCGCGGTAGCGGTCTTGTTCACGGCCTCGATGTCTTCCATGGATGCCTTGGAGTTGAACTGGATGCGGCCGCTCTTGGTGAAGTAGCGGGTCTGGGCGGAAGCGGTGCCGGCGAGGCCGAGGAGCAGGGCGGCGGCAAGGAGGGTCTTTTTCATGTGTATTTGCTTTTAGTGTTTAATGAGGCATTGGGTGCGTCAATCGTGAATCGTGAATGCTTTTTACGAAGCGATTGCTTTAGGAGCCGGATCTGCCTGCTGGGAAGGGGAGTTTATTCACGATGGACGATTCACGATTCACGGTACCAGTACGCAGTTCTTCAGGCTGACGTCGGTGCCCAATCCCATATCGGACACTTCGCCGCCGGTGCACTGGCCCTTGATCGTGACGATGCTGCCGGCCGTAATACTACGGTACGTGGCCGCATGCGCGGAGTCCATCGAGCAGCGCACCGACGACATGCCGTCGGCCGCGCCGAGGAAAACCACTACCGGGTTGCCGGCTGCGTCGATGCTTTTGACGGGACCGCTTACGGCCAGGATCTTATCGACGTATTGTTTGTTGGCCGCGGCCGTGTCTTTTTCGAAGGCAGCGATGAGCGCCGTTGCGTCTTGTGTATAGTGGGCCTTCGCATTACTTAGGTCGGCATTGGTGCGGTTGTACTCACGCCAGCCATAGATGGCGCCGCCGGCAACGGCAAGTGCGATAACGGTGAGGATGATCTTTTTCATGTTCGGGTCTTTTACTTTTTGGGATGCGGATAGCGGCGTCATTGTCTTCACGTCCCGAAGCTTCGGGCGACGATTGACGATTCACGGTGTCAGTTGTTCGGTGCGCCCGCGGCGGCCCATCTTCGGATCTTGTCGATATCGCAGGCGCTCATTTTGGGGGCGCCCTGGGGCATCGGGGCAAACCCGGTGGCATGGCTGATCGCTCCTACGAGCCGGCCGTCGTCGATCCTGGTTTTTACGGCCGCCCAGTTGTTCAGCGACACGCCGCCCGAGGGGCCTGTGGATCCGTGGCAGCCCGTGCACCCATGCGTCGTCAGCAGCGGGGCGATGGTGCCCGAATACGTCACGGCGGTGGTATCTCCGCAGTTTCCGGCTACCGGGTAGAGTTCTTCCTCCACATCATAGTAGCAGCTGCCAAGTGCGAGCGCAGACAGTAAGAATACAAGTATCGGTGTCTTCTTCATGGCTTAGTTGTTGGGTGCGCCGGCGGCGATCCATTTCCGGAATTGGGTAAGCTCGCAGTCCGACAGCTTTGCGCCGCCGCGGGGCATCGGCTGGAACCCGGCGCTGTGGTTGATGGCACCCCAGAGGCGGCCGTCGCTCACCTTGGCCAGCACACCGGCATGGGTGGAAAGGTTGATGCCGCCAGAGGGCGCGGCCCCGCTGTGACAGCCCTGGCACTTGGTGGCGATGATCGGCTTCACCGAGCCGCTGAAGGTGACGTTGGCGCTGTCGCAGCTGGCATTGACACAGGAGTTGTTCTTCGCGCCCTGCTGGATCCAGCGACGGATGGTTCCGATCTGGCTGGCGGACAGTGGCGTGCGGCCGAGGGGCATGCGCTCGCTTGGGTCGGTTTCCGTGATCATCTCGTAGAGGTCGGAGCCGCCCGGGTTGCCGGGCCGGATGCCGCCGGTGGTCATCACCGTGTTGTAATTGGTCAGCACCACGCCGTCGCGGGCGGAGGCCACGTCGTGGCAACCGCTGAAGGCGCAGTTCGACACGAGGATGGGCAGCACCTGCTGCACGAAGTAGGCCGTGTCGGGGCTGCAGGACGCGGGCGGAGCACTGGGGCCGCCCCCTGTACCGCCGCCGGTTCCACCCGTGCCGCCGCCGCTTCCGGCGGGCGGTTCAGGCAGGGGGTGCTTACAGGCGTGCAGCACGAGCAACGCGCTGAACAGAAGGCCGGTAATGGTAATTAACTTCTTCAAGACGGTCGGTTTGAAGAATAGTAACCGCCGGGAGAGCAGACGTAACCATGGAGCGGGGAAATTATTTCTTTGAACCGGAGGGGCCCCCGCAACGCGGGGGCTTCCGGTCATTGCGAGCGAAGCGAAGCAATCTCCCGCACTTTCGTGATGACCGTTCAGGGAGGTTTCTTGCAGCCACTCCACGTAACGCAGGAGATTGTCCCGAGGCTTCGGGACGCTTTGCTCGCAATGACTGCCGGCGCCTCGCCTCGGTTATTCCATTATTCATGTATTCAATTACTCAAGTAATCCTCCTCCTGATTCCATCCTCTACTCTCCATCAATAAGAAAAGGCCCGCAAGGGGCCTCTAAAAAAATCACCTGATAAGGTCAACGCACGCCAGAGCCCGCCAGGGTGGCTTCATTCGGGCCAACCAAGATCAGCTTTCCGTCGGGTTGCTCCGCGGTGAGGATCATGCCCTGGCTCTCGATGCCGCGCATCTTGCGGGGGGCGAGGTTGGCCACCACCATCACCTGCTTGCCCACCATCGATTCGGGCGTAAAGTGCTGGGCGATGCCCGATACAATGGTGCGTACCTCGTTGCCCATATCCACCGTCAGCTGCAGCAGCTTGTCGGCCTTGGGTACCTTCTCGCAGGCCGTCACCGTGCCGATGCGGAGGTCGATCTTGGCAAAGTCATCATACTGGATCTCGGATTTCACCCCCGGCCCCTCTCCAAGGGAGAGGGGAGCGTTCGCTGCGCCCGATGGCGTCGCTGCGGTATTGCCGATTGCCGATTGCCGATTCCCGTTCTCTGCTTCCATAGCGGCTTTTGCTTTTTCGAGTCCTGCTTTTAATTTTTCGACCTGGTACTGTACTTCCTCGTCTTCGATCTTGCGGAAGAGGAGCTCGGGTGGGCGGAGCGAATAGCCCACCGACAGGAGCTTCAGGGAGCCGGCGTTCTTCCACTCGAGCATCGCATCCACCACTTTCATGAGGTGGCACATCTTCTTTGCGGTGTTGGGCAAAAACGGATTGATGAGGATGGCCAGGTTGGCACATAGCTGCAGGGAGAGGTGCAGGCAGTTGTCGATTTCTTTTTGGGCGGCTTCCGTTACCTTTCCTTCCGCATCCACCTGCTTCACCTTTTTCCAAGGCTCGTTCAGTTGCAGGTAGCCGTTGCCCAGCGTCGCCAGCGCGATCACTTCGCCCAGCGCGTCACGAAAGCGGTAGCCTTCGAGCAGCTCCTCGATCTTCGCCTTTGCGGTCTTGATCTCGGCCATCAGCACGTTATCGCGCTCCGTTACGATATCGGCGTGCCACTTCGGTACCTTGCCGCCCGTGAGCTTGTGCATCAGCACCATCGTACGGTTCATGAAGTTGCCGAACTTGTTGAGCAGCTCGCCGTTCACCGCATCCTGGAAGCCTTTCCACGTAAAGTCGGAGTCCTTCGTTTCGGGTGCGATCGCCGTCAGGTAATAGCGCAGGCAGTCGGCAAGCGCGGGGCCGCCGTTCTCCTTTTTGATGAAGTCGTCGATGTAGTCCTGCATGTCGAGCTTCCAGGCACGCGAGGTACTCATCTTGTCGCCCTCGAGGTTGAGGAACTCGTTGGCCGGCACGTTTTCCGGAACGATGTAGTCGTGCAGCTGAAGCATCAGCGGGAAGATGATGCAGTGAAACACGATGTTATCCTTGCCGATAAAGTGCACCAGCTTTGTTTCATTATCGAGCCAATAGGGGCGCCAGTCCTTGCCTTCGCGCTGTGCCCAGGTCTTGGTAGCGGAGATGTAGCCGATGGGCGCGTCGAACCAAACGTAGAGCACCTTTCCGGCGGCATCAGGCGTATCGAGCGGCACTTTGACGCCCCAGTCGAGGTCGCGGGTAACGGCGCGGGGCTGGAGGCCACCGTCGATCCAGCTTTTGCATTGGCCGACCACGTTGGCGCGCCAGTCGTCCTTATGGTTTTCAAGAATGTACTCGCGGAGCCAGGCCTCGTGCTGGTCGAGCGGGAGGTACCAGTGCTTGGTGGCGCGCTTCACCGGCGGGGCGCCGCTCAGTGTGCTCACCGGGTTGATCAGCTCATCGGGGGAGAGCGCGGTGCCGCATTTCTCACACTGGTCGCCGAAGGCGCCCATGAAGTGGCAGTTCGGGCACTCGCCTTTGATGTAGCGGTCGGCAAGGAATGTGCTCGTGGCCTCATCGTAATACTGCTCGCTTTCCTTGGTCACGAGCAGGTTGCGGTCGTTGAGGTAGGTAAAGAATTCCTGCGCCGTTTCGTGGTGCACGGGCGCCGAGGTACGGTCGTATACGTCGAAGGAGACCGAGAGGTCGTCGAAGTTCTCCTTCATGATCGTGTGGTACTTGTCGATGATGGCCTGCGGCGTGGTGCCTTCCTTCATGGCCTGGATGGGGATGGCGGTGCCGTGCTCGTCGGAGCCGCACACGAACACTACATCGCGGCCCTGGGCCCGGAGGTAGCGTACGTAGATGTCTGCCGGAATATAGGCGCCTGCGAGGTGGCCGATGTGCTTGTGGCCGTTGGCGTAGGGCAGGGCAGAGGTAATAAGGTATCGTTTGGGCGTATTCATGTCCGGGCAAAAGTACCGGAAATCAATGTGCTAATGGGATAATGGGGTAATGTGCTGATGGGGTAATGGAACAGGGTTTTAGAGGTTTTGGAGGTTTTATGGGTTTTAAGGGTTGGGAGCGACTGAACCAACTCCCAGAACCCCCAGAACCCTCAGAACCCCTAAAATCTCCTCTTATTTGCCGCCGTTCGCCCGGAGATCCCTGCGGCAGGCGGCGCAGAGCCTGGGAAGGGGCTTTTGCAGCAGGAAGGTCGGCGACTCCTCCGTGTCGATCAGGTAGTACATGAGGCACCTGCGGTTGCTGCAATGCTTGCCGTGCGCGGCATCCTTGTGCTCGCTTTGCAGCGGGGTACCGACGTTCACGAGGCCCATCAGGTGGCCGAGCTCGTGCTGGAGCACCTTCGTTTCGAGGTCCGTGCGCGCCGGCCTGCGCCGGGTGTTGCTGTTCTCGTGGAGGTTCTTGCCGAACACAACGGCCGAATTACTACGGTAGGCATAACCCAGCATCTCCGGCTCGATGAAGACGCCGTTGGTATACAGCAGGTAGACCACGGCATCGCCCTCCTTGCTGTAGCGGGTGCGGTACTGCTTTTCAATGGCGGCCACCTCCTCCAGGCTGTTGAGCGTGTCTTTTGCCGGCGGGATCTCCGTAATGACGGTGCGGATGCCGGCCGGCTTGTGCACGTGGCGGAACAGGAAGCTGCGCAGGTTGCCGAGGGCGGCCGAGTCGGGGGCATAGCCAGTCATGTATTGTACCTCGAGCGTCAGCGAGGTGTATATGCTGTCGGAGAGCAGCTCGCGCGCGGCGCGGCCCACGGGGCGTTCCGCGTCGTGGGTCTGCACCGGTACCTGCTCCGGCAACACCGGTTTCCTGCACGCCTGGGCCAGCAGGATCAGCAGGAGCAGGCAGAGGCAGTTCGTTCGCGGTGTTTTCATAGGACGGTGAGGGTGCTTTTTCAAAAGTCGGCAGAAGCAAGCCTCAGGTAACCTGTAGTTCTGTTAAATGACAGCGCACCACATTTATGAATTCCTGCCGGCAACCCCTTGGATCGCCAAGGCGCAAAGGATTATCTGGACGCGAAGGGAGCAAAGAGAACAAAGAGGGATTGTCTGGTTGGCCCTTTCCTCCAAGTGCCTGTCCTCTTGGTTTTTGTAAGCGGAGCGTCCCGCAGGGCGAAGCATGCGCGGAACCTCTCTGAAAGCAAGACGTGCCTTTCTTTTTTCGACAAAGCCATCCGTACGATAAAAATGAACCGATCGGCAACAGAGCAGCACCACCCATGAAGAATGATGAACGGAGTCGGGATGCCTCCGCGCATGTCCCGCTGGCGGGATGCTCCGCCTACGAAGGGCGGAACCAACACCGATACAGTAAGCTGGCCGCTTTGGTCGGGTACGTAGCGCCCTTTTCATTCTTTTGCGTCCCAAATTTTCCTTTGCGCCTTCGCGTTATGTGTTCTCGCATGATCATCCCAACCTTTCTGAATGCCGGCGCTCCGGCCGGCATCCCTCCGAAGCTTCGGAGCGAAGCGGCGGGACCCGGCTAAACCCTCCTGAACCTTCCCCCCCGCCGTCATCCTTAACATTCACGAATCGCCCCTTTGCCTATCTTGTCGGCATGATGCGCCGCAAGCATTTCCTCTCTTCCGTTGCTGCCCTCGCCGGCGGGGCCCTGCTGCCCGCCTGTGCGGCCGTTCGGCCACAGGCAGCGCGGGAGCCGGCCGTAAAGCGGCCGCCCTGGTTAAAGCCGGGCGATACCATCGCCATCACCTCGCCCGCGGGCGCCATCACCCTGGATGCCCTGAAGCCCGCCACGAGCTTGCTGGAGAGCTGGGGCTACCGGGTCCGCATCGGGGAAAGCATCGGTAAAAAAGACTTCTCCTTCGGCGGCACGGATGCCGAGCGCGGCGCCGACCTGCAGGCCCTGCTCGACGATCCTTCCGTCAGCGCCATCCTCTGCGCCCGTGGCGGCTACGGCTCTGTACGCATCGTGGACGGCCTCCGCTGGGAGCGCTTCAAAAAGGCACCCAAGTGGGTCATCGGGTTTTCCGACATCACGGTGCTGCACAGCCATATTCACCGGCATTGCGGGGTGGCCACGCTTCATTCCAAGATGTGCAACTCCTTCCCGGACGACTGGGTAAATACGGATCCGGTACGCCGCGCCACCATTCTTTCCATCAAGGCCGCCCTCGAGGGAGCGCCGATGGACCAGCAGGCGCCGGCGCACCCGCAGCACCGGGCCGGCACCGCCGAAGGCCCGCTCGTAGGGGGTAATCTCCGGATCCTGGAGAACCTTGCCGGCACGCCCTCGGACATCAGCACTATGGGCAAGATCCTTTTTGTGGAAGACACCGGTGAATACTTATACAGTATCGACCGCATGTTCGAGAACCTGCGCCGCAGCGGGAAGCTCGCCGGCCTGGCGGGCCTCATCGTGGGCGGGATGAAGGTAAAGCCCGACGACGCCGGCGAAGAGTTTGGCCGTACGGTGCCCGACATCGTGCTCCAAAAGACAAAAGATTATTCTTTCCCCATCTGCTTCGATTTCCCCGTTGGCCACCAGCCTGCTAACTTCGCCCTGAAGTGCGGGTTGCCGCACCACCTGACCGTAGCCGCTGACGGCACCCGATTAACTGACCTACCATGAGCAAGATCCCTCCATACCTGCAGCCGGGCAGCACCATCGGCATCACCGCCCCTGCGGGCTTCATGGCCCTCGAGAAGATGAGCGCCTGCATCGACACCCTGCAGGAGTGGGGCTACACCGTGCGCCTCGGCGACACCACCCACAGCAACTCCGCTACGTATTTCTCCGGTACCGACGACGAGCGCGCACAGGACCTGCAGCGCCTGCTCGACGATCCCACGGTAGATGCCATCCTTTTTGCCCGTGGCGGCTACGGCCTCAGCCGCATCGTCGACCGCCTCCACTTCAAGGCCTTCAAGAAACATCCGAAATGGCTCATCGGCTTTTCCGATGTGACGGTGCTCCACAGCCACATATGGGAAGAATACGGCATCGCCTCGCTGCACGCGCCCATGGCCGCAGCCTTCAACGAGGAAGGCCCGGGCAGCCATTTCGTGAATACCCTCAGGGATGCCCTTGCAGGCACGCCGGCCGACTACCGCGCCGAGCCGCATGTGCTCAACCGCCCCGGGCAGGCCGAAGGCCCGCTGGTGGGCGGGAACCTGAGCCTCCTGGTGCACAGCCTCGGCACACCGTCGGAGTTGCGGACCAAGAAGTCGATCCTGTTCCTCGAAGACATCGGGGAGTATTTATACAGTGTCGACCGCATGATGCTGCAGCTGAAGCGCAGCGGCAAGCTCGAGCGCCTGGCAGGCCTCGTGGTAGGCGGCTTCACCGACATAAAAGACACCGAGCGACCCTTTGGCAAGAACGTCTACGAGCTCATCGCCGACCATGTGAGCGGCTACGAGTACCCGGTCTGCTTCGGCTTCCCCGTCAGCCACGGCAAGGAGAACGTTGCCCTGAAACACGGGGTCGAGCATAAGCTGCATGTGGACCGTGGAGAGGTGAGACTGACAGAGGACGAATAGGGCACGGTGAATACGCGGAAAACGCGGAAATCGTAGGGATACTTTCCTTTCTTGTTTTATCTGTCATTTATCTCGTCAGGGCTGCTTGTGTTGCGCTCCGCTAAAAGTGCAATATGCTCTATGTCCGCGAGTACCGGATAAAACGCGGAAGTGAGCTGCGCTCACAAGTCCTCACTCATTACAGGGATGCCCTATTCAAGGGGCTTCGTTTACAAAGCCTTTTCCGCGTTTTAAAAAATGTTGCACCGCCAACAAGGCGCAGACTTTAAGCGACTACGCATAGTAGCACCAGTATCACCAGCCTGCAAAAAAAAATGCGGAATACCTGCCCAAACAAGTATTCCGCGTTTTCTGCGTATTCCGCGTGCCATTTACTCAACGCGACGAAGTTTCAAATTGGTGACGGGG
The DNA here is from genome assembly GCF_039541815.1 of Flaviaestuariibacter amylovorans. Lineage (NCBI taxonomy): Bacteria > Pseudomonadati > Bacteroidota > Chitinophagia > Chitinophagales > Chitinophagaceae > Flaviaestuariibacter > Flaviaestuariibacter amylovorans. The sequence continues at coordinate 327,395 of NZ_BAABGY010000009.1, forward strand.
GCGACAATCAGCGGGAACTTTTCTACCGTTACGTTGCTCACGTCGAGGCCGAAGCCGCGCTCCTCGGAGAGGCTCGCCTCTTTGAGCCAGAAGTGGAACTTCATGATGAGGCGCTCGAAGATGGGCAGCTCGTTGTCCTGGCTCAGGTATTTTTCCATCACGATGAACTGGAAGTCGCCCACTACCTTGCTGCGCTCGAGGCTCTCGTAGCGGCTCGTGATGTTCACCTCCCGGTTGGCCACGAGGTCTTCCACCACCTTGCGGAACATGAGGTTGATGCGCGGCTCCACCCGGAAGCCGAGGCGGAACTCGACGCGGATGATGTCGTTGGGAATGATATGGTCCACCTTGTACTCCATCGTATAGGGGTCGTCGAGCGTATCCACGTGCACGAACCAGTAGATGTCGGCGCGCTTCGGCTTGCGGTTGAGGATGGAGTACACGATCTTATGCTCGATCTCGCGCGGGTTGTCGGCCGAGGTGAGGTACACGAGGTGGGTCGAGAACTTGGGTACCGTGCGGTCGTTGCTCAGCTCCTGGATCTTGGGGATGTAGTGGTCGAGGCGTACGAATTCGATGTAGCGGTTCTTGATCTTGCGGGCCTTGAACCAGTCGAACATGATGAAGAACAGGAAGCCGCCCACGATGAGGGCCACGAAGCCGCCGTGCGGGAACTTCTCGGCATTGGCGAACAGGAAGCCGAACTCGATGGTGAGGTATACCGCCAGGTAGAGGTAGATAAAGGCCGGCTTCACGCGCCGGAGCACGAGGAAGTTGGCGAAGAGGATCGAGGTGGCGATCATGCAGAGGGTAATGGCGAGGCCGTAGGCCGCTTCCATGGCCGCTGCTTTACGGAAGTAGAGCTCGATGCCCACGCAGCCGATGAACAGCATCAGGTTGACGCCGCCGATATACACCTGCCCGCGCTCTTCGGTGGGGTACTTCATCTGGAGCTTCGGCCAGAGGTTGAGGCGCATGGCCTCCGAGATGAGCGTATAGGAGCCGGAGATGAGGGCCTGCGAGGCGATGATGGCCGCGGCCGTGGCGATGGTGATACCGAAGTAGAGGAACCACTCGGGCATCAGCTGGTAGAAGGGGTTGAAGCCCGATTCGATGAGCTCCGGCGTCACCTTGGTGCCGAGGTTGGTGACCCAGCCGTATTGTACCTCCCCGTTCACCACCACTTCCTTGCCGGCGCGGTGCAGGATTTCCTTGTGCTGCCCGGCGAGGAGCCAGGCGCCCTGCCCGAGGTAGTTGAGGATGAGGCAAGTCTTGACGAAGATCCAGGAGTAGCGGATGTTCCACTTGCCGCAATGGCCCAGGTCGGAATAGAGGGCCTCGGCCCCGGTGGTGCAGAGGAACACGCCGCCGAGGATATAGAAGCCGCGGGGCTCCTCGATCAGCAGCCTGATGCCGTACCAGGGGTTGAAGGCGCGCACGATGCTGACGTCGTCGAACAGGTGGTAGATGCCGAACGTGGCGAGCATCAGGAACCAGACGGTCATCACCGGTCCGAAGAAGCGGCCGATGAAGGCCGCGCCGAACTGCTGGATGAAAAAGAGGACCGAGAAGATGCCCAGCACGATGTACACGATGGTCCACTGGCTGATGTTGTGCAGGGCCGGCACCTGCTTGAGCCCCTCGATGGCGGAGGTGACCGTTACCGGCGGGGTGATCATGCCGTCGGCCAGGAGCGCCGCGCCGCCGATCATGGCCGGGACCACGAGCCAGCGCTTGCGCCGCCGCACGAGGGCGAAGAGCGAGAAGATGCCGCCTTCGCCCCGGTTGTCGGCCCGCAGGGTCAGGATCACATACTTGATCGTGGTCTGCAGCGTTAGTGTCCAGATGATGAGGGAGAGGGAGCCTACGATCAGGTCTTCGGTGATGGTGCGGCCGGAGGTGATGGCGTTGAGCACGTAAAGCGGGGAGGTACCGATGTCGCCATAAATGATCCCCAGGGCGATGAGCAGACCCCCAAGGGTCGCCTTGCTGTTATGGTGTGAAGGCATTGTTCAGAACGATTAAGCGGATCGCTTTAAGTAGGTAAAGGTAGCGGAATGCGTTATACACTCGTTAAAAAACGGGCGCCGCACCGGCCGGGCCACCCCGGGGCATTTTTTAGCGTCTCCATAGGGGCGGAAGCCCTAATTTTAAAACGTAAAATCTTTTCATGCACGTGACGCGTTTCTTTCTATTTCTGCTTGCTACCCTGCTGACCCTGGGCGCCGGGGCCCAGAAGATCGTTTATTCCGAGGCCGACCGCGACGACAGCCGGCGTACCACCTTCGAGGTCATCGGCAAGGTTGGGGGCAACTTCCTAGTCTATAAGAACAACCGCAACCGCAGCACCGTGACGGTGTTCGACAACGATATGAAGCAGATCGCCAAGGAGCCGCAGGCTTACCTGCCCGAAGACCGGCTGCTGAATATCGACTTCTTCCCTTACACCGACTTCTCCTGGGTGATCTACGAATACCAGAAGAAGAACGTGGTGTACTGCGCCGCCGTGAAGATCGACGGGATGGGCAAGGCGCAGGGCGAGCCGCTGTCGCTCGATACCACCCATATCGGCTTCAACGGGAGCAACAAGATCTACTCGGTGGTGTCGTCCGACGACAAGAACCAGCTGATGGTCTTCAAGATCAACTCCCGCAACAAGTCGCGCTACGTGCTCACCACGATGCTGCTCAACAAGGCCCTCGCCCTGCAGAAGCGCAGCACCATGACCATCGACATGACGGAGCGCGACGACCACCTCGGCCAGTTCCGCCTCGACAACGACGGCGACCTCGTGTTCGTACGCTACACCCGCGTCAACAACGACAACCTGTCGAAGGCGGCGCTGCTGTACAAGGCGGCCGCGGCCGACACGCTCGAGGTGGTGAACGTGGAGCTCGGCACCAACTTCCTCGACGAGATCCACATCAAGACCGACAACCCCAACAAGCGCATCTTCCTCACCTCTTTCTACTACAAGCAGCGCCGCGGCAACATCGAGGGCTTCTTCTTTTATGTATGGGATAAGGTAAGCCGCACCGTGCGCCTGCAGAACGCCCTGCCGCTCGGCGAGGAGCTGCGCCGCGAGGCCCGCGGCGACGCCGGCACCAAGAACGCGTTCAACGACTACTTCATCCGCAACATCGTGGTGAAGAAGGACGGCGGCTTCATCATCGGCTCGGAGGCCTATTACACCACCTCGCGCCTCAACAACTGGAACCGGTGGGACTACCTCTATGGCTCGCCCTACAACTCCATGTACGACTATTACTCGTATTCGCCCTACAGCTCCTGGTACTGGCGCAACCGCTTCAACTCCAACCAGGCCGTGCGCTACCATGCCGACAATATCACGATCCTTTCCTTCGACCCCACCGGCAAGCTGCAATGGAGCAACGTGGTGCACAAGTCGCAGTTCAACGACGAGTCCGACGACGGTCTTTCTTACCAGGTGATGAACACGGGCGGCGCGCTGCACTTCCTCTTCAATATGGACGAGAAGCGCGTAAACCTGCTCAACGACTACGTGCTGCAGCCCGACGGGGCCATGGCGCGCAACCCGACGCTCAAGAACCTAGACCGCAACTACGACTTCCTCCCGCGCTACGGCAAGCAGGTGAGCGCACGCCAGATGATCGTTCCGTGCTATTACCGCAACAATATTTGCTTTGCTAAAATCGAGTATAATGGCTAGTCTTGCGCTGTGTTAGCCCTGTTTAAACAAAAGGCGCCCGGCACGATCGCGATCCTGTTCATCACCGCGCTGCTGCTCAAGCTTCCGCTGTTCAGCAATCCGGCCCTGGTGCGCACGGCCACCGACGGCCCCTTATTCCGTTCCCTTGCTGCCTGGCTGCAGGCCGGCTCCCCGCTCTACGCCGGGATCCTGGCCTTTTTGGCCCAGTTTGTAGGCGCGGTGATGATCAACCACGTGGTGAACGAATACCGCATGACGACCCGGCAGACCTTCCTGCCCGCGCTTTCCTTCCTGCTCATCACGTCGCTCGTACCCGAATGGAGCCTCTTGTCGGCGCCCCTGCTCGCGTCGCTGCTGCTCCTGGGGGCGTTCAGCCTGTGCCTGCACCTGTATGCCGCCACGAAGGCCAACGGACGGATCTTCAACATCGGGCTGCTCACGGGCCTGGCTGCCTTTTTTTATTCGCCTTCGCTCTTCTTCGTAGCGCTGGCCCTTATCTGCCTCATGGTGCTGCGGCCCTTCCGCGTCAACGAGGTGCTGATGCTGCTGCTCGGCGTGCTCACGCCCACGTATTTCTATGCCGTGTACCTGTTCCTGACCGATGCCTTCAGCTGGAAGGCCCTCGTGCCCGTGCTCGACTTCTCGGTGATCGACCGGCGGGCAAGCTATACGCTGTTGGCGTCGATCGTGCTGCTGCTGACGCCCTTCCTGCTCGGCTCGTATTACGTGCAGGTGAACCTGCGCAAAATGCTGATCCAGGCGCGCAAGAACTGGAGCCTCCTCCTCTTTTACCTGCTGCTGGCCTTCGGGATGCCCTTCTTCAACAACGCCGGCCAGTACACCGGCTGGGTGCTGCTGGCTCCGCCGCTTGCCGCCTTCCATGCCTGCGCCTACCTCTACCCGCCGCGCCGCTGGTCGCCCCTGCTGCTGTTCTTTGTGATCCTGCTGTACATATTGGCGTTGCAGTACGGGATCGGGATGATCAAGAAATAAGGTTTAGGGGGTTCAGGAGGTTTAGAAGGTTGCGTGCGCCAGCCAACCCCCTAAACCCCCTAAACCCCCTAAACCTCCTAAACCTCCTAAACCGTTGTCCTCGCCTGTGGGAAAATTGTGTTTTCCGTAGGCCGCCCGCCCCTGGCGGCTGCCGTATCTTTGCGCTCTCAAACACCCTTCTATGAAATTCGGCGTTGTTGTTTTCCCGGGCTCCAATTGTGATCGCGATATGTACGATGCGCTCGTGCACGACCTCGGCCAGGAATGCGTAATGCTCTGGCACAAGGACAGCGACCTTTCGGCCTTCGGCCCCGAGGATTGCATCGTGCTGCCGGGCGGCTTTTCCTACGGCGACTACCTGCGCACCGGCGCCATCGCCCGCTTCAGCCCCATCATGGGCGCCGTTATGGAGCACGCGCAGAAGGGCGGCAAGGTCCTGGGCGTCTGCAACGGCTTCCAGATCCTCTGCGAGAGCCACCTCCTGCCGGGCGCCCTGCTCCGCAACACCAACCAGCAATACATCTGCAAGAACCTGTACATCCGGAACAGCGAAGGCGACAGGTTCCAGATCCCGATCGCCCACGGCGAGGGCCGCTACTATGCCGACGAGGCCACCCTCGACCGTCTCGAGGCGGCCGGCCAGGTGCTGTTCCGCTATTGCGACGCCGAAGGCAACGTGACGCCCGAAGCCAACCCCAACGGCTCTGCCCGTAACATCGCCGGTATCTGCAACGAGGGCCGCAACGTGTTCGGCATGATGCCGCACCCCGAGCGCGCCTGCTCCTTCGCCCTCGGCAACACCGACGGCCGCAAGATCTTCGCGGAGCTGTTCGCTTCGCTGGGAGAGCTTGTGTAAAAGGTTTTGGAGGGTTTGGGTGGCCGGAGGCGCCAACCCCGGAACGGAGACCGAACACCAAACAACCCTTGAGGCCCGGAAACCGTCTTTCCTTTTTAACATCCTGCAAGCAGGCGACATCCGAAATTTGAAGCTGAAATCATCCCGTATGAAAAAAATCTTCGCTACCCTTTCTTTCCTGGTGGTCCTCGCCATTGGTGCGGCGGCACAAAGCCCCGTATCCTGGTCGTTCTCGAGCAAGAAGATCGACGACAAGACCTACGAGCTGCACCTCACGGCCGCCATCCAGGGCGGCTGGCACCTCTACGCGCAGAAGCAGCCCGCCGACGCCATCGCCCAGCCCACCACGTTCGCTTTCAACAAGAGCCCCCTGCTCAACTTCGAAGGCAAGGTGAAGGAAAGCGGCAAGCTGGAGAAGTATACCGATAAGGTGCTCAACGTTTCCGCCAACCAGTACAGCAACCGCGTCGACTTCGTGCAGGTGGTGAAGCTGAAGGCGAAGGCCAAAACGGCCGTCACCGGCACGTTGGAATACCAGACCTGCAACGACGAGAAATGCCTCCCGCCGAAGTCGGTCCCGTTCACCATTGCGCTGAATTGATCGTGAACCCTGCGCCGTGAACCGTGAGCACCGTCACCGCTCACGCTTCACGCTTCGCGCCTCACGTTTTTATCCTTGCTTTGCGAACGGATCCGGTTGGATCCGTTTTTTGTAAAACCACCATATGGCCACCGTCCGCCGACTGCTCCTCAGCCTTTCGCTCTTTTTCACCGTCTGCTCACTCGCCGCACAGGATTCCGCCGTGTTCCGCTGGGAGGTAAGCGCCCGCCGCACCGGCGAGGGTGCCTACGAGCTGCAGTTCAAAACGGCCGGCGCGTCCGGCTGGGAGCTTTATGCCGCGGGGCAGGACCTCTTGGGAGTGCTCACCACCGAGCTGAAGCTCAACGACTCCAGCATCCGGGTCGGCAGCTGGTCGGCCGGCAGCGGCGTGGCCCCCACCAAAAGCGCCATCTTCGAAGGCCTCACCGTTGGCCTGCAGCGTGGCCCCGCCACCTGGACCGTGCCGGTCACCTTCGGAAGCCCGGCGCCGGCATTCCTCAAGGGCACCTTATTATATACCTATGGAAAAGGGGAGGAGCTCTACCCCGGTACGGCCCTGCCGTTCTCGGTGGCACTGGAGGGTGGGGTCTCCAAAACTTCCGATGCAACCATCCTGCGACCGGCAATCGATATCCGGAACCCGGTGGCCCCCTGCGGCGACGAGAGCACCGAAGACCAGAGTATCTGGAGCATCTTCTTCATCGGCCTTGGAGCCGGACTGCTGGCCCTGCTTTTTCCCTGCATCTTCCCGCTGATCCCGCTCACCGTTTCCTTCTTCACGAAGCGGGCGCCGACGCGCCGCCGCGGGGTGCGCAACGCCTTCTTCTACGGCTTTTCGATCTTCGCCATCTATACCGCGCTGAGCCTGCCCTTCCACCTGTTCCAGCTGCGGCCGGAGGTGCTCAACAACATCTCCACCAACGTGCCGCTCAACCTAGCCTTCTTCCTCGTGTTCGTGATCTTCGCCATTTCCTTCTTCGGGGTGTTCGAGATCACGCTGCCGAGCGGCCTCGCCAACAAGGTGGATTCGAAGTCGGGCGCGGGCGATATCTGGGGCATCTTCTTCATGGCGCTCACGCTTACCATCGTTTCCTTCTCCTGCACCTCCGGCATCCTGGGCGCGCTCATCGCCGGGTCGCTCAGCGGGTCCAACGCGGCCTGGCAGCTCACCGCCGGTATGGCGGGCTTCGGCCTCGGGCTCGGGCTGCCCTTCGTGCTCTTCGCCCTCTTCCCGGGCTGGCTGCAGTCGATGCCGCGCAGCGGCGGCTGGATGACCGAGCTCAAGGTGGTCTTCGGCTTTATCGAGCTCGCCATGGCCATCAAGTTCCTTTCCAATGCCGACCTCGTGAAAGACTGGGGCATACTGCCGCGGGAAGTGTTCCTCGGCCTGTGGATCGTGATCGGGATCTGCACGGTAGCCTACCTGCTGGGAGCCCTCCGTAAAGGTCCGCGTCCGAAGATGGGGGCCGTGCGGGGGTTCTTCGTATTGATCTTCGCAGCCACCACGCTGTATATGATCCCCGGGCTGTTCAACGTGCGGTCGGCCGGCCTCACGCTGATCAGCGGGTTCCCGCCGCCGCTTACGTACAGTGTCTATAAGCCGCACGCAGCGCTCGCCGACGCCGTCAAGCCCCTGCACAACGACTATGAGGGCGCGCTCCGCCGGGCGCGGGCCGAAGGGAAGCCGGTGCTGATCGACTTTACCGGCAAGGCCTGCGTCAACTGCCGGAAGATGGAGGAGCGGGTATGGACCGACGAGCGCGTGTCCGGGTATATGAAAGACAGCTTTGTCGTGGTTTCGCTGTACGTCGACGACCGGAGCAAGCTCCCGGCCAATGAGCAACAGCAATACAAGTCGAGGCGTGGCGACCTGCGCGACATCATTACGGTAGGCGACAAGTGGGCCACGTTCCAGTCGGAGAACTTTTTCGCCGTGTCGCAACCCCAGTACGCAATCCTGTCGCCCGACGAGAAGGCGCTCACCCGTCCGAAGACCTATACCGAGGACGCGGCCGACTTCCGCGACTGGCTCGACTGCGGCCTGAACGCCTACCGATCGGCCGGGCCACGGTAAGGGTTTTTCTAAGTCGATCAGAAACGCAGGTCCCCGGACCTGCGTTTCTTATGGGTGCCGACCCGGAAAAAGCTGCCTTGACCGGGTAATTAACCGCGTTCGACTGCAGGGGCGCTAAGGTTTACCCTTAGAATTGCCGCGTTCGTCTATGAAAAAACCCTTACTGTCGGAATGTTAAAGGAATCCCTGCCTGGCCCTATTACTTTTGACTGGTCAAACGCAATCACCCAAGTTCTTTAAAAGACCAGCACTTCGAAAAAAAGAATACACGTAAGAAATCTAAAAGAAAACCTTTTACGTACTTAAGTGGATTTACCTAGTTTCGCAGTCCAATACGGAAAGCCGCCTTTTAAAAACTGCTTCAACGCAAAAAACCAAACAAAATGAAAATCGTCCGTCTCCTGACCCTCGCCCTCTCCGCTGCTTTCCTCATGACCAGCTGCGCCAAAACCGACATCCGTAATCAGGAAGCTGCCGCTGACGCTCCCCAGAGCCGCGCCATCTTCGACCAGACCTCCGGTACCTGGCAGAACGTAAGCGCTTACGCTGTAGCGCTCGAAAGCAAGGTGGACAATGGTAACGGCACCTGGACCTGGACCTGGAGCATCCGCAACACCAACCCGGGCAATGGCAATAACGGCACGATCCAGAACCTGAGCCACTGGAACATGACCCTCGGCTCCTGCGTCAACTTCGCCGACATCGTGAGCGCCTCCACCAGCTACAACGGCATCAGCTACAACTCCTTCCAGCCCACCCTCGCTGTGGACCCGAGCCAGAACTGCGTGGTTACCCCCGTCCTGAAATTCAATGTAAGCACCAGCGGATCGACCAAGACCTACTGCCGCCTGGTAGTAAAGGCTGACTATGGCGTAGACAACGGCGCTGTAGGCTTCTACAAGAGCGGTGCCCGCACCGGCTGCGGCCCCCTCTGGTTCCAGGGCATGGGTTGCCTCGGTGGCTTCGACAACTAATATTCTTTGTTAGGCAATGAGAAAAAGGCTTCACGCAGGTGAAGCCTTTTGTTTTTTTCGGGCCGGCCGCTTCAGGAATGCTGTTGGGCGGAGGGGAGGAACACTTCGATGGTGGTACCCCGGTTGCCGAGCCTGCGTACTTCTTTATGTCCGCCCCGGGCAAAGATGAGGTCCTTAACGAGGGCAAGCTCTACCGGGAAAGGCTTGCCGCTGAGGTGCTCGAGGCCGAGGGTGAGGGTGTCGGGCAAAAAGCGCTGCAGTGCATCCACCAGGTTCTGCTCCGGCAGGTTTACGAGAAACTCCACACCGCCGTTGCGGGGCTGCGCGGCGAAGCTGATGGGAGTGCGGGAGGCAGCGCCCAGCAGGGCGCCGAGGAGGGTACACAAAATGAACCGGACGAGTGCCGGGTCTTCGTGCAGGGTGAGGTCGGCCGGAATGAACGGGCTTACCTGGTTGCCGCTGGCCCGCACCAGGGGGGCCAGCTCCTCGAACAGCTCGCCCATCAGGGCGGGGATCCGCACCGGCTCCGCCGGCCCCGTGCGGCCGCTGCGCACGGCATCCAGGAAGGAGAGTGCTTCGTTGAACCGGCTCACCTGGGCCCGGTGCTCGCGGGCGCGGGCGCCGATTTCCATCAGCTCCTTCTTGGTAAAGCGTCCGCTCACGAGCGCGTCCATCCCGTTGTCGAAGAAAGAGGCGAGGTTCTCGTTCTGCAGGTGGGAGAGGTGGGCGAGGCGGCTCCAGTGGCCGGAGCGGGTTCTTGCTTCCGACTCCAGGAGCGCTACCTGCCGGGTGAGGCGCTCGGTCTGGCGGCGTTGCTCGCGCAGCTGGATGAGGTTCGTGGCCTGGCGCGCCAGCTTTCCCAGGATGGAGGCTTCCTTCCAGCTGAGTTCGCGGGGCTGCGTATCGATGATGCACAGTGTTCCGAGCTTGTGCCCGTCGGGGGAGTGGATGAGGGCCCCGGCATAAAAGCGGATATTGGGCTCGCCGGTGACGTAAGGATTCGCGGCAAAGCGCGCATCGCTGGCCGCATCGGCCACTACGAAGATATCGTCTTGCAGCAGGGCCTTGTCGCAAAACGCCACGGAGCGCTCGGTTTCGGTGAGGTCCATGCCCACAGCGGCCTTGAACCACTGCCGGTCTTCGTCGATCAGCGTCAGCAGGGAGATGGGCGCGCGGCAAAGGTCGGAGGCGAGCGTAACCAGGTCGTTGAACTCGGCTTCTGCGCCGGAGTCCAGCAGGTCAAGGCGCCTGAGTGCGTCGATCCGTTCCTGTTCTTTTGGTGAGACAGTCATTTCCGGAAAGTTACTTCATTTCAATATTCAGGTATTTGCTCTTATTCCCGCAATGCGTTCCCGGTGCTCAGGAGAGGCAGTGCCGATACTTGTGGATAATCCATCCCGGCATTTCGTTAAATAAGTGTTTTCAGGTATTTTAAAGGAGAGAATACGGATTTTAACCGACAAATTACTGGTTTCGTCTAAACCGGATTCCCCAAATGGGAGGGGTAAATAACTTTGTGCTAAGTAAATAATCTTAGTCAAAAAATGTTTACCGCCCCAAAACCACGAGCCGCGTTCTTTCGTAGATACGCCCTGCGCCAAAACGTATCCCTCCCCCACCTCCTCCGACACATGAACCACCTCTATATGCACCAGCTGCTTTCCGCCCTCCGTCCTGCGAAGGCCCTCACGCTCGTACTGCTGCTTTCTCTTGCCGGCCTTTCGGCGTTTGCGGAAGGCACCCCGCAGGTAATGCCCAACTCCGCAAACGGGGTGGGCCTTTATGTGAACCCGAGCCTATCGGCAGGTCCCTACCGCAACGCCAACTCGGAAAACCGGATCCGCTTCCTCATCAACGACCACACCGCCGAAAATTTCTATTTCGGCGTCCGGTTCTATAACCGGGCGGCCACACCTGCCGAGGTGCCGGTCTATTTCCGGATCCTCAACTCAGCAGGCGTAGCCGTAGCCGGCCCGACCCAGCTGTCGACAGCCCCCGGCTCCGCCGGCCGTATCGAGACCTATGCCCAGGCGGTAGCCGGACCCAACTACGGGTCGTTCACCGGGGGCTATACCCCGCGCACCTTCGACCCGACGGTGAACGGAGAGTACTCGATCGAATTCTACGAGAGTAACGACGCGGGCGCTTCGGCCCTTGCGTCGCAAGCCAACTTCTCCATCTTCTTCGACCTTACCGTAGGCAACGCCACGCAGCGCCTCCTCGGCCGCGTGCACTCGCAGGCCTGGAGCCTTATCACCTACAGCTACAACGCCAGCAACCTGCCCGTTCCCGACCTGAACGTGCCCATGCAATCGACCTTTTATGGCTATACCGACGACCAGACCGTTTCGAAGGTGACGTTCAACGACGGCTTTAAGCCGCTCGCTGCCGTTATCGCCATGAACCGCTACGGCGCCGTATACAGCGCCTCGGCCACCGAATGGTATGCCGGCCGCCGCTCCCAGAATACCGGCGCCACCGCCCCCACGTTCGCTAATGGGTACAAGCTCTTCCTGACCGTTCCCTCAAACGTGTACCCCCGCTCCGCGGCGCCCTCGACGCCTACGGTCAACAGCATCACCGGCTGCCCCGGCGCCTATACCATCAACTACACGATCTCCGCTACCGGCGACGTAGCCGTACTCCTCGACCTCAACGGCACCGACGGCTACCAGCACGGCACTTCCGACCGCATCCTGAACGATACCTCCCGCACCGCCGGCACCGGGTCCATTGCCTGGGACGGCAGGGACGGTCTTGGCAACTTGGTCTCGGCCGCCTCCGCCGAGGTGACCTTTTACCTCCGCCGCGGACGTACCAACCTTCCCATCTTCGACGCCGAGCAGAACGTGAACGGCTTCTCCGTAACCGGTCATGAGCCGGTAGTATATACCCCCCGCCTCTTCTGGAACGATACCATCCTGGTGTCGGTCGGCAACTGCTCGATCAACAACGGCACCGAGAACAATACTTCGAACACCACCGGCAAAGGGGTGGACAGCTCCGTTAACGGCATGGCGCAGGTGAACCTCGCGTCTTATGGCTTTGTGGGCCGCGGCTGGAACGGCTCCGGCAACACCGGCCAGGTGCCCTCGCCTGCCAACGGCCTTGGCACCGCTACGTCCAACAACACGCTTTGCGACGACTACGGCAATATCCGTACGCTCAATACCTGGTGGTGGGCCAACGAAACGAGCTCGGGCGAGAGCAGCTACGCCCTGCCCGATTGCCGCTACATCGCCGGTACCGTATTCAACGACGTGAACGCCGGCACCATCGGTGGCACGGCCATCAGCACGGCCTCCGGCACGCAGCTGTATGTATATATCGTGAACACCGTAGGGAACACCGTGGTGGCCAAGCAGACGCTCACCAACGGCTCCTTTGCCTTCGGCGCCCAGGACGGTGTGAACACGACCACCTCCACCTACCGCCTCGTGCTCAGCACCGTTAATGTGAACGTTGGCGCCGCCACGCCTGCCTCGACCCTGCCCACCGGCTGGGTGAGCACCGGCGAAGGCCTACGCAACAGCAGCGGCGACGGCACCGGCAACGGCGTGTACACCATCGGCAGCGCCATCTCGAACTATACGTATTTCGACTTCGGTATCGAGGCCCTGCCCACCCCGACGGCCCTGACCACCGCGGCTTCTCAGTCGAACCCCGGCGGCACCAACACCGTAACGATCCCCGCAGCCACTTTCTCCGGCACCGATGCCGTAGATGTGAGCGGCGGACAGATCTCCTATATCCATGTCACTACCTTCCCGACTAATACCACGACGATCAACTTCGCCAGCGCCGCCACTACGGTGAACGGTGCCCCGGGCGCCCTCTCGTACAACTCCGGCAACTTCCCCGCCGGCGGCGTTTTCGTGGCCACGAACACCGTGGGCAACCCCACGAGCGCCATCACCGTAGACCCGGTGAACGGTGGCGTGAATGTCGACATCACTTATAAGGTGGTCGACCAGGCCCTGCAGTCGAGCACCGGCACCGGCATCGCCCGCCAGCCCCTCACCGACATCACGATCTCGGGCAGCGTCTACAACGACCCGGCGGCGGGCACCATCAACGGCACGCTGATCTCCAGCGCCGGCGGTCCCCTGTTCGTAAACCTCGTGAACACGGCCACCAACACGGTGGTCAGCTCCAAGCCGGTAACGGGCGGCACCTACTCCTTCAGCACGGCCGATAACCTGCAGAACAACGTAGCTACCTACCAGCTCGTGCTCGCCGGCTCGGCCACGGCTACCACGGGCACCCTGCCCTCCCCCCAGTGGGTGAATACGGCGGAAGGCCTCACCGGCACCACCGGCGACGGCACCGCCAACGGCGCCTATAGCTTCGGCGCCAACGTAACCGCCAATACCGTGGTCGACTTCGGCCTCGACGCTCTCCCGGTGCCCACGGCACTGACGACGGCTACGAGCCAGACGAACCCCGGCGGTACCAACAGCGTAACGGTTCCTGCCGCTACCTTCAGCGGTACGGACGCCGATGCGGCCAACGGCGGTACCCTCAGCTACCTCCGCGTGACCGCGCTGCCCACCAACGCTACTTCCATCACGCTCACCGGCTCCACCACCATCGGCGGCCCGGTGACGACCTCCACCTATAACTCCGGCAACTTCCCGGCGGGCGGCGTGTACGTAGCCGTGAACACGGCCGGCAACCCGACCACCGCCGTACTCGTTGACCCGCTCAACGGCGCGGTGAACGTCGACATCTCTTACCGCCTTATCGACAACGCCGGCAAGGAAAGCACTACCTCGGGTGTCGCCCGCCAGCCCCTGGCCGAACTGCAGATCTCGGGCAGCGTCTATAACGACCCCGACGGCGGCATCATCAACGGTACGCTCCGCAACAACGCCGGCGGTCCCCTTTTCGTCAACCTCGTGAGCGGCGGCTCCATAGTGGCCTCCAAGCCCGTGAGCGCAGCCGGTACCTATAGCTTCACGACGGGCGACGGCCTCCAGGGCAACGTGGCCACCTACTCGCTGGTGCTGACCAGGGATGCCGTCACCGCAACGTCCATTCTTCCTTCCGCTGCGTTTACCTATACGGCTGAAGGCGTTGCGGGCACCACGGGCGACGGTACCGCCAACGGCGTGTACACGTTCGGCGCCAATGTGACCAACAATGCCGCCATCGACTTCGGTATCGACGCCCTTCCGACCGTGACCGCGCTCAATACCGCTACCTCCCAGGTGAACCCGGGCGGCACGACTGCGGTAACGGTTCCGGCCACGACCTTCAGCGGCGCCGACGCCGGCGACCTCTCCGGCGGCCAGGTGAGCTTCATCCGCATCACGGCCTTCCCCGCCAACGCCACCACGGTGAGCTTCGCTTCGGCGGCCACCACACTCGGCGGCGTTGCCGGCCCCCTCAGCTACAACTCCGGTAACTTCCCGGCTGGTGGCGTATATGTAGCCACCAACTCCTCGGGCAACCCGCTCACCGCCATCACCGTAGACCCGGTGAACGGCGCCGTGAACGTGGACTTCACCTATGCCACGATCGACAATGCCGGCAAGCAGAGCGCCGCTACGGGTACCGCCCGCCAGCCGCTCACCGACCTCACGATCTCCGGTACGGTGTACAACGACGCCAACGCCGGCATCATCAACGGCTCGCCGATCTCCAACGCAGGTGGCCCGCTCTATGTAAACGTGATCAACACGGATAACAACACGGTGGTAGCCAGCCAGCTGCTCACCAACGGCACGTTCTCCTTCGGCACCGCCAACGGCCTGCAGAGCAACGTGACCACCTATGGCGTGGTGCTGACCACTTCGGCGACATCCACCACGGCGGCCCTGCCGAACCCGAATACGTATGTGAATACGGCAGAAGGTGTATCCGGTACCACCGGCGACGCCAACGCCAACGGGCGCTATCTCTTCGGCGGCGCGCTGACCTCCGGTGCCGTGATTGACTTCGGCATCGACGCCCTGCCGACACCGGCGCCCCTCACCACGGCCACGAGCCAGGTGAACCCCGGCGGCACCGCTACGGTAACGATCCCCGCCACCACGTTCTCCGCGACCGACAACGTCGATATCAGCGGCGGCCAGGTGAATTATATCCATATCATTTCCTTCCCGACCAATACCACGACGGTGTTCTTCGCCAACGCCGCCACTTCGGTGAACGGCACCTACGGCGCCCTCTCGTACACTTCCGCTACCTTCCCGGCCGGTGGTGTGTATGTGGCCACCAACACCGTGGGTAACCCCACGAGCGCCATCTCGGTTGACCCCCTGAACGGCGCCGTGAATGTGGACTTCACCTACAACGCGATCGATAACGCCGGTGCGGAAAGCAGCACCAGCGGCATCGCCCGTCAGCCCCTCACGGACCTCACGATCTCCGGCTCGGTATACGACGACGTGAACGGCGGCACCATCAACGGCGACCTCATCTCGAACGCCGGCGGACAGCTGTACGTGAACCTCGTGAACACGGCAAACAACACAGTGGTGGCTTCCAAGGCCGTCACCAACGGAACCTTCTCGTTCTCCACGGCCGATGGCCTCCAGAACAACGTAGGTACCTATAACGTGGTGCTCGCCGCTTCGGCTTCCGCGACCACGGCTTCCCTGCCCACGACGGGCTGGGTGAACATGGCGGAGGGCATTACGCCTGCCGGCGACGGCGCTGCCAACGGCACCTATACCTTCGGCGCCAATGTAACGACCTCCCAGGTGGTCAACTTCGCCATCGAGGCGCTGCCGGTTCCGGCTACGCTGACCACCGCCGCGCCCCAGGTGAACCCCGGCGGCACCAACACGGTGACGATCCCCGCCGCTACCTTCTCCGCTACCGACAACGGTGATATCAGCGGCGGCGCGGTGAGCTATATCCATATCACGGCCTTCCCGACCAATACCACGACCGTGAACTTCGCCAGCGCCGCCACTTCGGTGAACGGCACCTATGGCGCCCTCTCGTACAACTCCGGCAACTTCCCGGCAGGCGGCGTGTATGTGGCCACCAACACCGTGGGTAACCCCACGAGCGCCATCACGGTAGACCCGGTGAACGGCGCGGTGAACGTAGACTTCACGTATACGGCCATCGACAACAGCGGCAAGGAAAGCGTTGCCAGCGGCATCGCCCGCCAGCCGCTGACCGACCTCACGATCTCCGGGACGCTCTTCAACGACGCCAACGGCACCAAGGACGGCCTCATCAACGGCACCGCTACCGGCAACCCCGGCGGCACGCTGCACTACGCCAACCTCGTGAACACCGCTACCAACCAGGTAGTGGCTTCCCAGGCCCTCCCCATCGCGGGCGGCAGCACCGGCACCTTCTCCTTTGGCTCGGCCAACGGCGTAGAGTCCGGCACCTCCTATGCAGTAGTGATTGCTACGACAAATACGGCTACCACCGGCTCCGTTACGACGGGTTGGGTGAATACGGCCGAAGACCTCAGCGGTAACGCCGGCGACGGAACGGCTAACGGTATTTATACGGTAGGCGCCATTACGATGCCTGTTGTTGTGAACTTCGGCGTCAATGCCCTGCCCACGGTAACGAGCACCACTATCACGGCACAGGCCAACCCCGGTGGCAACACCCCGGTGACCGTGCCCGCGGCCTCCTTCGCCTCCGCCGACGCGGACGCCAACGGCGGCATCGCCTACGTGCGCCTCACGGGCTTCCCGACCAATGCCAACAGCATCACGGTCATTGGCTCGCTGACCGCCGGCGGTCCCGTCATCACGGCCACCTACAACTCGGGTAACTTCCCCGGTAGCTTCTATCTCGCAACCAACAACAGTGGTAACCTGCTGCCCGTCGATGCCCTCAAGATCGACCCGGCCGATGGCGCGGTGTCGGCCGTGTTCCCGTACTCGGTGATCGACATCGCCGGCTATGAGAGCGCCACGACCGCGAACACGACGGTACCCTTCATCACGGGTGCCATCTCCGGAACCGTGTACAACGACTTCAATGCACTTGCCGATAACCTCATCAACGGTACCGGTACCAACCTGGCCGGCCAGCTGTACGTGAATGCCCTCAACGGCTCCAACGTAGTAGTGGCAACCGCCGTGGTGGCTGCCGACGGCACCTATGTGATCACCGGCCTCGGCAACGGTACCTATACCCTGCAGCTGAGCAACGTACAGGGCACGGTAACCGCAGCTGCCCCCGCTACCACCCTTCCCTCGGGTTGGGCCTACGTAGGAGAGGGTACGGCAGCAGCCGGCGACGGCACGCCCAACGGCCTGCAATCGGTGACCCTCACCTCCAACGGCGTGGCCGGTGCCAACTTCGGCATCGACGGTAAGCCGGTAGCCAACAGCCTGGTTGCCGCAACGCTGGTGAACCCGGGCGGCACCAACCTCGTAACCATCCCCGCCGCTACCTTCAGCGGCTCGGACATCGACGCCGCCGCAGGGGGCGAGATTGAGTACGTGCGCATCACGGCCTTCCCCACCAATGCCACCACCATCACCGTGACGGGCTCGCTTTCGCCCGGTGGCCTCGTAACGACCACGAGCTATGACGTGAATACCTTCCCCGGCAGCATCTACATTGCCACCAACGACGACGGCTCCCTCGCCAACGCCAACGCCTTCCGCGTAGACCCGGTGAACGGTGCGGTAACCGTGGTGGTGTCGTTCAAGGTGATCGACAATGCCGGCCAGGAAAGCAATAACACCGCTACGGCTTCGCAGCCGCTCAGCGACCTCCTGATCTCCGGCAACGTTTATAACGACGTGAATGCCGGCATCATCAACGGCACGCTCATCTCCAATGCCAACGGACAGCTCTTTGTGAACCTCGTGGATACCACTGCCAACACGGTAGTAGCCAGCAAGCTGCTCACCGACGGCACCTTCGCCTTCGGCACGGCCAACGGCGTACAGAACAACGTGGGCTCCTACAAGCTGGTACTCGCTGCTACGGCGATCGCCACAACACCTGCCCTGCCGAACGCCGGCTGGGTAAATACTGCCGAAGGCATCTCCGGTACTTCCGGCGACGGCGCGGTGAACGGCGCCTACAGCTTCGGTGCAGTGGTGACGACGTCGCAGACGATCGACTTCGGCATCGACGCACTGCCCACGGCGGTAACGGCTGTGGCTGCGTCCCAGACCAACCCCGGCGGCACCAACAACGTGACGATCCCGGCCACGGCCTTCTCCGGCACTGACGCCGACGCGGCCAACGGCGGCATCCTGTCCTACGTGCTGCTTACCGGTTTCCCCACGAATGCCACCTCCATCACCGTTACCGGCGCCACCAGCATCGGCGGCACGGTGACCACGACGACCTATACTTCCGGTACCTTCCCCACGGATGGTATCTATATCGCTACGGCTGCCAACGGCAACCTTTCCGCCGCCAATGCGGTGCAGGTTGACCCGGTGAACGGCGCCGTGACCGTGGTGCTTCCCTATGCCGTGATCGACAACGCCGGCAAGCGGAGCGCCAACACAGCCACGGTATCGCAGCCCCTCACCGAGCTGACGCTCTCCGGTAACGTCTACAACGACGCCAACGGCGGCAACATCGACGGCAACCTGATCTCGAACGCCGGTGGCCAGCTCTACGTGAACCTCGTGAACACCGCCAACAACAGTGTGGTGGCCAGCAAGACGCTCACCAACGGCACCTTCACCTTTACGACGGCCGATGGCCTGGAGGCGGATGTGACGACCTACCACCTGGTGCTCGCCGACGAAGCTACCGCTACGGTACCCGCCCTCCCGGCGCCGAACGCCTGGGCCAACACGGCCGAAGGCATTTCCGGAACGGCCGGCGACGGCATCGTGAACGGCCGCTACGTATTCGGCGGCGCCGTAACCAGCGGCACCGTGATCGACTTCGGCATCGACGCCCTCCCGGTACCCGCCATCATCACCACGGCGACCACCCAGGTGAACCCGGGCGGTACTACTACGGTGACGATCCCCGCTACGACGTTCTCCGCTGCGGACAATGGCGACATCGCCGGCGGCCAGGTGAACTATATCCGCATCCTTTCCTTCCCGACGAACGCTACGACGATCAGCTTCGCCAACGCCGCCACCTCGGTGAACGGCACTTACGGCGCGCTGTCGTACAACTCCGGTAACTTCCCGGCAGGTGGTGTGTACGTGGCCACCAACACCGTGGGCAACCCCACGGGCGCCATCACGGTTGACCCCGTAAACGGCGCCGTGAACGTGGACATCGTCTACCACGCCATCGACAACGCCGGCAAGGAAAGCACCACCACCGGTACGGCCCGCCAGCCCCTGAGCGACCTGCTGCTCACCGGTAATGTATACGACGACGTGAACGGCGGCCTCATCGACGGGATCCGTATCTCCAACGCCAACGGGCAACTGTTTGTGAACCTGGTAGACACGGCCCTCAACCTCGTGATCGCCAGCAAGGAGCTCACCGACGGTACCTTCTCCTTCGGCACGGGCAACGGCCTCCGCAGCGATGTGGCTACCTACAAGCTCGTACTGACCAATACCGCCATCGCCACCACGGCTGGCCTGCCCTCGCCCCTGTGGGTGAATACGGCAGAAGGCCTGTCGGGCACCAACGGCGACGGCAGCGTCAACGGTGGCTATGCTACCGGCATCATTGCCGCCAACACAACGGTCGATTTCGGTATCGATGCCCGCCCCATCGCGGTGCCCGTAACCGTGGCCACCCCCAAGGTGAACCCCGGTGGCAACATCTTCATCCCGATCGCCAACAACCTGCCGCTTGCTTCCGACCCGATCGATATCGCCGGTGGCCAGGTGACGTATCTCCGCGTGCTCTCCCTCCCGGTGAACGCCACGGCGGTAACGGTGAACTCGTCGACCACACTCGGCGGTCCGCTGGCCGTCACCACGTATACCTCGGGCAACTTCCCGGCCGGTGGTATCTATGTGGCCACCAACGCAACCGGCTCCACGCTCGACTCCTTCTATATCGATCCTGTTGACGGTGCCGATACGGTACGCATCCAGTTCCGCGCCATCGACCAGGCCGGTGTGGAAAGCGGCAACATCGGTGTCGGCAAGATCCCGATCAGCGAGCTCACGATCTCCGGTAATGTCTACAACGACGTGAACGGCAATACCGACGGCATCATCAACGGCGCGCTCATTTCCAACGCGGGCGGTCCGCTGTATGTAAACCTGGTGGACGGTAACACGAACACCGTGGTGAGCAGCAAGCCCGTAGCCGGCGGCGCCTTCTCCTTCAGCACGGCCGACGGCCTGCGCAGCGACGTAACGGATTACCGCCTCGTGCTTGCCGACGACCCCGGCGCTACCGCCCCGGCCCTGCCCAACGCAACGGCCTGGCTCAACACCGGCGAAGGCCTCGGTACCAGCGCCGACGGTCTGCCCAACGGCCGCTACACGTTCAGCACCGTGGTAACAAGCCCGGTAACGGTGAGCTTCGGTATCGACGCCCGCCCCGTACCTGCCCCCCTGACCGTAGCCCCCAGCCAGCAGAACCCCGGCGGCACGGCTATGATCACCATCCTCGCTACGATGTTCGTTGCCAACGACAACGTCGACATCAGCGGCGGCGAGGTGCGCTACATTCATATCAAGTCGTTCCCGACCCACACTACCACGGTGAACTTCGCCTCGGCGGCCACCACGGTTGACGGTACCTACGGAGCGCTCTCGTACACGGCAGCCACCTTCCCGGCCGGCGGCGTGTTCCTCGCTACCAATGCCACGGGCAACCCGGCAGGCGCCATCACGGTGGATCCCACCGGCGGCGCAGGCAACATCGACTTTACTTTCTCTGCCATCGACCAGGCCGGCGCGGAGAGCGTTACCACCGGTATCGCCCGCCAGACCCTGACCGATATCACGATCACGGGTACGGTATACGACGACGCTACGGCCGGCATCATCGACGGTACGCCTACGGGCAGTGCCGGTGGCCAGCTCTACGTCAACCTCGTGAACACGGCCAACAACAGCGTGATCGCGACCAAGACCATCAGCAACGGCACCTTCTCCTTCGGCACCGCCGACGGTATCCTGGAAGGGGTGACGACCTACGCCCTCGTGCTCACCAACGCTGCCAACAGCAGCACGGCCACGCTGCCCTCCACGGGCTGGGTGTATACCGCGGAAGGCCTCACCGGCACGAACGGCGACGGCACCCGCAACGGCACCTTCGCCTTCGGCGGCGCCCTCGCAGCTACCCAGGTCATCGACTTCGGTGTGGACGCCCTGCCAATCCCGGCCGACAATACCGCCGCTACCCAGGTGAACCCCGGTGGTACGACGCTGGTGACGGTTCCGGCCACGGCCTTCAGCGCCACGGACCCGGACCTCGCCGGTGGCCAGGTGAACTATGTGCACATCACGGCCTTCCCGACGAATGCTACCTCGGTAACGATCACGAGCGCCCTCAACCCGGGCGATCCCGAGACGACCGCCAGCTACAACGCCGGTAACTTCCCCGCAGGTGGTATCTATATCGCTACGGCCGCCAACGGTAACCTCGCCAACGCTACGGCGGTGCAGGTGGACCCGATCGACGGCGCAGTAACGGTAGACTTTACCTACACGGCGGTCGACAACGCCGGCGAGGAAGGCATCGAAAGCGCTACGGCCAGCCAGCCCTTCAGCACCCTGCTGATCACGGGTACGCTGTTCAACGACTTCAACGGCCTTACCGACGGCGCCATCAACGGCATCGCCGCAGTGGGCACGGGTCTCTACGTGAACGTGCTCAACGCATCGAACGCCATCGTGGCCAGCACCCAGATCGGCGCCGACGGCACCTACTCGATCGGCGGCCTCAACCCCGGCGACTACACGCTGGTGCTGACCTCCGACCCGGCTTCGACCACCGCCTCCGTGAACGCAGGCTGGGTCATCACCGGCGAGGGCGTGAATACGAGCGCTGATGGCACGGTGAACGGCCGCCAGCTCGTTAGCCTCGTGGCGACCAACCTGTCGGGTCTCAACTTCGCGGTGAACTCCCTGCCGGTTGCCGACCTGAAGACCTACGTGGTGAACCCGAACACATCGAACGCAGTAGATACCGCTACCGTGGTGAGCACGGCCAACAACGCCAATAGCTACCTCTGGAACGTGGTGCTGTCCGGTACCGCCGATAACGGCAACACGCCCGGCGCCCTCACCGGCTCCGACGCCAACGGCAACAACGGTACTGCGCTCACGCTCGGTGCCAACGTCAACGGTGTCAGCGTCGTGATCGACCCGGCTTCGTACAGCGGCACCCGCAATGGCGCTGCCTACGCGAACGCGCTGATGCTCGAATACAACGGCATCCAGCTGCAGCCCGGTGGCTGCCAGGGTGGCAACGCCGGCAACCCCGGCTGCGCCCTCTACAACAGCACCTCCGGCAAGTGGGAGATCCCGGCCTATGACCTCGCCGGACTCAAGCTGCTGATCCGCAACGGCACTACGACCATTGCCTTCGACTATGCCTGGAAAGACGCGGCCGGCTTCACGGGAAGCACCAACAGCTACGCGGTGGCCTTCACGCAGTCGCTCCCGGTACGCCTCCTCACCTTCACGGCCGACAAGCGTGGCAACACCGCCGCCCTCCGCTGGACCGCGGAGAACGAGGTGAACTTCGAAGGCTACGAAGTAGAGCGCAGCACCGACGGACGCACCTTCAGCCGCATCGGCACGGTAGCCGGCACCAACGCCACCACGGTTGCTACGTATAACTACAACGACGACCTGAGCGGCATCACGGCGAACCGCGTGTACTACCGCCTCAAGCAGGTGGACGTAGGCGGTGCCTTCTCCTACAGCCCCATCGTTTCGATCGGCCTCAACAACACGGCGGCCGACGTTACGGAAGTGCGCCTCATGAAAAACCCCGTCCGCAGCACCCAGGTACGCCTGCAGGTGAAGACGACGATCGCGGGTACGGCACGCTTCCTGGTCATCGACAACGGCGGCCGCATCGTGCTCAGCCGCCAGGAGCGCCTCTCGAGCGGCACTACGGCCCTGAGCCTCGAGTTGCCCGGCTTCCTCGCCAACGGTACCTATACCGTAGTGACGGAGATCGGCGGCGCGACCTACCCCAACAAGGTGTTGCTCGACAAGTAATTCTCTCTGGTTGGATTAGAATAGAGGCGCCCCGGTAACGGGGCGCCTTTTTTATTCAGCGGGGTTGAGATTATTCAGCGTGTGGTTAGCCAGCCGTGCAAGCACGGCATGCAGGGCTTTCGCCCCTTTTCACGACGGCACAACGGCACAAAGACACGACGAAAAGCGGAGGACATGAATCGGTTTCCTCGTCGCGCCGTCGTGCCGTCGTGCCGTCGCGCGAAAAGGCCGCTTGCGGCCGTCCATCTCAGCCCTTTGGGAATATGCTATAGCTCCAACAGCTTATGCAGCACAGAAGAGCGCCCGCCGCTCGTCCCGGGAAGGGGCGCCGGCCGGCCCATTTTTCGACCTTTCCCAATGAATTAGTTGTACTCCTAATTGATTAGGAGTACATTTATGGAAACATTGAACGTATGATCAAACTGGCAAAACGGGAAGAGCAGATCATGCAGGCCTTCTGGGAACTGGAGCGGGCCTTTATCCGCGACATCATTCCCCTGTTGCCCGACCCGAAGCCCCACTACAACAGCGTGGCCACCATGGTCAAGATCCTGGAGGAAAAGGGCTTCCTGGGACACGAGGTCATCGGCAACATGTACCAGTACTTCCCGGTGATCCCGCGCGACGACTACCAGAGCCATGCACTGAAGGATATTGTAAGCCAGTACTTCGACAATTCCTATCCCCGCATGCTGGCCTTCTTTGCCAAGGAGCAGAACCTGGGCGAGCAAGAACTGAAAGAGATCCTTGACCTCATCAAAAACGGAAAGTCATGATGCCCTACATCCTGCACGTTGCCCTGATCCTCGCCGGCTGCCTCGTCTTCTATAAGCTGCTGCTGCAGCGGGAGACGTTCTTCCGGGTCAACCGATTTGTACTGCTGGCCGGACTCGGGCTTGCCTTCGCACTGCCGCTCGTGCCCGTGCCGGCGCAGTGGTCGCTCCGCTCCGCACCCGTAGAAGTACAGGCCGTGCCGCATCCTGACGCCCTCACCGGCCTTGCCGGCCGCGACGATGCGGCAGGCGCCGGGGCAACGCTTCCGGCCGTTGGTGCGGGCACGGTGGCGGCCACACCCGGGCCGGCTAAAGAAGCCAGGACAAAGGCGCCCTTCGACGCGGCGCAGTGGATCCGCTTCGGCATCGGGCTCTACTGGTTCGGGGTGCTCGCGTTCGGCCTCAACTTCCTGCTGCAGGTGGGCGTGCTGCTTTACCGCGTGCGCACCCGCCCCGTCATCCGCGACGGCCGCTACACCATCGTGGAGCTCGACGGCGACAAGGCGCCCTGCTCCTTCGGACCCTACATCTTCATCAACCCGGAGAAATACGACTGGGACACCTACAACCAGATCCTCGAGCATGAGAAGGTGCACATCCGCCAGGGCCATACCTGGGACATCCTCTTCGCCGAGCTCGTACTCATCTTCCAGTGGTTCAACCCCTTTGCCTGGACCTACCGCCGCACCCTGGAGAGCAACCTCGAATACCTTACCGATTCGTCCGTGCTGGAAGCCGGCGCTACCGATGCGGAGCAATACCAGATGAGCCTGCTACGGGTGTCGGCCCCGCACTTCCCGCTCAGCCTCACGACCAATTACAATCAATCACTTCTTAAAAAACGCGTACTCATGATGAATGCCAAAAGATCCAACCTGCACACGGCCTGGAAGTACGGCTTCCTGCTGCCGCTGCTGCTCCTGCTGGTGAGCGTGCTCAACGAGCCGATGGCCCAGTCGAAGGAGCAAAACAAGACCGCCAAGACCGAGCGCAAGCGCACCCATAACGGCATCGAAACCGAGGGGGCCTGGTTTGCCACCATCAAGGGCGACAAGGTGCAGGTGCAGTTCCGCAGCGACGACGACGACAACAACTCGATGAACGGATCCACGTTCCCGCTCGCCGATTTCGGAACGCTGCCGCGCGATGCGGCGGGCTCCTTCCGCCTGAAGCGCGATGCCGGCACCATGGAGTTCACCGGCCGCTTCGAGGGCAACGGGGGCATGGGCCGCTACAAGTTCGTGGCCGATCCGTCGTTCAACGACTACCTGAAAGGGGAGGGCATCGCCGCCGGTGACGACCGCGACCAGATGGTGCTCTTCTTCGTGAACGTGACCCGCACATACATTGGTGAGCTGAAGGCCGCCGGCTACAAGAACTTCGACCGCGACGAGCTCATCCCGCTGGCGGCACTCAACGTAAATGGCGCGTATATCCAGTCGCTTCAGGCCGCCGGTCTGAAGAACGTCTCGCTGCAGGACCTCATCCCGCTGCGCTCGCTCGGTGTGGACAAAGCCTATATCGAAGACATCCGCAAGGTGTACCCGAACGTGGACCCGGGCCGCCTTATCACGCTGAAGGCGCAGGGCATCGACAGCAAGTACGTGGAAGCCGTACGCAGCAGCAACAGCAAGGGACGTGCAGCCCGCGACAGCGGCTACCGCAGCCGCCCCGACAACGGCCGTTTGCCCGCGCTGCCGCCCGACCCGGCCATCCCGGCCCTGCCCGCCGATCCTGACGACGAGGACGCCGTTGCGGGTCCCGACTTCCAGGGAGGCAAGCCCAAGACCAAAGAGAAAATCAAGAACAAGGTCAAGGAGAAGCATTTTGACAATAGCGGTGTGGCCGGTGCCGGCGCAGGTGCCGGAGCTGGCACCTACTCGGACCGCGACGTGGACGATATGGTAGCGATGAAGTCGCTCAACGTAACGGAGGAATACATCCGGTCGATCCGCGAGGCGGGCTTCCCCGACCTCAGCAACCGCCAAGCCATTTCGTTTAAGTCGCTCGGCGTTACCGCCGACTATATCAACGGCCTGCGTGCTATGGGCTTCAGCAACCTGCGCGCGAACGACGTCACCGGTGCCAAGTCGGTGCACGTAACGGCAGACTTCGTGAAAGGCTTCGCCGCCGTTGGCTTCGGCGGGCTGAAGCTCGATCACTACATTTCCTTCAAAGCCCTCGGCATCACGCCCGGCCTCGTAAAGCAGTACCAGGACCTCGGCTTCACCAACGTGCGCCCGAACGACATTACCGGTGCGAAGGCCACAGGCACTACGCCCGATTTCATTGCCCGCATGCAGCAGCAAGGCTATAAGCTCTCCAGCCTGAACAAATACATCGACCTGAAAACGGTCGTCCAGTAATTCTACGGGGCGGGCGCCCGCCCGCCCCGTTCCTTTTCCTTTCATCCTTTATTCCCCAACACTGTGATGAGCGGCAGCGCCGCCCAGCGGGATCCTTATTTACTTTAATTACGAAAGTATTCGTCCAAAACCACACGACATGAAAACAATCCTGCTCTACCTGGTACTCTTCCTGCTTCCTGCCGGCTTCCTTCATGCGCAGAGCCTGCAAGGCCGCCTTACCGACGAAAAAGGCACTCCGCTGGCTTACGCCAACATCGCCCTGCTGCGGGCCGACAGCTCCCTGGCGGCGGGCGCCATGACGGGTACCGACGGCCGCTTTACGATCAAGGCGCCCGCTGCTGGCAGCTATCGCCTGCGCTATACCGCCATCGGCTACCGCGACCTCGTGAGCGCAACCCGCGCCATCAGCGCCGACACCGACCTCGGCACCCTTGCACTGAAAGCCGACGGCAAGCAGCTGGACGAAGTGACCGTACAATCGCTCCGCCCCGCCATCGAGCAGAAGGCCGACCGCCTCGTGGTGAACGTGGAGAACACCGCGATGGCTGCCGGCAACACGGCCTACGCCGTACTGGCGCGCACGCCGGGCGTGCTCATCGATGCGGAGGGCAATATCCAGCTCAATGGCCGCAGCGGCGTCACGGTGATGATCGACGGGCGTCCCACCTTTCTTTCTGCCCGCGACCTGCGCACGATGCTCGAAGGCATGCCGGCCGAAAACCTGAAAAACATCGAGATCATCACCAATCCTTCGTCGAAGTACGAGGCCGAGGGCACCTCGGGCATCCTCAACCTGAACCTGAAGCGGCAGACCGTGCAGGGCATGACCGGCGCCGTGTATATGGGCTACAACACCAACTTCTACAACAGCGGTTGGAGCACCGGCGCGAGTATCAATATGAAAAAGGGCGGCTGGAGCTTCTTTGCCAACGTGGACCTGATGCGCCGAGTGGGCGGCCGCAACGCCACCTTTACGCGGGTGTTCCGCGGTAGCCGCGGCATCAATTATTTCGACCAGGTGGCCGAGGCCAACCACTACAACGAAGGCCCGCCGACCGTGCGTCTCGGCTCCGACTGGCAGCTCAACAAGCGCCACAGCATCGGCTTCACGGCCTACTTCAACCAGAACACGCTGCGCCAGCAGTTCGACACGCGCACGGTGATGGGGCCTGCGCCCGGAACAGCGGACCTGGTGATCGACGCGCGCAACCGGATGATGAACGTGTGGCAAGGCATGACGGGCAACGCGCATTACGTATTCAAGCTCGACTCGGCGGGCAGCACGCTGACCGCCGATGTGGACGGGGCCCGGATCCGCAACCGCGGCGACGCCGACTTCTACAACTACTACGACAGCGTGCGCACGGGAAAGCCGGTAGAGACCGACTTCCTCTACCAGAATTCGCCCAACGGCTACAACATCGTGTCGGGGCGTGTAGACCTCACCCTCATGCTCCCCGGCAACCGGCGCTTCGAGACCGGCGTGCGTGCTTCCGACGTACTGTCGGACAACGACGCGCGCTTCTACTTCAACAACACGGGTCTCGTACCCGACCCGGCACGTACGAATCATTTCCGCTACACGGAGAACATCTATGCGGCTTACGTGAACTGGTCGATGCCGCTGAGCAAGCGCCTTACGCTGCAGACCGGCCTGCGCGCGGAGCAGACCGTGTCGCGCGGCACGCAGCTCACCACCGGCCAGGTCACGAACCGTAAGTATACGGATCTCTTCCCGACCGTGTTCCTGCAGCAGCAGGTAAGCGACCGGTACAGCATTAACTGGAGCTACAGCCGCCGCCTGCAGCGCCCCAACTACGGCAACCTGAATCCCTTCCGCCTCTACCGCGACCCCTATACCTGGTTCGAAGGCAACCCTTACCTGCGCCCGCAGTACGCGCATTCCTTCTCCGTAACGCAATCGGTGAACAAGACCTACCTCTTTACGCTGTCGTACCTGTATACGAAGGATATCATGAGCGAGCTGCCGCGCATCGTGCCCGACAGTTCGTATACGATCTATTACACGGGCAACGTCAGCAGCGAGCGCGAGGTGGGCCTCACGGCCGTGGTGCCGGTGAAGATCCGCCGCTGGTGGGATGTGCAGAACACGCTCACCGTGCTGGGCGACCGCATCGAGTTCAACGACAAGGGCGTGCGGCAGGTGAACGAGAACGTGTTCGTGATGCTGCAGTCGAACCACACGCTGCAGCTGCCGCGCGGCATCCGCGCCGAGCTCAATGGCCGCTACGTAGGCCCGGGCCTCACCGGCCTCTACCAGATGGAAGCCTATTTCCGCCTCGACGTGGCACTGCGCAAAAGCTTCACCAAGGCTGGCCTCGACCTCTCGGTGAATGCCGGCGACGTCTTCAACACGCACCGCCTGCGCTTCAACACCAATATCGACGGCAACATCAACAACTTCGACCAGATGCTCCGCTTCCGCAACCTCAACGTGACGCTGCGCTACAACTTCCGCAAAGGCGTGAAGGTGGAAGAGCAACGCCGCAGAAATGTGGAGGAGCTGAATCGGGCAGGAGGGTAGGCCCCCTGTCCCCCCAAGGGGGAACTTAAGCCGATGCATTCTTTCCGTTAGGTGCGTTTCCGAACGGCAAAAGCTACCAACGAAGTCCCGGCCGAAACGCCGGGGCTTTTTGTTTGTGCTCGTGCCGCGTGAATTTGCTGCTGGCGGCATAGGGGAGTGATGCATCCGCTAGATTCCGGATGGCAGAATGACCGGGAGGGGCCGCCGGCCCGGGCGAAGCACCCTCCGGCACGCGGTGTTCTGCCAGGTTTGTCGAAGGATTCTGCCGTAGACGATGAGTCCCTTCAACGCGCCCAGGGAAAGCGCCCTGGTTTTCTGATTACCCGTACAGGCGAAGGCACCGGGCATATAGAAATACCTATATTCGCTTTCGCAAGCGCAGTTTGCTGCCTGCACTTTTTGATCCACCCTCCTGCGACAAGCCCTACCTGCTTACCTGGCGAACCACCACCGCGCCCCAGCCGGCACCTCAGCCTCCCCAACGACGCTGCATGTATCCCGTTCCTGTGCGCGCCCTTAGCGACACTCACTACAAAACCATAAACTACACGTATGAGAAGAATCCTGCTGGCCATTGGCCTGCTTGCTTTCCCGGCGGCTGCCCTGAAGGCGCAGTCTGCCCACCGGACCCTGCCGGTAAACCAATCGCTCTCCCCTGAGTCACCCGCATCCTCGCACCCGCAGCGGGCCCGCCCACAGGTGGCCCGCAGCGCCGCCCTGGCGGCCACAGCGGTGCGCGTGAGTGCCGGGGGCGGCTCCCAACAGTACAACACGCTGAAAGAGGCCTTCGACGCCATCAATGCAGGTACGCACCAGGGCACCATTACCGTGGAAATACTGGAGAACACCACGGAGACGGCTCCCTGCGTACTTAATGCCTCCGGCACCGGCGCCGCCAACTACAGTTCGGTGCTCGTGCAGCCCGTGGGTGCCCGCACCATAACCGGCAACATCGGCGCGGTGCTCGTAGACCTGTATGGCGCAGATAATGTAACCATCGACGGCCTGAACAGCGGCGGCAACAGCCTGACGCTCGAGAACACGAACGCCAGCTTCGGCGCAGGTGCGGTCGGCTTCCAGAACGACGCGTCGGGCAACACCCTCCGTAATTGTACGGTGCTCGGGGCGGCTACCGGCAGCAATATGGGCAGTGCCAGTGCCGTGGTGATCTGTGGCTTCGGCAACAGCACGGGCAACGACAGCAACACGGTAGCGAACAACCGGATCGGCGCTTCGGCGGCAGGCCTGCCCTACCAGGGGGTCGTGTGCAATTCCGGTTCCTCGATCGTGGATAACAACGACTTCCAGGTGCTGAACAACGAAGTATTTAACGTGTTTTCGGCAGCCGGACACAGTGCGGCCATCGCGCTTACCACCGGCGCCCAGGGCACCCTGGTGAGCGGTAACAAGATCTACCAGACCGCCCTGCGTACCGCAACGGTGAATAGCTACTTTTTCGGGGTTTACTTCGCCAACAGCGCCGGCCGCGCCACTATCAGCAGTAATACGATCGGCTTCGCCGACGCGTCGGGAACGGGCCTGTCGTCCTTCTCCGGTCTTTCCATGTTCCGGGGGGTCAGCATCAGCCTCAGCACCACGACGTTGCCGCGCACCCAGGTGCAGAACAACCGGGTGTCCGGGATCTCCGTCACGACCTCCCGCGCCAGTGCGGCCATCTCTATTGCAACGTTTGCCGGTATCGAGACGGGCCTCAGCTCCGGCGTTAACGCGCCCGCCGATGTTACCGGCAATACGATCGGTTCGCTCGACGGTTCGTCCGCGGTATCGGTGACCGCCGCCACCGGATCGAGCGCCCTGGTGATCGGTATCGGTCAGCGGATCGGCAACAGCGGCGGCAGCACCTCCGGCAACAGCGTCGGGAACCTGACGATAAGCTCCGCCAGCGGCGTCAACTCCACCCTCATGTACAGCATCGCTGCCTTTGCATTTACGAACAATACCTTCCTCGCCACCATCAGCAACAATACGATCGGGGGCAGCAGCACTGGCGCCATACGTAATGAGCACACCGGCAATGCGCCTACCTATGGGATCTTTGTAAGTGGCGTGGCGGCTTCCGTAACGGGTAATACCGTGCAGAATATGCAGGGCAACCACAACTTCAACAACTCCCTGAGCGTAACGGGTATCTTCATGTCCAACGGAGGCCTGACCACGCAGGGCGTCTCTACCATTTCCGACAACACGGTCCGGGGTCTTTCCAATGCGACCACCGCGCCGGGCGGTACGTATATCTACGGCATGTGGACGCAGTTTGTGGGCAGCGGTCACGTGGTGGAACGTAACCGGATCTACGGCCTCACGGGTACCTCGCTGATCAGTCCCCTCATTGCCGGGCACATTCTGCAGGGCAGTGGTGGGATTACCCTCCGCAATAACTTCATCAGCCTGGGCTGGAATGCGCAGGGCGGCGTGCACGGCGCCTCCTCGTTGTTTGCCGGTATCTACCACGTCAGCACCGGCAACGTCAACCTGTATCACAACTCCATCCAGGTCGGGGGCAGCAACCCGGGCACCAATGTACCCAGCTATGCCATCATCATCAATGGCGGCAACTCCACCAGCACCCTGCGCAATAATATCTTTGCCAATTCGCGGAGCAATGTGTCGGGCGGCAGCGGCACCCATACGGCGCTGACCAAATCCAACAACTCCCATGTGGTTAATGCCGACTACAACGTGCTTCACAAAAGCGGCCCCGATGCCATTGCCGCTATGTACAACGGTACGACCTATGCCGAATTCGGCGACTACATGATGTTCAGCGGACAGGAAGCCCACGGCAGCTCCGCCGATCCCCGCTTTGTGGATGCGCCCAACGGCAACCTGCACGTGTCGGCCACCAACGGCTTCCTCATCGCCGGTACGCCGGTGGGCGTCGATGCCGACATCGACGGCGACAGCCGCAGCCAGACGGTGCCGACCATCGGGGCCGATGAAGTGTATTGCAGCGCGCCCACCCTCAGCCACAGCGTCACGGATGCCTGCGGTGCTTCTGCCAACGGTATCATCGACCTGAATGTGATCTCCGGCTCCGCGCCCTTCACCTATTCCTGGTCCGGCCCGAACGGCTTCTCCGCCACTACCCAGGACCTCCGGGGAGTACCTGCCGGCTCCTACCAGGTAACGGTGAGCACCAACGGCGGCTGCTCC
Source organism: Flaviaestuariibacter amylovorans (assembly GCF_039541815.1). Classification (NCBI taxonomy): domain Bacteria; kingdom Pseudomonadati; phylum Bacteroidota; class Chitinophagia; order Chitinophagales; family Chitinophagaceae; genus Flaviaestuariibacter; species Flaviaestuariibacter amylovorans. The sequence goes on from NZ_BAABGY010000009.1 coordinate 359,511, forward strand.
GTCAGCACAGGCGTCATCACCGTGGGCTCGGTGCCCACTCCCTCGGCCACGATCGCGTATGCGGGCACGCCCTATTGCGCGGCTTCGGGCACCGCTGCGGTAACGCAAACGGGCACCGCCGGCGGTACCTACAGCGCCACGCCTGCGGGCCTTTCGATCGATGCAGCCACCGGAGCCATCGACCTCGCCGCCTCCACGCCCGGCACCTACACCGTGCGCTATACCCTGGCAAGCGGGGCCTGCAACCTCGTGGTCACCACACCGGTGAGCGTGCGTCCCGAAACGCCCTTCCTCCCGGCACCGAACAGGGTGTATTGCGCCGGCGTCAGCACCGGCACCCTGGCCTTCGCGGCACTGCCGGATGTGTCGTACACCTGGACGAACGATAACCCTGCCATCGGCCTCGCCGCTTCCGGCACGGGCGACATCCCCTCCTTTACGGCCCAGAACGGCACCGACGCACCGATCTACGCCACGATCCGCCTGGTACCCGAATCCAAGGACGGCTGCTCCTTCAAGCCGGTGATCTTCCGCGTCACCGTTAAGCCGGTGCCGGTCATGAACGGCGTCAGCGGCCAGCTCGTATGTGCCGGCGAAGCCACCGCGCCCGTAACCTTCAGCAGCAGTCTAACGGCTCCTATCCTTTATTCCTGGACCAACCAAAATCCCTCGATCGGTATCGGCGCTTCCGGCGCCGGCAGCCTGCCTTCGTTCACCGCGCGCAACAATACACCAGACGTCCAGAATGTGGCCACCTTCACCGTGGTGCCGAGCCTGTCGGGTTGCAGCGGTACGCCGCTCTCCTTCGTCATTGCTGCGCGCCGCGCCGTCCTGGGCATTTCCTACCCGCAGGCGAGCTACTGTGCCGCAGGGTCGATCAACGCCACGATCGCCGGCAGCACGGGCGGCACCTTTACCGCCACTCCTGCCGGACTGGGCCTCGATGCGGCTACAGGCGGGGTAGTATTGTCGGCCTCCGCGCCGGGCACCTACACCGTAACCTACACAGTAGCGCCCGCAGGCGGCTGCGCCGGCACCGCCACCACCCAGCTGACGGTGAAGCCGCAAGCCTCGGTGAGTGCCATTCCGAACAGCACCCTCTGCAACGGTGTCGTAGCGGCCCCGATCACCTTCCCGGGTACGGCTACCTCGTATACCTGGGTCAACAGCAATACCTCCATCGGCCTCGGAGCTTCGGGCACCGGCACGGCGCTGCCGTCCTTTACCGCTATCAACGCCGGCGCTACCGCCCAGCATGCCTACATCCGGGTGACGCCCCAGGCCGATGCCAACAGCTGTGTGGGCAAGCCGATCGCCTTCCGCATCACGGTGAACCCCTGTGGTCCGATCGCGGGCCTCGGCGATACGAACGGCAACGGCGACAACAGCCGCACGCTGAACACGATGAGCCTGCAACCGAACCCGGCCCGGAGCACGGTGCGCGTATCGTACAATGGAACCGCCGCGGGCCTGACCGTAGAAGTACGGAACACGGTGGGCGGCTCCGCCCTCGCCCCGCGTGCCTTCACCGGCAACGGCATGCTGCTCAATGTGTCTTCGCTGCTGCCCGGCACCTACTACGTGGTGCTTACGGACCGTGTTAGCGGTACCCGCATGCAGCAGCTGCTCGTGAAGCTGTAAGTATCGTAAAATGCCTCTCTGACAGAAAAGCCCGCCGTATTTCTACGGCGGGCTTTTTATTTCGTTGAATAGTCCTAGAATAGGTTGACAGTTTTTAGAAGAGATCCCGGCTGCCTCAGGTGGCCGGGATTTTTGTTTTGTGCACCTGCTCAGGTGTTTTCATG